>CAILVF010000081.1 GCA_903837605.1 uncultured Bacteroidales bacterium | reverse complement strand
GAAGAAAGAGAATATTCTACATATTTTGGGAGAAAGATCCAGGCTTTCTGGTTCTGAAGCATGGTTGTCATTACCGATGTGACAGGAATTACCTTCCCGAAATCAATAATAACATCCATGTCGTTTCCGGGATAACCCTGCCACAGGCCGTCATGATGATTTTTACTGCCCCTGAGTCCGTCGATGAGGGCTGTTTCCCCGCCCGCAGGGTACCTCTCTGACCATTTGGTCAGGTACCGTATCTTTTTGCCGACTGCAAGGTGAAACAGGAAACTGCGTTCACTGGTCTTTTCTTTAAGTTTCCCGTCAGCAAACAAACCGGCTTTAATTACCGTATTGCTCCCGATGTCAAAGGGTTCAGTATAGACTGCGGATTTCATTGTGGGTTCATTCCCGTTCAGGGTGTAATATACAGGGATTCCAGGCTGCTCGGAGGAAATAACAACCTTTACCTTCCCTGTTTTCCTGTCGAATATGGTATTGATATCTGCCCTGAATGAGCCTTGAGAATAGTTGACGTTCAAATAATCGAGTTTCTTCAGATGCACATTCAACCTTGTTTTAAATTCCCTGAAATCGCGAATTGCTTTAGGAGACCAGTCAACTTCAGACAAAGCTATCATTCGTGGCAGGGCCATATATTCGGCCTGTTTTACAGAAGGGATGAATTCCGTCCAAACATTGCCCTGAGCACCCAGTATATGTTTCTGCTCGTCGGCCTTGAGTTCTTCGGGGATAGGTTCATAAGAGTAAACTTTCTTAAGGGTAAGGAAACCCCCGATGGCTTTTGGCTCCGTTTCAGGATTGGCCTGGTAATGGTCAAAGTAACAGTAATCCCCGGGTGTCATAATGGCATCGTGTCCCTGCCTGGCCGCAGCAATCCCGCCTTCAACCCCGCGCCACGACATCACCGTCGCCTCGGGAGCAATCCCTCCGTCGAGGATCTCGTCCCATCCTATCATTCTCCGGTTTTTCGAGAGGATGAATTTCTCAATTCGTTTTACGAAATAACTCTGAAGCTCATTTTCGTCTTTAAGTCCTTCGGCTTTTATCCTGGCCTGGCATTTAGGGCAGGTCTTCCAGTTTGTTTTATCAGCCTCATCCCCCCCGATATGTATGTATTTTGACGGGAAAAGTTCCATGACTTCGGTGAGCACATCCTGCAGGAATGTAAACACTGAATCATTCCCGGCGCAAAATATGTCAATGTTTGGCCAGTAAGATCCGGGAGGCACAGTAAATGGGCCGCCGGTACAGGATAATCCAGGATAAGCCGCGAGTACCTCAACACAATGTGCAGGCATTTCAATTTCAGGAATTATCGAGACATACCGTTGTGCGGCATACTGAACGATCTCGCGTATATCATTCTGGGTGTAAAATCCCCCATAGGTTGCGGTTTCGCCAGGTTTTTGAAGAGGACGCTGGTTCCAGGGCGCATTTTCATGGTCAACCCTCCAGGCTCCGATACTTGTAAGCCTGGGATATTTTTTAATCTCGATGCGCCAGCCGTTATCGTCGGTCAGATGCCAGTGAAATACATTCATTTTGTACATTGCGATAAGGTCAATATACTGTTTGATGAATTCTTTTGGAAAGAAATGACGGGAAACATCCAGGTGCATGCCGCGGTAAGCAAACCTGGGATAATCCCTGATCTCAAGGCAGGGAATGGTGAGCCTCAGGTTCCTGCTCTCATTCTTCCCCGAATAAATTTCGGGAGGCAGAAGCTGTATAAGGCTTTGCAACCCATAAAACAAGCCTGATGAGCAAACCGCTTCTATGATAACCCTGTCAGGGGAAATATTCAGTGTATAACCTTCGGGGGGCATTTTTCCTTTTTTGCTGAACAGGAAAAAGATCCCGTTTTTAACCGTCTTTAAATCTTTCGGAGCTTCAGTCACTTTCATTCCCTTTAACCCTGCATTCTCCATGAGGCGGGCGAAAAATCCCGCTGTGACCGCTTCTTCGGCGTCAGCTTTAGAAACATATAAAATAGTGTTCGCAGTGATCTCGAAAATGCCGGTTTTTAGTTTAGCAGAAACAGGTTTAGGGATAATGTTGATTTCATTTTTCGTTTGAGCGGTTGCAGAAATAAAAAGCAGCAAACAAATGAGAATTGCCGTGGAGTTTAAGTTTTTTAGCATATGGGTTTTATTCAGGATGTTAATTTGCAAAGATCAGAAATTATTTTTTCCATGGCCGGTGAATTCTCTTCCATGCTTTGAACCAGCTTAAACTGGGTCCTGGCCCTTTGGAGGTTGTGGGCAGGGAACCTGGTTTTAAAATAGTTATCACCATCCAGGAAATCGGTGAGAAATCTCAGTCCAATAATAAAAGTCATGAACCGGGCTGAAAAGGCAAGCTGCTCTTTCTCCGCTTTAGTAAGAATTCCTCCTGCATACTCGAGGAAACCCTTACTGTATGCACTGAAAAGATCCATGTCAATCAAAACTTTCTGAAGATCAGCCTCATCTTCAGCCCCGGAATTGGCACCGGTGCGGATTGCATCCCCGAAATCATAAAGAATATAACCGGGCATCACAGTGTCAAGGTCGACAATACATATTGCCTTGTTGTGACTGTTAAAAAGAATATTGTTAAACTTGGTGTCATTGTGGGTAACCCTTAAAGGGATCTGACCCGACCGGCCAAGCCTGAGAATAGTGTGCATTTCTTCAGCACGTTCTTCAATGAACCTGATTTCATTGCCTGCCATTTCAACCCGTTTGCAAGGGTTTTCGGCACATGTCCTTCGAAACGCTTCAAGCCGGGTTTCGATATTGTGAAAGTCTTTTAAAGTCTCAGCCAGGCCCGCAATATCCATCCCCGTTGTCAGTTTAAGGAACAATCCAAAAGCTCTGCCCCCTTCATAGGCATGTTCAGGACCGGGAACCTGGTCGAAACTCCTGCTTCCATCAATAAAATTGAACATCCTCCAGAAATTCCCCTCCCCGTCGGGATAAAAGAACATGTTGTTCCTGGTTGGGATCAGAAAAAGCTCAACAAAGGGGATCCCCGGCTCCTGCCTCCTCAGCTGTTCCGATATGTGTTTTGTGACCTTCAGAATATTGCAGGTTAGAACAGGAACATCAGAAAAGATCCGGTGGTTTATCTTTTGCAACATATATTCCTGCGATCCCACGGGGGAAATCCTGATCCTGTAAGAATCATTGATGTGACCTGAATCTATGCGTACAAAGCCGGAGGGCTCTCCCCGGATACTGAACTCATTGGCAATCTTAAGAATATCTGACATTTTTTACGTGATGATCGTTTTGGAGTGATAATCGCAATGATTCTAGCTATTCATTATCTCTTTCGCTCTTCTTATCCTTTCTTCATCTATAAGCTCATACCCGTATTCCGACAAATCGGGTTTCCCCATCTTCACACCCTCCCTGGTGAAGGTCATTGCACTCCCGACTTGTTTGGGCAGGTACATGTGAAACTCCGAAGCTCCGGTCAGATTTATAGCTTCAGACAGGTTATGTTCTTTGATACCATGGCCTGGCATGATAATGATGCGTTTTTCCGCGTAATTTATTAGTTCCCTGATAAGAGCAGCCCCCAGCAGGGCACTATCGCTTTGGCCGGATGTAAGAATCCTGTCAATCCCTAGATCTCTCAGGTCGTCCAGGGCTTTAAAGGGATCAGCTGTCATGTCGAAAGCCCTGTGACAGGTTACCTGCATCGGTCTTGCCATCTCAACAAGCTCTCCCATACGCTTAAGATCTATGCTCCCGTCGGGATTCAGGATCCCGAAAACAACGCCGTCGGCACCAAGGTCCCGGGCTGCACAGATGTCGTTTTTCATAATCTGAAACTCATCATGGGAATAAAGAAAATCGGCTCCCCTGGGACGGATCATAACCATGATGGGTATCTGCAGTTCTTTCCTTGCAAACTTTATTGTACCGGCACTTGGGGTGCAGCCCCCTTCCATCATGTTTTCGCAGAGTTCGATGCGGTCGGCGCCCCCATTCCTCGCGGCGACTGCCGAAACAGCTGAATTGACACAAGCTTCAAGTATCTTCGCCATAAAATGAAATTCAGCCGGTCATAATACCGTAACCGGCATGCAAATATAAAAAGTAAGTACTACACTAAAACCACCTGCTGAGGCCCATTCCTTCAGTGCAGTTTTTGCAGATGGTGATCTGCTCCCTCTCATTTAAAATCCTTTGCCGGAAATCCTTGTATTCATTGCTGGTCCAGGTTTCCCTGAAACTTCTTGTTTTGATTTCCCCGAGAGGGTGCTGAGCATCCTTGTCAAAACAACATGGCACAATCGTACCGTCCCAGGTCATCACACAGCCAGCCCACATCCTGAAACAATGATTTGGTAAGATGTTTTTTATCTTCCATCCTGCATCCTGCATCCTGTATCTTGAATATTTCCCCGGGGATGGCATTAATGGGTTGCCATGGCTGAAATCGTTAAACTGGGCGGTTTTAACCTCCACTTTATCACCTCCCCATTCAATGCCTTTTCTGCGGATCTCTTTAACCTGGTGCTGGTTCGATTTAAGTACAAGAAATTGAATGATAATTTTCGGAGTACTGCTGCGGGCCGACTTTTTTACATCGGCAAGTGTTCTTATTCCTTCAACCACTTTTTTCAAAGAACCCCCTGCACGGTATGCTTCATAAGCTTGCTGATCGGTACCGTCGACGGAGATGATCAGGCGGTTTAAGCCCGATTGCACAGTGGCTTTTGCATTGTCCATATCCAGGAAATGCCCGTTGGTGGATGAACTTACAAAAATATTCCTGCTTCTTGCATACGAGATTAAATCAAAGAAGCCCGGATTCATGAAAGGTTCCCCCTGGAAATACAAGGTAACCCAGGTTAGTTGAGGCGAAAGCTGGTCAATTATTGAACGGAACGAGTCGATGTTCATGAACCCCGCATCCCGGCTGAGCATCTTCATGCCGCTGGGACACTCGGGGCAGTGCAGGTTGCACCTGTTTGTGGGTTCAATGGAAACAGCTGCCGGCATCCCGTAATGCAAGGGCCTCCTCAATAAACGGGATAGAAGATATCCGAAGAGAAGTTTAATGTAATTGATGATCCGGGGAAAGGTGATAAATTTCAAGGCGAAATGGTTTTATTCCGTCTTCTCCTCAGGGATGATCATATGCTTTGCTTTCTTTTTCTTTTTTCGTTTTGCCAGGAATTCTTTGCCAAAGGAAAAGAGTTTCCCAATTACAGTGGTGGTAGTGCTTACATCATCTATGAGCGTACCTAAAAGGCTGCGGAAGGAAAGCAGGTGGGCAAGGTTGTGATAATTGTATTTGATACCTTCTTCCCTGCGTACAATCTCCAGTTGCAGCTTTTCCTTTTCGCGCTGAAGGTCTGCCAGGGAGTTGATATGGCTTATCCTGATTTTATAGGGATCACTGGTTCTCATCTTCTTCCTCCATAATGATTTTTGCAAGACGTTTTACCATGGGATTGATGAAAAGTTTATTCCTCAAACCAAAAATCGACAGGCCGAGAATGATATAAAAAGCCACTATGATAAGAGCTCCCACAAAGGTAGGCCCGATTTCTTCCCCATACCAGAATACAAAAGCAAAGGAAATAAATAACACCAGGAACATTCCCAGGATAAAGAAGATCACCGAGAGCAGGAAGAAGGATGCCAGTTTGGCAATCTTCTCTGTTAACAGAAGTTTGACATAATCAATCCTCAGGTTGACATAATCCTTCATGTTTTCAGTCAGAGATGAGAAATTGTCGGATATGCGGTTTGGTTCCATTGTTTATTACTTTAAATTTTTCACTTCATTTCCTGCAACCTTTCAGGATACAGGCCCGGTTTCCTGGACCGGGCTGTTTTCACTTTCCGTTTCCTTCTCGGATGTCAGGACCGATTTAAGTTCCTCGAAGCTGGTTGGAAATCCTTCTTCCAGTTTGTCGGCCAGGTCAAGGATCTTCTCCTTTATCTTTTTTCTTGTCTTTGATCCTTTTTCAGGAGCAATGAGCATGCCGATGCCTATACCAACTGCAAGCCCTGCTACCGCAGCGATGAGTATGTTAGACTTACCTGCCATAATTTGAGTTTTTATAAATCTGCTGTTTTTCTTCTTTTTTGAGGCGAAAGCTGCTATGGAATTCAGCAGCGACTATTTTAAGGAAACCATAAGCAGGCACAGCAACTATCATGCCCGGAATGCCCCCGAAACTGGCGGCGGCAATAACAACAATGAAAATTTCAACAGGGTGGGCCTTTACACTCTTACCCTGAATATATGGCTGAAAAATGTTATTGTCAATCATCTGGGCAGCCAGCATGGCAGCAATAATTTTTACCGACATCGGCAATAGCTGGTCATACATGCCAACACTTATCAGCCCGGTCAGTCCCAGCAATAATCCGGTAACAATTGCGATTATACCTCCTATGTATGGAATGATCACAAGGATACCTGCAAAAAATCCAATTACAAGGGCCCCGTTAACCCCTATGATCAGCAAGCCCAGGGAATATGTTAAAATATTGGCCATTATCTGAATGATCAAACCAATAAAATACCTTGATAACAGCTTTTTACTCCTCAGCATCACATTCCTCGCCTGCTCCGTATACTGTTCAGGAATAATGCTAAGCAGAAGCTTCGGCATCATTGTAGAGTCGTAAAGAAAGAAGAAGGAAAGGAACAATATGGAGAACAGGTTGAAAAAGAATGAGCCTGTAAATGAAATTATAGAGGATAGCACATTTGAAAAGACGTTAAAATCGATCAGCTTAAGCACCATGGTTTTAACGGAAGATTCAATGGTTGCACCCTTTTGAATTATCCCGTACTGAAGTAAAGTGGTTTGCAGCCAGTTGATCTGTGATTGAAAGTGTTCTACCAGCTTTTGCGTATCGATCTGGCTTATCATCGAGGCTTCCCTTACTACCAGGGGTATGAAAAACGAGAACAACCCGAACACGACAATTATCATCAGGATCAGGGTTATAGCGACACTCAGGCCATGGGGGAACCTGACCTTCCCGATTTTAATCCTGCCAAGGAGGTCAACCAGCGGTGTGCCGACGATGGAGATCACCATCGCTACAATTATGAAAATAACGATCTGGGAGAAATACCATACCAGGAAGCCGGTTATTGCAATGAATACAATTACAAAAAACAGCTTGTAGCGTTCGTATAAGTCTGACATTAACCTTTATTTTCTACAAACCTACTGGTTTTTTACGGGAAAGTCAAGAGAAAAATATGCCGCAACTTCGTCTTTGTATGTGCGGTTGGCGTGATGCCTCTCCTGGCTTAGTATATAGTTTTTTGCACCCTGGAGGTTTCCTTCGCTTACCGATGCCGCAAAGTATTCCTTTTCCCAGCAAAAACGTTTAACTGTCAGGGATTTTGCATTGATCCATTTGCCGGCTTCAGTTCGCAGTTCCTTTATAACCTGCTCCAGGCTTTGTTCGCTTCTGAGACGAACAAGGCAATGGATATGGTCAACCCAGCAGTTGATCGTACCAAGTTCAATGTTCTTTTTCAGCGCAACGGCCTGGAGATGATCCAGGAACTCCTGTCGCGACCCGTTTGAAAACAGGGTATGCCGCCCTCTTGCCCCCCAAACGGCATGCACCCATATCTTTGTCTGTGTCATAAGCTGTTTATAAGCTTAATCCGCCATCCGCAAAAAAGTGATAGGAAAATGAAAAAAATTATAGCCTTTCTATGATAAGGAATGTAAAAACAACAAAAATGTAGAGGTTCCCGGCCAGGAAAATGAAACGGTAGCTGATCTTTCGGGATATGAAAAGCTGGTAGCCGATAAACAGGACAATAAAAAGGTTAAAACCTGCAAGCAGGTATCTCAGGTCGGCATATTTAACAATGCTGAACCATGAAAAATATATGGTAATGGCTGATGCTGCAATAAGCCAGGCAATTATGGTCAGCTTCATCATGACGGGGGAGAATATATCGGAAAGGACCGGGAACCCTGCTTTCTTATATTCATCCTTGTACTTCATCATAATCAGCCAGAAATGAGGCATCTGCCAGATGAAAATGAATACTGCAAGGAACACCAGCACAGGGTCGGAGGGCTTACCGCCGGCTGCCACCCATCCCATCAATACCGGGATAGCTCCTGTAAGAGCCCCGGGAATCACTGCAAAAGCTGTTTTTCGTTTTAACAGTGTATAAACCCCATTGTACCATAATACATTAAACAGCCCCAGGCCGAAAAGGAGAAGGTTCCCTTCTGTTATAAGAACTATAAAGCCGGATAAAAGGAAAATGTTGGCAGTCCTGAGTCCGTCGGAAATAGTAAGATGCCGCGAAGGGATAGGACGCACCTTCGTCCTTTCCATTTTCTCATCATACTCCCATTCCTGGTATTGGTTCAGGGCCGAAGCCCCGGCGGCCAGCAGGAAAATACCGGCTATCGGCCAGAGAATGCCAGGGGGGAATCCTCCTGAACAGATCACGGCCGATGCAATTGCTGAAGCAGTGACGGCGATGGTCACCCCGGGGCGGATAAGCTGCAGATAATATCTGAGAGACAAACGCGGGATCGTTTAAGGCTATTTGATGGACTTGAAGTAATCGATGATCTTCGCCATGTCATTATCAGTGATAATGCCTTTGTACGATTTCATCACTCCCTTGGGAAGCCCTTTTACAACATCCTTGTCGGGCTCGTAAATACTGGTTTTAATATAAGCCTCATCCACAATGACCTTATGCTCTTTCCCATCGGTGACAACTACACTTTCCTTTCCGAAGATGCCTTTGAACGAAGTACTGACCAGTTTGGAACCGTCGATTGAATGGCAACCGGTGCAGGCATTCTTTTTGATAATGGTAAGGCCTTCTGGTTCTGCCACTTTCTTCGGAAGGGCGTTGATCCATGCATCATACTCTGCCTGGGTAACGACCTTCACCTTGGCTTCCATATAGGAATGGTTCATCCCGCAATATTCAGCGCAAAGAACCCAGTATTCCCCGATCATGGTGGGTATGAACCACATCTGGTTTGTTTTCCCCGGAACACAATCCTCTTTCTGCCGGAAAGCCGGAACATAGAAACTATGGATCACGTCAAGAGAAGTTAAATTCAGGATTACAGGTTTGTTGAGAGGAAGAACCAGCATCTCTGATTCTTTATCCCCCGGATAAACGAATGACCATGCCCACATTTTACTTACCACTGTAACGTTCATGGCATCCTTTGGAAAGTCCCTCTGCGGGCGGAAAGCCACGTATCCGTAGTAAAACATCAATAAAGCTATGGCAAGGGGTATCAGTGTCCATGTAATCTCAAGTGTTGTATTATCCTTGATCTGTTCGGCTTTCGGATGTTTTGACCGGCGGTATTTCACTACGAACCATAACATGGTTGTGGTTATCCCTACCAGGAAGCAAATACTGATCCCGAATATTACTTTAAACGCCAGATCAACACCTTCGGCAAAATTTGAAGCTTCCGTAAACATAGCTGTGGTTTAGAAATTAATATATTTTTACCTTAACAGATAATCGAAGAAGGTCAGGGCAATGACCAGAATGTATATACTAAGCACCATGACGACAAAAACAGTGAACAGCCGGGATTCAAATTTCAGGTGCATAAAGTAGCGCAGCACGATGAACGATTTAACCGATGCAATGATAAGTGCCACCAATACCGTAAGAGCCGATAGATCGATCCAGGTCACAGTAATGGTAATGGTTGTGAGGATGAGCAATGCAAGTAAAACCCATCCGTAAACCCTGTAATCTGTTATATGTGATTCTGTATGTGTCATGTCGTTGTTTGTTTGTTTATTCTGTCAGTTCATTTAATCAAGCGAATAGTCACCATTCACTAGTCACCAGTCACTATTCACTAAGTAATAAGGTACAACAACGGAAACAGGAATATCCATATCAGGTCGACCAGGTGCCAGTAAAGGCCCCCGTTTTCCAGAAGCACATATCTTTCTTTATTGATGCTGCCGGTCTGTATCCTGATCATTATAACCGTGAGGATAATGCTGCCAACGATGAGATGAAGCACATGCAGCCCTGTCATGAAGAAATACAGGCTGAAAAACAGGATGTAGCCGTGTTTGAGCCCGATCATCATATCGGAACCCGGGTAAAGGCCGATAGAAAATTTATGTCCCCATTCAAAATATTTATTGAAAAGAAAGATACCGGCGCAAATCAAGGTGACCAGGATGAACAGCACCCCTTTCCGTTTTTCGCCTTTCTGAACCGCTGTGATCGACATGGCAACAGTTGCAGAGCTTAATAAAAGCACAACGGTATTGACAGTGCCGATAAATGCATTAAGCTGATGGGCGGCCTGGTGGAATTCATCCGCGTAACGGTGGCGCATCACTGCATATACCAGGAACAAGCCTCCGAAAAGAAGGATCTCGGTGAAAATAAATAGCCACATTCCCAGTTTCGCGCCAATATCGTCTCTGTGCATTTCCATATATGTGTATTATATTACGGTTTCTATTATGTTGCGTGATCCGTTATCTGTGACCTGTCACGGTTCCCAGATCCCGGTTCCCGTTTTATTCATAGTTATACGGTTCCCCTGTGATCACCGGGATTTCATCGAAATTCTCCACAGGTGGAGGTGAAGGCACTGTCCATTCAAGGGTGGACCCTCCCCATGGATTGTCGGGGGCCTTTGCGCCTTTCTTACTGAAAAGATTAGCCAGCATGATAATGATCCCTATCAGCAACAATAAACCTCCTACCGCCGAAATCTGCTGTCCCAAAGTGAACTGGGGCAGATAATCGAAATACCTTCGTGGCATTCCCATTATACCAATGACGAACTGGGGGAAATACAACAGGTTGAACCCAACAAATAGGAACCCGAATGCCATGTTGGCCCTGCGGAAATTATACATCCTGCCATACATCTTGGGATACCAGTAATGCAGGGCCGCGAAAAATGCGAATCCGACGCCTCCGAATATTATATAGTGGAAATGAGCCACCACATAGGCAGTGTCGTGAACATGGATATCCGTTGCAAGGGAACCGAGGCTAAGCCCCGTCAGGCCGCCTATCATAAACAGGAAAATGAAACCCAGTGCGAAAAGGAAGGGCGGTTTTACCGAAATAGATCCCTTGTACATGGTTGTAACCCAGTTAAATACCTTTATGGCGCTTGGAACGGCAACGAGGAAGGTCAGAAGGGAAAACACCCATCGTGCGGTAATGCTCATTCCGGATGTATACATATGATGTGCCCACACAAAATACCCGACCAGGGCGATGGCAAGGCTGGAAAGTGCGATAGCTTTATAACCAAACACCCTTCTCTGGGCAAAGGTCGGGATGATCTCAGTGATGACCCCCATGGCAGGAAGGATCATGATATATACTGCGGGATGCGAATATATCCAGAACAGGTGCTGGTATAATATGGGATCGCCTCCCAGGGAAGGATCAAAAAAACCTATCCTAAGCCAGCGCTCTGCGATTACCATCAGCAGGGTGATCCCAACGATAGGGGTTGCAAGCACCTGTATCCAGGCTGTGGCATAAAGTGACCAGGGGAAGAGCGGCATCCTGAAGAATGTCATGCCCGGCGCCCTTAAACGGTGGATGGTAACAATAAAATTAAGCCCGGTGAGAATGGAGGAGAAGCCCAGCACAAAGGCACCGAACACCGCTGCAACCACGTTGGTATGTGTTTGAGTGCTGTAGGGTGCATAAAACGTCCAGCCGGTATCGGGAGGGCCGTTTCCTAAAAATTGTGATGAAAGGGCAATGGCCGCACCCAAAATGAAGAGATACCAGGAAAACAGGTTAAGCCTCGGGAAAGCCACATCGTGGGCCCCAATCATAATAGGCATCGAAAAATTACCGAAAACGGCGGCAAGCCCGGGGATCACTACTGTGAAAATCATGATGATCCCGTGTATCGTAAAAATCCCATTGTAGGTCTGGGCATTGTAGAACTGCTGACCAGGCCTGAAAAGCTCGAGCCTCATTAGCTCCCCGAGTAAAACGCCGACGATGAAAAATACCATCATGGCGTACATGTACATCAGGCCGATCCTCTTGTGATCGGTAGTTGTGAGCCAGGCAAGTATTCCCTTGTATTTGCCTGTATTTTCAAGATAAGAGTGGGTTATTGCTTCTGCCATAGTATCTGATTCTAATCGTTATTCTTTTTTTTCTTTTTTGACCTCAACAGCAGCGTTATAAACAACACCAGGGCCAGGAATATGATGATGGTGGCACTGATCTTGGTCACCGCAAGGGTATACCTCCGGCCTTCAGGGTCATAACTGAAACAAAACTGAAGCAGCCTGTTGATAGTGGGCCTCGATTGCCCTTTCCCGGCTTCAATGATCGCCATCTTGACGTCAAAAGGCAAAAATGTAACCCCGTACAGGTAGCGGGTTATTTTTCCCTTGGGGCTTACAATGGTGATCACGGCCGGATGTATCCAGTCATTGCCCTGCTTCTTTGATTTGAACCCCACCGCATTGACGAGGCGGAAAATGCTTGCACTGTCGCCGGTAAGGTAATACCAGTCCTTTGCATGGCTTTTGCTGTGTTTTTTTAAAAATGTGTTCTTCTTCTGGATGGCTTTTTCGGGAGTGTCCTTGTAGTTGAAACTGACTGTCACGATCTGGTAATCCTTCCCAAGTTCCATCCCCATGTGTTCCACCACCTCCGAGACGCCGTCAAGCAGGGGGCTGCAGAGGCCGGGACAATCGAAGTAAACGAGGGTGAGTATCGTCGGCTTGTTAAAGAGGTCGCCAAGTTTTACAGGCATACTCTGCTCATTTAAAAAAGTCAGCCCGGGAGGGATGATGCTGTCGAGGTGTTCTTCAACACCTACCTCAGGGCTGATGACACTCTGGGACTTCCCGTGCAGGCTAAGCATCAGGCAGAACGATATCAGGATGCCCTGTATTAAAGGCCGGATATTCATGTGTTTTTTACTTGTTTTATTTTCCTCATATCAAGAACGGAGAGTATGATATAAATAATAAAATACCAGACTATGATGACAGCCAGTGTATAAGTGAGTATCATCCATACGGGGGCTTTCTCCCTGGTCGACCACATAGCCCTGGTATCAGTTAAGGCTGGTTTGTTTGTTGGTAAGCCTATGGCCAGGGTGTCTCTGACAATGGCTTCCTGCATGCTGCCCGTAGGATCATTAACCCTGGCGCCAAGAATTACCTTGCCTGTTTTATCGCCGGGGAAATCCTGGGGCCAGTCAAAACCCGCATAGCCGCTCTCGGATGTTGGTTTGGGATCGGCAAGCTGCATATTCCCGAAATACCTTTGAACAAAAACGATGATCTCGGCTCCTTTTGCCGCGACAGGGCCTTCCTTTGTAAGTTCAACAGCTTTTACCATGATCTTCTTCCTTGCAGTGTCGTAAGTCATGCTCAGCCTGATGCGTTTTCCCATAGAAGCAGCCATTTTTTCAGGATCGGGCTGCACATACCCTTTATGGAATGTACGCAGGAATGAGATCACGCTCCATCGTTCGTCTTCCGACAGGATATTCCTGAACTCGGGCATAGGGACCTTGCCTGTGGTTATCCTGTAAAACAGTTCACCGTCTTTCTGGGTTCCCGCCTTGGGTTCCGAAAGGTCTCCCGGCGAGGGCTGGATGGCGGCAAAATTTTTCTTAGTGGGAATGCCGTGGCAGCTCTGGCAATTTTTCATATAAAGCGCCTCGCCCTGCTTCACCATGTCGGGAGTGAACTTTACAAGGCATATCTTACCTTTCTGGTCATCCGGCACAATCCATCCCGGGTTCTGCGCCTCTGCGCGCAACAACATGATAAACACCAGCAGGAGTATATAGAACAGTTTTTTCATGATTCATTGCTTTTCAGTGGATCCAAACCTTTCTCTTTTGCAGTCTCAACAACAGGAATAACCGGGAAGAATTTAGAAATCAGGGTTATGATGATTAAAACAAGGATGAAACTCAGCAAAGTGATTGCAATTTCTGTCAGGGTGGGAGTATACACCCTGAAATTATCCGGAACATGCTGAATGGGTAAAAACGGATGTGCCAAAGTAGGTACCACGATGAGATAGCGTTTGAACCAGGCAGCGATCAGGACAACGACTGAAATGAGGGTGAGAGGCAGGGGCCTGCGCATTTTCCGGAACAGCATCAGGGCTATGGGGATCAGCAATCCGCCGACCTGGACAAGCCAGAAGGTAATTGCAAAATGGCCGCTCATAAGCTCCCTGAGATGAATTGCGTCGGCCCGTTTAAGCTTATACCCGGGAACAAGGTATTCATTTATGTTGAAATAGAGGTAAACAAAAGCAACCAGTACAAGCACTTTTCCCATATTGTTAAAGTGAAGGTCGGTAAGATAATCCTGGAGCTTATAATTCTTTCTGAAGAAGAACATGGCGATGATCACTGCTGCGGAACCTGCGACGAATGCGCCTGAAACGAAGTAAGGCCCGAAGATGGTGCTGTCCCATCCCGGCCTGACTGTGAGGGCGAACAGCCAGGAAGTCACAGTATGTATAGAGAGGGCTGCGGGGATTATCAGGATCAGCAAAATATACATTGAACGATGGATTATCCTGTTCTGCTCGGGGTGGTCGGTCCAGTTCAGTGACAGTACTTTGTAAACGGGTTTAAGCCATCCGGGCAGGTTGCCGAAGCGTTTATAAAGTACGGCCATATCGGGAATCATCGGAAGGAAAAGCAGGAGCAGGCTGATCACAAAGTAGGTGGTGATCACCGTGACATCCCAGAGGATGGGCGACTGGAACCTGGCATACAGGAAAACGTAGGCCAGCCTTTCGGGGCGGCCCATGTCCATTACGATGACCAGTCCTGCCACGGCGGCAAATGCTACGGCAATGGTTTCGGCTATCCTGGTGATGGGTTGTACCCATTTCAGGCCGATAAGCCCGAGCACGGCGCTGATCAGCATCCCGATGAGGCTTGATGCCACAAAGAATACAAAGTTGGAAATGTACAATCCCCAGGAAATATAATCCCTGATCCCGGCAACTCCAAGGCCGTACCTGAGCTGTTGGACATAAGCATACAGGCATGCGAGGAAAGCAAGGGCCAGGAATCCCATCCAGAGGAAGAACCCCTTGTTTAACCTTATATGGTGTGAAAGGTCGTTGATTATCTGATCCATTTTTTTATCCATAATCGTGGCTTCAGCTGGTTATATAAAGCGCTTGTTATTAATTATCCCTCTTTCGGGCTTTCATCGGTTGCAGGTTCGAAAGGAAACAGCCTGTTCTTCGGAGGCAGGTAGTATACCCTGGGCTTGGTCCCTAATTCAGGCATCAGCTGGTATGCACCGTTATCCCTGAGAAGTTTGCTTAGCCGCACGGTTTCCTTGGTAGTCCCGTTGGTTACCGCATCTTCGTTCTCATCCCCGAAATAGTATACCCCGTTCGGACAGGCTGAAACGCAGTAAGGGAGTTTCCCTTCACGGCAGCGGTCGGCACTGAAGAGGCATTTTGAGATAGTGCCCAGCTTCTGGGGCACATTGAGCTCAACGTTGTAAGCTTCCCCGTTATGCTTGTCGGAATCCTTCGGGCTGGTCCAGTGAAAGATCCTCGCTGAATACGGACAGGCGGCCATGCAAAAACGGCAGCCGATGCATCGTTCGTTGTCGATGAGCACAATGCCGTCACCTCTCTTGTAGGTTGCATCCACCGGGCAAACAGCAACACAGGGCGGATTGTCGCAGTGCTGGCAGTTCTTCGGCATATGATAGGGGGCGGTGCCGGGGGAATCCTGCATCTGTAAAGTATTCAGATGGTATTGCTCGGGTTTTAGCTGGTGGGCTTCCTGGCAGGCGGCTATGCAACGCCTTGCGTTCCTGCATTTCGACAGGTCAATGACCATCACCCACCGCCTGCCCTCAATTCCTTCCCTTCCTTTCTCAAGCATCAGTTTTGTGGGATTCTTTGCCAGAGCCTTCAATTCCAGGGAGTCCACCTCCACCAGCTTGTTGTCCTGGGTCAGAAGCACTTTGGATTCACCGGTTGCAGCTTTTTTCTTTTCAAAAATATCCCCTGAGTACAATGCTCCTGCCCCGGCCGCAACCCCGGCCCCAAGCAGGCCTATGTTTTTCAGGAAATTACGTCTTGAGGACTTAGAGGGATCTTGCTCATCCCTGTTGTTGACTGTATTCTCGTCCATACAATGGAATTATCAATTTTCAAACGACATCAGAGCAAAAATATAAATAAATTTTTCTGTATTACCCTAACAACTGAATTTATACTTAATCTAAATTCGCATTTAGGTATTAAAATGGGAAAATGATGGATACCTTATAGGCAAAATTATCGCCGGCGTAAACGTATCCATATGGTCCCCAGCGATAAAAAGCGCCTACGCCAATAGTATAGAGTTTCAGGTTAACAATGTTGTTAATCAGCAAACCGCTTTCATAGTAACCCAGGTTCATTTCCTTTGGAACCGGATCCTGGTAGGCATACTGGTCTTTATGGTCAAGCCAGCCAAACCCGATATTCTGGGAGATGGCAAACTCGGGGTGAAACCATTTCCTGCCTTTCAGGAGAAGGTGCCCGAAGTCGTGATAAATAAACAGGCTGGCATAGGTATTTGAAAGGAATTCGTTCATCCTCATTGTCCCGAATGTGTTGGGTGCATAAAGTGCAAACATCCTGTAAGTGGCATCGCCGTAATAAAGGTTGCAGGCGGGAATAGGCTGGTCAACATAGCCTCCGCTAAACTGGAAACTGAGCTTACCGAGGAATTTGATATTGAAGGTCTTTCTGATTTTCAGATCGATTTTGTTATAGTCATACTGCCCGTTGATGAATCCTTTGATACCCCGGGTATATTCGAACCAGATCAGGGGGTAATTGGTTCCCAGGTTGATCCGGTTGTCGATAGTCTGGATATATTGTTCCTTATAAGCCCATTTAAATCCTGCTTTGACTTCGGTAAATGTGAACTGGTCTTTGAGGACTACCCCATTGCCTTCGGTGACGGCCAGGTCATATGTCGTCGATTTTTTAAAATCATTTGACATTCCGATATTGAAAAGGAACCATTTAAAGCCCCTGAAACCGAAGATCATTCCGAAATGCTGGGTCCTGTCTAGCTTAAGGGTATAGAGAGGGCCGAAATTCCCCCCGAGTATTGACTGGTAATCGAGAGGGAAAGCAACTATCCCCGAGGGGACGAGGTTGTAATAATAATCCCCGCTGAGTGAAATGTCATGCCGCTTGTTAATAAAAAATGTTGCATCTCCCCCGTATTTACTTGTCGATATCGCAAATGAATACTGGTAGAACCCGCCTATCCTGAACCACCGGGCAAGCTTGTCATTGGTATGTATCCCGGCTCCAAGCACCAGGCCTTCATAAGTATTGTAATTGACGATGCGGTTGATGTCAATATCAATAGGGCCCCAGGGCCATTTACCCGTAAGTATGGTTTGAAGGGATTTGGCATATTTATCGAGGTTGGCGTCTTTCCCGATGCTGTCGAGGACTTTGTAGGTCTTTCTGTCTTTTGATGTCAGCGAATCCACCCTGTACTGGTTCCAGAATTCTTCGTTCCGGGACCCTGCCGATTGGTCGACCTCCACATCAAGGTAAGAGAATTCCCGCCTTACCAGTTCCGGGTTCAGAACGATGTCCTTTATATATGACCTTCCCTTGGCTATAAGAAAATGCCTGCCTGCCTGAAGGTTGTAAAACGTTACATCGGTATTCAGCTGAACAGGGAACCAGTGTTCCCCATCAACCGGTTCGTACATCTGCTGAATTCGTATCTGCATCCCGCTTTGCTTATCGGGCTCGGCGATCACGTTCTGGATCGCCCATTTGTTGGAGGAAATGGAGATCACACCTTTCATCCCGTCGAAATTAGTGCCTTTCCTCGGCCTGAACGATATGATAAAAGTCGTGTCCCGGCCCATATAGGTTGTATCCTCAATTTTAAAGAAGTATTTGCTTATTGAACCAGCTCCTATCGGGTTCACATAGGAACTTTGAAAGATGGTTATAAAGGGTTTGTAGAATGAAAATGATTGAATCTGGGTGGTCAGAAATACAAAAATGGGGTCCTTAAAACCCGACATTCGTGCGGCAATGACTTTATTGTAGTTTTTATCAGGGTGCAGGAATTTCCTCTTGGTCACATTCTCCATCAGGAAAAGATACTGGGATTTAAAAAATTCCTGCGTTTTAGCCTCTGAAGTATCAGCTAAACGTTTTTTAATTGAATCGCTGATTAACGTAGTGTCGCCCTGCATCATGAACCGTTTCATCATCGACGAATCCACAACGGCTTTCCCGGCAGTGGAGTCGGTATTTATTGTAAAAAAGGTTTTATCATATGACGTATATGAGAAAGAAAGCAGCTTTTCAGGGTCGTTAAGATCGCGGTTGTCGATGGCATTTCTGATAATCCTGTGAGCAGGATTCACTCCGGGAAGGACTTCCACTTCCTTCAGGTCGATCTGTTTTGCCGTCATCTCGATCAGAAGGTTCTGGAGGCTTCCTGTAAGCGGGTATTTCACCGGTTCATACCCAACATACGACAAAGCCAGGTAGGCGGGTTTCTTTGTCCAGCGGAACCTGAATTTCCCGTCAATATCGGTAGTTCCGCCAAAACCGTCTTCCTGGATTATATTGACAAAGGCAAGAGGTTTATGGGTGCTGTTATCAATGACTTTTCCGCTCACAACATATACATCCTGCGCCCAGGCATTAAAGCTTAGAAGGAAAATGCAGCATAAAAGTAGAACACAGCGGTATTTCATCAGCAAAGTTTTTTTGAAGGAGTAAATATACTAACAATGAATTTCGGATAAGAAAAATCTGTAACTTTCTCCTTTGAAAAATTCCAAGCTATGATACGAAACCTTACTATTTTCATCGTCTTGTTTTTTATATCGGTTCAGGCCTTTTCGCAGGACGACCATTACTGGACCCAGCAGTTCGGTGCGATCAGCACCATCATGGGCGGGGCTGTTGTCGCCGGGGTCAGGGATAATACGGCCATCTATTATAACCCGGGGGCCCTGGGATTTATCAACCAGCCCTCGCTCTCGGTCGATGCAAACGTTTATAAGATCGATAAAATATTTATTGATGACGGACTGGGGAACGGGGTCAACCTGAATTCTGCCCAGTTAAGCATTTATCCCCAGATCATCTCAGGGCTTGTTAACATTATAAAGAGCGACCATTGGAAATTTTCCTATGCCCTGCTTACAAGGAATTATGCCAATGTGCTTATGAATACAAGGTATACAAACACTGATTTTGATCCATCCCTGGTTTTTCCCAACATGAAATTTATCGGTGCGTTGGATTATACCAACCAGCTTAATGAGCAATGGCTGGGATTGGGGGTTGGATACAAGATAAACGATAACTGGAGTGTCGGGGGAACCCTTTTCATAAGCTACCGTGCACAAAGCTACCAGATGACGAATTATGTGCGCCTGGTTTATAAAGACAGTCTGACTGATTTGTTTGGCAGTGCAAATAATGACAGGAATTTAAAGTACAAAACATTCTCCGGCCTGTTAAAATTAGGTGCAGCCTATCAGACCGGCCGGTGGAAGTTCGGGCTTACCCTGACAACCCCTTCCATCCAGGTTTATGGAAAAGGTGATATCCAGAGGGAAATCTCTGAAATCGAACTCGATACTGCGGGAGGCGGTGGAGGGGCGGTTATTATGGGAAGGCAAAGCTCCATATCGGCCAAATACAAGCGGCCGCTTTCGATAGGGTTTGGGGTGGAATATGCCACAGCTAAAACAAGGATTGCCTTTAGCTGTGAATATTATACAAAAATCAAGATCTATCATTTGTTTGAACCTGACTCCGACCCGTTTATTTACCCGTCTTCTGCCGATACCGGTAGTATCCATAAAATGCTTCCAAGTTTTCTACATGTTCAGAACGCGGCTAACCCCGTATTTAATTTTGGGATCGGGTTCAGCCAGGACCTGAGCACCAAGTTCACCCTTATGCTGGGATTCAGGACTGACTTTTCTTCTTATGTCCAGCCTGAGGAAGGTGACAACTTCCTGCATAATTCTGCAGGATGGGACCTGTATCATTTTTCGGCAGGCGTTTCCTACCACCAGAAAAGGAATTCGGTAACGATCGGATTTACATACAGTGCAAGTCCGGCCAAATCGATAGAGCAGAATAATGACCTGGTGATACCTGTTGATTTCACCAGTAACCCGGTCGTTTACGCCAATTCATTCGGACTGGTCATCGGCTACACCTACTATTTTCCTAAATAATAATTGATGCCTGAGAATACGTCAACAAACCTGATGATCGCAAAGACCGTAAGCGGCCTTGAACCAATACTTAAAGCCGAACTTGATGCTATCGGTGCCTTGAATGCCGAGGTGATGAACCGTTCGGTCAGTTTCGAAGGTGACAAAGCCTGCATGTACCGTGCAAATTACCTCTGCAGCACAGCCCTGAGGATACTCCTACCGGTGCATGTCTTCGAGATCAATGCACAGGAAGACCTGTACCGTGAAATAAAGGAGTTCCCATGGGAAGACCACCTTGACTCAGATTCGACCCTGGCCATAGATGCCGTTATCTCCTATACCGTTTTTACGAATTCCCAGTTCGTGGCCCAGAAAGCCAAGGATGCCATTGTTGACAGGTTCCGGGAGAAGTTCGGGAAACGGCCTTCGGTCGACCTCGACAATCCAACCCTGAGGATCAACGTCCACCTCTTCAAAGACACCTGTACCGTATCACTGGATTCATCGGGACAGTCTTTGCATAAGCGGGGCTACCGGAAACAAACAGGGATCGCTCCCCTCAACGAAGTCCTTGCAGCCGGGCTGATCAGGCTGTCGGGATGGGACAAAAAGAAACCCCTGCTGGATCCCATGTGCGGTTCCGGCACTATTCTTATTGAAGCCGCAATGCTGGCTTCCGGGATGCCTTCGGGTTATTTCCGCAGCGACTATGGCTTTTTCAAATGGAAGGATTTCGACCAGGCTCTTTGGGAGAAAGTAAAGTCAGAGGCCGGGGCTCTGGTAAAAGCCCCGGAGGATTTCAGGATCGTGGGTTTCGATAAATCGGTGATGAGCCTGAAACGGGCTGTTGAAAATGTAGGCTTCGCCGGATTGGACCGTGCGATTTATCTCAAGCGGGCGGCGTTTGAGGATTCCATCCCGCCATCCGCCGAAGGCATTATTATCATGAACCCGCCTTATGATGAACGTATTGAACTTGACGACTCGGTTGAATTTTATAAAATGATCGGAAACGTACTCAAACGCAAATACAGCGGATATAAGGCCTGGGTTATTTCTTCTGACCTTGAGGCCATTAAGTTCATAGGTCTTAAACCATCAAAAAAATATAAGGTTTTCAACGGGCCCCTCGAATGCAGGTTTCTGGGTTTTGACCTCTACGAGGGAAAAAAATCAATTACTTTTGCTGACTGATTTAAAAATTGTGTTATGCCTAGAGTTTCAAAAATTGGAGTTTTTACATCCGGGGGCGATTCCCCGGGGATGAATGCCGCGATCCGTTCGGTTGTACGCTCGGGTATCAACGAAGGCCTAGATGTATATGGAATTTTCCGCGGGTATGAAGGTATGATTGACGGACAGATAGAGCAGATGGAAAGGCATTCTGTTTCCAATATTATCCAGCGCGGAGGCACTATCCTGAAAACGGCGAGAAGTAAACGCTTCATGACATATGAAGGCAGGCTTCAGGCCTACCGGAACCTTGAGAAGCACAATATCAACGGCCTGGTTGCCATAGGAGGGAACGGGACTTTCACGGGGGCCCAGATCTTTGAAAAAGAATTTGGAGTACCAGTTGTTGGTTTGCCCGGAACTATTGATAACGATCTGTACGGCACTGATTTTACCATAGGGTTTGATACAGCCGCCAATACAGTGGTGCAGGCGGCCGACAAGATCAGGGATACAGCTACCTCTCATGACCGTTTGTTTTTCATCGAAGTGATGGGAAGGGATGCGGGTTATCTCGCACTCTGGAGCGGTGTGGCAACAGGGGCAGAGTTTATCCTGGTACCTGAAACGAAAACATATATTGACAACCTTGCCAGGCTTCTGAAGCATGATATGCGTAAAAACAAGACTTCCGGGATCGTGATCGTGGCCGAAGGCGACGATATGGGCGGAGCTTATGACATTGCCAGGCAGGTCAAGGAAAGGCTGCCCGAGATTGATGCAAGGGTTACCGTTCTGGGCCATGTCCAGAGGGGAGGATCCCCCACGGTGCAGGACCGTATACTGGCCAGCTGGACTGGTTTCGAAGCCGTTCACGCACTCATCGAAGGTAAAAGCAATATCATGATAGGGATTGAAGACAAAAAGATCACCTATACTCCATTTGACGACGCCATCAACAAAAAGAAGCAATTCAACTTCGGCGGGCTGGAACTGGCGAGGATACTGGCTTTATAAATGGTACAACAACTTTTTGCGGATGTAATCCTCCCGCTGCCCCTGGCGGGTTCATTTACCTATGCACTTCCCCCCGAATTTGCCGGTAAAGCAGGCCCGGGAAGCCGGGTCATTGTGCAGTTCGGTAACCGCAAAATATATACAGCCCTGGTCAGGAAAATTCACAGCGATGTGGATAAGTCCATGACATTCAAGGAGGTTTTGTCGGTGCTCGACGACGAGCCCCTGGTGAGGGAATGGCAGTTCCGGTTTTGGGACTGGATGGCCTCATATTATATGTGTACTGCCGGGGAGGTGATGAATGCGGCCCTGCCTTCTGCTTTTAAACTGGCAAGTGAAACCCGTGTTGCGATCAATCCCGATTATATTATTGACTCGGTTACACTGAACGAAAAGGAATTCACCCTCGTTGAAACACTTTTCAACAGTAAAAAAAGTATAGAGATATCAAAAATCTCCAGGATCATAGACCAGCAAAAAATTATTCCTGTAGTCAAGACCCTGATAGAAAAGGGAGTAGTTGTTCTCGAAGAAGAAGTCAGGGAGAAATACAGGCCTAAAAAGGAAACGTATATCGCTCTCGGTGAATCATATACTGCGGATGAGGAATCCCTCAGGCAGTTGTTCGACCGGCTTGAGCGCAAGGCTAAAAAGCAGCTTGAGATCCTGATGACCTTTATGTCTTTATCCAGACGCGGAATTGAAAGCGCGCTGGATGTTAAAAAACAGGAACTGTTAAGGAAGTCGGGCTGTTCGGCAGCGGTTCTCGACGGCATGCTCAGGAAAGGCATTTTTGAAGTGTATGAAAAAGCTGCAGCCAGGGACAGTGTCAATACCCCTGAATCGGATCCGGGCTCGATCACTTTATCCGATCAGCAAACACTTGCCATAGACGGGATCCGCGGGGCGTGGGAAGCAAAGGACGTAGTGCTTCTTCATGGGGTCACCTCATCCGGCAAAACCGAAATTTATATAAAGCTCATTGCCGAAACTCTTGCACGTGGCAAGCAAGTGTTGTACCTGCTTCCGGAGATCGCGCTCACAACCCAGATCATCAACCGCCTGAGGAAATACTTTGGTAACAGGGTAGGGGTTTACCATTCGCGTTTTAATGACGGCGAGAGGGCGGAAGTCTGGAAGCAGGCATCTCTTGGGCCCGGAAGTTCAGGAAGCGATGGATTTTGCGATATAATTCTCGGAGCCCGTTCTGCGGTATTTCTTCCTTTCTCTGATCTCGGACTGGTGATTGTTGATGAAGAACATGACTCATCGTTCAAGCAGATGGATCCCGCTCCGCGTTACAACGGCCGTGATGCAGGCTTATTCCTTGCTCATCTCCACGGAGCGAAGGCCCTGCTTGGCTCTGCCACACCGGCTGTTGAAAGCTACTATAATGCACAACTGGGCAAATATGCACTTGTTGAGCTTGCCGAGAGGTTCGGGGAGATGGAATTGCCCCTAATCCAGCTTGTGAATATTAAGGACGAACTCAGGCGCGGCAGGATGAAAACACATTTTTCAACGGTTCTTCTCGATCATCTGGCCGAAGTCCTGAAGAATGGGGAACAAGCCATACTTTTCCAGAACCGACGGGGGTTTTCATTAAGGCTTGAGTGTGAATCATGCAACTGGATGCCATCCTGCAAGAACTGCGATGTCACCCTCGTATATCATAAAAAAAGCAACCAGTTGCGCTGTCATTACTGCGGTTATATTGCAACAGTCCCATCTCTCTGCCCTGTTTGCCATAGCCCCGGACTTAAGATGAAGGGCTTCGGCACCGAGAAAGTTGAAGAGGAACTTGGTCTCCTGCTGCCGGGAGCCAGGATTGCCCGTATGGACCTTGATACTACCAGGAGCAAGCACTCCCACCAGAATATTATTACAGGCTTTGAGGAGCAAAAGATCGATATACTTGTTGGAACCCAAATGGTTACCAAAGGACTTGATTTTGACCATGTGAGCACTGTTTGTGTACTTAATGCCGATAACATGCTTAGCTTCCCTGATTTCAGATCTGAAGAACGGAGCTTTCAGCTGATGGCCCAGGTCAGCGGGCGTTCAGGCCGTAAAAAGAAAAGGGGGAAGGTGATCATTCAAACATACAATCCGGCACATCCCGTGATCCAGTCAGTGGTAAAGCATGATTACGCAGGCATGTACAGCTACCAGCTGGGTGAGCGCCGGAAGTTCAAATATCCTCCTTTTTACCGGCTTATCCTTCTGAAGGTCAAACACCGTGATCCGGAGCTGGTTAACAGGGCGGCCTCGGTACTTGCAAAGAAACTTGTTAAAGCGTTCGGCACACGCATACTCGGCCCTGAATACCCGCCGGTTGCAAGGATCATGAACCAGTACCTGAAACATATTCTTATTAAAGTTGAAGTGGAATCTTCTGTAGTGTCTGCGAAATCAAAGCTGCTTGAAATACTTGTGGATTTTTATCAGAACCGTGACTACCACCCTGTGAAGGTTCAGATCGATGTAGATCCCCAATGATCACATCTGCTGCCTGCTTCCTGCTTCCTGCTACCTGCTACCTGCTACCTGCTACCTGCTTCCTGTCACCTGCTACCTGCTCTATTTATTCTTCTCCCTGGCAGTATCAATAATCAGGTAAAGATCTTCATTATCCTTTTTCATCAGGTATTTTTCCCTTGCAAAACGCTCCAGCTCGGTTGAATCGGTGAGCAGTTTATGGGTCAGTGCGGAATCTTTCTGGATCTCATCCAGGTAAAAATGCTTTTCCTGTTGAAGGTCATCAAGCTTGTCACGCAATTTGGCACGGATAAAAACATTGTTGCTGTCGAAGAACACCATCCATACAATAAAAGCCACCGTAATAAGGAAGTACTTATTGATAAAGATCTTCAGTATTTTTTTCAGGGTTTCCAAGGCAGTCTAAATGGGATGAATTGCGGTTTCAATACTATGTTTTCTAACCAAGCTTTGCTTTGAGATAATTATAAAATTCGATCTGGGACCTGAGTTTGGGAGCCCCCCCGTTCTTATACCTGTTTGCTTCCCGGCCTGCGATGATCCTGGCTTTCACATTATCGGCAAGCTCTATATCGAGCATGTCCTGGAGTTCTTTCCTGAGGTCATTATCCTCAACAGGGCAGGCGACTTCAACACGGTTGTCGAAGTTGCGTACCATCCAGTCGGCTGAAGTGATGTAATACAGGGGTTTCCCTCCGTTTGCAAAAACGAGGACCCTTGCATGTTCAAGAAAACGGTCAACGATGCTGATCCCTTCAATGTTCTCGCTAAGTTCTTCAAGGCCGGGAAGCAGCACACAAATCCCGCGTATGATCAGTTTGATTTTAACGCCGGCAGCCGAGGCCCTGTATAGTTTCCTTACAATCGTTTCGTCGACCAGGCTGTTCAGTTTAATGATCACCCATGATTCTTTCCCCGCCCTGGCATTCTTGATCTCCTTGCTCAGCAGCTTGATGAAAAAAGTGCGCATGGAAAATGGAGAAAGCACAAGCTTTTCGAATTTATAAGGCTTCAGGCTTGCTTCCATCATGTGAAAGGCATTCACCACGTCATGGCAGATATCCTGTTTGGCCGTCAGCAGGCTTATGTCGGCATATACTTTGGCCGTATCCTCGTTGAAGTTACCTGTCCCGATAAGGGAATAAAAGAAATCCTTATTGCTTTCCTTACGGCGGATGAGGATCAGTTTGCTGTGAACCTTGAAACCGGGTATCCCGTGAATTACTTTAACTCCTTCATCTCTCAGCCTCTCTGTCCAGTATATATTGGCCTCTTCATCAAAACGGGCCTGGAGTTCCATGAACACAGTAACATATTTTCCGTTCCTGGCAGCATTGATCAGCGCGTTGATCACACTTGAATTCTTGGCTGCCCGGTATATGGTCATTTTGATGGAACGTACCTTGGGATCGATGGAAGCTTCCCTTAGCAGGTCAATAATATATTGAAAACTCTGGTAAGGGAAATTCAGCATGATATCCCTTTCCCTCACAATTGAAAGAACAGAGCGGTTCTCGAAAAGATCCTTATGCTTTAATGGGGGAAGTTGTGAATACTGAAGCTCCTTATGCCCCATATTGGGGAACCCCATGAAGTCTTTGAAATTATGATACCTTCCTCCTCCGCGGGTGGGGTCGTTCTTCCCGATGTCAAGCCGTTTCTGAAGCAGTTTCAACAGGTCCCCGGGGATTTCTTTGTCGAAGACAAACCTCACGGGCACCCCGCGTTTCCTTTGTTTCAGGCTGTCGCTGACGACTTCCAGGAAACTTTTAGCTACGTCTGAATCGAAGTCAAGTTCAGCATCCCTGGTGATCTTCACGGTATATGCCGAAAACGTGTCGTAGCCGAAAATTGAAAACACTTCCGACAAACAATAACGCACCACATCATCGAGGAGGATAACATAATGATTGTTATCGTTGGAAGGCAGGATAAGGAAGCGTGAAACAGTACGGGTTGGAAGTTCAATAAGTGCAAAGTCATCCTTAACTTTCCGGTTGCTATGCCCTAATTTGACAGCCAGGTAAATGGATTTATCAACCAGGGAGGAAATTTCCCTGAGGCTGCTGATCATGATAGGGAACAGGCCTACCCGTACCTTTTCCTGGAAATATTTTTTAACGAAACGACCCTGCTCTTCGTTGAGATGGGTCTCGTCAATGATGAAAATCCCATGAGATTTTAATTCACCTACAATTTCCTCATATACCGACATGAATTCTTTTTCCTGCACCTGCACTATCTCCAGGATCTCTTTCAGCACCTTTTTCGGATTGACAACTGTGTCGTATGGCAGGCTTTTAACCTTGAGCATACGGTTCAGTGTAGCAACACGAACCCGAAAGAATTCATCCCTGTTATTAGAAAAAATACCGAGGAATTTCAACCGTTCGAGCAGGGGGTTATTTTTATCGGATGCCTCCTGGAGGACCCTGCCGTTGAAGTGTAACCAGCTTATCTCCCGGTTTAATACAGGTAATTTGGATTTTGCAGCCATTTATTCGGATCCCGGCAGGGTAGTTTGAAGGCGTTTGGGAGTGATATAAAATTGTAAATCTGACCTGGAAGCCGGGACTTCCTCCCACTTCATGGTCTGAAATGTGATACACACAACTGCAGAAGTCGGCATGTCGTCAATTCCCGGGTGAAGGAAGAGGTTGGCCAGTTGTGTGATCAACGGGTTATGGCCTATGATCATCAGTGAGGCAACATCATTTGATGTACCGTAAATCAGGTCAAGAAGCCTGTCATATGGTCCATCGTAAATCTTCCGGTCTTTAAGGATTTGTTTAACAGGGTACGCCATTAGCACTGCCAGGATCTTAGCTGTTTCATAAGCCCTCACAGCCTGGCTGGATATCATAAGATCAATCTTTACTCCCTCTTTTATAAGATAGTCTGCAACCAGTTTTGTTTTAATGACTCCTTTGGGCAGCAGGCTTCGCTGGTCATCGGCAAGGCCGGCGGTTTCCCAGGATGATTTGGCATGGCGGACCAGGTAAAGGGTTTTCATGATCAGTTTGTGATTATCAGTATGCAAACAAAGGATATTCGGCCATCATCTCATTAACTTTTTTCCTGACTTTCAGGATGAGATCCTGGTTTTCAATTTCACTGATCACTTCGTCTATCATATCAACGATAACAGGCATATGTTTTTCTTTCAGTCCTCTTGTCGTAATCGCAGGAGTCCCCACCCTCAGGCCCGAGGTCTGGAAGGGAGAACGGCTGTCGAAAGGAACCATGTTCTTATTTACGGTGATGTCGGCCTGGACCAGGGTGTTTTCGACCTGCTTCCCGCTGATGGCAGGGAATTTCTTTCTGAGATCAATCAGCATCAGGTGGTTGTCGGTACCGCCTGAGATGACATGATATCCCTTGTCAACAAAGGCTTTTGCCATAACGGTAGCGTTTTTCTTTACCTGGATAACGTAATCCATGTATTCATCAGAAAGCGCTTCGAAGAAGGATACAGCCTTGGAAGCGATGACATGTTCAAGCGGCCCTCCCTGGACTCCGGGGAAAACGGCCGAATCGAGCAGCTGGGAGAACATTTTTACTTCGCCTTTCGGAGTAGTAAGGCCCCAGGGATTGGGAAAATCCTTGCCCATAAGGATCATGCCTCCACGCGGTCCCCTAAGGGTCTTATGTGTTGTTGTCGTTACGACATGGCACCATGGCATGGGGTCATTAAGCAGGCCTCTTGCTATAAGACCGGCCGGATGTGCAATATCGGCCATCAGGAGGGCCCCGATCTTATCGGCGATCTCACGCATCCGTTTATAATTCCAGTCACGGGAATAGGCAGAAGCGCCTGCTATTATGAGTTTCGGCCTGACCTGCAGGGCCTGGGCTTCCATTTTATCATAATCTATTACTCCAGTGCTCTGTTCTACCTGGTAACCTACGGCTTTGTAGAAAATGCCTGAAGAGTTAACAGGGGAACCGTGTGAAAGGTGGCCTCCATGAGCAAGGTCCAGGCCCATAAAGGTATCACCGGGTTTTAAAATCGTCATGAGAACCGCCATATTGGCCTGGGCCCCCGAATGTGGTTGAACGTTCGCCCATTCGGCGTTGAACAAGGTTTTTGCCCTGTCGATGGCGAGCTGTTCCGACAAGTCAACATTCTGACAGCCACCGTAATATCGTTTACCGGGATAACCCTCGGCATATTTGTTGGTAAGGCATGATCCCATCGCCTTCAGCACCTGGTCGCTGACGAAATTTTCGGATGCGATAAGTTCAATCCCGCTGCTCTGGCGGTGAAGCTCCTTTTTAATAATGTTAAAAAGTGCAGTATCTTTTTTCATATAGAAAATTTTTATAAAACCCGGAACGTTATGAATTAGCAATGAATTACAAAAGTATTAATTTTCCGGCAAATTGTTGATCTTTGCATCCGACATCTGATATCTGACATCACAATTCATCCTGGCTGGTCCGGCTGTATGCATAAAATCACCCTGATACTGCTCCTTTCTTTCTTCCCTCTCCTGTCATTCTCCCAGCTGAGTGCAGGTGTTGACGATACCATCAATCCCGGGGTCCCGGTCACCCTGACAGCAACTTATGGAATGGTTGGCATTGGGATCAATACTACGGATGACGGGGTGGAAGGGCCTTACCCGATCGGTTTCGAGTTTTCTTTTTTTGGAAATAAGTATTCACAATTTTATGTTGGAGCCAACGGCTGGATAAGTTTTTCACCGAACCCCAATGCTAAGGGCACCCGAAAGCCTTTCAGCATACCCAGTACGGCCGATTATAATCCCAAAAACTGCATTCTCGGCCCGTTCATTGACCTTAATCCAATCTCAGGAGGCAGCCCTTATATCTTCTACCAGACCCTTGGGAAGGAGCCCGCCCGGAGCCTTATCGTGATGTGGTGCGATTGTCCCATGTACAATTGCATGGATTCCGTTGCCACATTCCAGATTGTATTATATGAAGGAAGCAACATCATAGAGAATCACATTATGAGGAAACCTGGATGTGACTGGCTCGACAATAAGGGGACACTGGGACTCCAGAATACCAGTGGGTATATAGGGTTCTTTGTGCCGGGTCATAATGCCGCACCATTTACCGAAACTAAGACTGCCTGGAGGTATACTCCGACTACAGTGGACAGCTTCCAGGTTGCACAAATAACTTATGACCTCAGGCCTGTCACGCCAGGAAATAAAGTAAGTTACCGCTGGTACCAGGGTGGTGAAGAGATTTCCGAAAATCAGACCGTCATCGTGACACCCATGGAAAATACCACTTATATCGCATACGCAAAGATCTGCGCAGGTGATGAATTTTACGATACAGTAACGGTATTTGTCCACCAGGCGATTCCCAACGCTTTCACGCCTAATAATGACGGGTTGAACGACCGGTTTAAAATACTGGGTCTTCCTGTGGAAAATATTACAAGGTTCCAGATCCAGATCTTTGACAGATGGGGCCAGGTCATCTATGAATCGAATAGTATCGACGAAGGCTGGGATGGAACATTCAAGGGTAAACCCTGTCCCCCAGAAGTCTATAACTGGATAATCTATTACGAAACGAACAGCACAAAAGACAAGATATCCAACAAAGGGAAGGTTACACTTATCCGTTAACCGGGTTTCCGAAGACGTATTTTAACAATGAAGAAATCTGATCTTTATTGAATGGTTTAGCCAGGTAATGATTTGCCCCCTTTTTCAGAATAGCTTCCTTCTCCTGCTGCAGGGTGTAACCCGTTACTGCAATTATAGGAGTTGAAAAATATTCAGGTTTCTGCCTGATCAGCTCAATAGCCTCACCTCCATCCATCCCCGGCCCGAGATTGATATCCATCAATATGCAATCGTATTGGTTTTTGCTTGCAAGCCCGATGGCTGACAATGCATCCTTTGCAACATCAAGCCTGTATTCTTTTTTAAGAAAAAATTTCACAAGGTCAATATTCGCATCATTGTCTTCAACCAGCAGTAGAAGAGGAGATACCCCGCTTACACCTTCGGAGGGAGCGGGGTCATCAGTTTTTACAGTTGCAATTTCTTTGTTTTCAATGCTTTCAGGTCGTGAAGGGATAGATAACATAAATGTTGATCCTCTCCCAACCTCGCTATCAACGCTCAGCCGGCAGTTGAGAAGATGGATACTCTTTCTGGTAATGGCCAGGCCAAGTCCGCTCCCTTCGTAAGGTCTGTTATATCCTTCACTGGCTTGCCTGAACTCTTCGAATATCATTTCCCGTTTTTCATCGGGAATGCCTATTCCTGTATCCCGGATGCTGATAAATATATCCCCGGATGCATTTGCCTCTTTTTTCAGAAATACAGCGATCCCGCCGGTGTTGGTGAATTTAACGGCATTATCGATCAGATTCAGAAGCGAGGTTTGCAAAAGATGTTCGTCAGATTGAATAAAAATCCCTTTTTCAATGCTGCAATTTATAGCAAGCTGCTTTTGCTTAGCAATTTCCCTGATGCCGTCTACACAATGTTCAAGAAGCGAAGAAAGATTGACATTAACCATATTCAGGCTGTAGCCCGAATCCAGCTGGGCAAATGTCATTATCGAGTTCAGGGTCCGCATGAGCCGTTTTGCTGATGTAAGAATATGGTTTGCCATCCCCTTCTGAGACTCATCAGTCATCAATGAACTCAGGATCTCTGTAAATCCAAGGATCCCATTCATGGGGGTGCGGAACTCATGGCTCATATTGGCAAGGAGAGACGATTTAACCCTGCTTGACTCTTCAGCGGCCAGTTTTGCAATGATCAGCTCCTGCTGGGCTTGTTTCTTTTCAATCCTCACCTGCATTTCCTCAAGCTCCCGTGTAATAGCAGGGCCCAGCCTGTTCAGGGCACTCTTCATCATGTAATCGTTGGCGCCCCCCTTCATGATGCTCACAGCAAGGTCTTCACCCACGGTTCCGGATACCAGAATGAAAGGAATATCAAGATTCCTAGATTTGAAAATTTTCAAGGCTTCCTGCCCGCTGAACCCAGGCATGGCATAATCGGATATCACAATGTCCCAACCTCCTTTGTCCAGCTCGGCTTCCATATCGGGCCTGGTTTTCACCCGAACATGGTCCACTTCAAAACCGTCCTTTTTCAGCTGCCTGATTACGAGCAGCGCATCGGTTTCATCATCCTCAATAAGCAACAGCTTAATTTTTCTCATCTGCCAGGAATAATTGTTTATACGCCAGAATTTAAGGTGAAATAAAAGGTAGTGCCTTCCCCAGGCGCACTTTCAGCCCAGATTAACCCTCCGTGCTTGAGGATGATTCGTTTCACTGTAGCCAGTCCTATACCGGTGCCGGTGAACTGGTCGTCACTGTGAAGCCTTTGAAAAGGGGTAAATAATTTTTCGTAATAAGTCATGTCGAACCCTACACCGTTATCCCTCACCATGTAAACTGTTTTCCCGTCCTTTACCTGGCGGCCGAATTCAATAACCGACTCTTTTTCTTTCCCTGAGTATTTCCAGGCATTGTCAAAAAGATTCTGGAATGCAATGCGCAATAGTTTGGGGTCGCAGTATTCCAGCATCCCCTCCTGTAACAACAGTCTTACTTTCCTGTTGGGATTAAGGTTCTTTATCTCCCGGTTGATATCAATTGCGATATCGCTGATGTTGACCTGCATCTTATCGATGTCATGCCTTACTATCCTCGAAAGCTTAAGCAATTCATCAATAAGCAGGTTCATCGACCCTGCCGATTCGGTGATCTTATTAAGAAAATCCCGTTCCGTTTCATCAAGGGATGAGAAATAATCTTCGATAAAAGCCCTGGTGATGCTGTCGATACGGCGCACCGGCCCTTTAAGGTCGTGTGATACAGAATAGGAAAATGCTTCAAGTTCCTTATTTGCAGCCTCCAGCTGGGCCGTTCGGTTCGAGACTTTTTCTTCCAGCTGTTCGTTGAGCTTCCTGATTTCCTCTGTTCTGGCATCTACAAGTGCCTCCAGCTCTTTTTCACGAATATAACGTATCCTGTAATTTATTATAAGCACAACCAAAGCAATGCCTGAGATGAAACAAATCAGGATAAACCACCATGTTTGGTAGAAAAAAGGCAGTACGTGAATTTTTATACTTGCGGTGACCGGAGATAATTCACCGAGGTTATTGAAAACCTGCACCTCGAACGTATAGTCTCCCGGCGGAACATTGGTATAATAAGCTGTTCGCCTCGTGCCAACCGAATCCCAGTCCCTGTCAAATCCGGCAAGCCGGTACCTGAAAGTAAGGTCTTCAGGTCCGATAAAAGAAGGTGCGGTATAATGGATCTCAAGGTTCATCATACCTGCGCCAACCTGATAAACCTCCCTTTGCCTGGCGGCACGGCTGTTAATGAATACAGAATCCACTATTGGAATTGGGTTAGAACTCCATACCAGGGAGGTCTCGGGATTTATTATGGCGATTCCATCGGAGCAGGGGTACCAAAACTGGCCGTTTTTTAATTTTGAAGCCCCTGGAAAAAGACCCATGTTCATGCCTGTGAATCCAATAGCAGTATCAAAGCCGATATACTGCATAAATAAAGGACTGTTTTTCTGATCTAATGACTTCTGTAAACTGCTGAATTTAGCTGTTCCAAGGCCACCCGAACCTGCAAACCACAAATGTTCAGAATTGTCTTCGAAGATATATCCGATAGAGGATCCTAACTCCCTGGTGGCTATACGTGTGAATTTTTCCGTTTCCGGATTGAAATGAATCAGCCCGCTTTGCCCGGTTCCTATCCATATATTATTAAGAGAATCCAGGTGGAGGCACAGAATCATATTGTCGGGTAATCCCTGCTTCGTCCCGAAGGTTTTTATTTTTCCGTCTTTGATCCTTGCAAGCCCGCCATCCTGGGTCCCGGCCCAAACCGAACCTTTCCGGTCCTCGAGGAAACAGAAGATCTTATTGCTTGGCAATCCTTCCATGGTAGTAAGTACGGTACTTACTTTATCACCCTTCATGATAAAAATGCCCTGGTCGGTCCCAACCCAGAGACTTCCGTCTTTAGTTATGAATAAAGCGTGAAAATAGGTGCATTTCAGGCCCTGTTTCTCATTGAAGCGAGTAGCTGTTTTACCGTCATACTTAAGGAGGTTTTTAAGGCTGCCGATCCAGATGTTATTTTTAGTGTCAATGGCAACAGAATATATGGGAACTTTTCCGACACCAATCCCGGAGCCGAGATTCTCAATCCTGCCGGCCCTGATCCGGTCTAGTCCGCCGGTGGAATTTCCGGCCAGTATGCTGCCGTCTGCAGCCTGTAATATCGAGGTAATGCAATTGCCCGAAAGTCCATTCCCTGAAAGAACCTGCACTGCAACCCTCCTGATCCTTGAAAGCCCTGAAGCCTGGGTGCCCGCCCAAAGGTTATCTTCTTTGTCTTTGAACACGGTAAGTACGAGGTTTGATGCAAGGTGCCTCCTGTTGTCAACCTGCTCTGTCTTCTGAGTTACCGTATTGAGCAGGATAACGCCCTGCCCCTCTGTAGCAATTGCGAGTATGTCTTTATTATAACCTGTGATTTGCTTAATACTGCTTCTGATAATGCCTTGTTTATCGATCCAGGGATTCACTTTCCCGTTCTGAAGATAACAGATATGCCCATCTGAGCTTCCGATCCAGAGAGTACCTGCAGAATCCATCCAAAGGCCGTTTATATTCGGGTGTGCAAGCCCCTCCTTCTGACTGTAGATACGGATGCCATCCTTGCCGATAAGGCAAAGCCCGTCGTCGGTTCCTATCCATATTTCGCCGACCCTGCCAGGGCAGATCACGTTAACATCATTATTGGATAAGCCCTCGGCCATGGAAAACAACCTGGACACCTTGTGCCTGTATCTTAAAACTCCGCTGCCTGCAAGACCAATCCACAGGTTGTGATCTGAATCCTCTGAAATGGCGGTTATGTTCTTGTTCATGAAAACGCTTTCGGAATCAAGTGCACTCCAGCGCTGATTCTTATAGGCAAGCACCAGGCCGTTGCTGAATCCGGCAAGAAGTGTGCTGTCACTTGTAAGGCAGAGAGCACCGCAGTCCTGGTATTTAAAGAAACTCAAGGATGAATTGTTCAGATAGGTGAAGTGCATCCCGTCAAACCTGTATAAGCCATATTCGTTTGCGAGCCACAGGTAACCATCTGGAGTCTGGGCTATATTGAAGATACTGGCCGGTGCATTAGAGTTTGGAGGCCAGTTCCTGACCTGGTAAGAAAATCCGGAAATCTCAATCGGATGATTTTGTGCTTTGGTTGCCGACAGCTGAAAAAAACTGGTCAACGACAACAACATTAGCATAGCATTAAAACGACACCACATGAGAAAACGAGTTAATTGAATTACAAATCAAAGATATAACTATTAATAATTTTAGCAAAGAATATTGCTTCTTGCAAAATATTACATATTTTAGTGGGGTTATTATTAACCTTAATTTTTCAAGTATGCCAGGAACAGACAAACTTTTAGTGCATGTTTTTAATCCAATAACAGGCAGGAAATCTGTGGCTTTTGATACCATTGATCTGGCCAAATATTTCCCGACCGATGTTCTCCAGATTCTTTACCAGAAAGGGGTGAAAATTTCAAACCCGGGAGGAAGTATCTGGAAAATGGGAAAGTGCTCGACTCCCCCGGGAAGTATTGACCCCAAACCCGGAGCATTGCTGGAACAGTACACTGAGTTTTCTGATGATGCGAATAAAGTCAAGAGTGGTGATGAGCTATGCGTTATTGAAGAGCAGCTTCCTTAAACCCAGGTGAAACTTTATTGCCAGGTAAAGCTCGACAGCTGTTTGAATTTACTTTTCGCACTTTACCTCATCCACGAAAAGCCAGCATTTCTGGCCCGGCGTAAGATGCCCGGACGGATTTGATGCCTGGTTCTTTGCATACACTTTGATATACCTCGTATAAAGGTTCAGGTCCCGGCCGGCAATCTCCATTACCTCCGGTTTCGCCGGCATATCTTTAGGATTAGTGTCGTTTGGCTTGAAATCCCGTGCTTTCTTAAACTCATGGCCGTCTTTGCTCGTAAATATGCTTACTATCCCGGGAGGATATATCTGTGAAAGGATGTCGATAAGGAAATTGATCCTGACAGAGCCGATTTGTTTTTCCTGTCCCAGGTCAATCACCGCCTCAAAGTCATCTCCTTGAAAACCAAGCCAGCAGCCGTCATGGAAATTCCTGCTTCCGGAGATCCCGTCGGTAAGTGTGTAGGCACTTCCTTTATATTTTGATGAAGGCTTGAATTTCAAACCTGCAATACAGCCAACGGCTTCATGGGTAGCGATGCTGATTGCAGATGTTGATTGTGAAGGAATTTCCTTTAAAAAGGCTTTCGCTTTAATTTCACGGGAGGCATCGATGGTTATTGTGTCGGTATAAATGGCTGATGTTAATGAGGGCAGGCTCCCATCTGCAGTATAACGAAGGGTGGCAGCAGGGTCAGGGCATGTCAAACCGATTCTCCAGTTTTTCTTCAAGGGATTAAAAACGGCAGAAATATGAACTTCCCTGAAGTTCACGGGGATGGAATCAGTTCTGAATGAAGCTGCCGGCAATCCCCATTGGTCAAATATTGAAGCCGTATCAGTGTTCAAAAAGGCATACCTCACGTATTTCGGCGAGGGAACATCATTACTGTGAACTATTACTGAGCTTCCCGCTATTACAGCATCAGCAGGCTTGAAAACCCCGTCACTGCCCGCAATTCTGAAACCGCTGATCCGGTCCCCTTTACTGTATAGAAAATCGACGTCCTTAAAGTATACCTGGATCCTGTCAACCTCGGTCCTTGCGAACCTGAATAAAGGACTGGCTGCCGATCTCCTGAGTGCCTGTGAATACGTTCTTGCAAATGCCAGAAGTGCGAGGCGGTAACCAACCTCTTCTTTATTTTTCGGATGGATATCTTTAAGGTTTCCTATATCGAGTGTAACGGCCATCCCGGTATAATCAAGTTTAAGAGCTTTTTCCTGGGCTTCCCGGAGATAACCGCTGGCTTCATCGTAGTCGGCATAATCATAGGGAGCGATCTGTACGAAGTAAAAAGGGAGAGTCATGTTATCCCAGTATTTACGCCAGGAAAGGATCATGCTTCTGAACAGGATTCCATAAAGGTCTGGGTCATACCTGTTCGATTCTCCCTGGTACCAGATGAATCCTTTAATCGTGTAGTTACGCAGGGGATAAACCATCCCATTGAATAATACCGAAGGTGCCGAGGCTTCCCAGGAAGGGTTGTTGGGATGATTGAGGTAATAGGAAAGGCCGGGAATGTTCCTCAGGTACTCCACAGGGGTCCAGGCTTCAGCGGGGGTGCCTCCCCAGCTTGAAACGATCAGGCCGACAGGGATATTGAATTTCTTATAAATGTCAAGGCCGAAATAAAAAGCAGTGGCGCTGAAATTCAGTACCGAAGACGAATCTGCGTTAACCCATTTTGCATTGCATGAATCCGATGGAACAGGCATTGCCTGCTTGCCAATGGTGCAAAGCCGTATCTTTTGAAAATCAGAGGTGTCAAATTGCCTCTTCATTGAGCTGTATGATTTCCAGCCCCCGAGATCACGGAATGTAAACTCCATATTGGATTGTCCGCTGCAGACCCATACTTCGCCAACCATCACATCCCTGATCTCCACCTTGTTCCTGGCAGTAAATGTTATAGTGTAAGGGCCGCCTGGCCCTCCTGTAAACAGCTGAAGCTTCCAGTTGCCTTCAGGATCTGCAGTGACGGGATAGCTTTTATTGTTCCAGCTTGTATAAACAACAATGGATTCCTGGGGGGCAGCACGGCCCCAAAAGTTAACATGGCTGAACTGCTGCAGTACCATATGATCTGAAAGTACAGGGGGAAGTATGACTTCACCGCTTACGGAATTCAGTACTATAAAAAAAAGTAATGAACAAAGCAGCCTTTTGATTTGACTTAAGGTAGTTTCCAATGGTCAGATTTTATAATTTTATGGCCGATTAAGACTTGCATTTTTCAAAACAAATATACCAATGAAAAAATTACTGGTTCTGATTTTACTTTCTTTTTGCTTATTTCCGGGGCTTTCCGCACAGAAGGAAACTGAAGCCCGGCATGATCAACGCATGCAATGGTGGCGTGACGCCCGCTTCGGAATGTTTATCCATTGGGGGATTTATTCGGTTCCTGCCGGCAGCTGGAACGGAAAAACAGGATACGGGGAATGGATAAGAACATCTGCAGAGATCCCTCTGGAGACCTATGATGATTTCAGGACCAGGTTCAACCCGACCGGTTTTGATGCCGACCAATGGGTGAAAGCAGCCCGGGATGCCGGCATGAAATATATAGTGATCACTTCCAAGCATCATGACGGATTCTGCATGTTTGATACCAAACAAACCGACTTTAATATAATGAAGACTCCGTTTCAGCGCGACCCGATGAAAGAACTTGCCGCTGCCTGCCGGAAATACGGATTAAAATTCTGTTTTTATTATTCGATCATGGACTGGCACCATCCCGACTACCTGCCAAGGAGGGAATGGGAAAAAGACAGGCCGGCGGGGGATGCCGATTATGATAAGTACGTGGCCTATATGAAAGCCGAACTTAAGGAATTGCTCACACAATATGGCGATATAGGGGTGCTCTGGTTCGACGGGGAATGGGAATCCACCTGGAACCAGGTACGTGGGCTTGATCTCTATAATTATGTAAGGAACCTCCAGCCTTCCATCCTTATTAATAATCGCGTTGGCGCAGGGAGACTGGATATGGAAGGCATGACCAAACAGGGGATGTTCGGAGGCGATTTCGGAACCCCCGAGCAGCAGATCCCTCCCACCGGGTTGCCGGGAACCGATTGGGAAACCTGCATGACCATGAACGACCATTGGGGATATAACAGCAATGACAAGAACTTTAAAAGCTCGAAGGAAATAATCAGGATGCTTACCGACATCGCCTCAAAAGGGGGAAATTACCTCCTGAACATCGGCCCGACCTCCCAGGGGACATTCCCCGGGGAAAGCATCGACAGGCTGAAGGATATAGGCAATTGGATGGATCTTAATTCCGAGTCAATATACGGTACAAATGCCAGCCCTTTCATTTCAACCCCATGGGGCCGTTGTACCATGAAATCAGAAAAAGGCGGTTTCAGGCTGTATCTTCATGTTTTCAACTGGCCCGGCAACGGGCAACTCCTTATCCCCGGATGCCTCAATAAGGTGAACAAGGCCTTTATCCTTTCAGATAAAAACCATAAGGCCCTTAAAACGTCCCGTGTAAACGATGCCATTACGGTCAATTTGCCCCCGACGGCACCCGACACCATCAATACCGTCATCGTTCTTGATCTCAAAGGCGAACCCGATTTCACAAATCCTCCTGAGATCAATTCCGCGTTTTCATGCCTGGTCGATTCCCTGAAAGTCACACTCAGTTCTTCCCGTCCTAATGTTGAGATCAGGTTCCTGGTCAGCGACACTGTCAGGCAGGTAGAAGCCGGGGCAACCCTGTACCAGAGTCCCTTTACCCTTTACAGGGGAGGCTATGTGAATGCCAGGTGCTTCAGGGATGGCAAACCTGTAAGCGGTACCAGTACCAGGTTTTACATTCAGAAAATACCCACAGTTGCAAGGGCCGTGTCGAACCTGAAACCTGGTCTTTCATACCGCTATTTTGAAGGTGAGTGGGATAAAATGCCTAATTTTAAGAAACTCCCACAATGGTCTTTCGGTGTAGTGGATACGATCACCCTGGCACCAAAGAAACGCAATGAAAATTTTGCCATGTATTTTGATGGCTATTTTAAAGTCCCTAAACGCGCCTTATACAGGTTCACCCTTGTCTCTGATGATGGCAGCAAACTCATACTCGACGGATTGGTCGGGATCAATAATGACGGGCTTCATTCAATGCAGGAAAAAACATTGGAGCAAGGTCTCAACGCAGGGTACCATGCCATCAGGGTGGAGTATTTCCAGAGGACCGGAAGTGCCGGCCTCGAGGTCTATATAGAAGGTCCTGGCATACCTAAAACATTGTTAAAAAAGGAAATGCTGTTCCATGATTAGACCTGCCCTGGTTGTAAGACTTTTCCTCATTCTGCTGCTTGCTGCCCAGGGCCTGGCAGCAGCTGAAAAGGCAAACTGGCCTTCCTCATTTTTCATGGGATGGGAAAGATCGATAAAAGGAGGCGGCTTCGGTTATCATTCACCCGAACCGGAGGTGAAGTCGTCCCTGCTTGTACGCTCGGAAGATTCAACGAGATATATTGAATGGGAAACCGAAAAAATTCCTTCCGGCCTGAATACCGGTCATGTTCAGTTTGTCTGGATGTTTGGTATCGACGCCAATCCCGTCGGCCATTCGTATAAGCTTTTCCTGAACGGGAGATACTGCCTTACATTTGAGAATCCGCCGGTTTCTGAAAAAAAGACCTGGACATTGCCGGGACCACAGGGGACCACACTGACCTTCAGGACCACCATGATCGATAAGTATGATGATCCAATGGGATATGCCATCCTTTCAGTGCCGTCGTCATATATAAAAAAAGGGGAAAGGCAGACTGTAAGGATTTGCGGGGAATCGGCCGGGAGCCGTACCTGGTATATGACATTCGAAGCGGCTGTGTCAGAGAGAATCAGCCTTGTACAGCAGGAGGCTGTCATCCGCGGAGCACAGGATCTGAAATACTTTTCAGTCATCGCCGGTTTTGTGCACCTTGGCGAACCCGTGAAAACCACCATCGAACAGTCCGGCGGAAAGATGACCACCTTATTGCTCCAACCGGGGTATACGGCCGTCAGGATTTTATTCCCCACAACAGAGAAGCCTCAGAAGGAACAGGTTAAAATAACCATGGAAGGCTCGGAACCCCTGAAAAAAGCGGTTACATGTTACCCTGTGAAGCCATGGAAAATATACTTCGTTCAGCATGCGCATACCGACATAGGATATACAAGGCCCCAGACCGAGATTCTACCCGAACATCTTCGATATATAGATTACGCTCTCGATTATTGCGACCAAACCGATTCTTTTCCTGATGCCGCGAAGTTCAGGTGGACCTGCGAGACTTCATGGGCAGTGACGGAATACCTGAAGTCACGACCTCCCGCCCAGAGGGAAAGGCTCCGCAGAAGGCTGAAGGAAGGCAGGATAGAACTTACGGCCCTTTACCTGAATTCTTCCGACCTTGGGGATGAAACTACTATTGCCACTTCACTCAGGCCTGTCGGCTTATTCCGGGGCCTCGGCTTTACTGTGAAAACAGCCATGCAGGACGATATCAACGGGGTTCCCTGGTGTCTTGTGGATTACCTCAGCGGGGCAGGGATCAGTTATCTCAACATGGGGCAAAACACCGACAGGGCCCTTAAGCCGTTTAACCGCCCTACCACCTTCGTTTGGGAGAGCCCTTCAGGCAAAAGGATCATTGTGAACCGGCCCGAGCATTATATGTGGGGTAACGGTATGGGAATTATCAATGACAGGGAAACACTTGAGAAAAATCTCTTTGCCCATCTTTCTGATATAAACCAAAAGGGGTATCCTTTCAATGAATATGCTATTCAGTTCAGCGGGTATATGACCGATAATTCCCCTCCTTCCACAACCGCCTGCAATATTGTTAAGGAATGGAATGAAACTTATGTATGGCCCCAACTGAGGCTGGCCACTATCTCTGAATTCCTCGATGAGGTCAGGGAAAAGCATTTACAGGAACTTCCCGTTATTAAAGGAGCCTGGCCCGACTGGTGGATCGATGGATTTGGTTCGGCTGCCCTTACAACAGCTTACACTAGAATGGCCCATGCCGACTTCATCGCCAATGACGGCTTGATGGCAATGGCCCGGATCATGGGTGCAGAACGTAACCGTCATGTCGAAGACCTTCAGCAGCAGATCTTTGAAGACCTCGCTTTTTATGATGAACATACCTTCGGGGCAGCTGAAAGCATCTCTGACCCCATGTGCGAAAACAGCGTGGTCCAGCTGGGTGAGAAACTTTCGTACACCTGGGAAGCTGTGAAGAAGAACAGGATCTTGAGAGAGGAGGTCATGGGGTGTGTCCAGGACCATCTGCCTTCTTTTTCCCGGGAAGCATCCATCTCAGTCATCAATACGATGAACTGGAACCGTTCGGGAAATGTGAACCTTTACATCGACCACCAGCTCCTGCCCGCCGACAGGCAGTTCAGGATACTTGATCCGGAAAATAAAGAAGTGAAGATCCAGGCATGGAGCGATAGGGCGGAAGGCAGCTACTGGACGCTGTTTGCCGGGGATGTCCCGCCAATGGGTTACAGCTCTTACCGCATTGAGGTGGCAACTGAACCTGCAAAGCATCAGGCTCTGACAAAGTTCACAGGTTCTATTGAAAACTCCTGGTATATCCTGAAAATTGACCCTGCAACGGGCAGGATCACCAGCCTGTTTGACAAAAATGCACATCGGGAACTTGTTGACTTCTCAGCCAAATACGGGTTCGGTGAATTTATTTACGAGACTCTTGGAAAGAACAGGGAGCAGATCACAAACGGGCATCTGGAAGAATTCAAAAGAAGGTCATGGGACAAGATCTCGGTTTCAGGCATTACCACCGGACCGGTATGGACCAGCCTGACACTTACAGGACAGCTTCCCGGATGTGCTTCGGAGGATGGTGTAAAATGCGAGATAAGGCTATATTCTGCCGAAAAGAAGATAGAATTCAGGTACTCAATGAAAAAACTTTCCGTGACTGATCCCGAAGGAGTATATGTCTCTTTTCCTTTTAACATGAAAAAAGAAAATAAGGTATTCTTTGAAGTCGCAGGCGCAACCGTTGAAGCCGGCAGGGACCAGATCAATGGCTCTGCAACCGATTGGCAGGGGATCCAGAACTTTGTTTCACTTGCCGATGACAGCTGCGGAGTGGTCTTTGTGTCCCCAGAGATCCCGATCGTTCAGCTCGGAGATATCAATCTCGGTAAATTCCAGCCCATAGTCAGTAAACCCCGGCCTGTAATTTATTCCTGGGTACTCAACAACTACTGGACTACCAACTTTCTTGCAAGCCAGGAGGGGGAACTAAAGTGGACCTACCAGATCACCTCGGCCCCGGCCATAGCCAATGATGAGGCTGCCCGTTTTGCCTGGGGGGCAAGAATACCAATGCTTTCAAGGGTGCTGCCCGCCTCGGGCCGTGATAATCCCAATCCTGCGAAAGCCGGGTTAATGGGGAATATCCCGGGGAACCTTCTCTTAATTAATGCCCGGCCCGAGGCTGACAATACAGGCGTGTTTTACCAGCTTCGTGAAACGGCAGGCCGCCCTGCTGCCTTTAATCCCCTGCTGCTTATGAAAGTACCTGCCAATGGAACTTCAGCAGCAACAAAAAAGATCAGGGCTTCACTTGTAAATGCAATTGGAGGGGAGATCAAACCCCTCGACGGAGATGTCAATATTTCCGCATTTGAAACAGTATTTATTAAACTGGCATGGAATGAACAATAAAAGTTATCTGATCCTCGACGACGGCACCAGGCTTGAGGGGAAGCAATTCGGGGCCGACCGCTCCGTTGCGGGGGAAGTGGTGTTCAACACCGCCATGACAGGTTACCCCGAAAGCCTTACCGATCCCTCATACAAAGGGCAGATCCTTGTACTTACCTTCCCGCTGATAGGTAATTACGGGGTTCCCCGCGACCGCTTTGAAAACGGACTGTCGAGGTTCTTCGAATCGGACCACGTGCATATTACAGGCCTGGTCATCTCCGATTATTCAGTCGATTACAGCCACTGGAACGCGATGAAGAGCCTTAGCGACTGGCTCCGTGAATACAATATACCCGGCTTGTACGGTATCGACACCAGGGCCCTTACAAAACACCTCCGCGAAAAAGGAACCATGCTTGGCAAACTCATTTCATCGGGTGAAGGCGAAATTGACTGGTATGATCCCAACAAGGATAACCTCGTGGCGATGGTAAGTATCCCCAAACCCCAGGTATATGAAGGGAATGATAACAAAGTGATACTCGTCGACTGCGGTGTGAAGAACAACATCCTCCGCTGCCTGATCGATCTGGGAGTGACTGTAAAAAGAGTTCCCTGGGATTATGATTTTACAAAAGAGGATTACGGCGGATTGGTTCTCTCCAATGGCCCGGGCGATCCCCGGATGTGCGAGGCAACAATCAGCCATGTTGCAAAAGCGCTGGAGAGGGATACGCCGGTGTTCGGCATCTGCCTTGGAAACCAGCTGCTCTCGATAGCAGGAGGGGCCAGTACATATAAACTGAAATACGGCCACAGGGGATACAACCAGCCGGTGCTGCAGGTCGGCACAAACAGGGCATACATCACAAGCCAGAACCATGGGTTTGCAGTGGACAACGAAACCCTTGGCACCGACTGGGAACCATACTTCATAAACCTCAACGACAATACCAACGAAGGGATACGGCATAAAACCAGGCCGTTCATGTCGACCCAGTTTCATCCCGAAGCTTCGGGGGGGCCAAACGATACCCGTTTCCTGTTTGATGAGTTTCAACGGTTGATGACGAAAGGCAATAAGAAATGATGACAGACATTATAAGAGAAGACATCCGCAAAGTGATCATCCTCGGCTCCGGCGCTCTCAAAATAGGTGAGGCCGGGGAATTTGACTATTCAGGTTCCCAGGCCCTCAAGGCTCTGAAAGAGGAAGGGATATCCACTGTGCTGGTCAACCCGAACATTGCAACCATACAGACGTCGGAAGAAATAGCCGATAAGGTTTATTTCCTGCCCGTTACACCCGAATTCGTTGAACGGGTCATTGAAAAAGAGAAACCCGACGGGATATTGCTTTCCTTTGGAGGACAGACCGCCCTCAACTGCGGTGTCAACCTGTTCAAGACCGGGGTGCTGGAAAAACATAATGTAAGGGTGCTTGGAACTCCTGTCCAGACCATCATCGACACCGAAGACCGTGAACGTTTCGTCAACAAACTTCTTGAGATAGGGGTGAAGACACCTGTAAGCTTTGCAGTGGAATCAACCGAAGCAGCCATGGACGCGGCCTCCAAAATAGGCTTTCCTATAATAATACGCGCGGCATTTACCCTGGGCGGACAAGGCAGCGGTTTCAGCGGGAATGAAGAAGACCTGAAGACCGCGGCCGCAAAGGCATTCTCATACTCCACCCAGATCCTTGTCGAGGAGTCCCTCAAAGGCTGGAAGGAAATCGAATACGAAGTGGTCAGGGACCGTTACGACAACTGCATCACGGTCTGCAATATGGAGAATTTTGACCCCCTGGGTATCCATACCGGCGAAAGTATTGTCGTCGCGCCTTCCCAGACCCTAACCAATGCAGAGTATTATAAACTCCGTGATCTTTCAATCAAAGTCATAAGGCACCTGGGGATCATAGGCGAATGCAACATACAGTATGCCCTTAACCCCGATTCGGAGGAGTACAGGGTGATAGAAGTCAACGCCCGCTTGTCGAGATCATCGGCCCTGGCATCCAAGGCGACAGGCTATCCCCTTGCTTTCGTGGCTGCAAAACTGGCCCTGGGATATGGCCTGCATGAACTGAAAAACTCCGTCACCAAAGTCACTTCGGCGTTTTTTGAACCTGCACTGGATTATATAGTCGTGAAGATCCCCCGCTGGGACCTCGGCAAATTCAGTGGGGTCTCCAAGCAGATCGGCTCCAGCATGAAAAGCGTGGGTGAGATCATGGCCATAGGCCGCACCTTTGAAGAAGCTATTCAGAAAGGACTGCGGATGATAGGGCAGGGGATGCACGGGTTCGTGGGAAACAAGGACCTCGAAGTCGAGGCCATAGAGACCGAACTTACAGAACCTACCGACATGAGGATATTCGTGATCGCCCAGGCACTGGAAGCAGGGTTTACGGTCGACAGGATATGGGAACTTACCCGCATCGACCGCTGGTTCCTGTATAAACTCCAGAATATCTTCCGCCTCAGCCACGGGCTTTCAAAAATAGCCTCCCTGGAGGAACTCCCCGACGAACTGCTGAAAGAGGCCAAGCGCCTTGGATTTTCCGACTTCCAGATCGCCAGGCTGATTTTAAAGCACGACAAGACCGAAGTAGGCCGTGACATGCTCCTGGTGAGGGAACACCGCATCAGCCGCGGCGTCCTGCCCGTGGTCAAACAGATCGACACCCTTGCTGCCGAATACCCCGCCGTGACCAACTACCTGTATATGACTTACGGGGGAACAGAACACGATATTGACTATGCAGCCGACGCTACTTCCCTGCAAAGATCAGTGATAGTGCTTGGTTCCGGCGCCTACCGCATCGGAAGTTCCGTCGAATTCGACTGGTGCAGCGTGAATGCCTTAACTACAGTGCAAAAAGCAGGTTACCGCTCCGTGATGATCAATTACAACCCCGAAACGGTAAGTACCGACTACGACCTCTGCGACCGCCTTTATTTCGACGAGCTTTCCTTTGAAAGGGTAATGGACATCATTACCCTCGAAAATCCTGCCGGGGTCATCATTTCAATGGGCGGACAAATCCCGAACAACCTTGCCCTGAGGCTGCATGCCCAGGGGGTTCATGTTCTCGGAACATCACCCATCGACATCGACAGGGCCGAGGACAGGCATAAATTCTCATCCTTGCTCGATACCCTCGATATCGACCAGCCCCGCTGGCAGGAACTCACCAGCCTCGACGATATTTACCAGTTCGCTGAAAAAGTGGGATTCCCTGTACTGGTACGGCCTTCATACGTATTGTCGGGAGCCGCTATGAACGTCGTCTCCAATATCAACGAGCTTGAATACTTTTTGAAGCTGGCGGCAAAAGTCTCAAAGGAACATCCCGTGGTGGTCTCCGAATTCATACAGGAAGCAAAAGAGATAGAGATCGACGCCATTGCCCGCAAAGGAGAGATCGTGGTGTACGCCATCTCGGAACACGTTGAATTTGCCGGGGTCCATTCAGGGGATGCAACCATAGTGTTCCCTCCTCAAAAGCTCTATATAGAAACCGTAAGAAGGATCAAAAGGATCAGCCGCGATATTGCCGACTCACTTAACATTACCGGTCCTTTCAATATCCAGTTCCTGGCCAAGAATAACGACATCAAGGTCATCGAATGCAACCTCAGGGCTTCCCGCTCTTTTCCCTTCGTATCAAAAGTCCTTAAAACCAACCTCATCGAGATAGGCACCCAGGTGATGCTTGGACTTTCATTTGAGAAACCCGATAAATCATTGTTCGACCTTGATTACATTGGTGTTAAAGCCCCCCAGTTCTCGTTCTCACGTTTAAGCAAAGCCGACCCCATCCTGGGAGTCGATATGGCATCAACCGGGGAGGTTGGCTGCATAGGTGATACATTTTATGAAGCCATTTTAAAAGCCATGCTGAGCGTGGGTTACAGGATCCCCGGGAAGAACATCATGCTCTCCACAGGCCCTGCCAAGGCAAAAACCACCCTGCTTGAAGGATGCCGCAAGCTGGCTGAACTGGGGTATAACCTCTACGCGACCCCGGGTACGGCTGAATTCCTGAGATCCTTTGACATACAGTCAACCGTACTGCATTGGCCCGATGAAGACCTCCAGCCAAATATTGTAGATTATCTGAAACAGAGGAAGATAGACCTGGTGATCAATATACCCAAAAATCTTTCGCGCACTGAGCTTAACAACGATTACCTCATCCGCCGTACATCAGTGGATTACAATATACCCCTGATCACAAACGCAAACCTTGCCAATGCATTCATCATGGCCTTCTGTCTGCTCAAGCCCGAAGATATTGAGATTAAGAGCTGGGATGAATACTGATTAGCCATGAGGCATGAGGCATGAGCCATGAGTAATGAAATTTTAAATCGTGGCTCATGGCTCGTGGCTCACTTAATTGTGCAGGAAGTTCCACTCAGGTTTTGAAGAAGGTGTGTGTTTGCGGGAATACACCTTCATTTTCTGGATGATCTCCGGGTGCTGTTCCGCCACGTTGATCTTTTCGCCTGGATCTTCCGAAAGATCATAAAGTTCAAATCTTCTCATTGGTTCCTTTATCAGGTCTTTTCGCACTACTTTCCATTTTCCGGCCCTGATAGCCTGGTTCCCGCCTGTGCTTGTATATTCCCAGTACAGGAATTCGTGCAGGGGAGGGTTTTTTACACCCTGGAGGGCAGGTGCAAAGGAGATCCCGTCAATATCCTTTGGCAACCCGAGCTGCGCAAGCTGGGCAAGGGTAGGCATGAGATCCCATGAAGCATAAGGGATAGAGCATACCTGGCCAGCCATGATCTTTCCCGGCCACCGGGCAATGCAGGGAACCCTGATCCCTCCCTCATAAAGGCTCCCCTTACCGCCCCTTAAAGGTCCGTTGCTGTTAAAAAATTGCGGATCGGCCCCTCCAAGGCTGAAAGTGGCCCCGTTATCGCTTGTAAAGATCACACAGGTGTTAGAATCCAGGTGGCTCTCGGCAAGAGCCTGTAAGATTTTACCTGTCGCATAATCCAGCGCGCTGATCATGGCAGCGTAGGTGGCATGAGGATAAAACACGGGCAGGTAACCCATTTGCCCGGTGTAGGGACTGTCATTCATAAGCTCGCGGTATTCCTGCAAATACCTGTCGGGCACCTGCAAAGCCAGGTGGGGCAGGGTGTATGTCATCAGTAAAAAGAAAGCAGAATCCTTATTGGATTTGATAAAATGCAAAGCTTCATCGGTGAATAGCTCATCGGCATATGATGTCCCCTGGTACTTTTTATAATTTGCAGGGTCCCTGGGGTTCCCAGTCAGCTTCTGCTGGGGGGGGAAATCGGGATTGCCGGTCAGGAATTTTTCGTTGTTGTACCAGAGATATGCCGGGTAATGGTTATGCGCAGGCCTCTGGCAAAGATATCCGAAGAAAAAATCAAAACCCTGTTCATTCGGAACCCCCGTAGATCCCGGACCTCCAAGTCCCCATTTCCCGATGCATGCCGTTTTGTAGCCATCTTGCTTGAGCATGCGGGCAATCGTATAAGTACCCGGTTCGAGCGGAGCCTGCCCCATGTAATCATCCCAGTTCCCGATCTCCATATTGTCGCGGATCTGGGCATGACCGGTGTTCATCCCTGTCATCAGGCAGCAACGTGAAGGCGCACAGACCGTGCTCCCGGCATAAAAATCGGTGAACCTCATCCCCTGTGAAGCCAGCTTGTCAATATTGGGAGTGCGGATGACCTTTTGCCCGTAACATCCCGTCTCCCCGTAACCAAGGTCATCGGCCAGGATGATGATGAAATTAGGCCGTTTGTTTGATTTTTTATTTGCCTGGCCGATGGCATTCCCTGTTAAAGCCAGGCTTATCGCAATAAGAGCAAGGCCGGTCACTAAAGTTCGCATAGGTCAGGCTGAGGGATTGGGATTGCTAAAATACCTATTTTTGCCGCATGAAGATAAAGATCATCCAAAAACTGAAATTCCCTTTACTCCTCTTGCTGTTGATAACATCCTGTGATGTGACAAAGCAAACCAGGACTGCCATAAATCTTGCAAACTGCGAATTCAGGCTTCTTTCGGCAGAGAATATCGTTCTAGCCGGGATCCCAATTGATAACTATACTTCATTGAAAGATCTCGGCGTAGCCGATTTCGCCATGTTCATGGGAGCGCTTGCCCAACCGGAACTGCCTTTGTCGCTGAGGCTGAACCTTGAAGTGAAAAATCCAAACCCGGCACCTGCCGGTATAAACAGCCTCGATTATATAATTTTTATTGATGATATCCAGATGCTGCAGGGTTCCTATATGAACCCGATCACTGTCCCCGCCTCCTCATCTTCAATAATACCTGTACAGTTGGACACGGATATTAAAAAGGCGCTTCAGGGCAAATCCCTGGATGCAATACTGAACTTTGGTTTTAACCTGGCGGGTGTTGGTCATGTACCTACACGATTCAAGGTAAAACTAAAACCCAGTATCCTGGTCGGAGGCAGCAGCCTGGCCTACCCCGGCTACATCACTGTGAAAACGGAATTTACCGGCGGAACGGCAGTATATTAAAACCTGCCTCTGATTTACAGCTTATTTCCGAGTTTTACTTCTTCCCTGGAAGTAAGTATAGCACAACCATACCTAAAAGTGCCGAGAGTGTTGATCCTGCGAGGATCGCGAGTTTTGAAAGGTCAAGGACAGCCGGCTCCTTGTATGACAATCCTGCAATGAATATCGACATGGTGAAACCTATACCGGCCAGTAAACCTGTTCCTGCAAGATGTTTCCAGTCGGTTCCCTTGGGGAGTGAAGATATTTTCATTTTTACTCCAATCCATGAGAAGAGCATGATCCCAAGGGGTTTCCCAGCAAGAAGGCCAAGGATGATACCGGCTGTGAGCCCGCTGAAAATCCTTGATGGATCAAACTGAAGGGGGATTGCAGTGTTCGCCAGGGCAAACAATGGCAATATCCAGTAATTTACCGGGCGGTGAAGGCTTATTTCGAGATGATGGGCCATTCCCCTTGGGATGAACATGGCTGCAACCACTCCTGCGATGGTGGGGTGAACTCCCGATCTAAGGATGCAATACCATAATCCGAGGGCAGGGATGATGTAAAGTAACAACAATCTGACTTTTAACCTGTTCAGGAGGAATAGGAGCATGATAAAAATAAAGGCATACATCAGCATCTCAAGATGAAGGGTGCTGGTATAAAAAGTGGCTATGATCACAATGGCCCCCAGGTCATCAATGATAGCTAAGGCGGTCAGAAATATTTTAAGCGATAATGGGGCCCGTTTCCCCAGTAAAGACAATATCCCCAGGGAGAATGCAATGTCGGTGGCAGTGGGTATGGCCCAGCCGTTGAGATGCTCTTTTGACCCCGAATTGAAAAGGAAAAAGATCAAAGCAGGGAAAATCATTCCCCCAAGGGCTGCCATGACCGGAAGGATTGCCTTCTCTTTTACAGCAAGTTCCCCAACCTGCAGTTCCCGCTTTATTTCCAGGCCTATAAGGAAGAAAAACACAGCCATCAGCCCGTCATTGATCCAGTGAAGGACACTTTCATGGAGAAAATCAAAACCGATTTCAATATGCCAGATACTGAGATAGGAAGCAGCCCTGGAGGAATTGCTTAAGGCCAGAGAGACCACCGTTGCCAGGATCAGCAGCATTCCTGAGAGTTTCCCGCTCTCGGCAAGGTCTTTAAACGGATCGCTGATTAATTTTCCTACCCTCATGCTAATCCTCCTCTTTGACTGTCGGTTTTACAAATGCTGACCTCACGGGGCCGGGATAGGGTAGATCCGCCCCTTTAACTGCATACCAAAGCACCTTGTTTAGCAGGTCTTCAGGTGCCCTGTCCTCCTTGCTGAAGTCAAATTCTTCACTCATCCTTTGCCACTCATTAAGTGCAATGTTCTTTTCACTGAGGTCGGTAAAAGGCCCGGGAGGTTTTATTGAATAGGATGCAGGGCTGTTGGTAAAACATCGCCGCAAGGGCCTGGCTGCCGCATCGTACTGGCTCATCGGAGGCAGGCCGAGGATCAGCTCAATGGTCCTTAATACCGACGAGGTGGTGTAGGGAGTGTGGTCGGTAAAGTTCCGTTTTACATAACCGCCTGCGATATATGCCGGGCTTCGGTGGGCATCTACGTGATCGGGTCCGTTCTGGGCATCATCCTCCAGGATAAATATTACACATTCGTTCCAGATAGGAGATTTGGCAAGGTATTCAACCAGCCTCCCAACGGCAAAATCATTATCGGCCGCCTGGGCAAAAGGGGTTGGCTTTCCTGCTCTCAACCCCTGGGTATGATCGTTGATCAGGCGGATTGTGTTCAGCTGCGGCACCTGTTTGGCAAGAAGCAGTGAATCGAAATCCCTTTTCCATTGCCTGAACCGAAGGGTATCCATTACGTCCTGGTCCCAGCTGGTGAAATACCTGCAGTAATGGTCTTTCAGGACAGGGATATTCGGTTTGTAGTCATCGGCAAACTCCCCGTAAGTGCGGTATGTAACTCCCGCCCGGGCACAGAAATCCCATATAAACCCGTCCTTGTTATTAGCGATCTTCCGGTTGCCTTCCGCATCATAATCCCCTCCCCGCCCTCCGTAGCTGCCCGGCCAGGTTTTCTCGAGATAATCAGTGGCATATGCTCCCATACTCCAGTTATGCCCGTCGGCGCTCACTTCCCCATCCACATAAAAATTATCAAGCAAAACGAAATCCCTGGCCAGCTTGTGCTGGCTGGGGGTGATCTTCTCACCGAACAGCACAAGGGAAGTATCACCGTTCCCTTCCGGGATGTCGCCAAGGACCTGGTCGTAGGTCCTGTTTTCCTTGATTACATAGAACACATACCTGATGGGTGATTTGATCCTGGGATTCTCCGGAATGGCTGTTCCTGCAGCCTCCGACAGGCTGTTGACCTTCTTCTGGTCATAGGGGGTGTTTTTGTACACCATGGCAGAATAGGATGCCAGTTTTTTCAAATCCGGTTCAGGGATGATACTCATGGTCCCCCTGAAAAGCCCTCCTATATACTGAACCTTCTTAGGTTTATGACTGTCGGCTTTTTGTTTGATGACCTTTTCTGATTTTTCGACAGGGTTTGGGCCGTATGGATTCGGCAGGGAGGTAAAGCCTTTGCCGTTTGCCGTCCAGATGCGCTTGCCGACCACCCTCACGCAGGTCGGGTACCAGCCTGTCGGGATATACCCCTTACTGAAACTTTTTCCGGGAGTTGAAACGTCGAAAACAGCAAGGCAGTTGTTATCGGCATTGGCAATATACAGGGTTTTGCAGTCGGCACTCATCGCCACACTGTTGGTGGTGCTTCCCGCAGGTGAGTTCGGGAACAATGCAGAGTTCAGCGTTTCAATGACTTTCCCTGACGGAAGGTCAATACAGGATACTGAATTATCGTTCGAATTGGCAACGTAAAGAAATTTCCCGTTTTTATGAAGACAGATGTCGTTTGGATTGCTCCCGACCCTGATGGAATTTGTGAATTTCCTGGTTTTCGTGTCAAAAACCTGGACCTTTCCGCATCCCCAGCAGCTGATGTAAAGTTTCCCGGCATCGGACGAGAGCAGGCATGTGTAGCCTTCGCCTTCAAGGCTGAACTTCTCCGTAAGCTTTTTTTTGCTCAGATCGACAATATAGAGGGAGTTGTTCTCTTTTGTAACAACATAAAGCAGGTTTTTCCTGTCGTCCAGGGCTATGCCTGCCGGGGAAATCCTTTCCGGCCATGGTTTTCCCAGGACCAGGGTGTCAAGAACAGCAAGTTTGTTGTTCTTTATTGAATACTTCAGAATAATGTTTGAATTCCCTCCTGAAGCGTAAAGGTATTGTTCATCCTTTGAAAACACCAGGCCTAACCATGCAGTCTTGATTACTATAGTGTCGAGGATCTTTCGCTCACGGGTATCGATAAGGTAGATCGACTGGTCGCTTTGACCGTTATTGGTTACGGCAATAAAGCGGCCAGAGGCCGAAACCGCCATATTCAGGGGAAGGTCCCCCAAACGGAGACTTTCTCCAACCTGGCTTATCCGCCAGCCATTTGGCAATGTAATATGTTGATAATCCGCTTCATTCTGGCCAGATACCTGTGATATTACGAGGACCATCAGTAAAGTTGCTAATAACCGGGAATGTTTCATAGGACTAAAAAGTCTTTTTCATTGATCAAAAATACGATTTTCAGTGAGAAAAATGATCCGCTTTTGTTATATGGTCGTTTCCTAGCATTTTCGTATCTTTGCACTTTTATTTTGAGGCCTATGCTGACAGATTCAAATAAATTCCTGGGTGAAGGATTGACCTACGATGATGTGCTTCTGATCCCTGCCTATTCGGAGGTGCTTCCGAGGGAGGTTGACATCTCGACATTTTTGTCAAGAAATATCCGTCTGAATATCCCTATTGTTTCCGCTGCAATGGATACTGTAACCGAATCGGGTATGGCAATTGCCATGGCGCAGGAAGGAGGCATAGGCGTTTTGCATAAAAACATGTCTATTGAAGCCCAGGCCTTGCAGGTGAGGAAGGTAAAACGGGCCGAGAACGGAATGATCCTCGACCCGGTGACTTTGCACGCTTCTGCCCTTGTAGGAGATGCGCTCGCTATGATGAAGGAACATTCGATTGGCGGCATCCCTGTTGTGAATGATCGTGAAGAACTTGTCGGGATCGTTACAAACCGTGATCTTCGCTTTGAACGTGAGATGTCGAGGCCGGTAACCGAAGTGATGACCCACAAGGTTGTTACCATTAGCGAGTTCATGAATTTTGAGAAAGCTGAACAGATACTCCAGGAGTTTAAAATAGAAAAACTTCCTGTGATCGATAAAAACAACAGGCTGGTAGGCCTGATCACGTATAAAGATATCATTAAAATTAAAGCCAGGCCGAATGCCTGCAAGGACAGTCTCGGGCGGCTGCGCGTAGCCGCCGCCGTAGGTATCGCATCCGACACCCTTGACCGCGCAGCCGCCCTCGTCAGGGAAGGCGTCGATGCCATAGTGATCGATACAGCCCATGGCCATACAAAAAACGTAATCGATATCGCTAAAAAAGTCAAAGCCGCTTACCCTAATATCGACATGGTCGTTGGTAATATCGGAACCGGCGAAGCTGCAAAAGACCTGGCAAAAGCCGGAGCCGACGCAGTAAAGGTCGGTATCGGTCCCGGCTCCATCTGCACCACCAGGATCATAGCAGGTATCGGGATCCCCCAGCTCACCGCTGTATACCAGGTTGCCCAGGCACTCAAAGGAAGCGGGATCCCTGTCATCGCCGACGGAGGGATAAGATACACCGGCGATATCGTCAAAGCCCTGGCCGCCGGAGCACACTCCATCATGGCCGGCTCATTATTCGCAGGCGTGGATGAATCCCCGGGCGAAACTATCATCTTCGAAGGCCGTAAATTCAAAACCTACCGCGGAATGGGCTCTATAGAAGCTATGCAGCATGGCTCAAAAGACCGCTACTTCCAGGATATGGAAGATGATATCAAAAAACTGGTGCCCGAAGGTATCGTCGGCAGGGTGCCCTATAAAGGATCACTCTCGGAAGTCATATACCAGATGGTCGGCGGACTCCGTTCAGGAATGGGATACACCGGCTCGGCCAATATGGAGGCACTCCAGAAAGCCAGGTTTATCAAGATAACATCTGCCGGAGTCACCGAAAGCCACCCCCACGATGTCACGATCATCAGCGAAGCACCAAATTACAGCCGGTAATAATGTTTTCCGAAAATTTACGTTAGTAAAAAAGAACAAATTAAATACAAATACTATGAGCTTGAAATTATCAGGATTATTGCTTTTTCTTGTCTTGGTTTTTAATGCATCAGCCCAGGTTGAAAACAATACTACATTGATGACTATCGCAGGGAGACCTGTCACTGTGGGCGAATTCATGTCGATCTACCAGAAGAATAACGTCAAAGGCGAAACTATCGACAAAAAATCCATGGATGAATACCTTGAACTCTTTATTAATTTCAAACTTAAAGTCCTGCAGGCCGAAGAACTTGGTCTCGACACTGTCTCCTCATTTATCAAGGAACTGGATGGCTACCGCGATCAACTGGCCAAACCCTATTTCACTGATGAGACTACAATGAATCATTTGTTACAGGAAGCTTATGAACGTAAACAATTTGATCTCAGGGCAAGCCATATCTATTTCAGGGTGAAACCCGACGCAACCTCCCAGGATACGCTGAATGCATACAACAAGGCCGTTGAAGCCCGCAACAAGATCATTAAAGGTGAGCCTTTCGACAATGTGGTCATGGAATACTCCGAAGACCCTTCAGCTAAAGACAGGGAAGCAACTGCCCAGCATCCATTCATGAAAGGGAACAGGGGAGACCTTGGCTATTTTACAGTATTTGATATGGTCTACCCTTTCGAAACTGCTGCTTACAACACCCAAGTGGGGCAGATTTCCAAGCCCATCAGGACCGACTACGGTTATCATATCATAAAAGTTACAGACAGGATCACCGCACTGGGTGATTTCATGGTAGCCCATCTCTTTCTCAGTATCCCCAAAGGCGCCACTTTAGCCGACTCGGCCAGGGTGAAAGCAAAAATAGATTCACTTTATGCCCTGCTTAAATCCGGTGCAAAATTCGAGGACCTTGTAAAAACCAATTCAGATGATAAAGGATCGGCCCCTAAGGGAGGTGTCCTCCCAAAACGAGGCGTAAACAGGCTTATGCCTGAATTTATTGCCGCAATCTCAAAAATAAAGAATGTGGGCGATTTCTCAGAACCGGTCCAAACACCAGGTTACGGCTGGCATATTGTTAAACTGGTGGAGCGCAAACCCTTTGGCACCTTCGATGAAGAAAAGGCTGATCTGAAGCAGAGGATCATGAAAGACAGCCGCTCCCAGGAGATTAACGATGCTGTCATAGCCCGTATTGAAAAAGAATATGGCTATACCGAGAATGCCAAAGCCATTGATGATTTTTACACCCTGGTTACCGATAGTATTTTCGAAGGCAAATGGGATGCCTCCCAGGCCCTGGAAAAAACTCAGACGATGTTCAAAATAGGGAGTGAAACATTCACACAAAGGGAATTTGCCCGGTATCTCCAGTCAAAGCAGAAAAAAGGTGAGAAAAAAGACATCCGCCTTTACGTGAACTCAATGTATACCGATTTTGTCAACGAAAGCATCCTGAACTATGAGAATGGATTTCTTGAACAAAAATATCCCGACTTCAGGGCCCTGATGAAGGAATACCGCGACGGTATACTGCTCTTTGACCTTACCGATCAGAAAGTCTGGTCCAAAGCGATTAAAGATACCACCGGTCTTCAGGAATTTTATCAGAAAAATAAATCCAACTACATGTGGGGCCAGCGGGTTGACGCCAGCATTTATACACTGAAAAATCCGGCCCTGGCCGCAAAAGTGAAAAACTTTATAAAAAGCGGACTGGGTGAGAGTGATATCCTGAAAGAAGTTAATTCTGATACAGCTAAAGTCCTGTCAATTGAATCAGGGAAGTTCTCAAAAAAAGACAATTCCTTAATTGATACAATAGCATGGACCCCTGGGATCTCCAAAGATATTACAGTTAATGGAGGGATCGTTTTTGTCAACATCAGACGGATTCTCAAGCCGGAGCCAAAAACCCTGAACGAAGCCAGGGGCCTGATCACGGCAGATTATCAGAATTACCTTGAAAAGGACTGGATCCGCTACCTCAGATCAAAATACCCTGTTGTAGTGAACAACGAAGTTCTTGCAAAAATTAAGTAATCCACCACGTTAACATGCAATGGCGCCCTCTCTTGTTTGCCCTTATCTTACTCGCTTCATGTTCGGGCTTCTTTAAAAAGAAAACCGAAGGGTCGCTTGCCAGGGTTTACAATGATTACCTGTTTGAATCGGACCTGAAGGGCGTTGTCCCTCCCGGCAGCTCCGCCAAAGACAGTATAATGATGGTGAAATCATACGTGGATAACTGGGTCAGGCAACGCCTGATATTACACCAGGCTGAGAAAAATCTTCAAAGTTCACAGCTGGATTTTTCCAAACAGCTCGAAAACTACAAGAATTCCCTCATCATCTTCGAATATGAAAACCAGCTGATCCGCCAGAAACTTGATACGGTGATTACTGATGAGGAAATTTCAAATTACTACAACATCAACCCGAATACATTCCTTGTCAGGGATAATGTCGTAAGGATTCAGTATGCGAAACTTCCCCTGAAATCAAAGTTTATTCCAAAGGTGCGCATGCTGCTCCTTTCCGATAAACCCGATGACAGGAACAAACTTGCCGATCTTTGCGAGCAACAGTCTTTTGCCTATTTCATCGACGACCAGAAGTGGATCTATTTTACCGACCTGATGAACCAGGTTCCTCTAAGGCCTTCCGATCAGGCAGAGTTCCTGAGTAAAAACAGGCAGGTGGAGGTTAACGACAATGCGTTCACTTACCTGATCCGTTTCAGGGAATATAAACTCAGGGACAGTAATTCCCCCCTGGAGCTTGAAAAAAGAAAAATTCATGATATCATACTGAATAAAAGGAAAATGGAACTCCTGGGAAAGATGCATGAATACATCTACCAGAATGCAAATGAAACAAAACGATTTTGAAGTATTTTAATTTTTCAAAGGAATCTCAATCATGCAGTTAAACCGAAGCTTTATCCTGATCATTTTAATATGCTTATCCTCCCAGTTAAAAGTATATGCCCAGCAGTCCCAGGATACGGTAATTGATGGAGTTATTGCTGTAGTTGGCGGGAACATGGTACTTAAATCGGATATCGAAGGCCAGTACCTACAGCTGCGGGGCCAGGGTGTCATTAAAGGAAGCCCCGACAAGGTGAAGTGCCAGATCCTCGACAAACTGCTTTATATGAAACTGCTGCTGCACCAGGCCCAGGTTGACAGTATTAAAGTTACCGACGCCCAGGTGGAAGCCGAAATGGACAGGCGTATGAGGTACTTCATCTCTCAAGCCGGATCTCCTGAAAAACTGGAGGAATATTACGGGAAATCTCTGCTTGAAATCAAAAGTGAGCTCAAGGAAATTATCAGGGAACAGATGCTTACCGAACAGGAGGAAGCCAAGGTCACCAAGGACATAACCACGACCCCTTCAGAGGTTAAAAGTTTTTACAAAAAAATAGATAAAGACAGCATCCCCCTGGTAAACGCCGAGTTCGAAATAGGCCTGATCATTAAACAGCCCGTGATTGGCCAGGAAGAGAAACAAATCGTGATCAATAAGCTCAAAGGCTTCAAAGAAAGAATTGTAAAAGGGGATGAATTTGCAACCCTTGCCGTTTTGTATTCAGAGGATCCCGGCTCAGCTAAGCAGGGAGGGGAACTCGGCATGTTCAAAAGGGGGGATATGCGGCCCGAGTTTGAAGCAGCTGCGTTCAAACTTAAGACCGCCGGGGAAGTCTCCGATATTGTGGAAACTGAAGACGGGTTCCATATATTGCAGCTTATCGAAAGAAGAGGTGAATATATCAATGTAAGACATATCCTGCTGCAACCCCAGGTTTCAATGGCAAACCTGAACAAGGCCAAAGCTACTCTCGACAGCGTGGTTGTGATGATCACTACGAAAAAGATATCCTTCGACGATGCTGTCGTCAGGTACTCCGATGACCCTTCCAAGAATAACGGGGGACTGGTTGTCAATAACGCAACCGGTACTACCCGGTTTGAGGCAAGCCAGCTCTCACAGCTTGATCCTAAAGTATTTTTCATTGTTGATAAACTCAAGGTCGGCGAAGTCAGTTCATCGGTCCTTATGAAAACCGAAAGGGGCAAGCAGGAATACAGGATGTACTACCTGAAAGACAGGACAAGCCCGCATCGTGCCAACCTGGAGAATGATTATGCGCGAATTCAGCAAATGACACTGAACCAGAAAAAGGAAAAAGTTATTAATCAATGGGTCACCCAGAAATTGCCGGGAACATATATTAAAATTTCCGAGCAATATGCACATTGTGAATTTACTAGAAAATGGATACGTTAAACACACATGCCCTGCCATATAAATCAGATGTTGAAGCTGTTGATGCACTGGTAGGAAAATATACCCTTCTTAAACAGGAAATTGCCAAAGTTATTGAAGGCCAGAAAGAAGTGATCGACGGCCTGCTGATCTCGGTATTCAGCAGGGGGCATTGTCTTCTCGTGGGCGTGCCTGGCCTGGCCAAAACGCTGATGGTCCATACCATTTCAAACGTTCTAGGCCTGAGCTTTAACAGGATCCAGTTCACCCCCGATCTTATGCCCTCCGATATAATAGGAACTGAGATCCTGGATGAATCGAGGCACTTTCGCTTTATCAAAGGACCCGTTTTTGCAAATATTATCCTGGCGGATGAGATAAACCGTACCCCTCCGAAAACCCAGAGCGCCCTGCTCGAAGCTATGCAGGAAAAAGCGGTCACTGTTGCCGGGCAAACTTATCACCTCGATGAACCTTTCTTTGTGCTTGCAACCCAGAACCCCATTGAACAGGAAGGCACATATCCTTTGCCTGAAGCCCAGCTTGACCGGTTTATGTTTAACATATGGCTGGATTATCCTTCTCATGAGGAGGAGGTCAGCATTATGAAAATGACAACCTCCGATAAAATTGCCAGGCCGGAAGTTGTGCTTAATGCTTCCGAGATTCTGTTCTTCCAGAATCTCATCCGCAAGATACCGGTACCTGAAAACGTATATAATTACTCGGTCGGCCTTGCTTCAAAAACACGGCCAGGAACACCGGGGGCAGATGCCTGGGCAAAAGAATACCTTACCTGGGGGGCTGGCCCAAGGGCTTCCCAGAACCTGATCATCGGAGCAAAATGCCATGCCGTTTTAAAAGGGAAATATTCACCTGATATTGAGGATGTAAAAGCGGTCGCAATTCCCGTTCTAAGGCACAGGATTGTAAGAAATTATAAAGCAGAAGCCGAAGGCATTCGCGAAGAAGCTATTATAAAACATATTTTATAGTGAAATATTTCACCTTTTAAGAATTCTCCTTCCGGCTTGAATTCTTTTAAAATAATTTCGCGGAAATTTCTCTGATTATGAATCTGAAGCGCGCTTTTCAACTATTTGTACTTTTAATACTCGCCGGTATGCTCGGCATACTTGTTTCCTGCAGGCATAATGATAATTCTGCTGATACCAAAGACACTCTTAAAGGGAAGATCACTATTTCGGGTGCCTTTGCCCTGTATCCTCTTACAATACGATGGGCTGAGGAGTTCAGGAAGCTTCATCCTGCTGTCACTATCAATATTTCTGCCGGTGGAGCGGGTAAAGGAATGGCCGATGCTTTGTCAAAAATGGTAGACCTGGGAATGTATTCCAAAGAAGTGAGCCCCGAGGAAAAGGCCAAAGGTGCCTGGTCCCTGGCCTGTGCCAAAGATGCTGTATTGCCTGTGATGAATGCATCAAGCCCCCTGGTTAAGACCATACAGGCTACCGGTGTGACCAGGGATAAATTTTACGGGATCTTTATTACGGGAAATGTGAAAACCTGGGGCCAGCTCATCGGCATTAAAGATGCAAATGCAATGGAAGTATTCACCCGCTCCGACGCATGCGGGGCAGCCGATATGTGGGCAAAATTCATGATGAATAAGAAACAGGAGGACTTGCAGGGGATTGGAGTGAACGGTGACCCGGGTGTTGCCGATGCCGTGAGGAAGACTCTTTATGGAATAGGCTATAATAACCTGAATTTTGTATTCGACGTCCAGAGCCGCAAACCATACCAGGGCCTTTCGGTTATCCCTATCGACATTAACGGAAACGGGAAGTTAGACAAGGAAGAGGATTTTTATCATTCCATTGATGAGGTTATGGCCGCTATTAACGATGGAAGGTACCCTTCACCCCCTGCCCGCAAGCTTTATTTTGTGTCGGGAGGCAAACCTGCCAATAAACTTGTGCTTGCTTTTCTTAATTTTATACTCTCCGACGGCCAGAAATTTGTGAATGAAGCAGGATATGTGCGCCTGAAAGATGAGATGATCAAGGGAGAGTTGAACAAATTACTGTGATATGTACCTACTGAACAGGCAGCAAAGGCATGTGGTGAATTACAGCTGGATGCTTTTCAGCCTGCTCATCATCGCTTTCCTGCCTTTCATGCTGTTTGGGGGACTTTATTTCAAATCCTTCCTTCTGCTGAAGAGTTACACTCTCAAGGACCTTATCTTTTCGCATTCATGGCATCCTTCCAGGGGGGAATTCGGATTTTATCCCTTTATTGTAGGCTCGGTATGGGTAACCCTTCTGGCCATTATAATTTCCACGCCTATCTGCCTTCTTACAGCAATCAATGTGACTCAGTACGCGAAAAAACGCTTCCTGAGGATCATGCACCCTGTAATCGATATCCTTGCCGGCATCCCTTCGGTGGTTTACGGGGTTTGGGGTATACTGGTCATAGTTCCTTTTATTTCACATTACCTGGGCCCCTGGTTCGGGATACAGACCATGGGATACAGCATTCTTGCGGGAGCCCTTGTGCTTAGTGTCATGATCATCCCGTTCATCCTGAATATCATGATCGAGATTTTCAGGACAATACCTACCGAACTCAAGGAAGCAACCCTGTCGCTCGGTGCGACCAAATGGCAGATGGTCAAGCATGTGCTTTTGCGCAAAGCATTGCCGGGTATCATAGCATCTGTTGGATTCGGGCTTGCAAGGGCTTTCGGCGAAACCATGGCCGTACTGATGGTCGTGGGGAATGTAATTAAGGTACCTCATTCAGTGTTTGATCCCGGATACACATTGCCCGCCCTGATCGCGAACAATTACGGGGAGGTGCTGTCCATCCCTCAGTATGACTCGGCCCTGATGTTTGCAGCCCTTTTGCTGCTGGTGGTCTCGCTGTTCTTCAACCTTCTCATGCATTTCTTTATAGCCAGGTATAATAAGTATTGAAATGAAAAGGACACTGAAAGCGGAAGAAACATTTTTCAGGATACTGATGAACCTGACAACAGCCATCATTCTTATTATCCTGGGAATCATCATTTACAGTGTCTTTGAAAAAGGGATGAAAGCCCTGTCGTGGGAGATGCTGACTTCAGTGCCCAGCGGGGGCTATTATTACGGCAAGGGAGGGGGGATACTTAATGCTATCGTGGGTTCACTCGTTCTTGCTATAGGCGCCACAGTGCTTGCCTTTGTGATCGGATTGCCGGTCGCGCTTTATATGAACGTTTTCCTGGTAAGGCGAAAAAAACTGGTCAACCTTATCCGTTTCATCCTTGACCTGATCTGGGGAGTGCCTTCGATAGTATACGGTGCTTTCGGATTTACGCTGATGGTGTTTATCGGCTTGCAGACTTCCCTTCTGGCGGGTATCATCACCGTGACATTATTCATCCTTCCTATCATGATAAGGTCTATGGATGAGATACTGAGGACCGTTCCCATGGGGCTTTCCGAAGCCACCTATTCCCTTGGGAGCAACAAATCGGAACTTGCTTTTAAGATTTTCACAAGGCAATCGGTGTCGGGTATTATCACGGCGGTTCTTCTTTCTTTCGGACGTGCCATTGGCGATGCCGCCTCGGTACTTTTTACAGCAGGGTATACCGATAACCTGCCTAACTCCCTGATGGAACCGGTGGCTACGCTTCCGCTTTCTATCTTCTTCCAGCTTGCTTCCCCCGTACCTGAAGTCCAGGCAAGGGCCTATGCTTCAGCCCTTGTGCTTACCGTTATCATTCTCATAGTCAGCCTTTTTTCAAGGGGGCTCGGGAAACGTTATCATAAAACCAAAATAAATTTCTGACCTTCGCATTATGGAGACTGCCATAAAAATAAAGAATCTTAATGTTTTTGCCGGGAAGACACAGATCCTTCATGATATCAATGTCGAGATCCCGAAAAACAAGATCACTGTGATCCTCGGGCCCTCCGGCTGCGGTAAAACCACTCTCCTGAAATGCATGAACCGCCTCACCGACCTTTATCCCGAGCTTAAAGTAAGCGGTGAGATCCTGATCAACGAAAAGAACATTTTCGAGCCTGGCGCCGATATCAGCAAACTCAGGCAGAGCATGGGACTTCTATCTCAGAGGCCATACCCATTGCCAATGACCATATACAATAATATCGCTTATGCTCTTAAACTGAGAGGGATAAGGGGCAGGCGAAAACAAAGCATCCTGGTCATGGATTACCTCAGGCAGGCCAATCTCTATGAAGAGGTCAGGAAACGCTTAAGGGAACCCGCCTCAAGACTGTCGATAGGACAGCAGCAACGGCTTTGTCTTGCACGCGGACTGGCCGTGAACCCCGACATCATACTTGCCGATGAACCCACCTCTGCCCTCGACCCCATCTCGAGCCGTTTCATAGACGAGAAATTCCAGGAGATAAAACCCCACTTTACAATCGTGGTAGTCACCCATGTCCTCCGCCAGGCCCGCCGCATTGCCGACAACGTCATCTTCATGTATATGGGCGAAGTAGTCGAACAAGGCCCCGCCAAAGACTTCTTCGAAAATCCGCAGGAAGAAAAAACCAAATCCTACCTGGAGGGGATGTTCAATTAATTTGCGAAGTACGATTTAGGATTTACGAATTGCAATGTTCAAATTGACCGGCTGCAGGCTGCTGACTGCTGGCTGCTGGCTTCTATCACCGATTTTCATTGCTTGATAAATTTCCCTGTAACCACTGACTTATCGCTGGTCAGCCGCGCAAAATACACGCCATCAGGCAAGCTGGAAATGTCAATTTGGGTTTTGGGTTGGATTAGTTGCAGGGTGATGAGTTCCTGCCCGTTGAGGTTCGAAATGGATAATTGACCCCGGGCCCTGATCCCTGGTATTTCAATGGTTATCTTTTCTGCTGCTGGATTCGGGGAAAAAGAAATGTTTAATGAATTTCGCAAATTGTCAATCCCTGCGCCATGTCCTGATTTTGCAAGAAACATCGTAAAAGTTGTATCATTTCCTGTCCCCGTTAAAGTAGTGGTGCCAAAAGCAAGGCCGGGACTGTTAAACCAGCCTGCTATATAAATATTTCCCGATATATCTAAAGCTATAGAACTCCCTTCATCATTACCCGTTCCTCCAACGCTGTTTGCCCAAAGCACATTTCCGCCGGTATCGTATTTCGCAATAAATGTATCCGACCGGCCTGCATTCGTCAAGGTATCAGAGCCAAGTACAAGGGCAGTATTAAAAAAGAAACCAACCACTAACGGACATCCTGAACCATTTACTGCAACAGAACCTGCTATTACCTCCGATTTTCCGCCGGAAGATTTAGCCCAAACTATATTTCCATCGGCAGTATATTTGGCAAGAAACATATCCTCATAGCCTGTCCCCGTTAATATAACAGAACCCAGGTTAAGGGTTTGGCTTCGAAACCATCCGGTCATATAGAGGTTTCCTGAAGTGTCTGTTGCAACACCCATAGCCATATCATCACTTTGGCCGCCGATATCTTTTGCCCATAGTACATTCCCGCCGGAATCATATTTCACAAGGAATGCGTCACTCAAACCCGGATTGTTATTGATCAATGTAAAAGAGCCGAAGGTGATCGTGGAACTGTAAAATTTCCCTGCAACATAGGAATTCCCTGAAGCATCCGTAATAACGCTCGCTGCGTCTTCATTGGCTGTACCTCCGGCACTTTTTGCCCATAGCACATTTCCATTCTCATCGTACTTTGCGAGGAACATATCCTCACCTCCCTCACTGACCAGGATAGTTGAGCCAAAGGTAAGGGTGGGACTCATAAATCCTCCTGCTGCATAAGAATTTCCCGAAGCATCCACGGTAACGGAAACTCCCCAATCATAACTTGCTCCGTTTGCATTTTTTGCCCAAAGCACATTCCCGTTGGCATCGTATTTTGCAATAAGCATATCGCAGGTGCCTTTGCTCGAATTCGTCAAAGTATCTGAGTCCAGAACAACGGTGGGACTGTAAAAAAAACCTGTTACAAATGAATTCCCTGAAGCATCTGATGCAACACAATACAGAAAATCAAAATCGGTTCCGCCCGCTTTTTTCGCCCAAAGCACATTTCCGCCGGTGGCATATTTGACAAGAAAGCCATCGGCATACCCCGAATTCGTTAAAGTATAGAAGCCAAAGGCAATAGAGGGATCAACAAAAGCACCTGCCATATAGGAATTCCCTGAAGCATCAGCTGAAACGGAATTTGCTATATCTCTTCCCATTCCCCCCGCACTTCTTGCCCAAAGCCAGCCTGGCTTTTGAGCGAATGAAAAACTGCTTAAAAAGCAAAAAACGCCGGTGAATACTAAAAGAAAAGCAAGCTTTTTCATAATGACTATTTGTTCGCTAACAGATTTAAATCAATGGATTTATTGATCACGGCCACTGTAATTATCGGAAATCCGGTTGGTGCCACTGCATTTCCTTCCCTGCCACGTCCCTCGTTTCTCCAGTTCCCTCTCAATCCTTCTGAGTACCTCGTCATAGCGCAGCAACCCCCAATTATGTTCTTCGATATATCGTGGAGGCACTTCCCCTGCAAAACGTTCGATTGATGTCTCCGGGCTAAGTTCTTCAAGAAAACCGATAATGAAATCGATATATGATTCCAGTGTGAACATGTTAAAATCACCTGGTTTTTCGATGAATTCCTTCTCCATTGCGGTTCCCTTGATGACCTGGAGCTGGTGGAACTTTACACTCTCGAGTGGCAGGGCCGAAATGAATTCGGCATATTTGTACATCATTTCCGGTGTCTCACCCGGGAGGCCGAATATGAAATGAGCCCCTGTGCTGATCCCCATCGCATGGGTCTTTATGATTGCATCCACGCCTTCTTCAACCGTATGGCAACGGTTGATGCGCTGCAGTGTCCCATTATAGATTGACTCGATGCCGAATTCCACCTGCACGAAATATTTACTTGTCAATGATGACAGGTAAAGGAGGATGTCATCGTCAATGCAATCAGGCCTTGTACCCAGTACAAGCCCAACCACACCAGGATAGGAGAGAGCCTCTTCGTATTTTTCCTTCAATACGGCAAGAGCCGCATAAGTGTTGGAATAAGGCTGGAAATAGGCCAGGAATTTGTTTGCACGCCTGTACCTTACTGCATGAAACTCAATCCCCAGCCTGATCTGTTCTGTGATTGAAGAGGTGCTTTCGCAATAGGAGGGGTTGAAGGCTTCATTGACGCAGTATGTACAGCCCCCGCTCCCTTTGGATCCGTCACGGTTGGGACAGGTGAAGCCCGCGTCAATAGCCAGTTTCTGCAGGCGTTCACCGAAAAGGGCTTTCATTTTCCAGGTATAGGAGTTATACCTGTGAGGCCCCCAGCTATGTGGTATTGAGTCCAAAATGTTTTAGCTGGTTGTTGCCCGTTCCAGCTTTTTAAGTATTGAGAAGATAAAAATGGCGGATAACAGGGTAAGGCAAACAAGCAGTAAAAAGAACTGCCATATCTGCCATTTATCCCAGAACGGGCCAATGAAACCGGCCATAATATTGCCTATGGCCGTGGCTCCGAACCAGCCTCCCTGGGCCAGTCCCTTGTGCTGTGGAGGGGCGACCTTCGAAACAAAGGATATGCCGATGGGGCTAAGGAAAAGTTCTGCAACAGTGAGGGTGAAGTACATGCTGATCAGCCAGTAGGGTGAACGAAGTGTGTCGGAAACGCCCCCTTTTACAGAAAGTTCCGCAGGGCTCATCAATCCCTGGGAAGCAATGATCATGATAATGAATCCGACAGCGGTGATCAGCATACCGAACCCGATCTTTTTGGGCGAGGATGGTTCTTTCCCTCTCTTGTTAAGATATGCAAAGTACCCGATCACGATAGGGGTGAGGAATACTATGAAAATAGGGTTGAACTGCTGGAAGATCTCGGGGGAGATTTTATTGCCTTCAGGCTGCAGCATGTTGATGGTGAAGTAAGCCAGGATGAGAGAGCCGAGAGCAACCACCCCGCCGATGATCTTTGTCTTTTTTGAATTCGCTTTACCGAAAAGAAGTACGAACCCCATAATGGCGATCAATAATGGTAGTAAGGTTGACAGGTTAAAGATTATGGCAGAACCTTTTGATATTGACGAAACCGTATAATCCCTTGCAAAGATGGTAAGCGTAAATCCGTTTTGCTGGAAGGCCATCCAGAAGAACATAACCACAAAGAATACCAGGCCTAGGGCGACAAAACGATCCTTGATCTGGCTTTTGGAAAGCACCACCAGGTTTGGATCTTTTGCCGCTTTCTGCTGCTTGTGGGTAACATCGGCGGTTTTGTAATACTTCCTGAACCCGATAAAGATCAGTAATGAGGCGATCATGCTCAGGGCTGCGACGCCGAAGCCTGCATTGTAGGCCTGCCCTATACTGTCGATGTACTGATGGCAGAATACGCCGAGGTCGGTGATCCTGCCTCCTGCCTGGGTATGCATGAACTGTTCGAGCTGGGCTGTGTTCTGAAGGGTATGGTCAAGGTATTTGTGTGCAAGGCTTGGAATAGCCGAATCATAAGTGAACCCTGAACGGGCGAGGATCCAGTTACGCATCCCGCCTGCGGCGCTGGGTGCAAAAAAAGCGCCTATGTTGATTCCCATGTAAAACAGGTTGAAGGCCGAGTCCCTGAGATGACTGTATTTGGCTTCATCATACATATTCCCCACCAGGGCCTGGAGGTTTCCTTTGAACAAGCCTGTTCCCAGTGCTATTACTGCAAGGGCGAAATACATGAAGTACACCCCGTTACCCGGTACTGCCAGCAGGCCGTAGCCAAGGAACATGACTATAATACCGCATATGATGGTTTTACCGTATCCTAAAATATTGTCGGAAATATACCCGCCCAGGAGAGGCAGAAAATAAACCCCGAAGAGGAAAAAGCCGTAAACACGGCCTGCCTCGGAGGTGGTCCATCCAAACTTCGATTGAAGATAGAGTAAAAAGATTGCAAGCATGGTGTAATAACCGAAGCGCTCGCCCATATTGGCAAAGAAAGCCACGAAAAGCCCTTTTGGATGTCCTTTGAACATAACAGTGATTGTTTGGTAAATACTAAATCGGTTCAGGTCGTTACCTGCAAATGTAAAGATTTTTTTTCCCCGGTAAACTCCCTTTACAACTCCGCTTCTTATTTGTTTTATAATATTGTAATAAATTAAACCATATATCGTCTAAATCTTAAGATGAACCTCCAGGACTTCAATACAAAAGTCTATCCCTTAAAGGACAAGATCTTCCGTTTTGCCAAACGTATGCTTGGGCAAACCGAGGAGGCCGAGGACCTGGTCCAGGAAGTGTTCATCAGGATGTGGAAGATACGTGAAAAGCTGGATGAATACAGGAGCCTTGAAGCACTTGCAATGGTCACAACCAAAAACCTTTGCCTCGATAAGCTGAAAGCCAGGAAGTTCCCGGTGGAAAGCTTTAACGACCAGCGCCAGTTCATTGAAACAATTGCGGAAGAAGCCCGGCCAGATCATTCCGATCTTATAAGCGGAGTCAGGGAAGCAATGAATACCCTGACCGAACAGGCCAGGATGATCGTTCACCTGAGGGATATTGAAGGGTATGAGTTTGATGAGATCTCCGAAGTGACGGGGATGGAGGAAAATGCAGTGCGTGTAGCACTCTCAAGGGCACGTAAACGCATACGCGAGATACTGATAAATAATAAGAGATATGAATATCAAAGAAATTGAAGGACTCCTTGACAGGTATTATGAGGGAGAAACTACGCTTGCAGAGGAGCAGAAGCTGAAAGACTTCTTCCTGCATGATGAGGTCCCTGAAACCCTTCGTCAGCACCAGCCTTTGTTCAGGTTTCTTATTTCGGAAGCTAAGCTTACGCTCAGCGAAGAAAACCAGGAGGCAAGCCTGGATCGCAGAATTGAGAGGTACCGCGGTGAAACTTCAATTTTAAGTGTGCCCCCGGGTAAAAAGAGGCTCTACTATCTGAGCGCTATGGCTGCAGGCCTGGTATTACTGATCGGCCTTGTTTTTTTAATCAGGAACGAAGCCGGCAGGAAGGGTTACTTTGAAAATCTGCGGCCTTCAACGGAACTTGCATACAGCCAGACCAGGCAGGCCCTTCTGCTGGTTTCAGTCGGGCTCAACACCGGCCTGGATGAAGTTCAGCGTTTGAAAACACTGGATAATGCTATGGAACAAATTCAAAGGATCAATAAATTCTATAATTATCAAACCCAATTTATCAACCCGGAACGGATGCAAGATCCTTCCACAAACAAATAAAACAATGAAAACAAGAACCATCACTTTACTGTTTGCAGCATTCCTTATACCTGTTCTAATGAATGCCCAGAGTCCCCTCGATAAGGTTTTTACCAAGTATTCGGGCCAGGACAAATTTACTACCGTCAACATTTCAAAGGAAATGTTTACCCAGATACTGGCTATGACAGCCAGTCAGAATGACTCGTCTTCCAGGGAAATGAAAAACATTATTGATAAACTCACCGGGCTGAAGGTCATTACCTATGAAATTGACACCACCGATTATACCAAGGCTGTTTCTATTTACAATGAATGGGCCGGGGTTTTCCCTGCTTCAACTTATAAGGAGCTGATGGCCGTGACAGAAGGCCGCGATAATTATAAGTTTATGACAAAACAGGATGCCGATGGCAAGATCAGCGAAATGGTTATGCTGATGAAAGGCAAGAAGGAGCTCGTAGTGCTTAGCCTGACCGGGGTTATCGATATGTCGAACGTTTCCAAGATATCACGGTCAATGGGAATACACGGGATGGAAGGTTTTCAGCATATGCACCCGCACCACCAGGGGCCTCCTCCCGATAAAAAGTAATCTGACAATGAAACTGAATTCATACAAACGGCCCGGCGGTTTCACCGGGCCGTTTTTTATATCCTGATCTGAAGCTGGGAGGTAAGATCCAGCTTCCAGTTAGCATCGATCTGGTCAAGACCGCTGCTGATGATGTTTCTGTCACTGTACCTTGTGAGGCCGGCTTTCAGACTGAAAACCAAATGGCGCCCTGCCGCGTAACGCAAAAAAGTGCAGACCCTGATTCCACGCCCGTAATATGAAGGCATCGAATATCCGTACAGCACATCCGGCTCATAAGCCCATATCCTCGAGTCGTATTGGGGGCAGTCAAACACCGAATACCTGAAAAAAATCCTCAAGGGAATTTTTACAGCCTTCACGGATATGTCCTGAAACATTAACCATCCGGAGGCTGCCTGCTTAACTCCCTGCCCTGACTTTTTAACTTCCACACGGCTTTGAAGACCCACAGCCTGGGAAACAATCCAGTTCAACTGAACACGGAAATCCGTTGTTCGCTCCTGTCCTGGTTCATGAACCAATCCGGCATCATCATTCACATTGGTCTCACCCGAAGAATACATATACCGTAATACAATATTCAGGCTTTTATTTACAGGCCAGGTAAGCATTGCACCTGCCTCGTTACCTGCCGAAGGCATGTTGACCAGGTATTTTGCCCAGGGGAAACTGCAAAGATCAGCGAACAGGCTGAGGTTAAGATGGTATGGCAGGCTTGCCGAAATACTTATATACCAGCCTTTTTCATTGGAACTATTGGAATTACGGCTGAAACAGTTTGAATACAGGTTCTGAAAACCACAAGGATAGTTCCTGTAAAGAAGGACCCCGCTGAAACTCGGGTCAGGATTGAAATTCAGGACAGAGATCCATGCTAAACTGCCGTTGGCACTTCGGCTGAATTCACCCGATATCCTAATAAATCTGTAAAACACGTTGAAGTCGGCCCCCGTTACAAAATTTTTCTTCCCCGAAAATGCAAAATGATTGTACAGCTCAGGACGGGGCTGGAAATTTGCTCCCAGGGAAACCGAATAAGCTGTTATACCAAGGCTGAAGAAATTGCCCCTGAAACCGAGGTTCCCCCCGAATATGAACTCTGAAACTTTTTCCTTTTTTCCGATCTCTGCCTCTGTCCTGTGATACCCGGTGGTGACGAAAGAGCTGAATGACACTGCCCTGCCGCTTGCAGTATCCGTTTCAATCACATTGGCATCCCTTTTCCTATAGGAACAGATCCCGCTGAAGGTGAGACGGCCGGCTCCCATGCTGATTGCCATGCCCCTTAACAAGGTGCTTCCCGAAATGGATTGGGTTGGCCTTATCCCTCCTCCGGCAATGAAATCCTGGTTGAAACCCGGATAGAGCCCGAACGAACCCGCGGTATTGAAAGTCAGGCCCAACCCCCAGCCTGCCCGAAAATTGCCAATGATGAGGCGTTTCAGTAAACTCCCTCCTGAATAACTGATATAAGCTGAATAATAATCCATCCCGTTCTTCTGAGCCCCTGCGAAAAATTGTTCTCCTGCATCCTTATCCCCTGAAAACCCTGCCGCAAGCCTGTCACCGAAGCTATAAGTATACCTGAAACTCATCCCGTATGGATTGCCGGGATAATAATTTGTACTCCCTTTTACTTTACAGGCATTGGCCGACAAGTAACCCTGAGACCTCGGAAAGACCGTCGAGGCAGAGATCAGTACGTCATTTTTCCCGTATTTTGCCAGGTTCTTTAACGTTAATCGGGGCGATTGTGAGACCCTGGGAAAACAGATAAAGGGATTGATTTTCATTACTAAAGCCGAATCAAACCCTTGCACCGAAAGCAACTCAAAAACAGAAAACACCTCCCCATACTCTTTCAGGTAATCCAGAAGATTTTTGCGCTGAAATGAATTCAAAAAGGGGATCCTCATCAGATCTTCTTCTGCCGCAGAGTTCAGGTTCACCGGCTTTGCCCTTATCTCATCCTGTTCTTCCATGAGCATTCTCACTTCGTTTTCACTTTCAGTTTTCCAGTTGAGTTCTTCTAGGTTCTCAGTTGCCCATTGGAAAGGTTCCGACTGTGCAGACGCTGTATTGCCGCAAAGCAGGACACAACAAGCCAGATATACCCATCCGGCCACCGATCTGGTTTTAATTATCTTCATTGTCTGCGGATGTGAGTCTCCTGTTTCCCAAGCAGGTACTGGATTGAGACTGCCGGACTGAATCCCAGCACCTGGCTGTATTCGGAGGCGAAGTCAAGAGAAAAGCGCTTGATCTGGATGCCTGCCCCTATGCTCAGGCGAAAGGGAGTGGTCGCTACACCTGCCCTTGCCGAAAGTATCCCTGCAAACCGGCATTCGGCACCTATCCTTGCACAAACGCTGCTTACAGGATCCTTCTCCACTTCGGCCGAAACCATCAAACCCTCGGTAAAATTGTAAGAAATCCCGAGCTGGATCAGAGATGCGAGGGATTCCCCTGAGAAGGTATTTATTTTCACCGGTACCGGGTTGACCAGGTGAAATCCCAGTGACAACTGCTTCGAAGGGCGGAACTGCAATCCCGCCTCGCAGTTGATAATGCTTTTTGACCCATATCCGTCGCCCAGCCGGAAACTGTAATACGTAAGTTGTATCCCTGCTGAAAAGCGCTTCCCGAATTTTCTTGCATACCCGGCGGCGGTTTTCATTTCTGTGTATCCGCCGGTCCCAAAATGCTGGAATACAAATGAAAATGCGCCCGGTTTCAGGCAGGCGGAGAACACCAGGGCCTTATATGATAGTTCCTTTACCATGAAACGGTTCTCAAAATATAACCCGCAGATAATTCCATTGTTGAATGCATTCCCGGCCTGGTTGTTGGCTGCCGACCACTGATCGCTAAGTGCTGCCGAAATTCCTGCCAGCCCTAAAGCCCTGCCGCCCAGGGGCCTGTACCCGCCGGCAGCCATCCCTTCTGCCGGAAAAATTAAGGGCCAAAACCCAAGGCAGATAAGGAACCTTTTTAAAATCCTTATTATTCTTATCTCGTTCATCACGCTATCCCGTTATCCCGTTATCCCGTTATCCCGTTCTTTTCTCCTTAATCCGCCATCCTTCAAAAAGTAATACGTCCAATGGAAGGAGATTACCGAAAATCTCATCCGCATACATGAATTTTAAGTAATTTTCGGGTTTAAATTTGTCAAACGACAATAAAGGCATTGAATGAGCATCATCCTGAGGAAAGCTGAGGAAAAGGACCTGCCTGCGATTGTTGAGATCCTGAATCACGGGATTAAAACGAGGCATTCGGTGGGATACAATACGAGCCAGTCGGAGCCTGAAATGCGGGATTGGTTTGAAGAACATGTGAAAGCTGAAAGATACCCCGTCATGGTTGCCGAGGAAGATGGAATGGTTACAGGATGGATCAGCCTGAGCCCTTACCGCAAAGGGAGGGAGGCGTTCAACCGCACAGGGGAGATCAGCGCGTACATCCATGAAGATCATTTCAGGAAAGGGATCGGGCAGAAACTCCTCGACCATATGCTGCTGTTTGCAGGTAGTATGGGCTTCAGGATCATTTTTGCGATCGTCCTTGACAGGAATACCCCGAGTATTAAATTGCTTGAGAAAAATGGTTTTGAGCGATGGGCCTTTCTTCCTGAAGTCGCTGAAATTGACGGCATTCTCCTGAATCATTTGTATTTTGGTAAAAGACTGTAAAAGAACAAGATGGGCACAAACGCAGGATCTCTGAAATTAACGGTGGACTCAATCCCGGGGATGCCGGTTTCACTGAGGCCTTGGAACAATTCCGATGTGCATTCCCTCATGAAGTACGCAAATAATAAAGCTATTGCCGATAACCTCCGCGACGCTTTTCCCTATCCTTATACACAAAAAGACGCATTGCGTTTTCTTGAAATGGCCGTGTCAAGCGACCCTCATATTTTAATTCTGGCCATTGACAGCAAGGGCGAGGCCATCGGCAGTGTCGGTGCAACCCTGAAGGAGGATGTCTACAGGAAAAACGTGGAGATCGGTTACTGGCTTGCCCGGCCATTCTGGGGCAGGGGAATCATTACGGAAGTGATCAGGACGTTCATTTCTCATCTTTGGATTACTTACGATATCCATCGCATTTATGCAGAGCCCTTTGCAAACAACCTTGCTTCGCGAAAGGCCCTTGAAAAGGCAGGTTTCAGCTGCGAAGCAGTTTTCAAAGAGAATATTATCAAAAACGGGAATTATCACGACAGCTGTATTTATTCAATGCTGAGGGAGGGGCTGACACATGCCGGATGAAAGATATGTTGCCTTTCTCAGAGGGATCAATGTAGGGGGTAAAAAGGTAGTTTTAATGGAAGAGCTTAACAGGATCTTCTGTAAAACAGGATTTAACGGAGTAAAAACCCTTATCCAGAGCGGGAATGTGATTTTTAATGTGACTGCGGATGAGGTGAACGGGCTTAAACAAAGGCTGGAGGATATATTATTACAGGAACTTGGATTCAATGTCGAAGTTTTTCTTCTTCCTTTTACTGATATTCCGAAGATGCTTGATGCCAATCCTTTTGGAGACCGGCCGAAAGATAAAAAGATCAAATATTATGTAAGCCTGCTTTCAGGGCAGCCCGGGAAAGGACTGAAGCTGCCTATGTTTTCAGAGAAGAAAGATCTTGAACTGGTCAGGATTGACCGTAACATAATCTATGTTATCAGCCACCAAATAAATGGCAGTTTCGGATTCCCGAATAATTTTATTGAAAAAATGACCGGATTCTCAGCTACGACCAGGAACTGGAATACCCTGGAAAAGCTGGTAAAGATGTAATCCGGAAAACAGAACCTTAAAAATGATTTATTATGAACACAACAGTCATTGATTTTCTCGAACTCCTGAAAGTAAATAATAACCGTGAATGGTTCCAGGCGAATAAAAAGATGTACGATACCGCGAAACTGGAAATGGAAGCCTTTGTTGACAACCTGATCCCCCAGATTGCAGCATTTGAGCCATCGGTAAAATATGTAACGGCTAAAGAATGCATGTTCAGGATATTCAGGGATGTTCGCTTTGCGAAAGATAAATCACCTTACAAAACGAATATGGGAGCCTGGATCACTAAAGGAGGGCGCAAGAGCCCGGGCCCGGGATATTACCTCCATATTCAGCCTGGCGAATCCATGCTGGCCGGAGGGGTCTATATGCCCGAACCCGACCAGCTTAAAAAGATCAGGCAGGAGATCTATTACAATGCGGATGAATTTAAAGCCATACTTGGAAACAGCAGCTCAAAGAAATATTTCGACAGCCTGTCTGACTGGGATAAGCAAAAGCTGGCTCCCAGGGATTTTCCTAAGGATTTTCCCGATATTGACCTGCTGAAATACAGGCATTATACTGTGGCTTATATGCTCAGCGACAAACAGCTTGTCTCGAAGGATTTTGCAAAACTCGTGGTAAAGGTGTTCTCCCTGATGCAGCCCCTGAATGCTTTCCTTGAAAGGGCCCTGAACGGGTAGCTAATCGAACCTTCCGATGATCGTTTGCTTGCCGGTCACTTTCTGGCCAAGTTTGACGTCAAGCTTGGTGTTTACCGGCAGAAGCAGGTCGACCCGGGAACCAAATTTAATGAACCCAAGCTCTTCGCCCTGGTTAACAGGTTCGCCGACTCTCGGGTAGCATTTGATCCGCCTTGCCATTGCTCCGGCTATCTGGCGGATGAGCACTTTCTGCTTAATGCCGGTTTCGATGACAGTCGTAGCCCTTTCATTTTCAAGTGAGGCTTTCGGGTTAAAGGCAACCATATGTTTGCCGGGATGGTAAAAATAGTACTTGATCTCGCCATCAACCGGGAACCAGTTTACGTGAACATTCGTTGCCGACATGAAAATGGAAACCTGTATCCTTTCATCTTTGAAATATTCAGGTTCAATAGTTCTTTCAATGACAACGACTTTACCGTCGGCAGGTGAAAGAATGATATTTTTACCTGTTTTGGCTTCCCTGCCGGGAGAGCGAAAGAACCTGACTATCATCAGAAAGAACCACAGGCCGAGAATATAAAGGAAATAATGGACCCAGGTCTGGGCGGGGAAGATATGATTCAGGCCGAGGAGAACTGCAACAACAAACAGAAATACGATTATAATGGTTTTATATCCTTCACGGTGTATCGTCATCCTGTGCTATATGTTTCTTAATACAAAATACAAAAATACAAAAGGAGCTGAAATAAAAAAGGTATCAAAGCGATCGAGTATGCCGCCATGACCCGGAAGGATATTTCCTGAATCTTTGATCCTGAGGCTGCGCTTAAACGAGGATTCTGCCAGGTCTCCAAAAGAACCGAAAACAACGATGAGCAATGCCAGCATAAGCCAGTCAGCCGTCACGATACCCGGCACCATGTAGCTGAAGCCTATTGCAGTAAGCCCGGTGACTACTGCCCCTGCAATGGTTCCTTCCCAGGTTTTTTTAGGAGAGATCCTTTCGAATAATTTATGTTTTCCGAATTGTTTTCCGAAGAGATATGCAGCTGTGTCGAACAGCCATGTGAGAATAAAATACCCGAGTAAGAACGCAGGAAAACCCAGGAAGCGTGCTGAATCGGGTGAATCCAGGAGGTTCAGCAGGCTCAGGGGAAGGGATACGTATAAAACCCCTGTAGCTGTGATTGCGATATTCTCCAGAGGTTTTTGCTTCTTCCTGTAAATTTCAATGATGAAAGAAAGAAAAAACATCGCCATTGCTGCATAAACCGGGAAAAAATACCAGCGTGGAGAGAGTATATCGAGGTTAGCTGTATTGACCAGGTATAAAACAAGGTAAAGAATAACTGCGCAGACCGTTCCGTAGATCTTCTGCGGCCGGATCTCTTCTGTTGAGAACAGGGTATAGAATTCCCAGATCCCGAGTATCGCCACAACAAGAAAAATACCTGCAAACAGCCAATGGCTATACCATAAAGAAAAAAGAAGCAGGAATACCATGCTCAGTCCGGTAACGGTTCGGGCCCAAAAATTATTCATCGCCCGCGGCCCTTTCCATGATTTGCTTGCTGTTTAGGACTTCTTCACGCGGCACCAATAAATCAATTTCGCCAAAAGCGATGTATGATGAATCCTGTTTGTTGATCAACACGCACTGAATTCCTTCTTCTTCCAGCATTCCTTTAATAATTTCGGCTTTGTACAGCAGGTTAGTGCTGAAAACAACCTCCCAGTGGGAATCATGATCCTCAGGAACCCTGGGCATTTTGGTCGTCGATTAGAAATACATAAAGTTCTCTTGGGCCGTGGGCCCCAAGCACCAGGGTTTTTTCGATATCGGCGGTCCTGCTTGGGCCGGTTATCAAAGAGATCATTGAAGGATAATTGTGGTTGTATTTTTTACGTATTCCAGCAATTGCATGTTTCAGATCGGGAACCAGCTGGGAAGTATAGGCGAGAACCAGATGGGCATCGGGGTATACATTTATTTTCCGGCCCGGGCTTAAATGCGATGAGACCATCACAGAGCCAAGCCTGGCGATAAGGTATTCGCAACGCGTGATGCCGATCTTGGAATCAAGGAATTCTTCCTGTTTGTGAACATAGGGGATACCTGCTTCTTTAAGGATTTTCTGGATGATAGGATCCAGGCAGAAGAGCACCGACCAGTTCTTTTCAAGGATAAACTGTTTCAGCAGTGTCGAAAATTCATCTTCGCTTTCGCAGTAAACGAACTTCCCTGAGACCTTTACAAGTTCCTGGGCAAAATTCACATCGAGCGGTTCGGTAATTTCTTTGAAAACAGGTGATTCCTGGTCGATGATAGGGTAGGGGGGCTCTGTTTTCTCAATCAGGGCATCCCTTACTTTTTTAAGTACCTTTTCGCGCGAGGTGGATTCTTCCATCGTTATTTCTGCTTAGGTTTTTTCTTCCGCGCCCGGGGCGGGGGTCGGAGGATTTCCCGGCTCCTGGCCTGTGGGAAGATCAGAAGCAGGGAGTTCAATTACTATATTTTCAGGCAAAGCGGGTGTGTCGGACTTTGGATTTCTTGTCGGAAGGAATTTCTCCTCTTCCTTCTCGAAAGGGCGGGGTCCGAAAATATGTTCCAGGTCCTCCCTGAAAATGACTTCCTTCTCAAGAAGCAGGTTTGCCAGGGAAGCAACTTTTTCCTTGTTTTCGGTGATCAGCTGCTTTGCTTTGGCGTATGCAGAATCTATGATCTTCTTTACTTCAAAGTCGATGATTTCCGCGGTGTGTTCACTGTATGGCTTCTGGAATGCAAACTCATTCTGACCGCTTGAATCATAGAAGCTGATGTTGCCGATAGCTTCGTTCAGCCCGAAATAGACTACCATGGCATAGGTCTGCTTGGTGACCTTCTCGAGGTCGTTCAGTGCACCGGTTGAAATCTTTCCGAAAAATACGTCTTCGGAAACTCTTCCGCCAAGTGCTGCAGCGAGTTCGTCGAACATCTGCTCATAGGTAGTGATTTGCCTTTCTTCGGGCAGGTACCAGGCTGCGCCAAGGGCTTTCCCGCGAGGCACAATGGTCACTTTAACCAGAGGATGTGCATATTCAAGAAGCCAGCTTACTGCGGCATGGCCTGATTCGTGGAAAGCGATGACCTTTTTTTCATGCTGGCTGATGATCTTGTTCTTCTTTTCAAGCCCGCCTACAATACGGTCAATTGCATCCAGGAAATCCTGTTTTTCAATAATATTTTTATTCTTTCGGGCAGCGATCAGAGCCGATTCGTTGCATGCATTTGCGATATCAGCCCCTGAGAAACCCGGGGTTTGCCTGGCCAGGAATTCAACATCAAGGTTCAGGTCAAGTTTCAGTGGTTTCAGGTGGACCTTGAAAATCGCTTTCCTTTCTTCCAGGTCGGGAAGTTCAATATAAATCTGCCTGTCGAAACGACCTGCACGCATGAGAGCACGGTCGAGTATATCGGCACGGTTGGTGGCTGCGAGAATGATTACCCCTGCGTTGGTTGCAAAACCATCCATCTCGGTAAGAAGCTGGTTCAGGGTGTTTTCACGCTCGTCGTTGGCACCGGTAATGGCGTTTCTGCCGCGTGCACGGCCGATAGCATCAATTTCATCGATAAATATGATACAGGGAGCTTTCTCCTTGGCCTGCCTGAACAGGTCGCGTACCCTGGAGGCTCCTACACCTACGAACATCTCTACGAAATCAGAACCGGAGATGCTGAAGAACGGGACCTTGGCTTCACCGGCCACGGCTTTGGCAAGCAGGGTTTTTCCAGTCCCCGGAGGGCCTACCAGCAACGCCCCCTTGGGGATCTTGCCTCCAAGCTGGGTGTATTTCGTAGGGTTCTTTAGAAAGTCAACGATCTCCATGATCTCAACCTTGGCCTCTTCAAGCCCCGCCACATCATTGAAATTGATATTGACCATGGTGTCCTTGTCGAACAGGGTCGCCTTCGATTTGCCAATGTTAAATATCTGGGCACCTCCGCCTCCGCCCCCGCCACGGCTCATAAACCTCATAATGAGGAACCAGGCTCCGACCAGGAGAAGAATGGGAAGGAGATATCCGAGGATGTCACCGAAAATATCTTTCCTTGATTCGGTCACAGGAGGATAAGGGAACTGTTTCTTGAACTCGGCGATCTTTGCCTGGGGTATGCTGTCGCGCCGCATATGAGAGGCAATTGTGTCGCGGGTGTCTTTCAGAAGCCCGTAAAAAATATCAACGCTGTTGATCTCGTAGGTAAACTGTGGGTTCCCGCTGTTAAAAGCCGAACCCAGGCCTTTTTTATTGAACTGCTTGTAAGCAGTATCACTTTGAAGCCGTTCCTTTTTGATATAAATTTCTGCTCTTTCCTTGTTGACTACAACGATCTTCTCAACATCCTGTTTCAGCAATACCTCTTCAAACTTCGTGTAATCAATGGATTTAACCGGATTGTTATAATTAAATACCTGCAAAGCAAGAAAGCCTATCAAAAGCACCCCGTATATCCAGTAAAAACTGAACTTGGGTTTCTTGCCTTTCGTCGGATTGAAATTCGGTTTGAAACTATCTTTCGGTTTGTTGTCTTTTTCTGCCATTCTGTCGTGAACCTTCAGTAAAAATTTGTAACTCAGTGCTAGTCTTCAATCTTAACCACCTTGGAATCTGCCCATAACTTCTCAAGGTTGAAGAACTTACGCTGTGCTTCCTGGAAAATGTGAACCACTACGTCGATGTAGTCTATCAAAATCCATTCCGCATTTTCAAAACCTTCCTTATGCCAGGGGTTTAACCCTGTTTGTTTTTTTACACGATGAATGACTTCCTCTGCAAGGGCTTCCGACTGTGTCCTGGAATTTCCGTGGGTGATGATGAATGCATCACATACCGAATGTCCACTCCCTTTAAAATCAAGGATTACCGGATCTTTTGCTTTTTTCTCCAGCAAAGCCTCCGATATGGCTTCAACCAGCAGTTCCTGAGCGTCTTTTTTCTTCTTTCTGGGCATTAATCATTCTATTACAGAGGCAAAGGTAAGCAATTAAAAATTAGGTTTCAAAGCATAGCTTTCGTAGAATCCGCTTATGTAATTTACGGCTTCCTCTGCAGTATCTACAACAGTGAACAGTTCAAGGTCATTTTCGGAGATCATGCTCTCAGGCAAAACTTTCTTCGTGATCCAGTCGGTAAACCCCTGCCAGTATTCCCGGCAGACCAGTACGATTGGGAACCTCACGAGTTTATGGGTCTGAATGAGGGTGATGGCTTCCGTCAGTTCATCCAGGGTGCCGAATCCCCCGGGAAGGGCAATAAATCCCATGGAGTAACGCATGAACATGGTCTTCCTGACGTAAAAGAAGTCGAAGTTAAGAAGCCTGGTCCTGTCGATGAACGGGTTTGGCTTTTGTTCGAAGGGCAGGGAAATATTAAGACCCACCGATTTTCCCCCTGCAAAATGGGCCCCTTTATTGGCTGCTTCCATGACCCCGGGTCCGCCCCCGGTGATCACCCCGAAGCCATTTTTAGTCAGAAGATATGCAATCTCTTCAGCCAGGCGGTAGTATTTGTTGCTTTCGGGAGTACGTGCTGATCCAAAAATGGATACGCAAGGGCCGATCTTGCTCAATTTGTCAAAACCCTCGACCATTTCCGACATCACCTTGAAGATTTCCCAGGTGTCGACCGAGATCGTTTCGCTCCAGGACTTCTGCTGAAAAGATTCCCTTAATTTTTCAATTTCCTTGTTTTCCATAGTATTCATAATCAATAATTAAGCCATTATAATCATCACATCATACCGCAATCAGTTCCTTTTTCAAATGGATACCAGTGTAGGAGGTTTTATGCCGCGCCACTTCCTCGGGTGTCCCCTTGCAAACAATTGTGCCTCCGCGCTCCCCGCCTTCCGGCCCAAGGTCTATTACATGGTCGGCAACTTTAATGACTTCCATATTATGCTCGATCACCAGTACCGTATTCCCCTTGGCAACAAGTTTGTTCAAGACGCAAAGGAGCACTTTTACATCTTCAAAATGCAGGCCCGTCGTAGGTTCGTCGAGAATATACAAGGTGTTCCCCGTATCGGTCTTGCTGAGTTCCGAGGCCAGTTTTACCCTTTGGGCTTCGCCTCCCGACAATGTCGTGGATTGCTGCCCCAGGGTGATGTATCCCAGCCCGACTTCATTGAGCGTGCTGATCTTGTTCAGGATCATAGGGATATTCTCAAAGAATTCCACGGCCTGTTCTATGGTCATGTTCAGGACATCATTGATCGATTTCCCTTTAAAACGCACTTCCAGTGTTTCCCTGTTATAACGGTGCCCCTGGCAGGTTTCGCAAAGAACATACACGTCGGGGAGGAAGTTCATCTCAATCACCTTGAGTCCGCCGCCCTTGCAAGTTTCGCACCTGCCCCCTTTCACATTAAAAGAGAACCTTCCCGGCTGGTACCCCCTGATCTTTGACTCGGGAAGAGAAGCGTAAAGTTTGCGGATCTCGTCAAACACCTTGGTATAGGTAGCCGGATTGGACCTGGGGGTCCGGCCTATAGGGCTCTGGTCGATCTCTATCACTTTATCTATATTCTTAATCCCTTCGATTTTATCATAAGGAAGAGGCTTATATTCCGATTTGTAGAAATGCCTGCTGAGTATCGGATAGAGGGTCTCATTGATAAGACTGGATTTTCCGCTGCCGCTCAGGCCGGTAATGCAGATAAATTTACCAAGAGGGATTTCGAGGTTCACCCCTTTCAGATTATTCCCGGCAGCGCCATAGAGATTCAGCGATTTGCCGTTACCCTTCCTTCTTTGCTCAGGCACAATGATCTTTTTCCTGCCGCTAAGGTATTGTCCCGTGAGATGCCCGTTATTCATGATTTCCTCCGGGGTCCCCTGTGCAACGATCCGGCCGCCGTGAACACCCGCACCCGGACCGATATCAATCACATAATCAGAAGCCAGTATCGTTTCCTTGTCATGTTCGACTACGATCACCGAATTACCGGCATCACGCAGGTTCTGGAGTGCCCTGATAAGTTTCAGGTTATCATGCTGGTGAAGCCCGATACTCGGTTCATCAAGGATATAAAGCACTCCCACAAGCTGCGACCCGATCTGGGTTGCCAGCCTTATCCTCTGGCTTTCACCTCCCGAAAGCGACCTTGCAGGGCGATTCAGTGTAAGGTACCCTATCCCGACATCCAGAAGGAACCTGATCCTGTTCAATATCTCCCTTATGATCTCGTATGCGATGGTCTTTTTACGCTCATCCAGGTGATCACTGATATGGTTCATCCAGTCTTCCAGGATTAACATATCCATCCCGGCAAGTTCGGCAATGTTCTTCCCTTCGATCTTGAACTGCAGCGACTCTTTCTTAAGCCTTGAACCCAGGCATTCAGGGCAGGGCATTTTATTCATGAAACTGCTTACCCATTTCATAATGCCTGCAGGCGCGGTCTCGGCAGTCTGGGAATTAATAAAACTGACAATCCCTTCAAAATTCAGGGAGTAAGAAGATGTGATCCCAAGGTAATCATTCTTAACCCTGATCACCTCGTCGGATCCGTAAAGTATAATGTTTACAGCCTGTTCAGGGATGTCCCCTATAGGTGTGTTCAGGTCGAAAGAGTATTTTTCTCCAATGGCTTCGATCTGTTTGAATATCCAAGTGTTTTTGTACTCCCCAAGGGGTACTATCCCCCCCTTTTTAATGCTTTTACTGCTGTCGGGAATGATCTTCTGGATGTCGATCTCCGAGATGGTCCCGAGTCCGTTGCAGCGGGGGCAGGCTCCGTAAGGAGAGTTGAAAGAAAAGGTGTTGGGTTCCGGCTCGTCATATGAGATCCCGCTTGTCGGGCACATCAGCAGGCGGCTGAAATGCCTGGCAGTATCAGCAGCAATGTCGAGAACGGTAATTGAATCCTTTCCCTGTTTCATTGCAATGTTCACTGATCCTGCAAGCCGTTTCACCGATCCGGGTACAATATGGAGCTGGTCGATTACAATCTCGATATCGTGGATTTTGTAACGGTCAAGTTGCAGTCCGTGTGAAATTTCCCGAACATCGCCGTCGATCCTCACACTGAGGAACCCCTGTTTCCGAATCTGCTCAAAGAGTTCGCGGTAATGGCCTTTCCTGCCTTTGACCACGGGCGAAAGTATCATAACATGCTTCCCTGCATAATGGGAAAGAACCAGGTCAACAATCTGCTGTTCGGTGTACCGCACCATTTTCTCACCCGTGACATAAGAATATGCATCGGCGACCCTGGCGTAAAGCAGGCGGAGAAAGTCATAGATCTCTGTAATAGTACCTACTGTTGAACGGGGATTCCGGCTGGCCGATTTCTGCTCGATTGAAATTACCGGGTTAAGCCCTGTTATCCTGTCTACATCAGGTCTTTCGAGGCTGCCGATAAACTGCCTTGCATAAGCCGAAAAGGTTTCCATGTAACGCCTCTGGCCTTCGGCATAAATGG
>CAILVF010000080.1 GCA_903837605.1 uncultured Bacteroidales bacterium | reverse complement strand
GCTAATCCTGCGAATGCAATGAGCAGGAAGCGTAGCTAATCCTGCGAATGCAATGAGCAGGAAGCGTAGCTAATCCTGCGAATGCAATGAGCAGGAAGCGTAGCTAATCCTGCGAATGCAATGAGCAGGAAGCGTAGCGAGCCAGGGGGTTCGTGGATTAGCCTCCCCTGAAAGTCATCTGAAAGGCTGCAAAGAGCTGACAAAGCTTTATTATTTCCTGCAACTGCCAGGTATTGAGCAACCATATTTTGCAATTCCTGCTGACACATCAGCATTCCCCGAGCATATTTTGAATTTTTCGCAAAAAGGTTCATTACGATCCTGAAAATCAATTTAAGTTCCCCTCAGCCCTGAATTAACTTTGAATTGAAAATCAAGAAAAAAATCGGAGGCATTATGAAAAATCTATTCTACGTTTTATTGTTCTTATTCCCGGTTGTTGCTGCTGCCCAGCAAGACTGGGACAAGTCAGCACCTTCGTATGCTGTCTGGATCAATGTGGGCGATGCAGGTTTCTCGGCAGGAGATGCTTATAATACAAGCCTTGCCTTCAGTCTGTCAGGCGAACCCTATGTTGCATATGTGGATATGGTAAATTCTTATAAAGCATCGGTAATGAAATTTAACGGAGCCGGCTGGGTATATGTTGGAGCTGCAGGATTCTCGGCAGGTGAAGCAGGCAGTACAAGTCTTGCATTCAGCCCAATCGGCATGCCTTATGTTGCTTATAATGATGCCGGATATCCAGGTAAGGCAATAGTGATGAAATACGATGGAACCAACTGGGTGAATGTTGGAAATGCCGGGTTCTCGGCGGGAAGTGCAAGTGGTACAAGCCTTGCATTCAGCCAATCCGGAGAACCATATGTTGCTTATACTGATGGCTTAAATTATAGTAAAGCCACCGTAATGAAATTTAACGGAAGTAATTGGGTGAATGTTGGAAATGCAGGATTCTCGGCAGGAGAAGCAGGCAGTACAAGTCTTGCATTCAGCCCATCTGGTCAGCCTTATCTGGCTTATGTCGATTATGGAAACTCTCAAAAAGTCACCGTAATGAAATTTGACGGCTCAAACTGGGTAAATGTCGGAAATGCCGGCTTCTCGGCAGGACAAGCTGATTACATAAGCCTTGCATTCAGGGGGTCCGGGGCACCTTATGTTGCTTATCAGGATTATGGGAATTCCAAAAAGGCAACAGTAAAGAAATTTGACGGTACCAACTGGGTGAATGTCGGGAATACCGGTTTTTCAGCTGGTGAAGAAGGTTTTACAAGTCTTGCATTTGACCAGTCAGGTGATCCCTATGTGGCTTATACTGATATCGGGCATTCAGGCAAAGCAACTGTTATGAAATTTAATGGAACCAGTTGGGTAAATGTTGGAACAGCAGGCTTTTCAGCAGGAGTTGTACAGTACACAAGCCTTGCCTTCAGTCTGTCGGGTCAACCTTATGTTGCATATAAGGATTTTGGAAATTCCGGCAAAGCCACTGTAATGAAATATGATTACCCCACAGGTATTGTTGAACCACAACAATCACAGATATCAATTTATCCAAATCCCGCAAGCGATATAATAACTATAGAAACATCAGCAATAACAGCCCAAAGCCAGTTATCTATTTCAAACCTGAGCGGGCGGGAATTAATCACACTCCAAATCACCCAGCCCAAGACACAAGTGGATATCAGTACCCTGCCACAAGGGTTTTATGTGGTGCGATTGGCAGGGGGAAAAGGCTTGCAGGCGGGAAAATTTATCAAAAAATAACCTAAGTCTTTTTATATCAATAATTATAAAATCAAGAAAATGAAAAAGCTTTACATCTTATTGATTACGATGTTCATGGTGAACATTGCAATGGCACAGTGGACCGCTTTATTGAGCGGAACGGCTTATGGCTTAAATTCAATTTGCTTTACCGACGCCAATACAGGATATGTGGGGGGGATTGATTATGATAACCAAAAAGGGGTCATTTTAAAAACGATCAATGGAGGAACAAACTGGACTGTATTATCGAGTGGCACCTTGAACCCGTTATTTTCAATTTATTTCGTCAATTCAAATACGGGTTATGCGGTGGGATCGTTTGGAGCGCTTTTAAAAACAACCGATGCAGGTGTAACCTGGTCTGCCTTGTCAAGCGGGACGACAACTACTTTAATGTCTGTGAATTTTCCAGACGCCAATACGGGTTATGTTGTGGGCGGACTTGGAATAATTTTAAAAACCGATGACGGAGGTACAACCTGGACTACCTTACCGAGCGGAACAACCAATTCTTTATATGCAGTTCATTTCACTGATGCCAATAAAGGTTGTGCCGTAGGTACTTTGGGAACCATTTTAACTACAATTAATGGGGGCACAAGCTGGGCTGTTCATCCTGTCGGGACATTAGAAATGCTGGAATCTGTCAGTTTTCCCGATGCCAATACCGGCTTTGTTTCAGGCAGTCACGGATTAATTTTAAAAAGTACGGATGGCGGATCATCGTGGAGTACAATACCAAGTGGAACAACCGCTTTTTTACTTTCAACATGCTTTATCAATGCCAATGCAGGCTATGTAGCGGGCGAAGATGGAACCATTTTAACCACCCACGACGGAGGAACAACATGGACCACACAGGTTAGCGGAACAACCCAGTGGCTATCTTCAGTTTATTTTACTGATCCCAATACAGGATATGCTGTCGCCGACAGCGGGGTAATTTTAAAAACCACCAATGCAGGTTATCCTTTTGGAGTGACTGATGTATCACCTTCGTCAATCCACTTTAAAATTTACCCAAACCCTGCGTCAGACCAGGTTACCTTCGAAACATCGGAAATACCAACAGAAGCTCTGTTATCCATTTCAAACCTCAGTGGTCAGACGCTGATAACCCGCCAAATCACCGGGCCCAAAACGCAGATTGACATTTCCGGCTTTCCAGGTGGTGTGTATTTCATGCGCTTGACCAGTGATAAGAAGGTGGCGACGGGAAAAATCATAAAGCAGTAGCATAACCAACCTTTCTTATGAATACCAGGCACTTTATCCGGATATACATGCTTATACCGGTCCTGCTGACACTGGCGCAGCTGCATCTCTCAGCCCAGGAAACAGTGAAAGTCGTGGACAAGAAACACAAGGAGATTTATTATGTCCTTAAATCCGACAGGAAGGTCCGCCAGGGCCCATATTGTAAACTGGGCTGCAATGATTCTGCGGAAGTGGAAGGTTTTTATAAGAACGGGCTGAAGGACAGCATTTGGACTGGCTGGCCGGCCAGCGGCGTTTATTCCCTGGGCAAAAAGAAGGGAGTCTGGGCATACTGCAACTTCGTCGGTCAGCTGGAGCAAAAGTATGACCATTCAACCAACGAATTGCTTTACTGGCGCTTCTACGGAACCCCTGACTCCCTGTTCACTTTTTATTCCGGCAACGATTCAACAAAAATAAAACTCGAACGCCCTCCCCTGTATATTGGAGGTGAGGCCGTGCAGCTTCAACCCATACTGGCCCGGGTCAGGATCCCATGGTTCACTGTCTGGTTACACAAAAACTATAGAAAAATCATTATCAACTTCACTGTCGACAGCAGTGGAAAAGCTTCAGGCTTCAGGGTCACGAAAGGGATCTCAGCCAGCTTCGACAAAAAGCTCTTAAAAGCCATACAGGAGATTCCCCAGACCTGGCTCCCGGCAATACAGAACGGGAAACCGGTACCCATGGAATATTACTTTGCTATGAGTTTTTATATAGTGCACCGGCATAAAAAATAAATCTCCGCTGAAGCAGCTTATCCTGGCAGGTAATATTCCTTCAGTATCCCTGCTGCATACCTGAATTGTTCAGGTGAATTATACAATTGCACCGAAATCCGTGTTGTGCGCCTTGGCGGATCAGACCAGTACCATAACGGCAGTTCCAGGTTGTATTTAGCATACATCCGGTTCTGGATATCATCGGCATCTTTATAATCGGGAGGATGTATATTCCCCATCAAGGGAAGTTCCATGGTTGACATTCCTGCATTCATTTCATCGGGACAGCTCGGCTCCAGTCCAAGTTCCCGGCAGAAAAAATTCCTGGCCTCTATGCAGACATCATGGTTGCGTTTCATGATCGCATCCCATCCCCCGGGCATAAGGGAAGCCATATATTCGATGGAATCAGGTACGCAAAGCACGGGAGTAGGATCAAATGTCCCGGGCCAGAAAAACCGCTCTGCAAAGGGTTCTGACTTATACCCTGCATGGCTTACAACCAGGGGCACGATTTGCTTTTGCTTATCTTTTCTTACGTGAAGAATGGCAGCGCTTTTAGGAGTGCAAAGCCATTTGTGGCAGTTGGCAGTGTAATAAGCAGCCCCTATGCTGTTAATATCGAGGGGGATGCTTCCGGGAGTATGGGCCCCGTCAACCATTGTATCCACTCCCCTCTTTTCGAGTTCCCTTACGATCTCTTCCACAGGCTGGATAAGCGCTGTGGCCGAGGTAATATGATCGATGAGGGCGATTTTAGTTTTTTTACTGACTGCGGATAGCACAGCGTCGGTGATCACGCCTGGTGAAGAAACCGGAATGTCGTACTTTGCTTCAACCAACACAGCACCTGTCGTTATAGCAATGTATTCAAGCAGCTTGCGGCATGCAAAATAAATATGATTGGTAAACAGGATCTCATCCCCCGGTTCGAAATGCAGGGACCTGAAAACAGTGTTCACACCGGCTGTTGCATTCGAAACAAAGACCAGGTCTGAATAGTCGGCATGTACAAAGTTTGCAGTCTTTTCCCTTGCATTATTGAGCATGCCTTCAAGCTGGAGAACCATAAACCGCATGGGCTGACCCTCAAGCATCTGCCTGTATTCATCCTGCTTTTCAAGGATATACTTTGTACATGCCCCGAAAGAGCCGTGGTTAAGGTAAATAGCCCCGGGTTCAAGGGCCCAGAGGTGGGAATATTCGGAAGGGTAGCGGTAGGAAGATTCCATAGGATGTAAGATTTAGGATGCGGGATATATAATGTAAGATTCATTGTTCACCAGTCACTATTTACCATTCACTGTTCACCAGTCACTATTTACCATTCACTGTTCACCAGTCACCAGTCCCGGTTCCCGGTCCCCGGTTCCCGGTCCCCGGTTCCCGGTCCCCGGCTCCCCGGTCCCGGTTATTCCACCTCAAGTATCAATCCTTTCAGGTACTCCCCTTCGGGATGGTATATGCTTACCGGATGATCGGGCCCCTGGGAGAGGTGATGCAAGATCCTTACATTCCTCCCGGTCTCAATTGCTGCCGACTGCAATGCCGAACGGAACATTTCCCTGTTGATTGCCTGGGAGCAGGAGAAGGTAAACAGCAGGCCCCCGGGTTCCAGGCGGCGTATTGCCGAGGCATTCAGGTGGATATAGGCATGAAGGGCATTGTTTGTAACATTATGGGTCTTGGCAAAGGCCGGGGGGTCAAGGATGATCATTGAATATTTCCTGGCAGCTTCCCTGAGGAAGACCTTAACATCGGCCACTTCCTCGGAATGAAGTTTTTCATCCAGCCCATTAAGGGCAAGGTTTTCTTTTGTCCATCCTATGGCCTGCCTGGAACTGTCGACCGAATGAACATGTGTTGCACCCCCTTTGAGGCAGTATACCGAGAAAGCACCGGAATAGCAAAAAGTGTTCAGGACCGTTCGGCCCTTTCCATAAAACTGGGCAAACATTCGGTTGCTGCGCTGGTCCAGGAAGAAGCCCGTCTTCTGGCCGTTGATGAAATCCACGTTGAATTTATGGCCGATCTCGGCGATCTCTATTGCCCCTGAACTGCCGAAAAGGAAATGATCTTTCTGATCCTGCATCCTGTACCCTGCATCCCGGTCGCGTGATGCGTGATGCGTGATGCGTGATGAAGACCGTTCCATTGTTTCGGCACTCTTATCATAAACCGCAAGGAGTTTCTCTCCATAAACCTCCTTCAGCACATCAACAAGCTGTGGTTTAATATTATGCATCCCCAATGAATGGGTTTGAATCACAGCAACACCATTATACCAGTCGATGATCAATCCCGGCAGTTCATCTCCTTCACTGAAAACGAGCCTGTACGCGCTGGTATATTCACTGTCGGTAAGGCCGGCCTTCTTCCTCAGTTCAAAGGCTTGTTTCAGCCTTCCAAGCCAGAAATCAAAGCCGGCTGCCGTCTGCGAGAAAGAGAATATCTTAACTGCAATGGATCCGTTAAGGAAATGACCGGTAGCAAGATATTTCCTGTCAGAAGAAAAAACCTCCACGATCTCTCCTTCCTTTACATTACCATCCCTGCTGTCAATAGCGCCGGAGAAGATCCAGGGGTGCCGTCGGAGAACCGCGGCATCCTTGCCCGGCTTCAATATTATTGGGTGGAATCTGTCCATGAACCTAAAAAATTAATAAAATACTTGAATTGCCGGTAAATTTATCACTAATTTTGTGTCAAATTTAAAACCCAAAGCAATGAAAAAGTATTTTTTGCTTCTTCTCATTCCGGTTTTCATCGCATCCTGCGGACGTGAAGCCAAGAAAAAAGCAGAAGAATTGCAGGCTCGCAACGACAGCCTGATGAACCAGACCACGCAAAAGGATGAAGCGATCAACGAATTCGTCCGTTCAATCAACGATATCCAGAGCACTCTGGATACGATCAAGATGAAGGAGAATGTGATCAATCTAAGTACCGAACGGGGTGGTGAATTGAAACAAACCGCCAAGGACCAGATCAAAACCGATATCCAGACTATTTACAGCATGATGCTTAAAGATAAGGATCAGCTTGCCAAACTGACCAAGAAACTGAAATCTGCAAACATGAAGGTTGACGAACTGCAGAAACTGGTAACCCGCCTCGAAAAGGATATCGCCACAAAGAGCGCCGAGATCGAGGAACTCAGGACAAGCCTGGCAAAGCTGAATATCAAGTTCGAAGCAGCATCGCTAAAGATCGATACCCTGAGCAAGACCGTAAATCAGCAGGGTTCAAAGATCAACGACCAGACCCAGACCATCGCAGCACAGGAAGAAGCCCTCAATACTGCTTATTATGTGATCGGTACAAACAAAGACCTGAAAAAGAATGGTGTGATCAAGAAAGGCGACATCCTTGCCGATTTCAACAAGGAACTGTTCACCAAGATCGACATCCGCAAAACAACTGAAATCAGTATCCTGAGCAAGAAAGCAAAAATCCTTTCAAGCCATCCAACTGCATCGTATAAATTCACCGGTGACAAGAAAGACCGGGACGTAATCCGCTTACTGGTAAGGCTATTACCATTAAGGCTAAAAAAGTTGTTAAGTTCAAACCAGGGAAAACACTGAAGGATCAGGTGGGTGGATAATCACTGACTTTTCCGCAACTCATTATCATCCGTTCAAGTCCATCATGCAATTGTGTGATGGACTTTTTTTTGCTCCCCCTCCGCCAATCCTCTCTTCTGCCCTGTCGCTTTATTTCTTGGCAGGAAGAGGCCACTTGACAGGCCCACTCGATTTTGGAGTCAAAATCACATTCTTCTTAGGTGCAGCCTTGGGCTCAGGTTCAATGTCGTTAATGCCTAACGCCTTTCCGAATAACTGTTTTGCTTTTGTAATCGCCCAGTTAAATATGCCTGATCCTTTTTGTTCCATCGGTTCAATAGCCATAATTATGTACTTCCATTTTGATGTTAGGGTCTCACACGAAATATAATAGCATTCATTGCGATTATAATTTACCGTTTCTTACTATACACATAAATATCACGAATTCCCCTATTTTCAATAACAATCACCTGCAGTACTCCACCGGCTTGAAGCTTCTCTCTTCGGCTCATGATAACATGAGAAAAAGATTCAGAACATCGAATGTGCACCAAGCTCCTGTCCTTCAAGCCCACCTTGCAGCACCCGGGAATAAAAATCTCGCAGAGTATCACTTCCGTATGAGGGTGTTGCATCAT
>CAILVF010000079.1 GCA_903837605.1 uncultured Bacteroidales bacterium | reverse complement strand
CGACGCCAGCGGCGACCGGGCAGTGGCCAGGGGTCTCAATATTTACAACTCCAGCGTCTCATTCTATAATTCCAATAAGGAAAACGCTTTCCCTGTAAGGTGTGTACAGAACTAACCCCCTGCTTGCACTTGCACTATTTTTTCGTATATTGCGTTTGAATCCAATAACGTTCCATTATGGATAAATCGGAAAAGTATAATTTTAAGTGGAAAGACCTGGGCGACATCTCCCTGGGCAGGCCCAATCTCGGCCCTCTGACTCAGGTTGCCGTTTACCGCCTGATGCAATATACAATGCGCGACATCCTCGAGAAAAAATACGGAGCTGTCGAAGCCAACAAACTTTTTCATGACGCCGGGTTTCTTGCCGGAACGGAATTCTGCAAAAACACACTGAACAGATCCTTGCAAGTCAATGATTTTATTGCGGATCTTACACAAAAACTTCTTCAGTTTGGAATAGGCGTATTAAGGGTGGAGTCGGCCGACCTTGAGAAATTCAGCTTTGTACTTACTGTAAGTGAAGACCTGGATTGTTCAGGATTGCCTTTCTACGGAGTACCGGTTTGTGACTATGATGAAGGATTTATCTCAGGGATCTTTCATTTGTATTCAGGGAGAAATTTCGATGTTAAGGAAATAGACTGCTGGGGAACCGGTGAGCGTACCTGCAGGTTCTCAGTAAAACTTGTGAACTAAACTGTTTTATGTTGGAATTACCAGATGAATTTGCGCAAACCATTTGCGAAATCCTTGACAGCATTTCCAGGGGAGAACTGGATGAGGCCGATGCCTTGCTAGACACTCATCTTGTTCATCATGAGACCAATGTACCCTGCGGAAATGTCGCAGAACAACTTAAAACCCTGATCAGCCATTTAAGGGAAGGCACAAGATTTGCAACCGCCCTTTCGGAGGGAGACTTATTATATGAGGCGCCAAGGAATTTTTATCTTTTTTCGGGATACAAGCAACTACAGGCCAACCTGAGGCATCTTACCTGGCAGGCTCAACAGATAGCAAAAGGAGATTACAGCCAGAATGTCAATTTCATCGGTGAATTATCAGCCGCCTTTAACCAGATGATTGAAGGATTAAGAGCAGCACGGAAAACCCAAGAACAGCTGAAGGAACTTTATGCAACCCGTGACAAATTCTTTTCAATCATTTCTCACGACCTGAGAAGCCCTTTCAATGCTATACTTGGTTTTGCCGACATCCTTAATGAAGAATGGGATGAACTTAGCGATGCGGAGAGAAAATCTTTCCTTCAAAATATACGGAACACCTCGCATAATACATTTGACCTGCTCGAAAGGTTACTGGAATGGTCGAGGGTACAAACCGGCAAAATGAAATTTACACCCATCCGTCTCAACCTCGCAAACCTGGTCAGGGAGAATTTCAAATTACTTACCCCGACAGCTGAGGGTAAATTCATACATATGGTGTCGGAGGTTGATGAAGCATCTTATGCCTTGGGCGATAAGGACGCCATACTTCTTGTCTTACGCAACCTTATCAATAATGCCATAAAATTTACCAGGCATGGAGGGTTAATCACTGTATCGGCGGCATCAATGCATAAGCTTGTCGTGGTCACGGTAAGTGATACAGGAGTAGGTATATCCGCAGAGAATATGAATAAATTATTCCGGTTCGAAGAACAGCTGAGAACTGAAGGAACAGATAAGGAAAGGGGAAGCGGCCTCGGCCTCGTTCTTTGCCGCGAGATCATCGACAGAAGCAACGGGAGGATATGGGCTGAAAGCACGGAAGGGGAAGGTAGCAGGTTTAGTTTTACATTACCATTGAACACACCAACACAGGATAACCCATGAAAAAAGTACTTATTTTCTTGCTGCTTGCATCCCTGGGTATTGCCCTCTCATGCAGGAAGAGTGAAACACCACCGGTACCTTACGTTAAATTCAAGGCTAATGGCGTACAAAAAACGTATTACAATTACTCAAGGTTCTGCAAGGATTTCTGTGCCTCCTCCACATTCTGCGGGACATTTGACCTGAATGACAACCTTCTCCCGGGAGAAATGCTGAAAATTGGCCTTCCGGGAGACCCTGTAAGCGGCCAGGTATTCAAGAGCGGAGACTACCGCTTTGATTTCACATACGTTGATCCCAACCAGAAATGGTATAAAGTCGATGGAGGTACCCTGCAGCTTACGATCACAAAATGGGAAGGACAGGGCGGATGGGCCTGCGGCCAGTTCAGCGGCTGGTTAAAAGCCACGTCCACCGACAGTGTGCTTCTTACCGAAGGATATTTTCAGAACTGGATCTGGACTTACACGACTGAGGCCAGGTGAATGGCCTGCAGTGAACAGTGAACAGTGAACAGTGACTTGTGACCAGCGACCAGTGTCCAGCGACTTTATTTGATTTTATCAGAAACTTTCTGTAAAATCTTTTCTTCCCTGTCCCTGGTAAGGGATACAATCTCATCAGCTTCTTTCATTAGTTTTTCAAGATAAACCTTGTCTTTGAGCCCTGATGCATTGATCCTGACATTAAGGTAAGCCCCGATTACCGCCGACCTCACGCAAAGCGCACCAACTCCGGCATCAGTTACTGAATTCGGGTTGCCCGTTTCAACCATGGCCTCAATAATATCGAAGGACTCATACGCCTTTTTCATAGTTCTGAAAGGCACCTCGATTGCATATTTCGTAGCATCCTGGATTGCCGCAGAGCGGGCCGCCTTTTCTTCTTCAGTACCCTTTGGAAAACCGAATGCATCCATGATACGGTTGAAAGCACGGGTGTCCTCATCCACAAGAAAAAGCAATTCCTCCTTAAGCTGCTGGCCTTTTTCGGCCCAGTTGCCAAACAATTCCCACTGATCGTCCCAACCGGGTTTGTGCGACGAAAGATTGGCCACCATCGTTCCAAGCGACACACCAAGGGCGGCAATATATGCTGAAACGGAACCACCTCCGGGAGCAGGGGATTCCGAGGCCGTTTCGCTTGCAAACCCTTCTGCTGTCATACTTACCAGCTTCCTGTCTTTTGGATCCTCAAGGATATATTCAATGATCTTTTCTTTCGGATTAAAGGGTTTAAGGTCATCCAAACCCAGAGATTTTACAGCAATCTTAATTACCTCTTCTTCTGAAACACCTGTCGAACGGCTTTGTTTCCTTAGAAAATACTTCCCGGCTTCTATCATCGCACGCTTCGGTATCAGTCCGACAAGTTCACTGCCGGTAACCCTGAGGCCCCGCTCAAGGGCTTTCTGGCAGGCTACTTCAAACGCAATATGCACAGGTGTGATACTTATGTTGGTTAGGTTGATCGAGACCTGTGCAACCCCGTATTCTTCAATAAACCAGCCTATGGCTTTACAGGCCTTCAATGCGCCCGGAACCCATACCTCATTACCCTTTTCGTCTTTCTGTATTTTTCCTGTAACCGGATTGCCTTCACGGACAGGCCTGCCTTTTTCGCGTATATCGAATGCCACTGCGTTGGCCCTTCGCGTGGAGGTCGTATTCAGGTTCACATTGTAAGCCACCAGGAAATCCCTGGCACCGACAGCAATCGCCCCTGTTCGGGGATTGAACCTTGCCGGCCCGAAATCGGGTTTCCAGTGCGGATCGGCAAGCTTCTTAGGCAAGCCTTCATATTCACCGGCCCTGCAGCTGGCCAGGTTGCGGCGTTCTTCAGAAAATGCTGCATTCTCGTAACAATATACCGGTATTTCAAGCTCCTTCCCTACCCTTTCGGCCAGTTTGCGGGCATAGGCAGCTGTTTCATCCATACTGATATTCGCTATAGGAACCAGGGGGCAAACATCCGTTCCGCCGAAACGGGGATGCTCACCTTTATGCCTGCTCATATCGATCACTTCTGATGCCTTTTTTATGGCCCGGAACGCAGCTTCCAGCACCGCATCAGGAGTGCCCACAAAGGTCACCACCGTACGGTTTGTTGCTTTACCAGGATCCACGTCGAGTAACCTGACACCATCAATTTTTTCAATTTCGTCGGTAATAGTCTTTATCACGTGCATGTCGACACCTTCGGAGAAGTTGGGGACGCATTCGATGAGTTGTTTCATAGTATGGAGTTTAGGGATTTGTCATCCGGTACCAGATAACTGGTATCCGGCATCTGACATCCATGTACAAGTCTGCAAAATTACAAAATTCAGCTTTCCCTGCGCAATTCATCTGCTTTCAAGCCAAGCTGGCGAAGCATGACAGGTATCCTGACCCTTAGGTATTTCATTAGTTCAGGGAGCTTCTCCAGGTGTTCTCCTGCCAGGGCATATTTATGTATCAGTTTGATATTCTTACGAAGATCTTCTTTTGCAATTACATCCAGGCTGGATTTGATTTTGTGCGCTGCCTTTGCAACTTCTTCCATATCGGCTTCTTCATAGGCGTTAAACAGCGAAGCAGCATATTCGGGGGTCAGCTCTATGAATTGCTCTATCACTTCAATAATCTCGTCCTTGCTGTCACCCAGCAGTTTTGAGAGCGGGCCGAGATCATAATGAAGGCTTTCAGGTTCAGAACTCACAGGCTCGTCCTGTACTGACCCGGCGGGTTCGGAAATGTATTGCTTGTCTATGCCAAATGCCGATAACAGCTGGCTGAACAGGGTTTCTTCCTCAAACGGTTTCGTCATGTAGCCATTCATGCCCGAATCGAGTGCCCTCGAAATGGCATCCTTGGTGGCGAAAGCAGTCAGGGCGATCACCGGAGTGGAAACATGAAGTTCCTGCCTGATGAGGCGGGTAGCTGAACAGCCATCAAGAACAGGCATCTGCATATCCATCAGGATGAGGTCGTACTTTTTTTGCCTGACTTTATCAATAGCCTCCCTGCCATTGGAAGCAATATCTGTAATAACATTCCACTTTTCCAGTATGGATTTGGCGATAAACTGGTTGAATTTATTATCCTCAACAACCAGTATTGATTTGCCTTTGAGAATTTCAGTATCAATATATACCCTGGGGTTCAGATCCTGGAGAACGGCAATATCCCTTGTTTCGAAATCAAGAGTAAAGAAAAACCTGCTGCCCCTGCCTTTCTCGCTTTCCACTGCCAGTTCTCCCCCCATAAGGTTCACGAGCTGCCTGCTTATTGCCAGGCCGAGCCCGGTTCCCCCATACATCCTGGTAACGCTTTCATCCTCCTGTTTAAATTTTTCGAAAATAGTACCAAGATTCTCCTCACTGATCCCGATACCAGTATCGGTTACGGAAAAAAGGAAGGAAGCCCTGCCGGCAGATTCCCCTGTAAGGGTGCACGATAAATCAATCCCGCCTTCTGACGTAAATTTAATTGCATTGTTTACCAGATTGGTTAGGATCTGCTGCAGCCTGACCGGGTCCCCCATGACAGCTTTTGAGAAACCTGCTTCCGTTGAACTTGTCAGTGCAAGAGATTTTTCTTCAGCAGCATGGGAAAGGGACGTGCGAACCTTCCCGATAACGATTTTTAAATCGAAAGGGATATTTTCAATTTCAACCCTTCCTGCTTCTATCTTTGAGAAGTCCAGGATCTCGTTGATGATCCCGAGGAGGTTCTCACCTGAAACAAGCAATTTATCGTTGAGGACCTTCTGATCCTGGCTCAGCCGTGTATCCCTCATCAGCCTTGAAAGACCTATTACAGCGTTAAGCGGTGTTCTGATTTCATGGCTCATATTTGCAAGGAAGGTGCTTTTGGCCGAGTTTGCCGACCGCGCTTCTTCCGTTGCCAGTTGAAAATCCTTTTGAATCCGGATCCTGGCTGTGATGTCCCTGTATTGCCAAAGGTTCCCGAGGAACCGGCCTTCAAGGAAGATCGGGATATAATCACGTTCGAAGATACGCCCGTCGGCCAATTCAAGTTCTTCCCCGTTTACCGGACATTTATCAAGAAGGATTTTCTCAATTCGACTGACAAAATTATGAGGGTCGATAAACATACCCTTGGATTGTTCAGCTGAGTTAGAACAATCGCTGCCAAGCAAAATTTCGGGTTCCACCGGGATTCCGAACATATTACAGAACGATTTGTTTATCAAAGCAATCCTCCGGTCCTGGTCTTCGACAAGGATCCCCGACTGGAGGTTCTTTATCAGGGTTTCAAGCCTTATTGTGATAGCGGCAAGGTGATCGTGTGCATTTTTCTGCTTCTCATTATTAAGGATGTTGGCATATATCCCTCCTGCAATATTGCATATGAATGAGAGCAAAACACGATACTCTTCGTTGAACCTGTTCTTCTGCGAACTCACTATACCAAAGGCTCCCACAGGCTGATTCCCGTTAAGAACAGGCACATATAGCCTGGATCGTACAATGAAACTCCGCTTAGATGATATCGAGATCTGTGAAGGGTCATTTTCGGTGTCGGGGATATTGAGCATCGTTCCTGACCTGAAAACATAACCCGGATGCCTGTCCATTGCTGTCCGGTCTGCCTCCTCCCGTTCCTCATCCGTGAAACCCTTGGCAACTAACAGCTTGAGCCTGCCCTCCTTGAAATCATAGAGATATAAGCCCGATGATTCAATGTCAAGCAGGTCATCTAACATCAGGCTCACTTCGGATGCAAGCTGCTCAATGGTTGTGGTCTTTGTAAAACATTTTGAGAAAGCATCAAGCCTTTTCAGGATTTCCAGCTGATCATGGATCTTAGTCATGGCAAGGGTTTTAAAGAGTCGAGGCCCGCAAGTGCACATTCAAGGTCCTGTGAATAGTGCCCTCCGCTGACGCCGATAGCACCAATTACCTGATCGTCAACAATGACAGGCAAACCCCCTCCCATCAGCATAAAGTCATTGAACCCATGTACGCCCTCCCTGAGAATTGGGTCATCTTTGATCATCCCGAACCAGGGGTCGCCAGTAGGCAAACCAAAACCCACGGCAGTTACCGCTTTCTTACGGGATGCGTCAACCCCTATGAGCGGGGCATTATCCATCCTTGCGAAAAACTTTGTTATCCCGCTCTCATCAACAACAGTTACCGCGATAGCCATCCCGAGCGACCTGGCCCTTGCAATGGCCGCTTCAGCTAAACGCCCGGCATCAGCAAGACTTATTGATCTTTTCGTGTAATTATCCATTGGGTTCATGCTTTGATGATGTAAATATAAATATATTCGTTATCAATTCCCCTACATCTTTTTTCTTCCCATTGGACCTGAATAACCTCGAATTATTAATGCCCCGGAAACCCGTAATTGGTAAAATTCCATAAATTTGTGTTAACCTAACAAAATTTCCCATGAAAAAGTATTTCCTTCTCCTCCTTCCGCTGGCACTGATCTTAAGCCAGTGTAAACAGAAAGAAAGCACAACTGAAAAACAGAGTGCGCAGTTTATCAAACAGCAAACCGTGGATACTGTTATCAACGTATTGGTTGCAAAATACGGAGACCTCCAGAAACCACGCATCGAAAAAGGCGTTAAACAGCTTGCCGCCCTATGGACAGACAAAGACGGCAAAGACATTGATTTCAGGGACTTCTGTATTAAATATTTTATCGGAGACCAGGCGAAACTCGAACTTCTGTTCAACCGCCTGAGCTCTAATTTTGAACAGCTTTTCGGGCGTTATAACCTGATTACCCTGGCTATGAAATGGGCTGTTCATATCGACATCGGTGAACCTCTTGATGTAGACGAAATGTTCGGGGCCTGGGAACCCACGGCACATTTCAATGACGATTTCTTTGCAAATAAAATCGCTTTCGTCACCTGTGTGAATTTTCCTTTTTATACCCTTGCCGAAAAGGAAGAACTTGGCCCGAAATGGTCCCGCAAGGATTGGGCTTATGCCCGCCTTGGTGATATGTTCACAGCCAGGGTTCCTGCCGATGTGAGCCAGAAAGTATCCGACGCCCTCTCATCCGCCGACAATTATATCAGCAATTACAATATCTATATGGGAAATTTGCTGGATGATAAAGGCCAGACACATTTCCCGAAGGATATGAAGCTGATCTCCCACTGGAACCTCAGGGATGAGCTCAAGGCAAACTACAACAAGGGAGCAGAAGGATTGTATAAGCAGAAGATGGTGTACAACGTGATGCTGCATATAATCGATCAGAGCATTCCCGATTCCGTAATAAATAATCCGGCTTTCCAGTGGAACCCTGAATCCAATAAATTATTCAAAGGCGGCAAGGAAGTTGCTTCAACACCGGAACCTAACAAGCGTTATGAGATTTTCCTGAACAATTTCAAAGCCATGAAGGCGGTGGACCAGTTTACTCCTTTATATCCTACTTTTATCCTGAGGTCATTCGACGGAGGCATGGAGATCCGCCAGGAGCAGGTAGAGAAACTGTTCACCGATCTCTGTTCTTCCCCTGAGATCAAAAAAGTTGGTGAGCTGATCAGCAGGAGGCTTGGGCGGCCACTGCAGCCCTTCGATATCTGGTATGACGGGTTCAAAGCGAGGAGTACGATGAACCAGGACGAGCTCGACAAGATAACCCGTGCAAAATACCCTGACCCGAAAGCTTATGAAGCCGACATCCCGAACATGCTTATCAAACTTGGTTTTAAACCTGACAAAGCCAGGGAGATTGCTTCGCATATAACTGTTGACCCGGCCCGTGGCAGCGGCCATGCCTGGGGAGCACAAATGAAGGGCGACAAGGCCCACCTCCGCACCCGCATAGCAAAGTCGGGCATGGATTATAAAGGGTACAACATTGCCGTTCATGAGATGGGACACAATGTGGAACAAACTATTTCTCTTTACATGGTTGACAATTACATGATGCAGGGAGTTCCAAATACAGCCTTCACTGAGGCTTTGGCTTTTATTTTCCAGAAACGTGACCTTTTCCTTCTGGGAAAGACTGACAATGATCCTAACAAGGAAGCCCTTGCCGCATTGGACCAGTTCTGGATGAGTTACGAGATCATGGGAGTTTCTCTTGTCGATATGAGTGTATGGAAGTGGCTTTACGAGAACCCTGATGCCACAACCGAACAGTTAAAGGAGAAAGTCATAGGTACTGCAAAAGATGTTTGGAATAAATACTATGCCGGTGTTTTTGGCGTAAAAGATTGCCCCCTGCTGGCCATTTATTCCCATATGATCGACAACCCCTTGTATCTTCCGAATTATCCGGTGGGCCATCTCATCGATTTCCAGATCGACGAATACCTGAAAGGCAAGAATTTTGCGGATGAGATTGTCCGCATTTACTCAACCGGCCGGATGATACCGCAACTCTGGATGAAAAACGCCGTTGGCAGCGAAATCTCGATCAAACCAATCCTGGACGCAACGGATAAGGCCCTGGTCATAGTGAAGTAGTGACTGGGGACTGATGGCTGGTGGTTGCCGACTGCCGACTCATGGCTCATGGCCGCTGACTGTTCACCACTTCCCCGTTCAGTATCGCAGTCTCGACCTTGTTGGAGCCATAAGCATAAGGCATGAACTCGTAGGAGGGGATGGGTTTTGTTATAAACAGGTTAGCCTTTTTGCCAACTGCAATGCTGCCGTATTCTTCGCTCAGCCCCATGGCATAAGCCGAGTTTATTGTCACGGCATTTATAGCTTCTTCAGGCAGCATATGGTACTTTATACAGGCCATTGAGAGTACGAACTGCATATTCCCCGACGGTGAGGACCCGGGATTATAGTCACTGGCCATTGCGACAGGGAGGCCTGCATCTATCATTTTTCGTACCGGGGCATATTCCAAACCCAGGAAAAAAGCCGCACCGGGAAGAATGGTAGGCATGGTCTCGGAGCCAAGAAGGCAATTGATTTCAGCCTCGCCGGTATATTCCAGGTGGTCTACCGAGAGGGCATTATATTTTACCCCAACCTGCACCCCGCCCGAATAATACATTTCATTGGCGTGGATCTTCGGCCTCATTCCGTATTTCATTCCGGCTGTCAGGATACGTTCGGTGTCGTCAACTGTAAAGAATCCTCTTTCACAAAATACATCTATATAATCGGCCAGTTCATCGGCGGCAACCCTTGGTATCATTTCATTGATCACTATATCAACGAATTCCGACTGCCTGCCTTTGTATTCAAGGGGGACTGCATGGGCACCGAGGAAAGTAGGGACAAGTTTAAGCGGGGTCATGAACTGAAGCCGGCCGATAACCCTCAGCATTTTAAGCTCGTCTTCAACCGAAAGCCCGTACCCGCTTTTAATCTCAACTGCACCCGTCCCAAGCATCATGATCTCCTGTAAGCGTGGCAGGGCTTGTACTATAAGCTCCTCCTCGCTTGCTTCGTGAAGCCTGCGCGCGGAGTTAAGGATACCTCCTCCCTTTGCTGCTATTTCTTCATACGAAAGCCCCCTGATCTTGTCTATATATTCTATCTCACGGTTGCCCGCAAATACAAGGTGGGTATGTGAATCACAGAAAGAGGGAAAAACCATGCGGCCTTTGGCGTCAATTACTTTCATCTTCATGCCCCAGGCTTTGCTGAAATCAGGGATCTCTTTCATCTTCCCGAAATCACTGATCCTATCACCTTCAATGTATACCCAGGCATCCCTGATGGTTTTAAGTTTTGCCATTTCAGGCCCGCTAACTTTCAGCTTAGGTTTGTTTTCAACCTGAACCAACTCCAGAATGTTTTTGATCAACAGAGCCATAAATACTTTGTTATGTTATCGGATGTACACAAAGATAAATAAATTTCCATACCTTTGAGGCGTCATATTTTCAGGATTTTCAGTAATTAAACCCACTAATTATATTTTACTTACACAAGCATCACAAGTAAACAATTACCCATTCATGAGAAAGCAAATTACCCTTACTATCATCCTTCTTGCAACAGCATTCACAGGATTTGCTAAACAGGTAGATCAAACGGTCATCCGCCAGGTCGCTGTCGGCTTTTTTTACGATCATGCCCGGCTCACCGAAAGTTTTTCATGGAACTCAGTGGGGATCAAGGAAATGGTTCCCACTGTTATTAACGGGCACACCCTGTATTTCACTCTGACTATGAACCCCAAAGGATGGATAGTGGTTTCTGCCGACGATGCCGTAACACCTATACTGGCATATGCCTTTGAAGATAATATGAGTGCTGCCTCCCTGCCTCCTCAGTTCATTTCCTGGATGGGGAAATACCAGAAAGAAATTGATGATGCGATGAGCAGGAACCTTCCTCAATCAGAAGCAACCGCCGCCACATGGGCCAAGTATGCCAAATATGACCGGAACCAGCCTCTTGCACCCGAAACGAATTCTGGGGTTGCCCCTCTCATCATCCATAACTGGGACCAGGGCTTTCCCTATAATATCTATTGCCCCTTAGACCCGGCCGGACCCGGCAACCACCCATGGGCTGGTTGCGTCGCTACAGCAATGAGCCAGATAATGTATTATTACCGTTTTCCCCAAACCGGTATCGGGCAGCATTGTTACACACCCAGCGGCTATCCCCAGCAATGCGCCAATTACGGCACAACAACCTATGACTGGAACGCGATGGTCAACACACTCACAGGGGCCAAGCTGCATAGCGACAGCGCCGTCGCCCTGCTGATCTGGCATGCCGGCGTATCAGTCAACATGATGTACAGCGCCAGTGGTTCAGGTGCGTATTCCGAAGATGCAAGAAATTCACTGGTGAACAATTTCCGTTACAGCTCCGGCGCAACATATCTGCAGCGCAGTAATTATTCCGCCACGGTATGGGAAGGCTTGCTCAGGGATAACCTGGACAAAAAAATGCCGATTTATTATGATGGTTACGGCCCACAGGGCGGACATGCTTTTAACTGCGACGGCTACCAGGGTGCGAATTATTATCATTTCAACTGGGGATGGAGCGGCACAGCCAATGGCTATTATTACCTCGACAACCTCAACCCGGGAGGTGACAATTTCTCCCAGGGAGAAGGAGCTATTCTGAATATCTTCCCCGATACCCTTGCCAATGCATATCCATACCCCTGCCAGGCTGCAACACCCCTGACATCTATTAACGGTACTTTTGACGACGGCAGCGGCCCTGTTCTTAACTACAGGAAAAACAGCCAGTGCTCCTGGCTGCTTACTCCTCAAAGCGCCGAAGACTCTGTTAAAAACATCACCCTCACATTTAATTCCTTCAGTACTGTTGCAGGTGACGGTATTTTAAGGATTTATAAAGGCATCAATGTCGATGATTCGCTTATTGCCCAGTATTCGGGCGATGGGTTACCCCCAAGTGTGACTATTAACGGGGCCAAAGCCTATATTACATTCACATCCGGCGCTTCGGCAACAGCACCAGGCTTTCTAGTTTCCTATTCCAGCAAAGTTATGGACTGGTGCCAGGATGCAATAACGATAAGCGATTCAAGCGGAACCATTTCCGACGGGAGTTTGCACTTTAACTACCATAACGGGACCATGTGCCGCTGGAGGATTGTTCCCCAGGTTAACTCAGGCCCTCTCACCCTTTCATTCACATCGTTCAGGACACAGCAAAATAAGGATGTGGTAAGGATCTATGATAACGTAACGGGTGTGCTCCTTGCTGAATACTCCGGGATTTATTCCGGGACAAATTTGCCATCAGCTGTAATTGCCCCAAGCGGCCAGATGTTCATCATTTTCTCGACAGACGCCAGCGTTACTGAGGCTGGCTGGGAAGCCATTTTCTCCTCCATTGTTGGAGTCAGTGAACCCGACTATGCATCGTCAATCCAGGTTTATCCCAACCCCGCAAACCATTATTTATATGTGAGTGCAACCAACGACATCAAAACAGGCCTGCAGCTGGAATTAAATGATATCAACGGCAGGACTGTCATTACACAGAAGGTAGCGGCAGGTATCAATCAGGTTACTATTGATATTTCTGGTATCCGGGGAGGACTTTATTTCCTGAAGATAATTACCGACAGCCACAGCGTGGTGAAGAAAGTCATAGTCGAGTAGAGTGACTCATACCTCATGACTAGTGACTAAGCCCAGGGTTCACTCTTTATACAACAGGTCTATTTCCCCTTTTTTCTCTATACATTCCATGAGCTTGGATTTCAGCTTCCAGCATGTCATCTGGCGTTTCTCAAGCTGGCGCGATAACTCATAGGATGAAATGCCGGGATCATGGCATACCATGTACACCATACGCAGGGCTTCAGTAATAGGAATATGGCAACGGTGAAAAATAGTGTTGGCGGTTGCTGATTCTTCCGATTTGCAACGTGTGCATCGACGGGAAAATTCCGTTTTGCCTTTACAGAAATTTGTATGCCCGCATTTCCTGCAAATAAATCCTTCTGACCATTTTTGTTCAGAAATAAATTTCAGGCAGCTTTCTTCCGTTGAGAAAAGGCTCTCAAATTGACTAATATTCAGTTTTTTAATTTCCAACATCAATGTAATTTCCTTATAAAATCTTGTCGCGGAAGCAATTAAAAGGGGAGCAACATCCTCCTGACCTGCAAAATTAAAATAAATAGTGATACTTATGCGATTCATGATAAAATAATTTGTAATTTTGCAGCAGAAACATAATCCACTCATAAAAAAAACCATGAAAAGATTCGTTTTTCTCTTAAGCCTGCTTGTTATATTCAGCCTGAATGCCTGCAGCGGGACTCCTTCAGGAAACCCGGTTAATGCTGCTTCAAAGAAAGCAGTAATTGATGAAAGTTCGCTGGGTAAGGTCGTTCATCTCGACCAGGCAATATTCAGGGAGGTTGTTTGGGATTATAAGAAAAACGCCAGTGCCTGGGTCTTTGAAGGGGATATTCCAGTGATCGTCGATTTCTACGCTGACTGGTGCCGTCCATGCAGGGCCCTTTCTCCCACCATGGATGAACTGGCAATGGAATACAAGGGAAAGATCCGCATTTTCAAGGTGAATACCGATGAGAACAAGGAATTATCGGGGCTTCTGGGGATCAGTTCCATCCCGGCCCTCTTGTTTGTTCCGAAATCAGGGAAACCGAATTTTTCGCTTGGTGCCCTGCCCAAGGACAAGCTCAAAACGATGATAGATGAAACATTATTAAACCTGAAAAAGAAATAAACCAAAATTTTTTATGGCGACAGAGCACTTGACCAAAGCAACCTTCACCGAGAAGGTGTTCAATTTTGAAACAAACCAGGATTGGAAATTTGAAGGCAAGCTTCCATGCATCATTGATTTTTACGCCGACTGGTGCGGCCCATGTAAGATGGTTGCGCCTATTCTTGAAGAACTCTCGGCCGAATACGCAGGCAAGGTCAACATTTACAAAATTGATACTGAAGCCGAGCAGGAACTTGCAGGTGTTTTCGGGATCAGGAGCATTCCTTCAATGCTGTTCTGCCCGGTTGACGGACAGCCACAGATGGCCGTAGGCGCACTGCCCAAAGATTCACTGATCAAAGCTATTGACGACGTCCTGTTGAACAAACCGTCAAACTGATCCCCCGATGTATGGCCGGTGAAAACATCATCGTCTCTACCTCATACCTCCCTCCTCTAGGTTATGTTTCCGCTCTCCTTAAAGCGGGGGAAACCCTGATTGACCTGGGTGAAACTTACCCTAAACAAACCTGCCGGAACCACGCCAATATTTATGGTCCGGGCGGCAAACAAACATTAAGCATACCTGTTAACAAGCCTGATGGCAACCATACGAAAACCCTGGATATCAGGATCTCGTATGCCCTCCCCTGGCAAAAGACCCACTGGCGAGCTATAGAAGCCGCTTATAACAACTCACCGTATTTCCTTTATTACCAGGACTACTTCAGGCCCTTCTTTGAGAATGAATATGATCTTCTTGCGGATTTCAATTCTGAAATACTTGAAACGGTTTACCGGCTGTTGCGAATCCCCGGGCGGATCAGGTTTACAGAAACTTATGTCAGGAACCCCGAAGGCATGCGCGACTTGAGGAATGAGTTAACGGCGAAGCATGCCGGGGCAATCTGCCCACCTTATACCCAGACATTTTCCGAGAAACACGGGTTCATTCCCAACCTCAGCATCATTGATCTTATTTTCAATTTAGGCGAAGAAGCCGCGGAATACCTGCAATCAGTAATATTGAATTGACGTACAGCGAACTTCTGCAGTGCTTCTGCAGAAGCACGATGTTAATGAAATATTTTCTTTCATATTACAAATTTTTTGCAGGTATTCCGCAATTTTTCGTACCTTTGTGTTAATTTAATCTAAATTAATTGTCCACACTCTTTGACCTCAGGGAAGGCGAACGCGGTCTCATCACGAAAGTCCGCGGAAGAGGTGCATTCCGTAAACGGATCACCGAGATGGGATTCGTGCGCGGCAAGGAGGTCAGCGTTGTCAAATCGGCACCCCTGCTTGATCCCGTGGAATACAAGATCCTTGGATACAACGTATCCCTGCGCCAGTCTGAGGCCCGCCTTATTGAGATCATCCCCAGCGGGACCGAAGCCGATGCGACATCCGCCGACACAGAAAAAAAACAATATAACGGCACCATTGAGGAAGAAACCCTCAGGGAACAGGATGGCGACAGGGGAAAGTCAATCGACATAGCCCTGGTCGGGAATCCTAACTGCGGCAAAACCACCCTGTTTAATTTCGCTTCCGGTTCACATGAAAGAGTGGGAAACTTCGGGGGTGTGACAGTCGACAGCAAAACCGCAAAGTTCAGGCAGAAGGGCTATACTTTTAATATTACCGACCTCCCGGGGACTTATTCCCTTACCGCATACTCCCCCGAGGAGCTTTATGTAAGGAAGCATATCACCGATAACATCCCCGATATCGTTGTAAATATTATAGATTCGTCGAATCTCGAAAGAAACCTTTACCTGACCACCCAGCTCATCGATATGGACATCAGGGTGGTGATCGCTCTGAACATGTACGACGAGTTTGGAAAAAAAGGGCATATACTGGATTACAAATCCCTTGAACAGCTCCTCGGGATCCCTGTTATCCCGACCATTAGCTCTAAAGGCGAAGGCATAAGGGAACTCTTCGACAGGGTGATCGAAGTCTTCGAGGACAGGGACCCGGTGATCCGCCATGTTCATATCAATTACGGGGATGAACTGGAACGCTCGATACGCCGCATACAGGAAGTGATCAGGAAGGATGATGCCCTGTCGGTAAGGGTGTCAACGCGTTATTACAGCATAAAACTTCTTGAAAAAGACGATGAAGCAAGGAAAGGCCTGGTACATTCCGACCACTACAAAGCAATTACAGCCATTGCCGACAAGGAAGTCAAACGGCTAGAGGACAATTTTTACGAAGACAGCGCCACCCTGATCACCGATGCACGATATGGTTTTATCTCCGGGGCCCTTCGTGAAACCATGAGTGCCAACGAACAGGCCTTTAAAGGTAAGACTTTAAGCGAACGCATCGACAATATCATTACACATAAATATTTAGGTTTCCCCGTTTTCCTGTTCTTTTTATGGGTTATGTTCCAGACCACCTTTTCACTGGGCGAATACCCTAAACACTGGATTGACATGCTGGTAAGCACCTTCGGGAGCATCTCGGGAAGCTTCCTTCCGGCCGGCCCGGTCAAAGACCTGCTTGTCGACGGCATTATCAGCGGGGTCGGGAGCGTGATCGTCTTCCTGCCGAACATACTTATACTGTTTTTCTTCATCTCCCTGATGGAGGATTCGGGTTATATGTCGAGGGCCGCATTCATCATGGACAAGCTGATGCACAAGATGGGGTTGCACGGGCAGTCTTTTATACCCCTCATCATGGGCTTCGGCTGTAACGTCCCGGCCATCATGGTCACCCGCACGCTGAAAGACCGCAACGACCGCCTTCTTACCATGCTCATCAACCCCTTCATGTCGTGCAGCGCCCGGCTTCCGGTATACCTGCTGATCACCGGCGCGATATTCCCAAGGCATGCGGGAACTGTGATCTTCATGGTTTATATGACCGGTGTTATCCTGGCCGTGCTCATCTCGGTAATCTTTAAAAAATTCCTGTTCAAAAATAAAGAAGCGCCTTTTGTGATGGAGCTCCCCCCCTATCGCATGCCCACAGTAAGGGTGATCATGAGGCATATGTGGGAGAAAGCCCAGCAATACCTGAAAAAAATGGGAGGCATTATCCTCATTGCAGTGATCATCATATGGGCCCTGGAATATTTTCCCGGCGGCAGCCGCATGGGTAAGGCCGAACGCCTGCAACATTCCTATATCGGGAAGATAGGCAAAGTGATAGAGCCTGTGATAGCACCTCTCGGTTTCGACTGGAGGATGGGCGTAAGCCTGATTACCGGGGCAGCTGCAAAGGAAGTCGTTGTTAGTACCATGGGTGTCCTTTATGGTACCTCTTCGGCGGATGAGGTCAGCCCCAAGGCCGATCTTACAGCGAAACTTCAAGCCGTAACTTATGAAAGCGGACCCATGCAAGGGAAGAAAGTATTTACACCCCTCGTGGGTTTTTCCTATATCCTGTTTATCCTTATATACATGCCCTGTATAGCGGTCATCGCGACGGTCAAGCGTGAATCAGGCCACTGGAAATGGGCCCTGTTCCTGATAGTTTATACAACAGTGCTGGCCTGGTCAGTCTCCTTCCTTGTTTACCAGCTTGGCTCCTTAATCCTCTGAAATATGACGGTTCAATATATCATTGTCGGTTTTATCATAGCCTTTGCCCTTGGAAGCGTGGTTTTCAAGCTGATCCGTTCTATAGTAAAACCGGTCAGCAAATGCGACGGATGCGCCTCCGGCTGCGGGGGATGTGCCATAAGTGAACTGAAAACAAAAAAAACAATATGAAAATAAATCCGACAGGCTTAACATTTTCAAAATGATTCATTATATTTGATATGTTGTTTTATGGTTTAAAGCCGTCCGATGTTACTAAAACCTGCGATAAGTTTCGAGCAATATCTTAAACGTCGCGATTATACCTTTTTATCGTTCGACCAGGCCATTTTTAAAACAATCAGGAAAAGTTTCTCTCAAAAAAGTTTTTGCGGTTTCTGGAGGATGTGGAACCCCTATTCAGGGTACGTTTTCTTTCTTCTGTATTCATTGATGGGCGGTAACAGGAAAAGGCCGTTAGCCATTTCTTTCATTTTCATTACAAGCGGCTTTGTTTTTCATGACCTGGTCCTCCTTCTGGTGACCGGGAGTATCTCTATCGTGTTCACAGTTACGTTTGCAATTTATTCCATGATCTTTAATATTGAACACAGGATGCTGGCCCTGGGAAAAGGAGTCAACTCTTACATCTCCCGGAAAAATCTCTTCCCCCTTAAATTTCATGTCATGGTTAACATGACCTTACTGGCCTTACCCCTGGCTGCAGGGTTCTTTATTAATTTTCTTGTTTTCCCCCATTCTGTAATAAGCAGGTTATTCCATTGAAACTGAGGCGAAGAGTAAATGACCTGAAATGAAACCTGCTGCCTGTAACCCCTTATTAATATTGCTTCTCCTGTTTTGCAGCCTTTGTATCCAGGCACAAACCTGGGATTATATCAAAGAAAAGAACGGTATTAAAATTTATACACGCACCCCCGAATATTCAAGCTTTAAATGTTTTAAAGGCGAGACCATACTCCATGCCACAATGCAGGAAATAGGCATGTATGTAGGCAATGTAAAGAACTTCAACTGGTGGGATAAAAACATCAGGGACCTTAAGGTCATTGAGTCGGAGTCTGATAAACATGTAAAATACTATTTTATTTATGATGTTCCCTGGCCACTGAACGACAGGGATATCTGTGTGGAGGTCTTCATTACGATCGACACTGCCTCGGGAGTGAAAGTAGTTTATGCCAAACCTTTGCCGGGAGTTATCCCGGAGCGTGACGATATCGTGAGAATAAAGAATTACTGGCAGAAGTGGACTTTGACGCCCATCGACAAAAACTCGGTGCATGCCGTGCTGGAAGGGTTTGTTGATCCAGCCGGAAGTGTTCCTGCATGGCTGTATAATATGGTTATCGTTGAAACTCCCCTGAAAGTCATGGGGGGCATCAAGCAAAGAGTTGAGGACGCTCACAAGGATTAACAGCTTAAGGTCAAAGGCAGCTCCGGCTGAAACAGTAATAAGAGATTTCACCATCTCACCATTTCACTATTTTCTATCTTTGCTACCTAAACCATAAACCCATGTCACACGGCATTTGCCTCCTTAGCATAGTCCCGGTTCGAACAGGACCTTCTCATAAAGCTGAAATGTGCACCCAGCTTCTTTTCGGCGAATTATACACTGTTCTTCAATCTGAGAATGAATGGTTGAGAATAAGCCTCGAATACGATGGTTATGAAGGCTGGATCAGCGTAAAAGGCCATGCTGCAATTACTGTAAATGAGTTCGATTCATTAACGGAGACCAACGCCCGCGCTGCTATTGACCTCGTTCAGCTGGTCACCAATGAAACCAAAAAGGAACAGTTCCCGATATTATACGGAAGTTCCCTTCCCGGGATAGAAGAGTTCAGGATGCAACTGGCCGATCAAACCTTTATTTACGACGGACAAGTTTCGATGGTATCAGATTTTGAAGAAGGAGACGAAGATGGCCCCGAAGACCTGATGGAACTCAAACACGACCTGGTGCATGACAGCATGCAGTTCCTTGGCGCGCCCTATCTCTGGGGGGGACGTTCGCTTTTCGGTATTGACTGCTCCGGGTTTGTCCAGATGGCATATAAACTGAAAAATATCCGGCTTAAAAGGGATGCCTCACAGCAGGCTGAACAGGGAGAACCGGTTAACAGCCTTGAAGAAGCCCAGCCCGGCGACCTGGCCTTCTTCGAGAACGAAGAAGGAAACATCTGCCATGTTGGAATACTAGCCGACCGCCAGAAAATACTTCATTGCTCAGGCAAAGTAAGGCTTGATATCATCGACCAGCAGGGCATCTTTCATAACGACCTGCATGAGTATACCCATAAGCTGAAGATGATACGGCGGGTGATATAAGAAATTGATGAGGATCCAGAATATTTGGATATGGCGCTTCGCGCCGATAACTGGATAATATATATCCAGTAATCCAGTAATCCAGTTATCCAGTAATCCAGTCATCCAGTTATCCAGCTATCCAGTTATCCAGCTATCCAGCTATCCAGCTATCCAGCTATCCAGTCATCCAGTTATCCAGTCATCCAGCTATCCAGCTATCCAGCTATCCAGTTTTCCCGCATCCTGCATCCTGCTTACAATTCAACCCCCTTATTCAACAATTCACCGGTTTTCTTCTTTCGTATCGTTTCTGATTGGAGGTATTTTGCCTGAAAAAGCAAATACTATGAAAGGCACAATCACTATTCTGACTTTTCTGATCCTTATCAGCACTTATAAAAATGATTACGCACAGAACCCAAACCAGGTGATCCACGGAACAGTGGTCGACAAACAATCACAGATGACCCTGCCCGGAGCCAATGTCGTTATCCTCAATACCAATCCGCCGAAAGGTGCTTCCAGCCTCACCGACGGAACATTTAAAATAACAGGGGTGCTTCCCGGGCGATATGATCTGCAGGCTACATTTCTGGGATATAAGACTGTTTATATTTCCAATGTAGTAGTCACGGCAGGCAAGGAAGTGGTCCTGGAAATAGGGATGGAGGAAAATGTCAACTCCCTGCAGGAAGTTGTCGTTTCGGGCATGAAAAAGAGTGATCCTATCAACCAGATGGCTCCGGTAAGTGCAAGATCTTTTTCAATGGAGGAAGTTAACAGGTACGCAGGCGGCAGGTATGATCCGTCGAGGCTTGTAGCAAACTATGCAGGGGTGAGCACCCCGAACGACGCACGTAACGACATTGTAATCCGCGGAAATTCTCCCACTGGGGTTTTATGGCAGATTGAGGGATTGACTGTGCCCAATCCAAATCATTTTGCCACTCTTGGAACTACCGGCGGACCGGTTAGCGCACTCAACCCGAACGCTCTCTCCAATTCAGATTTCTTCACTTCTGCCTTCCCGGCCGACTATGGCAATGCTACAGCCGGTGTTTTTGACATACATTTAAGGACAGGCAATGCCGACAGGAATGAGGAAATGGTGCAGATGGGAGCTCTCACAGGGCTTGAAGCAATGGCGGAAGGGCCTTTTAAAAAAGGTGGCAAAGCTTCCTACCTCGTCGCATACAGGTATTCCTTCACAAGCCTGGCCCAGAACCTGGGGATCTCGATTGGCACTGCGGCCACTCCTCACTACCAGGATATCACCTTCAAGATCAATTCGGGGGAAACCGGTATTGGCCGTTTCACTTTTTTCGGCCTGGGCGGTATCAGTCATATCGATTTTCTGCATAACCAGATCGATTCCACCGACATATACTCCATCCCCGGGCAGGATGCCTATTCGAGAAGTAAAATCGGCGTTCTTGGTTTGAAACATTTTATCCGCCTGAATACTAAGATCTACCTGAATACAGTTCTTGGCGTTACATACTCCGAAAACGGTTATTCGCTCGACACCATTGCCGGATCTCAGGACCCTGTGAGAGTGAGAGATTCAAAAGATGTGGAGATCCGCTATGAGATCAACTCCTTCATCGACTACAAAGTAAACTCGCATCTCATGCTCAAAGCGGGTATCCAGTGTGAATTCCTGAGCCTGAACCTGCGACTCCAGGACCGGCAGTTCTCAAAAGAATGGATCAACAAATGGGCTTACACGGGAAATACCTCACTGCCTGCAGCATACATAGAAGCCAAGTACCGCATCAACGAAAAATTCACCCTCGATGCCGGGTTCCGCAGCCAGCTCCTGACACTCAACAATTCAATTTCTTTTGAACCCCGGCTGGGCCTCAAGTATCATGTAAATCCTACAAATACCCTCGCCATTGGATTCGGGCATCACAGCCAGATCCAGCCTCTCTCGGTTTACTACTACAGGTACCTTCAGCCCGATAATACCTATGATGAATCGAACAGGAAACTGGGATTCACAAACAGCCTGCATTTTGTGGCTTCCTACGAAGTATTGCCTTTCAAGGACTGGCGAATCAAAACAGAAGTATACTACCAGGCCATTTATAATGTTCCTGTTTCGCAGGTCTCAAACAGTTTTTCCATGCTTAACGAGGGCTCTTCCTACGCTCCGACACAGGAGGGAAACCTCGTTAATAACGGGACCGGCACAAACTATGGCATTGAACTCACCCTTGAAAAATTTTTCTCACACGGGTATTACGGCTTGCTGACCGGCTCTCTTTACCAGGCAAAATATAAACCGAGCGACGGGATAGAAAGGAATACCGCTTTTAACGGAGGCTATGTTTACAATTTCCTAGCCGGCAAGGAATTCAAAGTGGGAAAAGCAAAGAGAAATGCCATTTCCATCGACATTAAATTCACCCAGGCAGGAGGCCGTTACTATACCCCGATTGATCTCGCTGCATCCAGGGCCGCAAGGCAGGAAGTCCTGATGGGCGATGCATATGCCTTTTCGGAACGCTATCCCGACTTTTACCGTCTCGATGTTAAAGCCGGCTTTACTCTCAACAGTAAAAAACTCAGGCTCTCACAGTCGGTATTCATTGACATCCAGAATGTGACAGGACATAAAAATGTCTTCGCCCAGCAATACAATCCATATACACAACAAATCAACACCTTGTACCAGATCGGGTTCTATCCGAATTTCGTGTACAAAATCCAGTTTTAACCAACATCTTACAATCTTTATTGTTCCAAAAATCCCCCTAAAATGAAAAAGACAATCTTATTAATCTCCTTAGGCATTTTATCAGCATGGTCAGTCAGGGCAATGTCTAAAAAAGCTATCATCCCTTTAACCACCCAGGTCGTAGTTGAAGACACCTATACCATCATCTGGAACGGGACCAGCATTGCCTATCATTTCGTTGATGGTAATTGGGAAAGAGCTGCAAATTATGATTATCAGTTCAGTGTGATGCAGAAACGGTACGACAACCTCTGGAAGTCGGTAAAAACGCTTCATCGCATGCATCCCGATTATGATTGGAAAGCAGGCGAACGGGACCAAACCATGTATTTCGAATTGGCTTTCAGCTCAAGGAATGATTCTGTAATTTCAGATCTTACTTCTTCCCTTGGAAAAGGAAAAGGGTTCACCGATAAGGAGTTCAGAAAACAAACCATTGAATTTAAAGTTGATGACCTCAGCAGTTTCGTGCCTTATGACCATATGCGCATAACTCAGGAATACAAATATGAAGAAGGCGTGCTGTCAGAAACCGTATTTTTGTTCAAGTTAAAGGACGGGAAAGAAATTCCATTCATGAAAAATGAGGAAAAGGCATACTTTTATATGAAAGGGAAATTGGACAAAGCCCCTACGACCTTCAACAACAAAGTTTCAAAACCGTAAACAAACTTTAAGCCAACAACAATACTCAATCTGTCATGAAAAAGATCCTTATAATAAACGCTCATCCAAACAAAGACAGTTTCAACTTTGCCCTTGCAGATGCATATAAACAAGGTGCATTAAAAGCAGGGGCTGAAATAAAGGCAATCACTATTGCTGAATTAAAGTTCAACCCCAACCTGCATGCCGGGTACCAGAAGAGGACAGAACTGGAGCCTGACCTGCTCGAAGCATGGGAAAAGATTAAATGGGCCGAACACATGGTTTGGGTCCACCCGGTTTGGTGGGGCGGGCTTCCTGCAATCACCAAAGGGTTCATTGACCGTGTTTTCCTGCCGGGTTTTGCATTTCAGTACCGTGAGAATTCAGTTTGGTGGGACAAACTGTTAAAAGGTAAAACGGCACATATACTCACAACGTTGGACCAGCCCGGCTGGTATTACCGTATTATGTATGGCAAGCCCAGTGTCAACCAGTTAAAGAAATCAACACTCGAATTCTGCGGAGTAAAGCCTGTGAAAGTTTCGTATTTTGGCCCCATGAAAAGCTCGGTTGAAACATCAAGGAAAAAATGGCTGGAGCAGGCAGAAAACCATGGCAGGCAAAGCGCCGGATGAAATCCGGCAGAAAAATAAATCAACTGATCTGATAAAACACGAATGAAGTCAATCTGCAATAATCATGCGGCATAAAAAAATAAGATTTCTATACATGGTCCTGCTCGGGACCCTTATTACCCTGGGCCTGAACCTGTTCATCCCGGGTAAAGGAGGGGAAATAATACACTTCTATGATTTTCTCATATCCATTCTCATTACCATCCTGGTTTGGGAAGGGAACCTCCGCATCGACGAATGGTTAAACCTGAGATATCCCTGGATTTCAGGGCCGGGAAAAAGGATACTGGTCCACCTTGCCCTGAGCGTGGGATACAGCGCGCTGACCATTTTTATCGCCGCCTTCCTGTTCAACTGCTTTTCAAATGAATTGCCTTTCAACGGGAAGGAATTTATCAGGGTCACCCTGATCATTCTTGGTGTTTTAGTGTTGATGTCTATTATCCTTCTCACGTTTGAAATCAGTTCCCAGTTCTTCAAACACTGGAAAAATTCACTGGTCGAGATTGAAAAGTACCGGGCTGAAAGCCTTCAGGCCCAGCTTCAGAACCTGAAAAACCAGATCAATCCCCATTTCCTGTTCAACAACCTGAGCGTTCTCTCTTCACTGGTGTATAAAGACCAGGACAAGGCGGTGGAGTTCATAAGCCAGCTGTCAAAAGTTTACCGTTACCTTCTCGACAACCAGAACAATGAGCTTGTAACGGTTGATCAGGAACTTCTGTTTATCAGCTCCTATACTTTTTTACTGCGGATAAGATTCGGGGCAAATCTCATCATTAATACTGAGATCCGGAAGGAGGACCTCTCCGGGCTAATTCCGCCGATGGCGCTCCAGATCCTTATAGAGAATGCGATCAAGCATAATGAACTGTCATCTGATCATCCGCTTTCAATATCTTTAGATTCGGCCAATGAGAACCTCGTGGTTTCGAATAACCTGCAGTTAAAACCACAGCACGAACCTGGTTCTCAGACCGGGCTGAACAACATCAGGGCCAGGTATAAATTTTTCACTGAACGGCCGGTGGAGGTCATTCAGGATTCAGGATCTTTCATTGTTAAAATCCCTCTATTATCTTCGAGATGAAAGCAGTTATTATTGAAGACGAAAAACTCTCGGCCGAGCATCTCATCAACCTTCTCAGCAAGGTCGATAAAAACATAAAGGTCCTTCATGTCTTCGACAGCGTAAGGACAAGTATCAAAGCCTTTAAAGACGGACTAAAGGCCGACATCCTTTTTGTGGATATCCAGCTGGCCGACGGGCTGAGTTTCGAAATATTCAGCGAAATATCAATCGATACGCCTATCATCTTCACAACTGCTTACGACGAATTTGCAATCCGCGCATTCAAACTGAACAGTGTTGATTATCTGTTGAAACCGGTGAGTATCGATGAATTAAGAACCGCCGTGGAGAAATTTAAAAAATTCAGCAGGGACGATTATTCCAAAATGATTGACAATATCGTCAACTCATACCAGGTCATGAACAGGCAGTATAAAAGCCGCTTTATGATTAAAATGGGTGAAACTATTGTATCGGTGAAAACCGAGAACATCTCTCATTTTATCTTCGAAGACGGGCTTGTGATGTCAGCAACAAATACAAACCGTCAATACCCGGTCGATTTCACCCTCGACCAGCTGGAATCGATGCTTGATCCCTCACAGTTTTTCAGGATCAACAGGAAGGTTATCATCAATATTAACAGCATTCAAAAAACCGGGACTTACTTTAACAGCCGTCTCAAAATAACAGCCCCCGGGCTCCTTGAAGATAACGCAATAGTAAGCAGGGAGAGGGTAAATGACTTTAAGGAATGGTTAGGGAGATAGAGTAGTTTTTTTACTCATAAGGCAGATCGCACCTTCATCCTGTCCAGCTATCCAGTTATCCAGCTATCCAGTTATCCAGCATCAATTAACCACTTCTCCCTCTCCTTTGGCTTTCTTGCGTTTGCCCGGGAGTTCCTGTTTGAAAATATAGGTGAGGCGTAAACTGATGAGATTGTTGTACTGGTCGCGGTCCCAGGTATCACCTGCAATATTTGGGTTGGTAAAAGTTACGGTTCTGAGACTTAATATTGAGTACTGATAACGCACATTGACCCAGAAACGGTTCCATATCCTCACGGAAACTTCGCCCAGGGCCGAAAAATCATAAGGGAGGAAATTTGCATGGGGAGTCACGACATACAGCTGTGATTCCGACTTGCCTATAAGCTGGCCGTAACAAACCCCGACACCTGCCGAAATTATCTTTTTATCGGTAAAATGGATCATTACAGGGATATCGATATAATCGAGATTAAGCCTGTAATATGTTGAATCGGTGCTTCCTTTGTGATAGCTTCCTTTTTGCGAGTAAAGGAGTTCCATGCTTACCGACCAGTTTTTATTTTTCCCGAACGGCAGTATGACCATAGGCCCGAAATTTAATCCGACTTTACGAAAGCCATAAAACTGGTCCCCGTCGACCTGGCAAAAATTGGCGCCAACCGATATTCCCCCGAGTATCTTCTGGGCATGGGCAGGGCGCATTGCAAAAATCATCAGGATGAGCAGTAAAGGAAGTAAAACTTGTTTTTTCATCGGATGGCCTAAGTGATCATACTGTGAACAAAGGTAAAGAAATTAAAACGCTTAGTTTTTCGATTTATTTTGGGACTTCATTGAGAGCTGGATACGTTTGCGGGGGATGTCGATATCCACAACCTCCACCATTACTTTCTGGTTAAGTTTCACCACCTCATTAGGATCACGTATAAACCTGTCGGCAAGCTGGCTTACATGGACCAGGCCATCCTGGTGTACGCCTATATCTACGAAAGCCCCGAAATTCGTAATGTTAGTGACTATCCCCGGCAATTTCATGCCAGGCCTGAGATCGTTGATTGAATGAACTTCTTTGGAGAATTCAAACATTTCGAATTTCTGGCGGGGATCCCGGCCGGGTTTGGCCAGTTCCTGCATGATGTCCTGCAAGGTCGGCAAACCGGTCTTTGTATCAATAAAGTCATCCAGCTTTATTTTTGACCTGCATACTGCATCCAGCATCAGATCCTTCACCGAACAGCCCAGGCTTTTCGCCATCTTATCCACTACATGATAACTTTCGGGGTGGACCGAGCTGGAATCAAGGGGGTTTTCAGCGTCCCTGATGCGTAGAAAACCTGCAGCCTGTTCAAAGGCTTTTTCGCCGAAACGGGTGACTTGCCTGAACTGTTCCCGGGTTTTAAAAGGACCTTTGTCGTTTCGGTAAGTTATAATGTTCTTTGCAAGCCCCTGTCCAACCCCCGAAACATAGGTAAGAAGCTCCTCGCTGGCTGTATTCACCTCCACACCAACCATGTTAACACAACTTACCACGGTATCTTCAAGGCTTTTCTGAAGCGCAGGCTGGTCCACATCATGCTGGTACTGGCCCACACCTATGGATTTCGGATCTATCTTCACCAGTTCTGCAAGGGGGTCCATCAGGCGGCGGCCGATCGAAACAGCTCCTCTCACAGTCACATCATAATCGGGAAATTCCTTACGGGCAATGGCCGATGCGGAATACACAGAGGCTCCGCTTTCGTTTACGACCAGAGCCAGGATGTCCTTGTCGAAGGGAATGGCACGGATCAGCTTTTCAGTCTCGCGTCCTGCCGTACCGTTACCTATGGCAACGGCCTCGATTTTATAGGCATTGACAAGGCTTTTTATCTTATGGATGGCATCTTTGACTTCGTTCTGGGGTGGATGGGGATAAATGGTTTCGTTATGCAACAGCTCCCCCTGCCTTCCAAGGCACACAAGTTTGCAACCGCTCCTGAAACCCGGGTCGATAGCCAAAACATTCTTCTGTCCCAGGGGCGGTGCAAGTAAGAGCTGGCGAAGGTTCTCGGTAAAGACACGGATCGCTTCCGAATCGGATCTTTCCTTGGCCCATCCCCGGGCTTCAGTCTCCATCGACGGCAGCAGCAACCTCTTGCAACTGTCTTTAATGGCATCCCTGACGAGTTTCGCTGAAGCATTTTCTGATTTAATGAAGATCCTGTCGAGGATTTCTTCAGCCTTATCATCCGGCACATCTACCGACACCCTGAGAAATCCCTCATGTTCCCCTCTCAGCATTGCCAGCACCCTGTGAGACGGAGCCTTGGAGAGAAGCTCGTGGCAGTCAAAATATATGGCATAATTTGCCCCTTCCTCTTCTTTCCCTTTGATGACTTTTGAACTGATGACAGCTTCCTTTTCAAAAAGCTGGCGAATGCGCTTCCTTCCGTAAGTATGTTCATTTACCCATTCTGCTATAATGTCTTCAGCTCCGCGGATGGCATCCTCCACAGACTTCACTCCTTTTTCCTCATCGATGAACTTTTCGGCCTGGCTTTCGGGATCATCATATTTCTGCGAGATGATGATCTTTGCAAGAGGCTCAAGCCCCTTCTCCCGGGCGATGGCTGCCCTGGTCTTGCGTTTGGGTTTATAGGGAAGGTAGATATCCTCAAGCTCGGCCATGGTGGAGGCTTTCATTACAGCTTCCTCCAGTTCCGGGCTCAGTTTATCCAGTTCCTTAAGGCTTTTCAATATAGCTTCACGGCGGGAATCGAGGTCTTTCAGCTGGATTAGCCTGTCCCTGACCCTGCCTATCACCACTTCATCCATACTGCCTGTCATTTCCTTACGGTAACGGGCAATAAACGGGATGGTAGCCCCGCTCTCAAGCAATGTGAGTGTATTAAAAACAGAAGCTTTATTGATGCCCAGTTCCGACGAAATTATCGCGGTATATTTTTCGAGGTCCATGAAAATGAAATGCTGTTTTATAATATAAATTGATCACTTCACCAGCCGGAGGCAAGCACATCCACAATATGGATCGTCTTTATGGGGAGCTTATGTTTGTCAATATAAGCCTGCTGGTGCATCAGGCAGGATGAATCGGTGGAAACAATATACTCTGCTCCTGATTCGAGGGCGTTATTGATTTTCTGTTCAGCCATTGCCGTGGAAATGGGCTCAAATTTGACAGAAAAGGTGCCGCCAAATCCGCAGCAAACTTCATTGTCTTTCATTTCCCTCAGCTCAAGCCCCTTGACCTTTGCAAGCAGCCTCCGCGGCTCGTCCTTAAGACCATACTCCCTTAAAGCCGCACAGGAATCATGATATGTGACCACATGCGGAAATTCGGCCCCGACGTCTTCCACATTCATGACATTGACAAGAAAATCGGTGATCTCGTATACGTTCTTTTTTACCTGCTTGTATTCATAATGCAGGCCTGTATTGTGAAAAAGCCATGGATAATAATTGCGGATAAAACCGATGCAGGAAGCCGAAGCGCCGATGATCGGCCTGTCGTTAGGGAAATCCTTCATGAACTTCTCCCCCATTTTTTTTGTCTCGTCCCAGGCCCCGCTGTTGAATGTCATCTGTCCGCAGCAGGTCTGGTTTGGATTGTAAAACACATCCACACCGAGTTTTTCAAGTATTTTCACCATGTTCATCCCCGTCTCGGGGTAAACCTGGTCAATGAAACAGGGAATAAACAGATCGACTAGCATCTTAAAAACTGAAAGTCAAAAATAAACATTTCTTTTCAAGATAAGCAGATGAAGTTAAAAATTCAGTTGCTGGACGGGAGGTATCTGTCGAAAGACCATTTGATGATCTCTTTGAAAGAACATTTTCGATGATTGCAATTTATTCAATTATGAAGTATCTTTGCAGATATAGAAGAAAAAAATGGCAACAGATACAATCATATTAAAAATTAAGGATAAAAAGAAAATCTCTTTCCTGGTCAAACTTTTAGAACAACTTGGTTTTGTAGACTTTGCCTATAACCCCGGAAAAAAAACCAACTCAAAGCACGACTTTTTTAAGAGCGCCGGCTTTTTGGAAAACCGAAATCTGAACGCCAGGGAACTCAGAGAACAGGCATGGAGCAGAAACAGATGATACTCTGTGATACGGATGTAATCATTGAATTTTATCGCAATAATCCTAAGATTGTTCGTGAATTAAAACGCATTGGTCAAAAACATCTCTGATCGCTGCTACTGCAATAGAAAATAACCTTGAATTATTCACACTGAACACGAAAGACTTCAAATACATCTCCGACTTGAGTCTTTATACCATAAAATAAATTTATCCATCGTTTAATCCTGTTACGTATTTTTCCTTATAAATTCTGCGCGCAGCGATGTCTTGTGCAGTGAGCAGTGATGAAGATTTGTTTTAGCTATTTCTTCCATCCAAAAACTATTTAAACTCATTTAATGATGAACAATGAATGATGGAAAAGAGGGTGTTAATCTTTGCTATATTTCTACTCTGCATGCCAGCAGTATTTGCAGTAACTGCAAATAATTGTTACATGATTGCAACAGGAAATTGCGCAGCAGGATATACTGCAGTCGGACATGTGAGCAGTGATGGTCATTTCACGACAGATTCAACGCTTAACAATTTTCCATATGATTTGTGCTGCATAAACTACGGCATTAATTCAGGTGCAGTTTCATTCAAGTACGCAAGAGATCCATCCGGAAGTACAGGTCAAGGCGCTGTATCTGTAAATAGTTCAGTTACAAATTTTGCAGGCAGCATCAAACTAGGTTTTCAAAATTCTTGTTACTTAAAACAAACCGCGTGCGACAATAGCGCGTCAGAAGTTTGCGTGTTCAAAGTCAGCAACTCGAGTGATAGTGCATCTAAATGGAAATCCGTTGCGGATAGTTCCCATATCGCTGATTGTACAACACCGAACACACCAAATGCAAATTCATATCCAAACTACGTCTGCTGTAAACTCTCAGAAATCTGCGACAACGACATCGATGACGATGGAGATGGATTCATCGACTGCGCAGATCAGGACTGTAATCATTACGCTGCAGGAACCACGCCAGAGTTCTGTACGGGCTCAATTTACAACTCGAATACGTGTGTATATGTGATAAGACATGACAATGGAGTGCCTCCACCAACGACAGTATACAACATCAATTGTACTGGAGAACCACCTACAAATCCTCCTGTTAACAATATGTCGTTCTACTG
>CAILVF010000078.1 GCA_903837605.1 uncultured Bacteroidales bacterium | reverse complement strand
ATGCCACTGGATGAACAGTGGACTTATTCAAAAGATATTATTAATAATTTGGGTGATGCCTGGATAGACCAAACCAAAGCTTATAGTTCCTATAACACTGTATACGCCGAGGTTAAAATCCCCGGCATTGAAGGTTTAAAATATCGTGCCAACGTTGGTGCGAACTTCCGCATGAGTAACGGTGGACAGTATACAGGACAAGGGGTATTCGCTCTTAATGCTACAACCGTTTCAACTGCTACTGTCAGTAACTCTCTAGCTACCAACTGGGCAATTGAAAACCTCCTGACTTACGACCGCACCTTTGCCCAGAAACATCAGGTGAATTTTGTCGCATTGTACTCTGCCGAGCAAACCCTATCCAACAATTCTCAGGTTTCAGCAAAGGATATTCCAGCCGACGCCTTACAATTCTACAACCTGGGACGGGCTGCCGGAGAATTTACTATAGACCCCAATTACCAGGGCTATCAGCTGAGTGGCTTAATGTCGTGGATGGGACGCGTAATGTACTCTTACGACAACCGTTATATGCTGAGCCTTACCTACCGCTCCGATGCCTCCTCAAGACTGGCCGAGGGACATAAGTGGCATTCCTATCCTGCAATATCGGTCGGATGGAATATTGCAAACGAATCGTTTATGAAGAATATCACCCAGATAAATTCCTTGAAGTTACGTGTGGGCTATGGAGAAACCTCTAACCAGTCTATTGACCCCTACGCTACGCTTGGACTTTTAAGCACCAGACCATACAACTTTGGAACTACCAACGCAACAGGGTTCTATGTTTCCCAATTGCCTAACCCTAATTTAGGATGGGAGTTCTCAAAAACATGGAACTTCGGCCTTGACTTCGCCATCCTGAAAAATCGCCTGTCCGGTACGGTAGAGTACTACATTACAAAGACCAGTGATATTTTGTTAAACCTTAATCTGCCCCCGACTTCAGGAGTGAGCGGCTATACTGGAAATATCGGGGCAACCCAAAACAAAGGCTGGGAAATTTCGCTAAACGGTGTGATATTGAACAACCTCGACGGCTTTACCTGGGATGCAAGCATCAACCTGTATGGTAACCGAAACAAGCTGGTAGCGCTTGCCTCAGGACAACCTGATGACAAAACTAACTGGTGGTTTGTAGGTCACCCCATTGACGTAATCTATGACTACGAGAAAATAGGAATCTGGCAAGTTGGAGATCCATATCTGAATATCCTGGAGGGATCGGCCGGGAAACCTGGTATGATCAAAGTGAAATATACCGGCGATTTCAACCCCGATGGTACGCCAACTAGGATGATTAATTCGAGTGACATGCAAATTATTAGTCTGGAACCCAAATTTCAGGGGGGCTTCAACACGAACCTGGCTTATAAAGGGTTTGACCTTGGCATTAACAGTATCTTTAAAAGTGGCGGTAAAATCATCAGCACCATCTACTCATCATCAGGCTACCTCAATCTGTTGACCGGACGCAGGGGGAACGTGAAGGTGGATTACTGGACACCGGATAACACCGGGGCCAACTATCCTGGAGCCGGTGTCAATGACGTATATTCCGGCGACAATCCAAAGTATGGAAGTACCCTGGGTT
>CAILVF010000077.1 GCA_903837605.1 uncultured Bacteroidales bacterium | reverse complement strand
TGCTTCTTCGGATTTTGGTTGGGTGTAGAATTACATTGATTTTCAGGGTCTTAGAAAATATTTTTCAAAAAGCTTGACTTCGTATGTTAGAAATATCTAACTTTGCGTTAGAAATATTTAACACTATCAGGCATGAAAAGATATATTATTCTTCCCTGGCTTTCCCTTTTTATATTGGCTGACGGATTATATATGCTGTTAAGTCCAATGGTGAAAAACACATGGACTGACCTGGTCCAGGGCATTCTCATGAGCATCATCGGGCTTTTCGGTCTTTACCAGGGAGTATCGGCTGGATGGTCGGCTTGGAAGGGAGATCCTTTGAAAGATGAACTTACCCGAAAGATCAGGATAAAGGCATCGTCCATTTCTTTTTATATCTCGATCTGGGTCTGGATAGGGCTGATGTTTGCTGAAAACAACCAGGTAAGGTTCCATTCAGGCATCCTCGGCACGGGGCTGCTGATCATGATATGCGTATATATCATTTCCTCGGTAGTGATCAGGATCAGGGGGCTGAGAGATGAATAACCGGATAAGGGAACTTCGCCTAAGGCTCGACATCACCCAGGACGAACTGGCCAGGAGGGTTGGGGTAAGGAGGGAAACCATAGTGTTCCTTGAAAAGAACAAGTACAATCCTTCCCTGAAGCTGGCACATGATATTTCCCGGGTTTTCAGAACTGCTATCGAGGAAGTTTTTATCTTTGAAGAACCTGAATCATCATGACGGCCGGATGAAAAAATTCCTGAAAATATTCATGGTAAGCATGGGCAGTGTGTTTGCCCTGTTCATCCTGCTCGCGTTTACTTCGGCTCCGTTCTGGATGTGGTACCACCTGAGCATGTCGAAAGCAGGAGTAAACCGGCCGCCCGATTATATCGTGGTTCTCGGGGGAGGAGGGATGCCCAGCGAGAGCGGGCTGATGCGTTGCTGGTATGCAGCGAAAACCGCGAATTATTTTACACGTGCAAAAGTCATTGTCGCCCTTCCGGGAAAAACCGGTGACAGCCTGAGTTCCATCAATGGCATGAAGAAAGAGCTTGTCATCCGAGGCATTGCGAAAGAACGAATATTCCTTGAAGATTCCGGAACCAACACCAGGGCGGAGGCTTTGAATATTTTAAAAATAGTTGCGAATCAAAAATTCAGTCGGCAGTCGGCAGTCGGCAGCCGGCAGTCAGTTCTGATCGTGACGTCCCCAGAGCATATTTACCGGGCGGTACTTACATTTAAAAAAGCCGGATTTAACAGGGTGGACGCCATACCTGCTTTTGAAGAAGCCATTGAATCAGACCTTTCGTTCCAGGGCCGGAGGCTGGGAGGGAGACGGTGGGTTCCCGACATAGGTAACAATATCACCCTGAGGTACCAGTTCTGGACCCAGCTGCATTACGAGGAACTGATATTGAGGGAAGTGTTTGCGCTGGGATATTACTGGGTGAAGGGGTGGATTTGAGTTAGCCGGTGACTGGTGACCGGTGACAAGTAACTGGTGACTGATGACTAATCCAAGTCACTATTAACTATTCACTGTTCACTATTCACTGTTCACTTTTTCCAGATCTTTTCAATTTCTTCCAGTGTGCGGCCTTTGGTTTCGGGAACGAGTTTCCAAACGAAAAGGGCTGCCAGTAATCCCATCAGTGCATAGATCCAGTATGAAAAACCATGGTTGAACAGGGATGTTAGCCCGGTATTGTCGTTCATGATAGGGAAGGTCCATGAGACCAGGAGATTGGCTATCCATTGCGCGGAAACGGCAATGGACATGGCACCCCGGATACTGTTTGGGAAGATCTCCGAAAGGAGCACCCATGTAACAGGCCCCCAGCTCATGGCAAATCCTGCAGTGTAGGTAAGCATGAACACAAGGGCCAGCAGCCCGGGCTGGCTGAGATAGAATGTAAATCCAAGACAGGTCATGCTCACTGCCATTGCCAGTGCACCGATGACCATGAGCGGTTTGCGGCCGAAGCGGTCCACACTCACTATAGCCACGACAGTAAAGAGGAGGTTGATGGCTCCGACGATAATGGTTTGCAGCAGGGAGGAATCAGTGCTGGCTCCCATATTCCTGAAGATATTGCCGGCATAATAGAGAACTACGTTGATCCCCACGAACTGCTGGAACACCGAAAGCATAATGCCGATAAAGATCAGTAAGAACCCGTAGGAAAGCCAGGGCGTGGCTGATTCATGCAATGTGTCTTTTATCTCGCCGAGTATCCTGCCGGCCTCCTGTTCCCCCGAAATCCGCCTTAAGATCTTAAGCGCTTTTTCTTCCCTGCCTTTCATCACCAGGAAGCGTGGTGTTTCCGGGACAAAGAACAGCAGTAACAGGAAAACCCCTGAAGGGATAATGCCTGAAAAGAACATCCACCTCCAGCCTTCGTTGACCAGCCAGGTCTCATTTCCGTTACGGGCAATGAACCAGTTCACGAAATAAATCACAAGCATGCCGAAGATGATAGCAAACTGGTTCCAGGAAACCAGTTTCCCGCGGATGTTTGCAGGGGCTATCTCTGCAATGTACATGGGCGAAAGCATTGAGGCGAGGCCGACTCCAATGCCGCCAATGATGCGGTAAATAACAAATGAGTAAACGTCGAGTGTGCCGAAAAAATTTAATGCTTCAGGCTGCCAGGCTCCAACCGCCGAGACTGTGAAGGCCAGGGCAGAGACAACCAGACCTTTTTTCCGGCCCAGTGATTTCGAGACAAATCCCGCCAGGGCCCCTCCAATAATGCAGCCAATAAGAGCGCTTGCCACGACAAAACCTTTCACTGAATCGAGATAAGCTTTTACTTCAGGGCTGTTGTCGGTGGATGGCATAGTGCGGCTGAGATACATGAAGACATAAATGCTTAGACAGGCAAGTAAAACCAGGCTGATGAGTCCTCCTTTTCTTATTCCCAGAAGGCGGATAAGTTGTCCCGAAACAACCAGGGCCACCAGGTAGAACACAAAGACTACGAGCAGCCGGTATTGGCTGATCAGGCTGATTGAATAAGCAGCGTTTGAAGGATCAAGCGCCTTCATGATGTATAAGCTCACCAGTGATTTTTCCGCCCCGTTCACAACGGCGGTATCATAACCGAAAAGGAGACCGCCCAGGGTGGCGACGAGGGTGAGAAAAACCGTGAACCGTGAACCGTGAACAGTCATAATTAAAAGTACATATGCAGCAACTGTTCATATTTCTCCTGCTTCCCGCTTAGCTGTTCAGGTTCGCCAGTTTCAAGGGCAATATTTCTCAGATCTTCGAGAGTGAGTTTCCCCGCTTCGAATTCAGCGCCTTGGCCGTTTTCAAATGAGGCATACCGTGCATTCCTCCAGGTTTTGTAAGGAGATTCAGAGAGGATCTTATCGGCCGCCAGCAGGGAATGGGCGAAGGTATCCATAGCCGTAATATGGGCAATGAAAAGGTCTTCGGGGTCGGTGGAGTTCCTGCGGAGCTTGGCGTCGAAATTGATGCCGCCATTGGTAAACCCGCCGGCTTCATGGATTACCAGCATAGCTTCTGTTGTTTCGTAAAGGTTAAGCGGGAACTGGTCTGTATCCCAGCCGTTCTGGTAGTCGCCCCTGTTTGCATCGATGCTTCCGAGCAATCCTGCATCGGCGGCGCATTGAAGTTCATGCTGGAACGTATGCCCGGCGAGGGTGGCATGGTTGACTTCTATGTTAAGTTTAAAATCCTTGTCGAGCCCGTAATGCCTCAGAAACCCTATCACTGTTTCGGCATCGAAATCATACTGGTGTTTGCTAGGTTCCATGGGTTTTGGTTCAATGAGGAAAGTTCCCGTGAATCCATGTTTCCTCCCGTAGTCGCGGGCCATGGAAAGGAATGCGGCCAGGTGGTCTTTCTCACGTTTCATTTCAGTATTGAGAAGTGAAAGGTAGCCTTCACGCCCTCCCCAGAATACATAGTTTGTGCCGCCCAGGGCGATGGTAGCGTCGATTGCATTTTTAACCTGCACTGCGGCCCGTGCCACAACATTGAAATCGGGGTTGGTTGCGGCTCCGTTCATATACCTTGGATGTGAGAAAAGGTTTGCCGTCCCCCAAAGCAGCCTGATCCCTGTATCGGCCTGCTTTTGGAGTGCATAATCGACCATGACTTGCAGGCGACGCTCCGATTCATTTATACTGCTTCCCTCATCCGCCAGGTCGAAATCATGAAAACAATAAAAGGGGACGCCCATTTTCGAGATAAATTCGAAAGCATAATCCATTTTGATCTTTGCCCTGTCGAGCGGGTCCGACACATCTTCCCAGGGGAAAACCCTTGTGCCGCGGCCAAAAGGATCGGCCCCGCTTCCGCAGAAGCTGTGCCAGTAAGCAACGGCAAAGCGCAGGTGGTCTTTCATGGATTTGCCGCCAATCATCTGAGCAGCATTATACCATTTAAAAGACAATGGGTTTTTTGAGTCTCGGCCTTCAAACGGGATGTTCGCTATGCCTGGAAAAAATGTTTCTGAATTCATTTCACATGATATTTATTGAATTACTGTAGTTTTTTTCACACCCGGTCTGAATTGAGGATCTTTGTATTCAAGGCTTTTTCCCAGCGCCTGTAAGCTGTTGATATACGTTCCTGTTCTGTTCCGGGGGAAATTCTCTTCAGGCATTTCAGGTTCCCGAAGGCTTCGGAGGCCGATTGGAAGATCCCCGAGCCTACGCCTGACCCAAGAGCTGCTCCCGTGGCCCCGTCGGTATTATAAAGTTCGATGGTGACCGATACAAGATCGGCAAGCGTTTGGGTGAACACCGGGCTTAAAAAGAGGTTTGCATGGCCTGCGCGTATCACAGAGGGTATGATATCCATACTGTTCATGATATCCAGGCCGTAACGGAATGAAAAGGCAATACCTTCCTGCACGGCCCTGAACATATGATTTTGCGTATGCCTTGTAAAATCAATGTTTTCGAAAGATGCACCGGGGTTCAGATTATTGAGCATGCGCTCGGCTCCGTTCCCGAATGGAATAAAAAGCAGTCCTTCGGAACCTGCAGCTACTGCCGAAGCTTTGGCATTAATTTCATCATAAGCAAGGGATCCTGCCATCCTTCTCATCCATGAATTACTGATGCCCGTACCGTTGATGCAAAGCAGGATGCCGTTGCGCGCTGCTTCTGGTGTATCATTGACATGAACAAAAGTGTTTACCCTTGACTGCTTGTCGAAAGCCGGTTTGCCAGTGACGCAGTAAACTACACCCGAGGTTCCTGCTGTGGCCGCTATGTCGCCCGGGTTGAGGGCTTTTAGTGAGAAGGCGTTGTTCGGCTGATCGCCTGAGCGGTAACTTACAGGGGTTCCTTCAGGCAGGCCGAACGCTTCCGAGGCCTCCCTGCTTACCCTTCCCTGTATGCTGAATGTTTCGCAAAGGGGAGGGGTCAGGCCCGACGGAATACCGTAATATCTGAGCAGATCGCTTGCTTTTTCCTTTTTTTTGAAGTCCCAGAGTATGCCTTCTGAAAGGCCTGAACGGGTGGTATGCTTTTCACCTGTAAGACGATAGGCAAGCCAGTCGCCGGGAAGCATGAAAGTGACGGTCTTTTCAAAGATCCCCGGCTCATGGTCCATGACCCATTTCAGTTTGGAAGCGGTGAAATTGCCCGGTGAGTTAAGGTAATGTTCCAGGCAGAAATCACGGCCAAGGCTGCCGAAGGCCCTGTTCCCGGTTTCCACGGCCCGGCTGTCGCACCAGATGATGCAGGGGCGAAGCACTGATCCGTTCTTGTCAAGGATTACCAGCCCGTGCATCTGGTATGTAATCCCAATGGACATTATGTTTGATGCAGGGATTCCTGCTTTCTGAATGGCGATTCCTATCGCCTCTTTTGCATGGAATTCCCAGTCGGAAGGGTTTTGTTCGGCCCAGCCCGGTTTTGGCGCCGAAATGTTCATCTCCGTTTCGGGCGAGAAGGCCGATCCGATGCAGGCCCCTGTTCCGGCATCAACGATTGCAGCTTTGACCGATGAGCTGCCGATATCAATACCCAGAAGACAGGCTGGATTTTTCATAGACTATAAAAGTTGTTTCTACGGTCGGCGAACAGGTCGTTATACGGATTGACCGATTTATCGCTTGCCTGTTTCGGATCGATCCCGGCCATCAGCACGCAGGGCGCATTATCATCGGCAAGGGCGAGTACCTCACCCCTTACACCTGTAACCTGGCTCTGACCTGTGAAGGTAAAATCATCTTCTCCCCTTTGTTCCCTTCCTATGCGGTTGGCTGTAACTGCAAACACCCTGTTTTCGAGGCAGCGGGTGATCATGGCCTGCTGGGCCCAGGGAAGGACCAGGTTTGCCGGATGGGCGATGACCTGGGCACCTGCCAGGGCGAGAGTGCGGCAGGTTTCAGGGAAGATCCAGTCGAAACAGATCATCATGCCGATGCTCACACCCTTTACGGTATAGACTGCGGGAACCCTGTTTCCGGGAGAAAACCATAATTTCTCCTTATTGAACAAATGAAGTTTACGGTAGATGCCGATGATCCCTGTAGCATCAACCATCATGGCGGAATTATAAAGCTCAGTGTTTTCCCGTTCGATAAAGCCTCCCACGACCGTTGCATTGCAAATCCCTGCAATATGCTTTAGAAAAAGGCTTGTTTCTTCACAATGAACCTCCGAAAGGGACGCCGCTTCTTTCTTACTCTGGAAAGCATATCCGGTGGCAAAGAGTTCGGGAAGCACAATAAGATCTGCTTTGCAGCCGGTCAGCAGTTTCTCAACCACCCTGAAGTTCTGCTCTTTTTCCCCGAAAACCGGGCCAAACTGTACAAACCCGAGAACCATTCTAATTGTTAAAACTCAATCCTTCGTCAATCGTAAATCACTCCTTGGGGTCTTTCCCTTCCCCCCGTTTATTAAACACATTCATCGTACGGTCGGGGCCGATCAGCACAAAACTCCTGATCATCTCAACCGCTTCTTTCACCCTTGGGATCAGCGTCTTCGTTTCCTCTGCGGTCCACCGGCCGAGCACATAGTCAACCTGGTACCCTTTGGCGAAGTCATTCCCGATACCGAACCGTATACGGGTAAACTCAGCGGATTCGATATGTTCGATTATACTGATAAGTCCGTTATGCCCCCCGTCGCTGCCCTTTTTGCGCATCCTCAGGGCTCCAAGGGGAAGGGCCAGGTCATCCACAATGACAAGGATGTTTTCAAGCGGGATATCTTCCTTCTGCATCCAGTATCTTACGGCTTTCCCGCTGAGGTTCATGTACGTCGTGGGTTTGATCACAACCATGATGCGGCCTTTAACCGACAGCTTTGTCATGGCGGCATGGCGTTCGGCTTTAAACACCGCCTTGCCTTCCTGCACGAGGGCATCGGCAACAATAAAACCGATGTTGTGGCGGGTGTCTTCATATTCATCCCCGATATTCCCTAGTCCGACGATAAGGTATTTCATGTGTATTAATAGATTAATGTCATCCGCAGACGATCTGAGTTAAAGATCAGAATTGCTTTCAAAATTAACAGAAATATTGACTTTAGGGGCAGGCCTGATAAATTAATGTGGCGTTGAATTCTCCCGGAGTGGGATCCTTATGCATAGCCAGGTTCTCAAAGAAGTAAGTAAGGAAGGTTTTTAAGACCCTTCTGATTTCTGCATTGTTTTTATCTTTGCATTGAAGCTAAAATTATGCAGAAGCTGATGATCATATTCAGGGGCCAGTACCGGATGTCCTACTCGGGATTTACCGATTTCATGCTCCGGATCGCAGGGAAGGCTGATGAAATTTGCCATCCGCCCCGGCTCCACATCACCTTTACCGATGCAGCCCCGCCTGTGGCATCGATCATCCCTTTCAGGAAAAGTAAAGTCGGTATGCTTTCAATTTATTTTGAAGGCGGATTTTCCGGTGAAGAACTTCAAAATTTTATCGCCTATTGCAGGTCGGATGAAGTCAGCCCGTCGGGCCGGCTTTCAGGGGTTTATTCTGTGGAGGAAGTCCTGCCGGTCGAATACCGGAAGACCTGGCCTGATCTTGAAATAACACCCGGAGTTTGCCTTCTGACTTTGTTCAGCAGGAAGCCAGGAATAAGCCGTGAAACCTTTCTTGACCTCTGGCATAACAGCCACACGCCTTTGTCGCTGAAGGTACATCCCTTATGGCATTACAACCGTAATGTGGTGCTGGATTCACATTCTGAAAGCAACGAGCACTGGGAAGGAATTGTTGAAGAGCATTTCAAATTGCGGATGCACCTGCTTAACCCGTTCAGGTTTTTCGGAAACCCTGTTATCATCATTCCCCGTATGGTTGAGGTATATAAGGATACCAATGCTTTCCTGGATTATAAAACGATAGAGACCTACCTTGTGAGGGAAGTGGTCTTCAGGTCGTGAACCCCGACGTGAGACTTCGTAAGTGAACAGTAACTTGTGACTTGTGACTTGTGACTGTAAGATCATCCTTTTCACTGTTCACTATTCACCATCCAGCGGTTGTTTGATTGATCTTCAGGCTGAAAAGCGTATCTTTGCATATGACTTTTCTTGAACTAGTTTCCAAACGCCAGAGTACAAGGGCCTATGATGCGAACCGCACGCTTGAGCCCGACAAGCTCGATCGTTGTATTGAAGCGGTGAGGCTTGCCCCTTCGGCATGCAATGCACAGCCATGGAAACTGGTTGTTGTCACCGATCCTGAGCTTAAAAATAAGGTTGCCGATGCAGCATCGGCCAAATTGCTTGGTTTTAACCATTTCACCAGGCAGGCGCCGGTGATGGTTGTTATTGTGAGGGAAGAACCCAACCTCACTTCAAAACTCGGCACCGTGCTGAAAGACAAACAATATACTTTGATGGATGTAGGGATAGCTGCGGAGCATTTCTGCCTTCAGGCTGCCGATGAAGGACTGGGGACCTGTATCATGGGCTGGTTTGATGAATCGAAAGTAAAAGAGCTTTTAGGTATTCCTAAAAAGAAAAGAGCAGAACTGATCATCACGGTTGGTTATCCTGCAAAAACCGAAATACGGCAGAAGATCCGGAAGAAAAAAGAGCAGATGTGCTCATTTAACAGTTACTTATGAATTTTGATGAATTTGGCTTTGAGCCTGACCTGCGTGAAGGAATCCGTGCTTTGGGATTTGAAAACGCTACCCCTATTCAGGAACAGGCTATACCTGTGATCCTTCAGGGAATGGACCTGATCGGTACTGCGCAAACCGGGACCGGCAAGACGGCCGCCTTCCTTCTTCCGCTCATCCAGAAAATAATGACAGGCGAAAGCAAGGGAAATGTGAGAGCCCTGGTGATTGTGCCTACACGTGAACTTGCAGTCCAGATCGACCAGCATATGGAAGGGCTGTCCTACTTCACCCCTGTGAGTTCCATCGCTATTTACGGAGGCACCGAAGGCATGGTCTTCAGCCGCGAGAAACAGGCGCTAACCGAGGGTTCCGACCTGGTGATATGCACCCCGGGAAGGATGATCGCCCATGTGAATATGGGCTATGTGGATTTCTCCAATGTGGAATGCCTGATCCTTGATGAGGCCGACCGCATGCTCGATATGGGCTTCTATGATGATATCATGAAACTCGTGAACCTGCTGCCGAAAGAAAGGCAAACCCTGATGTTCTCCGCAACCATGCCCAAAGGGATCAGGCAGATGGCCCAGAAAATCCTGAAAAACCCTGTTGAGATCAACATCGCCATGTCAAAACCGGCCGAGAAAATTCTTCAGCTGGCTTATTCGGTTTACGACAACCAGAAATTGCCCCTTACGCAATACCTGTTGCAGGGAGCAAAAGGGCGCACTGTTCTCGTGTTCTGTTCAACTAAAAGTTCGACCAAGATACTTAGCCGGGCCCTTCAGCAGATGGGGCTTAACGTATCGGAGATACACAGCGACCTGGAGCAAAAGGAGAGGGAAGAAGTGCTTAACCGTTTCCGGAACAAAGCGCTGAATGTACTTGTGGCGACCGATATCGTATCCCGCGGGATCGACGTCGAGAACATCGACATGGTAGTCAATTACGATGTGCCCCATGATGCCGAGGATTATATCCACCGTATCGGGCGAACCGCACGAGCCGCGGCTTCAGGCATAGCTGTCACATTCATCAGTCCGAAAGAACAGAGGAAATTCCAGGCCATAGAGAACCTGCTGGGGAAATCAGTTCATAAAGGTGAGGTTCCCAAACAATTCGGCGAAGCCCCTGAATACAGGGCATGGAAGCCGAGGAATTAGATCTGCCAGGTTGATAAAACAAAAACGCCGGACTTTCGCCCGGCGTCTTTACAGTATTATGTTTGAATAAGGGATTACTTTCCTTCCTTCTTGCCTTCTTCCTTCTTCCCTTCTTCTTTCTTCTCAGCACCTTCAGCGCCTTCAGCAGCAGCTTCAGCACCAGGAACAACTTCCTCGATAACCTGGCGGGCAGTGCGGACTGCAATGACCACGTTATTCGATGCATCAAGGAATGTTACGTTATCGATCTTAAGGTCACCGACCTTCACTGAATCACCGATTTCCATCGAACTGATGTTGATCATGATGAATTCAGGCAGGTCTTTTGCAAGAGCCTTGATCTTCACCTTGCGCAATTTTTTCTCAAGGCGTCCGCCTTTAAGAACACCGGGTGACACTCCTTCTGATTTTACCGGGATTGCAATAGTCACCGGTTTGTCGGGCGACAATTGCAGGAAATCGACATGCAACAGCTTATCGGTTACCGGGTGGAACTGGATCTCCTGGTAAATGGTGTCGTATTCTTTACCGTCAATCGTTATTTTTATAATATTGACTTCAGGTGTGAACAGGATTTTGGAAAAACTTTTTTCGTCTGCCACGAAGTGGATCTGTTCGGTTCCACCATACAGTACACAGGGGATTTTACCCGCCCGGCGCTGTAATTTGGCATCTTTTTTCCCTACGCTTCCCCTGAGGGAGCCGCTCAATGATACCGTTTTCATAATTACGTTTTTTTAAATGGGCTGCAAAATTAAGAATTATTTTTGAATATCCAAGGGGATACAGGTAACAGGAAACAGGAAACAGGAAACGGGAAGCAGGATGTTGGATATCCTGCTTCCAACATCCTGCTTCTTGCATCCAATTTTCTTGTAACTTTCACTGGCCCTTTTACGTCTCAAGGTCTCACAAAAAAATGAAATCATGAAAAAACACATTTACCTCTGTATGCTGATGAGCATGTTCCTGGCCCTTAGTGTGGGGGTCTTTGCGCAAACTTTAAACACTGCCGCATTTGATAAAATACTGTCGGACCAGTTCAAAGCCGATGGCCCGGGCTGTGCCGCCCTGGTCATGGAAAAGGGAAAAGTTGTTTACCGCAAGGGTTTCGGAAAAGCCGACCTTGAACTGAATGTGCCGCTGAGGCCCGATATGATTTTTAGAATTGGTTCCATTACCAAGCAGTTTACTGCAGTTGCCATACTTCAGCTCGAAGAACAGGGGAAGCTTTCCCTCCAGGACGAGATC
>CAILVF010000076.1 GCA_903837605.1 uncultured Bacteroidales bacterium | reverse complement strand
CGGTCTTTGCTGCAACCGCATTTGCTCTCTGCTTGAAACTGGCTCTACAAATTCCTCTTACTGCTCGGCTCCCGCTCCCGCATCATAATATCTTCTTATACACCTCGAGCATCTTTGCAGTAAGCAAACTGCATTCAAATTTCTCTTCAACCGCTTTACGGCCACTGGCGCTGAACTGCCGCAACCTGGACTTATCATTCAGAATGGATTCAAGGCAGCCGGCCAGGGCTTCAGGAGTGTTCGGCTGGTACAGAAGACCTCCGCCTGTTTCCTCTATGATCTCGGGAAAAGCCCCAAGGGCAGGTTGGACCAGGGGAACCCCCGAGGCCAGGGCTTCCAGCTGGTATAATCCGAATGCCTCTCCTTTTAAGACCGGAACGGAAAGTACTGAAACCGATTTAAAAAAATCACCCAGGTTTTCCGGCCCGAAATCTTTATATACTGCTAAATCTTTCTCGATCCCTGCCTGCTGAAGTTTTTTTGCCTGAAGGTGAAAAAATGCCTTATCGTCGCCGGTCATGCCGCCGCTGGCATGCAGTTCCAGGTTCTCAAAGCCGGGCCTGGATTTCAAAAGGATGAAAGCATCGACAAGGACTGCAAACCCGTTATCTTCATAAATCCTCGATAAATATCCTATTGCCGGCTTGATGGGAGGATCAGGAAAATATTCATATTCCGAAGGATTCACCCCGATGTGGACAATATGAACCTTCTCAGCAGGCAGTTGCATTTTTTGCTTCATCACTCCCGCGAAGTAATGGCTTACAGCTACAAAGGCATCCACATCCCTTGCTTTTTCGGCCAGCAAACCCCAGATCTTCCCGGGGTAAGGTTCATTCATCGCATCCACCCAAACATCTTCGTCCTGGAGCGAGCAAACCACAGGCACGCCCACTTCCTCCCTGATCTGTTTTGCCATCCCGAGCAGGAGGGCGTTCGAGAAGTGCACTATATCGGGTTTTTCATGATGTTTAAGAAAGAAGATCAGCTCTTCAAGTTCCTTTCCCTGGTGGCCCTGTTTTCCCATCAGCATCGATTCGGTGAGCTCTTCCAGGCCCTGCGCCCGGGTTGAACCGGCTTTGCTTGCCGCCAGTTTCAGCAGCGGGGCTGAATTGAGCAAATGTTCCATCCAGCCGGGCATATGCCGCAGAAACGGGAAGACCTGCTTGAGGTAAATATTCACTGCCCCGTAAAACACGGGGGTTTCATGCATATCTCCCCTGATCGTCAGCGGGAGGTATACCGGAAGTATCATGGCGTCGTGTCCGGCCTTGCGCAGGGCGCTTGCAAAACCTGAATCACGCAGGCAGTTCCCGCAGTAGAAAGTACCCCCGAATCCCGGGACTATGTTGACTATTTTCATTACTTCGTTTTTATCATTCCGGGGATATGTCCCTCCCGTGTCCAACACCCTTTTAATCCTGTTTCTTTGCATCCGCCGGGCCAAAAGCATACAACGTCCCGTCTTCGGCTCCAACAACGATGAGCTTGTCAGTCACCGCCGGGGTTCCGCTAAGCGCACTGCCTGTTTCGTAAACCCAGCGTTCTTCTCCTGTTGCAATGTCAAGCAGGCGAAGGCGGCCGTCGCCAGAAGCGATGACTACAAAATCCCCTGCGATGACCGGGGAGGCATCAACTTTCCCCCCCGCTTTGAATTTCCAAAGCACATTGCCGCCGGCGGCATCAAAGCAGTAAACAGTTTTGCTTTGAGTCGCACTTATGACTCTTCCCGCTTTGATAGCCGGAGATGCCACAAAGGGACCGCCGACTTCTTTTTTCCAGACTTCTTTTTGTGTTTTCAGGTCAACGCAAAAGAATAGCCCGTCGTAATTCCCGAAATATGCCCTGTTGCCGCTGATGGCTGCTGATGCAGGTATGTATGTAAGCATGTTGATCTTCCCCACAAGCTTTCCCGTGGCCGTATTGACCTGGTGGAGAAAGCCGTCACAACCGCCGGTCACAACCAGGTTCCCGGCTATTGAAGGGGTCCCGTTGATGTAATTTCCCGTTGTATATTTCCAGATCCCCCTGCCGGTCAAAGCATCAATGCAATGCAGGTCAAAATCGTAGCTCCCCACGATGAGGCGGACCTGTTTTTTATCGGGGCCCAAAGTCCAGTTGCAGGAACCCGATACCTGCCCGTCGGTGACATACTTCCATGCCAGGGCCCCGCTTCCTGCATCAAGCGCATAAATAACACCTTCGAGAGAGCCTGCATAAACCCTGCCGTTAAGCAAAAGGGGAGGGGCTTCAAAGCTTGCCCCGGCTTTGAACTTCCAGAGTAAATTTCCTTTCGCCGTGAGGGCATACAAACAGCCGTCGTCACAACCAAAATAGATTGTTCCTTTGAAGATCACGGCCGATGATTTAATGCCATCGCCGGCTTTAAAAGTCCATAAAAGTTTTAAAGGTGGGCGGATGACCGCTCCGGAAATGCCTGTCAGCCGGGCGTCACCCCTGTATGATGGCCAGCATTCCGTCGACACTTGCTGGGCGCCTGCATCAAGATGCATCAAGATCATCACGGTCAAAAAAACTGTCAAAGCCTTATTCATGATTCCTGATCTTATATGACAGGGCGCCCGTAGGGCAGGCCTCGATAACTTTCTCGCCTGTTTTGACCAGGGCCTCTTTCAAGGATCCTCCCAGGGGAACGTTAATCCTTACGTCAAATCCTCGCCCCACATAGGTGAGCCCCTTTAATTCGCCGACCGACCTGGTGATCTCAACGCAATTTCCGCATTTGATGCATTTCTCAGCTTCGTAAACTACAAACTCATGCTGAAACGATTTGGTGATTAGTTTGCGCCCGGGGCCTGCAAAGCGCTTCTGGCGGGCCTGGTATTCGGTTGCGAGGATCCTGAGTTTACAGTTTGCCGGTTTGCGGCAGTCACAGTTCATACATCTTGAAGCTTCCTTCAAAGCTTCGGCTGCGGTAAACCCGCCCATAAAACCTTTCGTTGGTTCATTCCGGTCTGCTGCCGGGCTTTCTTTCAGGTATTCTTCCTGCTCTGCTTCGGCCAGCCGCCCGAAGGAGGAGTTGAAAAGCTGATGGTCAGCTCCCGGTTTTCCTGTTTTGAGGTAATGGTCGGCCGATAATGCCGCGGCTTTACCCTGGGCTACCGAACGCACAGCCATCTGGCGTTTATGGATCACATTACCGCAGGCGAAGATGCCGGGATCAGGGAACCGGGAATGGGGAGCCGGGAACGGGGAACCGGGATCCGTCTCACCTTCACTAAGGATCCGGGCTTCAAGCGTAGCCCTGCTTACTTTCAGCCCATGTTCATCCCGCTCAAGGTGGAAATCAACGGTGATCTGTTTCTCTTCCTTTCCGCTGGCAACGATCACCGCATCATACTCCTTCAGGAGGACAGTCTCAAAGAATTCTTTTGTCACGAGGGTATTAAGCCTGAATTCAGCGCCCATCAGGCCGATCACTTTGATCTCGGCATCGAGGGCCTTGCGGGGCAGTTTGTCTTCGGTGATATGCTGCCTCAGCATTCCCCCGGCTTCCGTATGCTGGTCGTACAATACTGCGAGATGGCCGCGTCGAAGCAGGTAAAAGGCGGCAGAGAGGCCTGCCGGGCCGCTGCCTATGATGGCCACTTTTTTGCCGCTTCGTTCGATGGATGGCAGTAGGCCTGAATACAAACGGGAAATATCATCCGCAGTAAACCTTTTTAAAAGACAAATTGAAACCGCTCCATCGATGGAAGCCCGGTGGCAGGCTTTTTCGCAAGGCGCGGGGCAGATGTATCCAAGTACCAGTGGCAAGGCAATTTCCTCCCTCACGAGCTGCAATGCTTCATTAAACTTCCCGGAGGCGATCAGCCTGTTCATTTCGGGGATATTCATGAAAGCCGGGCAGGACCTGCGGCAGGGGGCTTCACAGTCGCCGGCATGATCGCTTAACAGGAGCTCCAGGGCTTCCCGGCGGGCTTCCTGGATCTCGCGGGAATGCGTTTGAATTTTCATCCCTTCCTGTATAGGGTATTCGCAGGCCGGCAGCAGCCGGCCGCTGCCAAGATCTTTTACCATGCACACCATGCAGGAAGGATGGTGGGCTATGCTTTTCTGGTAACAAAGAGCGGGAATGGAAATGCCGAGCAATGCGGCAGCCTGCATGATGGTCATGCCCTCCTCTGCTTCAACTTCCCGGTGATCAATTCGTATCAGCATTCCGCCTGGGCTTTGTCACTGATTATTTTTACAGCATCTACCGGGCATACCTGCCGGCAGATGTCGCATTTGATGCATTTTTCCTGCTCGATAGCATGAACTTCGTATGGCTTGTAGGCTATAGCGTTTGAAGGGCAACGCTGCGCACATTTGGTGCAACCAATGCATTCTTCGTTAATTGTGTAGCGTATGATGGCCGCACATTTTCCCGCGGGGCAATGACCGTTGATATGGGCTTCATATTCATGGCGGAAATACCTCAGTGTGGACAATACCGGGTTTGGCGCGGTCTTCCCCAGCCCGCAAAGACTTCCCGCCTGGGTGCTGCGGGCCAGGTGCTCAAGTTTTTCAAGATCGGCTTTCACAGCTTCACCGCTTCGTATCTTCTCAAGAAGTTCCAGCATCCTCCGGGTGCCTATGCGGCAGAAAGTGCATTGTCCGCAGCTCTGGCTTTGGGTAAACGAAAGGAAATAATGGGCGATGTCGACCATGCAATCCGATTCGTCAAGCACTATAAGCCCGCCTGAACCCATCATGCCCCCCGCTTCCGACAGGGCCTCGAAATCTATAGGCAGACCGGCAAGGGAAGCCGGGATGCAGCCTCCCGAAGGGCCTCCTATCTGGACTGCCTTGAACTGTTTGCCTCCGGCTATGCCCCCGCCTATCTCTTCAACTATACGGCGAATGCTGATACCCATAGGCACTTCAATAAGCCCGCCCCTGTTTACCTTACCTGCCAGGGCAAATACCTTGGTGCCCTTGCTTTTTTCAGAGCCGATGCGGGCAAAGGCAGGAGCCCCTTTGCGGATGATCCATGAAACCAAAGAAAAGGTTTCCGTGTTATTTATCAGCGTCGGGTTCCCGTAAATTCCTTTAACGGCAGGATAAGGCGGCCTAAGCCGTGGTATGCCCCTGTTGCCTTCGATGGAAGCAATGAGCGCCGTTTCCTCCCCGCAAACAAATGCCCCGGCACCTTCGAATATTCTTATGTTAAATGAAAAACCGCTTTCCATCACATTCTCCCCCAGCAGCCCTTCGGCCTGGCATACCTGGAGGGCCTCAGTGATCCTCTGGACTGCAAGCGGGTATTCGGCCCTGATGTAGAACAATCCGTTGTGAGCCCCGGTGGCACAGGCCGCGATGATCATCCCTTCGATGATGCGGTAGGGATAGGATTCAAGAAGCATACGGTCCATAAAAGCGCCGGGATCGCCTTCGTCACCATTACAGATGATATATTTTTCGGCTGATGGCTGATCGTGAACCATTTGCCACTTCCGCCCTGTCGGAAACCCCGCCCCTCCACGGCCTCTCAGTCCGCTGGCCTTGATTTCATCGATCACCTGCTGAGGGGTCAATGTTTCAAAGCATTTTCTTAATGCCTCGAATCCGCCGGCATTCCTGTATTCCTGCAAATCGCACGGCCTGATTATCCCGCGGTTTTCTGTAGCTATATTTACCTGGGGACCCAGGAATTCCGACAGAGGGGTATCCCTTTGCTCGAACATATACTTCTGCACCGAGCGCGGCGCCTCATCCGCCATCAGGTCCTCAAACATATTCACCACCCGGGACTTTAATTTGCGGTAGGTCCCCTCGGGTTTAAAATGGCTGAGGACAACCTTTTTTACTTCTTCGGGTTTGATATGAGCATAAAAGGCAGTGTTCTCACCGGGTTTGACGATCTCAAGGATAGGTACCTGGTTGCAGATCCCTACACAGCCTACCTGTTTGACATCAACCCGGATACCCGCTTCGGCAACTGTTTTTTCCAGTTCGTTTTTAACTTCCTGGCTGCCGCTGGCGATGCAGCAGGAGCCCAGGCCAATCCGTATCTCTCCTTTGACTGCCGATGAAGAGATAGCCCCGGTGCCGGTCTTCACAGCCGGTTTGCCGCGCTTCAGGAAGTCTGTAAGTATATCCCCTGCATGTTCAGGCATCACATGGCCGTAAGGAACCTGGTCTATCCTGACTACCGGCGCCAGGGTGCAACAGCCTAAACAGGCCACCTTTTCAATGGTGAAAACGCCTGCAGCATCCGTATCCTCTTCACCTGAAAGCTTCATTTCCCTGCGCAGGGCATCGTAAACAAGAAGGGCGCCTTTCACATGGCAGGCAGTACCGGTACATACGCTGATGATATGCTCCCCTGTAAGCTTGCGGCGGAACTGGGAGTAAAATGAAGCCACTCCCTCTATCCGGGCCTGGCTGATCCCCGTTATTTCACAGGTATACCTGAGCGCCTCCTCCGGAAGATGGCTGAATTCATGCTGTATATCCTGAAGTACAGGGATGACTGAAGCTTCCGAGGTTCCCCTTCGGGCTACGATACGGTCGACAACCTCGTGGATATTTTGAACAAACTCTTTCACTTACTATCCCGGAACGTAAAGAAAAAAATAATATTACTTGCTGACATATCCGGGGTAAACCTTTTTATAGTTTGATACCATAGCGGTTTAATTTACCAAGCAAGGCTTCCTTATCGAAAGGTTTGGGAAAATAATCGCTGCAGCCGGCTTCAATAGCTCTTTTTTCATCTCCGCTTAAAGCAAAGGCAGTAACTGCAATAACAGGCAGTATTTTTCTGAATAACCTTATCTGGCGTGTAGCCTCAAACCCGTTCATCACCGGCATTTTCAAATCCATTAATACCAGGGAAATTTCGGGATGCTCATGGCAGAGATCTATGGCTTCCTTGCCGTTCCTTGCTATCAGAATCTTGATATCGGTTCCCTTTAATATTGCCTTTATAAATAATAAATTTGATTCGTCATCTTCTGCAACTAAGATGACGGGCCTGGTTTGTAAAGGTATTACCTGATTTTCCTCTTCCCGGCTTACCGGACCTTCGTCAAGGGATTCGTAGGGTACGGTAAAATAAAATGTTGAACCCTGTCCTTCCTTCGATTCCACGCGGATGTTGCCGCCCAACAGTCCGGCCAGGCCATGTGCAATGGATAAACCCAGCCCGCTGCCTACATGAATGCCGGCGGGAGGCAATCCGGCCTGGGTAAAACTTTCAAATATTTCTGAAAGAAATTTCTGTGCAATGCCAATACCCGTATCCTTTACATAAAATTCAAGGAACCCGTCCTGTATGTTATAACCCAAAGTTATAACACCGTTTATTGTAAATGAAAGAGCGTTATCCAGTAAATGAGAGATCAGGGTTTGGAATAACTCTGCATCAGAATTAATTCTGACGTTTTTCGTTTTCAAAGGAGTTTCAAAATGCATTCCGAGATTTTTATCCCGGCACAATGGATGAAATCTGTTATAAAGCCTGAGAAGGAGGCTGTCAGCATCAAAGGAATTTCTTCTTATTTCGAGATTACCTGATGCGATCAGGGAAATATCCATGTAATTCGTGATTGTCCTGAGGAGGCGGTAACTGCTTAACTTGATGAGAGAATAAAAATGTGTTCTTTCTTCCACCGAAATATCATTCTGCGTGATCAGGTTGCTGAAACCAAGGATCCCGTTCAAAGGGGTCCTTACTTCATGTGATATGTTGTTTATAAAGGCGGTCTTAAGCCTGTTGCCGGCTTCAGCTTTATCTTTTGCTTCTTCAAGGCTTGAAACCATGTTCTTCCATTCAGTAATATCTTCTTTTACTGCGAGGAATTCCGCTATTTTGCCATCCCCGTCAAGGACAGGTGAAATAGTTGCCGATTCCCAGTATAGTTCCCCGTTTTTCCGTTTGTTATGGAATTCACCTTTCCATTCCTTCCCTGAAAGTATTGTTTCCCAAAGGTTCAGATAGGTTTCTTTTGGAGTTTCACCCGACTGGAAGATCCTTGGATTTTTCCCGATCAGCTCTTCAATGGCATAACCGGTGGTTTGACAAAGCCTGGGGTTGCCATAAGCAATATTTCCATCGGCACCGCTTATTATGATAGAAACCGGGCTCTGTTCCACTGCACGGGATAGCCTTCTCAACTGGTTTTCAGAACGTTTTCTTTCTTCAAGCATTTCGATTTTCATCAAAGCCAGGCTTACCTGTTTGGCAACGGATTCAAGAAAAATGAATTCTTCAGTTGTCCAAGCCCTTGATTCCAGGATTTTGTTCAGGCTAAACAGGTAATATCCATGTTCGTTGAACGCAAACGGGTACCATATCAGGCTTTTAATATTTAATTGTTTATGAAGGACTTCTCCTGAATTTCCGTCATAAAAATGTTTATTTATTGCATTGTGATGGCTTTCAATATGGCTTTTAGTGTTCCTGATGGTATGGAAGGCACCGGCAAACTGCTCCAGTGAAGTATATTTGCCTTTTGTGGGAATAATATCAGGATGATTCCCTCCAGTCCACTCGCATAAGCTGTTAATCCGGTTCTTCTCAAAAGAAATATCGTAGATCAGTGCCCTGTCGAGTTTAAGGGTTTCACCAATGATCCGGTTAGAACTTTCGAAAATATCTTCAGCCTTATCTTTTGTGATAATGACCTCAGCGATCTGGTTCAGCGCCCTGGCAAACATCAGTTGCTGGTCGCGGTGCCATTCGGCTTTAACGCGCTCGGTAATGTCCACGACGAAGACTGAAACTCCCACAATACTGTCATCAGAATCTTTAATAGCACTGTAATAATCTTCATAAAAAGACCTGTGAAGCTTTGCGTCTCCGTATTCCTCGATTTGAACAAAATATTCTCCTGCAAGAGCCCTGTCAAAATTATTCCTGGCCCTGTTCCTGTCGGCCGGGTCCGAAATAATTTCCAGCATATTCATGCCTAACTCAATATCAACCCCCCATATCTTTTTAATGGTTTCCTGATGGAATTTTGTGAATGTCGTATAACAATAATTCTTATCCAGGGCAAACACAATAATGTCGACAGGGCTGTCGAGGATTGAACGGAGGAACATAAAATCATTACGATATTTTTTTATGCTCTCTTTCAAATCAATCTCAGTTTGTTTGCGGGCCGAGATGTCACGAATGATGAAAACCATCTTATTGGGTTTGCCATCGGCCCCCCTTACGAACTCAGCATTCACTTCAATGCTGAAGGTGGTTCCATCCTTGCGTAATCCGGTGTATTCGGCGGGCCCGGTCATAATGCCCTGGTGCATCAGCCCTATGTTCTTAAGAGCACGTTCAACATCTGAGGGGATAATAAAATCAGTTATAGGCCTTCCGATGAGTTCGTCCCTGCTGTCATATCCCAGTATCGTCAAGGCTACCGGAGAAACAAGAAGTACGTTGCCATGCAGGTCGGTAATTGAAATGCTGTCGGGGGAAGCGACGAGAATTGACCTGTATCTTTCTTCACTTTCCCTGTTTGATTCAGAAACCCTTTTAAGGTCGGTTATATCCCTGATAATTGAAATCACATGTTCTTTGCCGTATTTTACGCCCCTTGATTCAAAATGACGCAGTTCACCGGCGATTTCGAGATCATAGGTCGAAAAATCAGGCTTGCCGGTTTTCAGGATCTCTTTAACTCTTCCCTCTGTCATTATTGCGATATCCGAAGGCAGCACTTCTTCAGGTTTTTTACCCAGGAAAAATTCGGGATTTGTATAGAGGTCTTCCGGTTTTTCGGCATGATAATCCACAAACCTGCATTCAGAGTCAAACACAAACATCAGGTCGGGAATTGCCCCGAGCAGGGCTTTGTTACGTGCCAGGCTGTCATTCAGGGATTCTTCCACCGCACGGTATCGTTCGACGCTTACCTGCAATGCCATTCTCGCTTCCTCTTTCTTGTCAAGCTGAAGCTCCAGTTCACTGATAGCCTGAAGCAACTCTTCCTTTGTTTTATCCCGGTTGTTCATGTAACCTTCATTGAAGAATATCAGAATTTGTTATTCCAAATGTGATGATGTTGTAAAGTTATTACATAAATCATGCAGATCAGCTAAAGGTAGTGTAAAATATTCATCCAAAAGGATAGTATCACCAGGATTAACGCCCGGGCGAAAGAATCACTTTCCGATACAGTATAAATTCTTATCTCCCCTGATGAAAATATGCCTGTTTGTGAAAGCAGGAGTACAGAATGACCCTTCACCCAGGGGGCATTGGCTGATCAGTGAAAATACCTTATCGGCTTTTATAATGTACGTCATGCCTTTCTTATCAAGGATATAGACCCTGTCTTCGGCCAGCATGGGGGATGAGTAAACGGGGTTGCCAAAATCGTGTTCCCAGTATTTTGTTCCGTTCAGGGCATCATAGCAAACGGCTGTGCCGTAAGAAGTCAGCAGGAAAAGGTATTTGTCGCTTGCAAGCGGGCTGGGCACATCGGAAAGGAATTCGTTGTTTTCCCACAGCACTTTCGGGCTGATGCCGGTCTGTATTGCCGATAATGTGGAGTAATCATTGACAGAAAATACAATGCCTGCGCCATAGGCCAGCGACGGCCCCACTTCCCCTGAGATGCAGTCGATGCTCCACAACTCTTTGCCTGTCAGGGGATCATAAGCGGTTACGCTGGGTTCGGCCGCAAGTAAAAGTTCCATACGTTTGCCGGTATTGATAAGGGAAGGGGAGGACCATGAAATTTTTACGTTTCTTGCGGTTTTCCATACCTGTTCCCCTGTTTTTGCTGAAAGCCCTATCACTGCCGGTGAATTGCGCTGGTCGAACTGTACTATAAGGATATCGCGGTACATGATGAGCGATGAGGAATGCCCGTAATGATTTGCAGGCAATCCAAGGTTTTTAGACCACACGGGCCTGCCATCCATATCCAGGGCGATAAGGTCCCCGTTGGCGAAGATGGCAAACACCCATCGGCCGTCGGTTGTGAGGGTCGGGGCAGCAAGGCCTGTTTCCTTACTGACGCCGGGAACCTGGGAAGGTGAACCGGGTATTTTCTGCACCGGTGTTTCCCAGAGAATTTTACCGCTGATTGCATCGAGGCAATACACTTCCCGTTTTGTTTCACTGGCCCCGCTCAGGAAGAGTTTATCATTCCAGATCACCGGCGAGTTATAACCCGGCAGCGGGATGGGGGTTTTCCACTTCACATTCTTCCCGCTTTTTCCGTCCCAGCTGGTAGGAATGCCCGTTCGCTCTGTAACTCCGATTCCTCCGGGTCCCCTGAACGAAGGGAAGTTGTCCGTTACTTCTTTCCAGGAAGGGAAGGCGGTTGCCGAATCGTGACTGGTGACTGGTGACTGGTGACTGGTGACGGCAGTATCGCTGATCACGGTTGCCGAATTCCCGCTCCCCGCTCCCTGCTCCCCGCTCCCTGCTCCCCGCTCCCCGCTCCCTGCTCCCCGCTCCCCGCTCCCCGCTCCCTGCTCCCTGCTCCCCGCTCCCCGCTCCCCGCTCCCTGCTCCCCGCTCCCCGCTCCCGGCGTTCCTCAGGTCCTTCCCAAGGTCATTATGAGTAAGCCACGCGAGCAGGAGGGTCAGCACAACCAGGGCTATACCTGAATATACCAGCCAATGCCGTTTGAGGATCCTCGTTTCCCAAAACATGAGAGGCTTGGCTGCCGGTTCTTCAGGCAGCTTGGACCTGATGAGTTCTATAGCCTTGATGCAGGATACCAGTACCAGGATGCTGATGAAAAGAAGATAGCCGCCGGTTCTCACCTGCCATTGGGCGGTAAAGAATGCCTTTCGCGCAATCAGGTCCAGGGTGCGTATCTCCTGCCTGAGCTGGTCGTTGGAGGGATCATTCTGGAGTTTTTCAACAAGTACGGTCATGGCCGGTGAGTTCAGGGGATCGGCCCGCCTGACCTGGATGAAATTCACAATGATAAGTACGCAAAGGACTACGGCAAATACAGCGCTTCCAAGAGAAATATTCTCAAGGAGTTTTATAGTGTTCAGTGGTGGCTTGCCGGTCTTCATATTTTTCAGCAATTTCAGGATTTCACGGGACAATAATCAACGCACCTCAGGCAGCTGAAGCATCGTCCTTTATTGGTAACATAATCGGTCCTGTACACCGGTATCATCCGCCCGCCTATCATCAGGGCAATGGCAAGCCCTATGAAACCGCCGAACAGCCATCCGCCGATATAAAACTTCTTTAAAACGGCAGAGGCTTCAGAGTATACCTGGCTTTCGGTTTTACCCGAGGTTTTATAGGCCTTTATTTCAAATGAATCATCCTGGATACTGTTTCCTGCATCCTGCATCACCGAAAGTGCCATGACTTCCTTTGCCAGCTTCACCCTTGAGTCAGCCCCTGCAAGAGTATCCTGCATCCTGGATCCTGCGTAACCGGAAATAAGCACCATAAAGGGGACGAGAATGGTTAGAAGCATCATTTTCTTTACCATGGCAGGCCGGCTTTCAGGGCTTTTTGAAGTGACCGGGATCTCGATAGCGTCGTACGGGCAGGAATGTTCGCAAAGCCGGCACTGAATGCATTCTTTTGGGGTGATGGTAATATGCCTGCGTGAAAACCGGCTGGTCCAGTTGAGCAGGACCCCATACGGGCAAAGGAAGCGGCAGTAAGGACGGGCAATGAATACACCTGAAAGAAGGAGTATGCCGCCGAATATAAACATTCCGAAGGAGGCGTTGAATCGGAAGATCCCAACAAACGGGTCGTAACGGCAGATAATGAAATCGGTGCCGGTGGCGGCAAACAATACAGCAAGGCCCAGGTAACAATAGGGAAGGATGCCCAGAACAGTATTTAAACGGGAACCCAGCGCCTGTGGTTTAAAAGCGAAAAGATCCTGCAAGGCGCCGAAGGGGCAAACCGCTGCGCAGAAAGTACGTCCGAAAAAAGCGGTATAAACGAGCGGAAGAATAAAAAAGAGCAGGACACTGAGCGGTAAAGCGAAAGTGTTATCAAATAAGGCAAGGCTGACATTCTGGATTGCCCCGATCGAACAAACGCAGCCCTCCCTGTAAAACCCGAAGTAGGCAAGTGAAAATACACTCATCGCGAATACCAGTAGCCTGGAGCGTTTTTTCAATACAAGCCAGGTGACAATGCTCAGCGAGACAACAAGAACGAATACATCCATCCAGGCGAGGAATTCCCCCCTGGGAAGAGGTACCAGGGTTTGAGGCTGGGTATAGGCCGATTCAAATTCAGGTTTCGGGAATCGCTGGACCGCCATGGCGGCGGTTGATAATGTAGCAGAGACAAGAGTGAGGATAACGGTTGTGGCAGTCTTGCCTGCAGGAGTCTTTAACGCTTTGGCCGGCAATGGTTTTATCTTACGCATTTCGGACTCCTTTCCTGCCGGCATCCTCCAGGGGTTCTTTTCCAAAGCTTTTCAAAAGTGACGGCTTGTTGGCCGGCACCCTGGTAAAGGCCTGGGACGGGCAGTTTCTCGCGATGGAACATTCATTGCAGTTCTTGCAACGGTCGTGGCGCACCTGCAGCTGTAATGAGCCATTTCCGAAAGCGGAACATCCTTTAACGCATTTGCCGCAGCCGATGCAGAGTTCCTCCTCAACTGTATATTCGAAGAATGGATCTTCGATGAATTTGCGTTTGAGGGCATTGGTGGGGCAGAGCTGGTGCTCGGCGGCAGTGTCGAGGGTTTTGGTACCCGGTTTGAGGTAACCCCCGCAAAGGTCGCAATAACCGCACATAGCGTAGGCATGGGTGCATTTGACTGCACTTGGGGTCATCACGCAGTTTGTCGCGCAACGGCCGCATTGAATACATTTTGACGGGTCGAGCTGCCATACCATCTGCCTGGCCGCAAGAGCAGCGGGCAGGCTGCAGCTCTGCGATTTGCCGCAGCTGCTGCATGCAAAGCCACCGGAACAGGCGTTTTTATCGCGGGAACGCAATATCACCGAGCCGCTGATCAGGCCCAGGGCGGCTAATATTCCGCCGCGCATCAGTGTATTCAGGAATTCACGCCTGTTTGGCATTTTACTTTTTTACAAAGATCCTTAGCTGTTTTTTTTCCGGGTCAAGGACAATGATCCGGTCTTTTGAATCTGCCGCCAGATCAAGCCCCTTTGTGCCTTCAATGAAAGCTGATGGCGGTGCAACCATACATAGATATTTTCCCTGGGGGGAATAAACCTTGACCCTTTCAATACCTTTTTCACTGGTCACAAATGAACCATCCGACAGAAAGGCAAAGTGGGAGGGGTTACAGCAGCCGCAGAACCCGTCGCTACTCATGGATGCCTCGCCCCAGGCTGACTGCAGGCTGCCGTCGTCACCAAATTGTTCAAGGGAATGCCTGCCGGTATTCGCTACCCATAGCTCTCCCTTCTTCCCGATCCCCAGGTCGAAATACGGACTGGGAACTATAAATCCCGGGACATTTTTCTGCGGATCTTTTTCGCCAATGCGGTTGATGAGACGGCCGTTAAGGTCATAACGGTACACTATCTTTTTCCCGGCATCGGCCACATAAGCATAGGAATCGGTAACGGCTATGCTGGTAAGCATTGATTCAGGCGAAACGCTATTCCATTTGCCACAGGGTTTCCCAAGCTGGTCAAAAACCTCCACATGATCCTGTATGCCTATGAAGATCCTGCCTTTTTTATCAAGGGCCATGCAGCTTGCAAGGCCTTCGAACCTGAAATTCCCGTCGGGTTTCCCATCCTTCTGATAAATTTCGAGCCCGTTCTTCCCTGCAACAAAGATTCGGTCCCCCGCCCCGCAGGCGACTGCATGAATTTCTTCAAGGGCCGGCCTGATCGTCAGCTGTTCAATATACCCGTTGCAGGTGCTGTCAGTTTTTCGGAGCTCCCCCATTTTATAATCATAGGGATTTGCCTTGTCGGCTTTCCTGGAAGAGAAGAAGTCGGCAAGCATGATCGCAATTACCCCTGCAAGCATTACAAGCCCTGCAATAATAAATATCTTTTGTTTCATGTTTTTACTGTTTAGCCCTGATGTCGAGGCAGACCAGGGTTTTTGAATCCCTCATAAGCAGGTATCCTCCCGTTATTGCTATAGGGCCCCAGGAATCCTGCCCGTCTATGATCCTTGTTTTATCGAGCACCGTAAACCCTGCCGGTGAAGCTTTCGCGATAGTCAATTCCCCGTCATCATTCAGAATAAAAAATTTTCCATCTGCAAAAATATAAGGCCCCAATCCGAATCTTTCGGTCTTTCCGCTGTTCATCAAAATACTTTTGCAGTCATTTCCCTTGCAGCACACAAACTGGTTTCGTAATGCTCCTGCATCTTTCGGCAGTATGCCGTAGAGGTATCCACCGTAATAAACCGGTGTTTGCTGTTCCGATGCAAGTCCTTCCTGGGGCTTCAGTTTCTGTAACACCTTAACCGTAAATTTACCGTTTGAACCTGTAACCTGGAGCAGGGCCGAGCCTGCCCCGTATCCTGCGCTTACAAATATACGTCCTTCGTCCATAACCACAGGGCTGGGTGCGACAACTGAAGGCGCAAAGGCGGTGGTTTCCCATAAGATCTTCCCGGGACCGGGGCCGCCGGCTGCGATTCCGCAAACACCGCCGATTGCGCAATAGACATACATCTTCTGGCCGGCGAGTGTCATAGGGATGAGGGAGGCATGCGACATTTTCCAGTTATGGGGGTTTGGTGTCTCCCAGGCTTTTTTCCCGGTTTTACAATCCACTCCGATGACCAGTGATTTGCCTCCAACGGCAATGACCGCCGTGTCGTTATCGATAAGGGGGCATTGTCCGGTATACCAGAATGGCACTTCAGCCTGGAATTCCCTGCCAAGGTCAAATCCCCAGAGAAAGGCGCCGGAGCTGCGGCTGCAGCACATTACCTGGCAACGGGGCCCGATCGTAAGAACATAATCTTTTGTAACTGCCGGTATTGTTCTCGAAAGTCCATGGTTGCGTTTCAGATGCACATGGTACCCCCGTCTCCAGAGTTCTTCGCCCTTAAGCAGGGAAAAGCATCTCAGGGCATCTTCCTTTTTCACTTCGTCATAATCGAGAAGGTATACACGGCCGTCGTACACTGCGGGAGCAGCATGCCCTTCTCCCAAACCCAGCTTCCATAAAATGTGCGCTGCAGGATCCCCGAGCTTCGATACCAGGCGGACATTCTCCTTGTTGATATTATCGAATTGCCCGCCCCTGAAGCGAGGCCAGTTTGTGCCCGGCACATCGGGTATGGATTTGAACAGAATGAAATCTTCGCCTATGGCCACCTTCTCGGCTGATGCAGCCGGGCCCTTCTTCCTGTTGTCCATGCCCGGAACCGATAAGCTGAATGAAGACACCGGATCATATAAAAACCAGGCTGCCATCAGGCCCAGGCCCAGGATTACAAGGAATGCAAGAATATATCCCTGGTATTTCTTCACTTTATTTTTTCCTGATGTCGTATACCATCAGGGAATTACCATGCCTTACATAGAGCCGGCCGTTCTTTATCACAAGGTGGGACCAATGCTGGGCAGTCCCGAAAGGTACTTTAAAGGCAGAGATTTTTCCGAAATCGAATGGAGTAGGCTGTGCAAGCACAATTTCACCGTTATCCCCGTAAAGATAAAGCAATCCTTCGGCAGAGATGATGTTCCCCTTGCCAGTGACCTTCCCTGAATACATATCGGTCCCGGTTTTCCAGTCGGTGCAGTACCAGGCTTTGCCCGAATCATCAGAGCCGAATATTTTACCGTTAAGGACCACAAATCCGCCCATCCTGTTACCGATAGAGGTGCTTCTCCAGGTCTCGGTGACACTGTTCCCGTCGGCACTCAGTTTAAGCATTACCCCGCCCTTGCCGTAGCCCGATACGCAATATACCGAACCGTCAATGTATTCAGGGGTGTTTGCATGAACCGACCAGGTGTTGGGCTGATCAACGCTCCAGAGGAATTTCCCGCTTTCGGCATCAATGCCCAGGATCGAACTGGCTGTTTGGGTAACCAATATCCTCCGGTTATTGTGTGTGAAGATGGCCGGTGAGCAGTAAGCGCTGGCTTCGCCTTTTGCAGCGCATTTCCATAGGAGCTTGCCTGTATTACGGTCAAGGGCGATCACATTGGCGTCGGGCCCCCCGGGCGTGCAAAATAATTTATTGCCATCGGCCAGGAGGTTCTCGGTAACACCCCATTTAATATTTGGTGCATTGAATTCTTTAAGCAGATCGATTGTCCAGATGAGATCGCCATTTTCGGCTTTGCGGCAAACGACTTTCCCGAAACCGCTCATAAGGTATATTTTCCCGTCGCAGATAAGGGGGGTGCTGCGCACACCGGGCCAGCTTTCTGTCCATTCCTCCCCGTAAGGAAGTTTCCAGAGCAGTTTGCCATCCAGGTCAAAAGAGTAAAGATAACCTATGCCGTTGAGTTCGCCGTTGATATAAATCCTGTCGGCAGTGACAGCTGCCGATGAATGTCCCTCGCCAAGCTCGTCATAATGCCATAGCAGGACGGGGCCGGTTTCGGGCCATGATTTCAGCAGGCCGGTTTCGGGATAGATACCGTCGCGGTTGGGCCCTCTCCATTGTGCAACAGTCTGGGCAGGCGACGAATAGCCTATAAGGCTCATAAGGCAGATAACAAGAATACTTCGTTTCATATCAGCAGGAGTTTGAAAAGTGGATCGTACTTCAAAAGTACAATTATTTTTCGTTCAAAGGACCTTAATACCTTGTTTATCAATATCAAAAAAAATGTCGTACCTTTGTGGCCTTATTAATCCGTGTTTCCGGCCAAAGCATTTTTCCCCCCTTAAGAGATTCACACCAAGGACCGGAAAGTCCGTTAGCACATAAATTTTATCATCATGATCACATTTGAAGAATTAGGCATTTCGCAGGAATACGTGAGGGCCGTAAAGGAACTCGGCTTCGAAACCGCAATGCCCGTCCAGGAAAAAGTCATCCCGCTGGTCCTGGCCGAAAACCAGGATATGATAGTCCTGGCCCAGACAGGGACTGGAAAAACTGCGGCATACGGCCTCCCTCTGATCCAGATGATAGACCCTGAAGTAAACAATCCCCAGGTACTGGTCCTTTGCCCCACAAGGGAGCTTTGCATGCAGATCGCCGATGACCTCAACGATTTTGCAAAATTCAACAATGACCTCACCACCCTTCCTGTTTTCGGTGGAAGCAGCATAGATGTTCAGATAAAAGCCCTCAGGAAAGGGATTCAGATCGTTGTGGCCACGCCGGGGAGGCTCCTTGACCTCATCCGCCGTAAGGCGATAAAATTAAACCAGATCAGGACCGTGGTTCTGGATGAAGCGGATGAGATGCTCAACATGGGTTTCAGTGAAGACCTGAGGGACATCCTTGAAACCGTTCCTCCCCAGAGAAGGGCCCTGCTGTTTTCAGCGACGATGCCAACGGAAGTGGCTTCAATTGCAAGAAAATACATGAAGGATCCTATCGAAGTGACCGTAGGAACAAAGAATTCAGGCGCCGAAAACATCAAGCATGTTTATTACACCGTACATGCAAAAGACAAATACCCGGCATTAAAACGCATCGTGGATTTCTATCCTGCCGTATACGGCATAGTGTTTTGCCGCACCCGTAAGGAAACACAGGAGATTGCCGATAAGCTGATCCAGGACGGGTACAATGCCGAATCGCTTCACGGCGACCTTTCGCAGATACAGAGGGATACCGTGATGAACAAGTTCAGGATAGGCCATATCCGCCTTCTCGTTGCCACCGATGTGGCTGCCCGCGGCCTCGACGTGGACAACCTCACGCATATCATCAATTATAACCTGCCTGAAGACCTGGATTCATATACCCACAGGAGCGGCAGGACCGGCAGGGCCGGCAGGTTCGGGACTTCCATCATACTGCTCAACCTGAAAGAGAAATACCTGATCAAGAAAATAGAGAAGAAGATCAATAAAACTTTCACTTCCAAAACCGTTCCCACCGGCCACCAGATATGTGAGAAACAATTGTTCAGCCTGGTCGATAAAATGGAGAAGGTAGAGATTGACAATGAAGAGATCGATACTTACCTGCCCCAGATCTACCGTAAGCTTGAGTGGCTCGACAAGGAAGACGTCATCAAACGCTTTGTTGCCCTTGAATTCAACCGCTTTCTTGAATATTACAAAAATGCCCAGGACCTGAATGTCCCTGAAGATAATTTCAAGGGAGGAAGGAATGAGAATTCAGGAAAAAAAGACTGGAAAGACAGGAAGCATGGACGTGATGAGGGAGGGAAACCCGACTGGAAGGAAAGAAACCAGGGTGATGAAGCCGGGTTCACAAAGCTGATCATCAACAAAGGCAGGCAGGATGGCATGTTTGCCGCCGAGCTGATGGAATTGATCAACAGGAACACCCATGGAAAAAAAATAAGGCTTGGAAAAATCGAGCTCACGAAAAAAGCTGCGATTTTTGAAGTCCCCGATTCAGAAACCGGCCAGCTCATTAAGGCGTTGAAGAATGCACGTTTCGGTGAAGCCGCCGTTAAGGTTGATTTTCTGAATGAAAAAAAGAGCCCGAATAAAAAGTTCTTCAGGGGCTAGGCTTTGATCTCTGTTCCTTCTTTTGGGCATTCATGCGTTTACCCTCAAGCCTTTTTTCCCTGGCTGCTGCAGTTGGTCTTGTAGGTTTCCTCTTTTTACGCGGCTTAAGTGCTTTGGTAAGCAGGGCGTAAAATTTTTCAATTACCGTTTCTTTGTTTTTCAACTGGGTCCGTTCGCTTTGTGAGACCATAACAAGCTCTCCCTCCTTATTGATCCTTGATCCGAGTTTTTCCATAAGGAGTTTCTTTTCATCTTCGCTGAGAAGTGCAGAATTCACCACATGAAAGCGCAGTTCCATTTTCGTGCTTACTTTGTTGACGTTCTGCCCGCCCGGACCGCTGCTGCGGGAAGCAGAAAAAACCAGTTCGGTTGTAAAGTCGCGCCCGCTTAACGAGAAACTGTCCATGTGTTCCAATTTCCGGTAAAATTATTATATATTTGTTGAAGGCAGTCTTGAAACATTATAACATTCTGAGATATGGCAGAAGATAAACAGAATGATAATCACCAGGAGATGGTCTCCAGATCCATGGAGGTAATCATAAAAGTCGGGCTGGTCTTAGGCCTTATCCTTTTATGTTTTTTTATTTTGCACCCGTTTATTCTGATAACCCTTTGGGGAGTGATCATCTCGGTTTCGGTTTATCCCCTGTACCTCAGATTGGGGAAATTATTGGGTGAGAGGCATAAGCTGGCTGCCTTCCTGGTAACATTGTTGCTGTTGCTGATCATTATTTCCCCTATGGTCATACTCGGGGCTTCGCTTATGGATGCAATTGTATGGTTTAAAACCACCATTGAGGCCAGGCAAAGCATCATTCCGCCTCCCCCGCTCACAGTTCAGAACTGGCCGTTGGTCGGCCATACCGTCTTTAACTTCTGGCAGGAAGCTTATGCCAATCTTACGGGATTTGCTGTACAGCATTCCGAACAACTTATAGCGAGCCTCAAATGGCTATTGGTATCCATATCAGGCGCCGGGCTTAATGTCATCCTGTTTCTGGTTTCTATCATCATCTCAGGTGTTTTACTTGTCTTTTCTGATAAGGCAGGGCCTGTATCCTATACAATTGCTGAAAGGCTGATGGGAGATATGGGGAAAATCACAGTTGATAATGCAGTATTGACCATCAGGAATGTCATCCGCGGGATCTTAGGCGTGGCTTTCATCCAGGCTGTTCTTGCAGGCCTGGGTTTCCTGGCAGCCGGGGTCCCGGGTGCAGGGCTTTGGGCGTTCATTGCTTTTTTCCTCTGCATCATCCAGATCGGACCGGTCCCGGTTATGATCCCCGTTCTTATCTATGTTTTCCTCAAATCAAGCATGCTCACATTCATTCTGCTGGCTGTATGGTGCGTACCTATCCTTCTCATCGATAACGTTCTTAAACCTATCCTTCTGGGGCGTAAGGCTCCTGCTCCATTGGTAGTGGTATTTCTCGGGGCTATCGGCGGCTTTATCTATTTCGGCATTGTCGGCCTGTTTGTCGGATCGGTGATACTTTCCCTTGGATACAAGCTGTTCCTGGTCTGGCTCAATGGAAAATCAGAGACCGAATCAGTATAGTTAAAAAAATAAATCATGAAAGAAATCAGATGGCCTGGCTCCGGGAAAATCCTTGCTTTGTTTTGCCTGCTATTGATTGCCGGCGAATCGCTCCAGGCCCAGTCTGTTCTACCTCAGGGCAAAAGGCCAACCGTCGGGCTTGTGCTCAGCGGAGGAGGGGCAAAAGGCTTCGCTTATGTGGGACTTCTGAGGGTAATCCAGGAAACCGGCCTGCGCATAGATTACATTGGAGGTTCGAGTATTGGAAGTATCATCGGCGGTTTGTATGCCATAGGTTACCATCCCGATTCAATAGCAAAGATGATACGTAGCCAGGACTGGAACAGTCTCCTGAAAGATAACATAGACCGCCGGTTTGTTGCATTCGAGGAAAAAGAATACGGAGAAAAAGCTATTGTAAAACTTCCGATAAGAAATAAAAAACTCGGGCTGGGGTCTTCGATGTACCAGGGACAGGAGATCAACCTCCTCCTGAATAAATATTTCTCCCCGGCTTATAAGACCTGTGATTTCAACAAGCTGCCGACCCCCTTTGTCTGTATAGGGACCGACCTGCTGAACGGCCAGGCAATCGTTCTCAACAAGGGATACCTCCCCATGGCGATCAGGGCCAGCATGTCGATCCCGGGGTATTTCTCACCTACCGATTATATGGGATATTATCTTGTGGATGGCGGGGTGGTCAATAATTACCCGGTGAAGGAAGTCAAGGATCTTGGGGCAAAGATCATCGTGGGAGGGGATGTCCAATCGGGCTTATACAATCGCGAGCAACTCAATTCGATAACTGCTATTGCCGACCAGGTCACTTCATTTGCACGCATACAATCCAACAAAGTCGGTGACAGTCTCACCGATCTCAAAGTCGCATTTAAGATGACATACGGCATGATGGACTTTGAAGATTATGATTCAATCATTGCTTTTGGCGAAAGGGTTGCACGCTCTCATTTTAAGGAGATAAAAGCCCTGGCCGATTCCCTCAATGCCATTGAGTATAAGCCTTTAAAAAAATACCAGGCCCAGCCTTTGGATTCAGTGCAATTCGACAGCATCATCATCAGGGGAAACAAAAACCTGCATACTTTTTATTTCACAAGCCTTTTCGGGCAAAATAAAAATAATTATACAATTGCCATAAAGGATTTGCAGAATAACATCCGCAAACTATATGGCTCAGGATATTTTGAACATGTGTTTTATTCTTTTGAACAGAATAACGGGAAAACCGACCTGGTGATCGAAGCTCTGGAGAGCGGCCCGGGATCACTGGGTGCAGGTCTTCACTATGATAATAATTACAACGTAGGACTGATCCTCAGCGGTTCTTTCAGGAATGTACTGGGAAGGAACTCCAAGCTTTTCGCCGACCTTAACATAGGCCCGGATCCGCGGCTCCGGGTGGTATACTTTCTGGGCTTTGGAGGTAAAGCAGCCCTGGGGCTCAGCACAGACTTCTATGAATTTAAATTCGGCGTTTATAAAGGATATGAAAAGGTCAACCAGATTGATTTTACCAACTACAAAGGCAGTTTATATTTTCAATATACTTTTAAGAATATGGTAAACCTGAAAGCCGGCTTCGATTACGAATATTTCAGGTTCCAGCAGGATGTGGCCGTAGACACAACACTTTATAAATACGAATATTTTACCAGTTACGGAACCATATTCCTTTCCCTTAAAGCCGATTCCCGGGATCGTCCATATTTTCCGAGGCGGGGGGCAACCATGACCCTGAGAGGAGAATATGTAATGCCGCTGAGCAAAAACTGGTCAGAGGAACTCTTTGCAGATGCCGGTGTGTTTTACCTGAAATATGAACACAACATACCCCTGTCGGGCAGGTTCGTCCTGCAGCCCGGTCTTTTCGCGGGAGGTGCAGTGTGGGACCATAACCGGCCTCCCCTCCAGCATGGATTCGGTGTGGGCGGGTTTTGTAGCCGAAATTATGTAGACCAATACGTAAGTTTTACCGGCGTTCAGTTTATTCAGAAGTTTGGTTATTACTCAGCAATTTTCAGGCTTAAATTACAGTATAACCTGTATAAAAATATTTACCTTACACTCAGGGGTGATGCAGGCACAGATGAACGTGAATTCTCCCAGGTTTATCAGCCAAAGAACCTGATGTGCGGCTATGGCCTTACTGCCAGTTATAACAGCATCATAGGCCCGGTTGAAATCACTCTTATGGGATCAAATATGAATCCCGGCCCGATGGTTTTTGTGAATATCGGTTACTCCTTTTAAGTGACATCTGGCCGGTATTCTTCCCTGCCACGTTTCACCAGTCACCAGTCACTAGTCACTGTTCACGTTTCACCAGTCACAGTTTATTCCCGTACCTTTGCACTTCCTTAACCCGGAAACCCCATGCCCACACTTTTGCAGGTAGAAAATCTGACTCGCCATTTTGGTGAGAAAGTACTGTTTGAAAATATCAGCTTTTCCATCAACCAGTACCAGAAAGTGGCCCTGATTGCAGGTAATGGCGCCGGCAAAACCTCACTCCTCAGCATTATTAACGGCATGGAGCCATCCGACGGGGGCAATGTAACTCTCTTCAACCAGGCCAGCATGGCCTATCTCAGGCAGGAACCTGAACTGAACGAAGGCCTCACGGTCTTTGACGAGGTGTATGCCACTTCCAACGAAACACTTAAAACCATACACGATTATGAAGAGGCACTTGAGTCGCCCAACAAGGACCTGCTTTCAAAAGCCATTGAGAGGATGGATGCCATTAACGGCTGGGATTATGAAAACCGCATCAAACAGATACTGACCCGCCTGAGCCTGACGAACCTCCACCAGCCCGTCTCGGCCCTGTCGGGAGGACAAAAGAAACGGCTTTCCCTGGCCAAGACACTGATCACCGAACCTGATTTCCTGATCCTCGACGAGCCGACGAACCACCTCGACATTGATATGATAGAATGGCTGGAGGAATATCTTACCCGCAACCAGGTAACCCTGCTGATGGTCACCCACGACCGTTACTTCCTGAACAGGGTGTGCGACGAGATCCTTGAGATGGAAAACGGCCGGCTTTTCAGGCATAAGGGCAATTATGAATATTTCCTTGAAAAGTCGCAGGAGCGTAAGGAAATCGAGACCCAGGAGACCGAGAAGGCAAGGAATATACTGCGCACCGAAGCCGAATGGATGAGGCGCATGCCCAAAGCCCGGACCACCAAATCCAAAGCCCGTATCGATTCATTTTACGAGCTGAAGGAAAAGGCTGCCAATAAAACCTGGGACCGTAAAATGACCCTGGGCATGGAAGGGGAGAGGATGGGAAAGAAAATACTTGAAGTCCATGATGTCAGTTTTTCATGGGGCCAGCTGCCTATCCTGGATCATTTCGGGTATATTTTCAAACGCCGTGAGAAAGTCGGCATTATTGGTAAGAACGGTTCCGGGAAGTCGACCTTCCTCGATATCGTCACATCAAGGCTGCAGCCGCAGAAAGGGACGGTTGAGACAGGCGGCACCATCAAATTCGGCCACTACAGGCAGGACGGGATAGTTTTTGACGGGCAAACCAGGGTGATCGATGTGGTGAAAGACATAGCCGATGTGGTTCAGCTAAGCAACGGGGAAAAAGTTACTGCAGCACACTTCCTCAACTATTTCATGTTCCCGTATCCCATGCACCACCAGTTCGTTTACAAACTCAGCGGGGGTGAAAAGAGAAGGCTTTACCTGGTAACGGTATTGATGCAGAACCCGAATTTTTTAATCCTCGACGAACCTACCAACGACCTCGACATACTCACACTTAATATCCTGGAGGATTACCTCGCTTCTTTCCAGGGTTGCGTTCTGGTAGTCACCCACGACCGCTTTTTTCTCGATAAGATTGTTGACCACCTCTTTGTATTTGAAGGCAATGCTGTTGTGAAAGACTTCCCCGGGAATTACAGCCAGTACAGGGATTGGGCCGATCTCAGGAAACGCCAGGCAAACCTTGCCAGGGCAGGCGCCATAAAGGAAACCGCTCCCTCATCCGCAGTCAACAAACCTAAAAAACCAGGGCTGAGTTATAAGGAAAAAGTTGAGTTTGAAACCACTGAAAAAGAGATCCATGAGCTTGAGAAGGAAAAGGAGGTCCTTGAGGCCGCCCTGGCTTCGGGAACCCTTGAACAACAGGCACTGATGGAAAAATCGAAACGTTTTTCGGCTGTGATCTCAGCCATTGACTCCAAGACTGAACGATGGATGGAACTCAGCGAAAAAAGCCTTGAATAAAAAAACCGGCATTACTCTTCCACACCCGGAGCCTTCTTTTTTCTCAGGAATTTAGTAAAGTAGAGGGAAGTCCCGAACAGAACGATGGCAAGGAAGAGGAACGCGATGACGCGGTAACCGGCTTCCATATGGGCAAGATCAACCACAAACAGGTATACTGCGGTGACAAGCAGCATAAAGATCGCCATCCAGCGGTACTTCCTGTTTTTCAGTACCAGGCTGAGGATAAAATATAATATGGCCGCCCCTGTCCATGCCGGGGTCACATACTGGGAGGGGACTGCTTTATACAGGGCAAAGGCAAAGGTGAAAAACAGGCAAACCAGGTAAATGGTACGAAAATTCTCGGTCTTCAGTTCAAGGCGCATCTTTTGCCAGTTGATGAGCCTGGCCGTGAGAAAAGCCGAGATCGCGAAAGTGAAGTTCACCGTATCGAGGTAGGTCCCCGAAACCATATAAACCAGGAGCATGCTTACAAAAAGGATGGTATTGACCACGACGATAAACTGGCTGCGGAACCACAGCGCCCATGATACGACAAGCACACTTTGAAGCGAGAGGAAAAAATATGCGCCCGGCAAACCTGTATACCCATAGACCGCCGCGCTGAGCGCAAGAAAGCTGAAGATCGCATAGAATGCCGGATCAAACACCCTCTGTGTCCTGAATTTAAGGAAGATGGAATAGGCAAGGCAGGCAATGAATACGCCTGCAAAGATCCCGCTGTAAGTTTTCATGTAGAATAACAACACTTCCAGCATGAGGGTCAGGAAGAAGAAAATCCCGTTGACTATAACTGAAGAAGTGTAAACATTCGCTTTAAAGCGTTCATCCTGCTTTACCAGGGGGGCAAGGGAAAATATCACTCCGTAGCAGAACAGGTATGCCAGGTTGAACTGGGGTGACTGGACCCCGCCAACCGGGTGCCCCATAAGGGGATTGCCCATAAGCCATATGATATGGGAAAGGTACACGGTAATAATAGAAAAGATCATCTGCCTCCACCAGCCGTAACGGTAGAACAGGAAAAGGGAAACCAGGGCTGCCAGGGCGTTAAGGATCAGAGATTCATGCGTCATATCACTGAATACGGATGTCGCGAGGATAAGGAATATGCCGATAGCGGCTACAAGTTCCGACTTCAGCAGTGTGGATCTGTAGAGCTGGAAACCAATGGCAATCAGCAGCAGAAGAACGACAGCTTCCCTGAACGGGATAACCTGCGGACTGCTGAAGAAGAACAGCCGCATGGTAACGTAATACAGTAGGAGATGAGTCCCTATATTGAGCATGTATGCAAGATGCTCGTGGGAATTTTTAAGGTATCGTGACAGGATGTAAACACCCGCAACCGCAGTGTAACCGATAAGGCTGGAGATGTAACTGCCGGCCAGCTTCTGGATGAACATCATCAGAAATCCTATCCCGAACATCAGAACCACTATCCCTACCCATGACAATCCGTATTCAAGAATGTTCGATTCAATGGTTGTTGTGTCAACAGATACTGTTTCCCCGCCTGAAAAACCCGCATTCTCGATAGTGTTCATGAATGATTGTTGCCGGGAACCCGAACTGACTTTTTCTTCCAGTGCAGAGAGCCGTTCTTCAAGAAAGGCCAGCCTCTCAGAAATTCTCCCAAATTCCTGGGCTCCTGCTGATTCTGTTTGTGACATAATTCAATCTCCTTATGTTTAGGGAAAGAAAAATAATTATAAAAGCCAATTCGGGTCCCCGGCAAAACCAGGACAGGCAATTTATTTCAGCTTCCTGAGATAACTTACAATTGCCCAGCGTTCATTGTCCTCGGCTATGGTTTTACCGAAGGCCGGCATCTTATCCCTGCCTGTAGTCATCTTATAAAAGATCTCTCCATCGGTCTGGGACTGGAATTCCTTGGAGGTGAAATCTCCGCAGGATGCGCCAAGGGTGGCTGCTTTCGGGCCGTCTCCAAGGCCGTCTTTGCCATGGCAGGATTTGCAATGCTTGGCAAAAAGGTCCTTGCCGGTGCTAACATCTGCAGCATTGGGATTTTTCATTGTTTTATACTTGTCGGGTGCAGTCCATTTTGCCGGCTTCTGTGCAAACGCAATAAGGCAAACAGCGTTCAGCAATAAAAACATTGCAAGTAAGCGGCTAACATTCTTCATTTTCATAATTACCTCCTGATTTGAATTTTTGTTAATATTTGATTTTTGTCTGTTGTGTTTAAATTAAGACTGCCCCTCTTTCATAGCTTTGTTCCCAAGATACCTGATGCGGAAAATGGTAAAGATTGCATAGGTGAAATGGAACCACACCAATGACAGCAATACGATCAGCGTATATACCATCCAAAGGGGGGCATTGGTATCGCCCAGTCCGCGTTTGATCAAAATCATGGGAGGAAGTGGTTTCCCCCAGGCCATGTTTTCGCTCACTTCGGCATTTCCGTAATTGTCGTTATCTTCAAATTTCGCGACAATAGTGAGGTTCCCAAGAGAATCACCGGGCAGGGTGACCGGGAAATCAAGTTCGGCATTCCCCGATTTGACAGGCTGTTCGCCAATTTTCAATAAGGAAAAAGTCCTGGGTACGTAAAATATTGCAGTGGACCCGTCAACAGGAATGGAATCACCTTTCTCGTTGATCTCAGCTGCAAACAGTTTGATAAGCTTTGCGCTGTCTTTCTGCTCGAAGCTGATCTTCATGAATACATCACGGATCTCAGCTGAAGATTCAGAAGGCTCGTACTCTTTATTCCCTTCGAAACTGGCCGAATAACTGTATTTCCCTTCCTTGTTCCTGGGGGCATCCAGCTTAACGGGCAGGGAAAACGTTGCCTTGCCTGCTTCGTCGGTAGATCCTTTGCCTAACAGGGCTTTGTCTTTCGCTCCCTGGATGAAAAAACTTACCTGCATGCCTTCAAGGGGGATGGTCTGATCGTCTTTTTTACTTGTCAGTTTAGCCGTAAGCATGCGGTTCCCTGATTTATTCAGGAACTCCAGCTTAAGCCTTGAGCGCACAGGATCCCCGGCACGGCAAACAAGAGACGGAGCCAGGAATAAAAGAATAAGAATCCCGGCCACTATGCTTTTATCTTTTCTTGTCTTTTTTATCATCCGTCTCAGGATACGTTCCTGGGCCAGTTTCCTGAGCTTGAAATAATCCCGTTCATCGGCTGAATTGACCCTGACCACAGGTATGATAGGCAGGAATTTGGAGAACAGGAAGAACAGTAACAGCCAGATCGCGATCCCCATTGCCGTAAGTGACCATTCAACCCAGCTGGGTGAATAGCTTGCAAATTCAGGCCTTATGTCATGCAGGGGAAGCAAAGGTGTTTCGAGGGTTGGGATGATGATCAGGTAACGCTTGACCCAGAGGGCGGTTACGGCTATCGTTGCTGCAAAGACAATGGTTTTAATACTCCTGAACCTGGGCATTGCAATCAGTATGATAGGAAGCAAAACCCCGATAAATGCTGAGAAAAAGAACCACCACCAGTAGGTTGAGGTATCAAAAAGGCGGTAAAGTACTTCCATGTCCCATTTCACACTTCCGTACCAGTTGGTAAGGTATTCACTGAAGGTAAAATATCCATAAAGCGCGCCCAGTATCATAAGCAGGATTCCCAGGTAGGTAAAGTGGTTTTTCGTGATATGGGATTCGAGGTGGTAGATCTTCCTGAAAACGAACATTACGATAATAAGGACCCCTGTTCCTGAATATATGGCAGCGAGCACGAAATACGGTGCGAAAATAGTGCTGTGCCAGCCCGGCCTCAGGGTCATCCCGAAGATCCACGCCAGTACTGAGTGAACAAGGATAGCCAGGGGGATGATCACGATGGAGATAAGGTCGATGAGCTGGTTCAGGAGTTCACGCTGTTTTGGCGTATCACGGTAGTTGGCCGATAAAAATTTGTAGATGCGGTTGCGCCACTTTGCAACCCCGACAGGATGATCCCTCATGAAAGCCAGGTCACGAACACAGGCCAGGTAAAGGAATATAAAACTGCCGATAAGATAAGTCGAGATTGCAAACACATCCCATACGATGGGCGACTGGATCCTGCCGTAAACAAGGATATGCCATACCCTTTCAAGGCGGCCCATGCTCAGGAAGATATAACTGGGGCCTATCATGGTTGAGACCACGGTGATAGTTTCGGCCATTCGCAATATGGGGTGCCTCCATTCAACTCTCATAAGGTGGAGGATCCCTGAAATAAGAGCCCCGGCATAGCTGATCCCGATGAAGAAAATGAAGTTGGCGTCATAAATGCCCCAGATTACATAATCACGCATGCCGGTCATAACCTGGCCTTTCGATAACTGTGTGTACAGGGCATAAGTCCCCCAGGCGATGATCATGACCATGGCGGTGATGAAGAAATAACCGTACCTGCCAATGGATTCAAGCTGAGGCTTGAAATCCTCATAATTTTTAATTGTCTTGCTGTTGTATTCCATGCTGTATGTGATTATTCTGATAAGTGGGCTTCTTTCTTGTAAAGATCAATTTCTTCGGGTTTCAGGTCCTGGAATCCGACTTTATAGTCGAAAAGACGGTTGACCGGAGGCAGGTAATAGACCCCGGGTTCTGTTCCAAGTTCTTCCATATACCGGTAAGCAGCCCGCTGCTGAACAAGTTCGCTGAACCTTACCGTTTCGGTACCGTTGGTCACAGTGTCTTCATTTTTGTCGCCATAAAAATATACCCCGTTGGGACAGGATGTCACGCAGGAGGGAAGTTTGCCCTGGCGTACCATATCGGGACAGAAATCGCATTTGCCGACTGTCCCGACTTTCTGGGGCCAGCTGGTTTCGGGTGAATATTTTTTCCCTTCGGGAAGTGCATCCTGATCGGGGTTTCCCCAATTGAATACCCTGGAAGAGTACGGGCAGGCTGCCATACAGAATTTACAACCTATGCAGCGGTCATTGTCGATGAGCACAATACCGTCGGTGCGCTTGAAGGTAGCCCCGACCGGGCATACTTTGACGCAGGGGGGATTATTGCACTGGAAGCAGGGCTTCGGGAACCAGTAGGGGGATGTATCCTTGCTGTCGCGCAGCAGGAAGAATTTAATCCATTCAATCTTAGGAGGAAGGTGGTGCATGCCCTGGCATCCTTCCAGGCATTTCCTTGCATTCCTGCAGCGGGCCAGGTCTATAACCATCACCATTTTCTTGTTGGGAATTCCCTGCCGGGCTTCCTTTCCGGTAGCAGGGCATGCATGGCAATGACCTTTGTCAACTTCAACAAGCGTGCCGTCAGGGGAAAGCAGCTTGACTTTCTCTCCTGTTTCTTTACCGCCAGCCTCAGGGTTGGAAACAGCGGATAAAGCTTTTCCACCGGCCCCGATAAGCGCCGTAGCGCCGGCGGCCAGGCCCAGTTTCAGAAACTTTCTTCTCGAGGAATTGTTGTCCTTCGTATCCATACTTTGTGGAAATTATTTGATGTCTGAAAAACTTTGAATCATTCATTCCGGCAGCTCAGTCACAAGAACCGACAGGTCCGGTTTCATCCTTTGCAAAGTTACTTCTACATTCAATTATACATGGCATACAGTATCAGAGATATTCTTAGAAAATTCCGGCTTCTTTTCCTCGGCACAGAGGTAAAAAAACCCGTCTTCAATTGACATATATCAATAATTTATTATTTTTGCCTTATGTTGGAATACCTTGACAAACCGGTTATGAGCTGCATAAACTGCTCATGCAAATCAAGCCTTTTCTCTTTATTAAACCAGGATGAACTTGAAATGGTTGAGAAGAGCAGGCTTAATGTGGTGTTCAAACCCGGTGAGACGATCCGCAAACAGGGGACCCAGATGACCCATGTGATCTCGGTAAGCTCCGGCATGGCCAAGCTGTATCTTGAAGGTATCGAAAGCCGGAATGCCATTTTGCGTATCGTCAGGCCCACGAACTTCATAGGGGGACCCGGCATTTACCTGGACCAGATGCATCATTATACCGTGATGGCATTGATGGAATCATCGGTTTGCTTTATTGACATGAATGTTTTCAAGGAAATCATCCGCCGGAACAATAGTTTCGCCGAGGAATTCATGAAAGACTTCAGCCGTAATACACTGAATGTTTATAACCGTTTGCTTTACCTGACCCAAAAACAAATGCCCGGAAGAATGGCCGATTCTCTGCTGTACCTTTTCGAAGAGATATTTGAATCGGATCATTTTCCAATGCTCCTGAGCAAGCAGGACCTTGCCGACCTTTCAGCCATGTCGCGCGACAGCGCAGTTAAGATACTGAGGTCATTCGAGCGTGAAGGTATCATCAGGTTTGATGAAAAGGAATTACGGCTTCTCGACCATGAATCCCTCAGGAAGATTAGCCGCATAGGGTAAGCCGGAATTTTGTATGTTTGGCCCAGGAAATGAGGGCTCCCGTAAATATCCATATTGACCGCCTGCTGATATTCCTGATTGTCGTCGTAGGGGCGATCCTCAGGTTTTACAACTATAACTCCATTCCTTTCACCCACGACGAATTCAGCGCCATCTTCAGGACCCAGTTCAGTAACTTCCATGACCTGATAACACAAGGTGTTGTGGTTGACACCCATCCCGCAGGAGTCCAGGTTTTCCTTTACTACTGGGTCAAACTCACTGGCCTTTCGGAACCCCTGGTAAAACTCCCGTTCACAGTATGCAGTCTCATCTCAGTATATTTAATATATAGCATCGGCCGCCAATGGTTCAGTTCAACGGCAGGCCTGATTTCAGCTGCGTTTCTTTCATTCCTCCAGTACCCCGTGATGTACGGGCAGATCGCAAGGCCTTATGCCAGCGGGCTGTTCCTTGTATTGTTGCTGGTATATTTCTGGTCAAGGATCATGCTTTGCCCCGAAAAACGTTATTACCTCAACCTCTCAGGCTACATCCTCGCTTCGGCCCTCTGTGCCTATAACCACCATTTCACTCTGCTTTTCTGCATTATGGCCGGGATTACAGGTGTATTCACCATTTCAAAAACGAAACGAACATCCTTTATCCTCTCCTGGCTTGTTATCTTTCTCCTGTACCTTCCTCATCTTTCAATTTTCTTCTCACAGCTTAAACAGGGTGGCATAGGGGGCTGGCTGAGCAAACCAAGACCCGATTTTATTTTCGATTACCTGGCTTACGTATTCCAGTTTTCCTGGTATGTTACAGCTCTCATACTTCTGCTGACGGCTCTCTCCCTGATATGGAGAATCAAACGAAAACCAATCGACTTCCGCCTTGTGCTGGTTTCCTTTTTATGGTTTTTCATACCTCTGCTTGTCGGCTTCCTGTATTCAGTTTTTATAAACCCGGTCCTTCAGTACTCTGTTCTGATCTTTTCCTTTCCGTTCCTTTTATTGCTGATGTTCTTTTATGCTGATGCAGAAAAACCATGGCAAAAATCCATTCTGGTTGCAGTCTGCGCCCTTGCGATCATCCCCTCCCTGGTATCCGAAAGAAAACATTACAAATTATTCTACAATTCCCCTTACCGAGAGATCGTCGTTGAAGCTAAGCACGCCTCCGACTCCCTGGGCCGGCTCAACTGCTTCATACTGATTGATTCCCACCGCCGTTTCACCAATTACTACCTTGATCAGCCCGTGATGAAGGGTTTTCATATCAACTGCTTCCATGATGTACTTGAGCCTCCTGTCATCAGGAATATAATCGATACCTGCACCGCCCGGTACTTTATTTACGGATGTATTTCAAATTCAAGCTGGGACGATTATCCTTTGATCCAGTCGAAGTACCCATATATCCTGATCCACAAAAGGATAAATGAAGGTGATTTTTTTGTTTTCGCCAGGGACAGTATAAAAGGTCTTGATGAATATTATTTTTCTTCGACTGCCGATTTCATTCTCAACAGCTCAGGCTGGGTTAACCTCAACCAGGCCAATTCCTGGTACTCGGTCCTTGACCTTAAAACTCCTGTATACTCCATGGACAGCAGCCTGGAATTCAGCCCGGTGTTCAGAGGATCCCTCAGGGACATCTGCCGTCATAAAAATGATATCATTGACCTTAACGCAGAGGTTGAAACTGAAAAAGGATTTACCGAAGCCTACCTGCAACTGGGCATTTATCAGAATGACAAGCTACTTTCATTTCAGTCGGCAAGCATTAAAGCCGGCAAACCCGGGGAGTTCCGCCGTATTTTCTGTTCTTACCGCCTTGCCGATATAGACTGGAGGCATCATTTCCTGAACGTGCAGGGCTTTATCTGGAACCCCAAAAAACAGGAATTCATGATAAAAGGGATGTCGTTCAGGATACGGCACGGGAACCCTTATCTTTACGGGCTATACCGGAAAATTGAATAAATTATTGTATATCTTCAGCAGCTGCACCAATTGTTGTGAAGCAATGGTTTAAGAGTTATGGCCGTCAAAAAGAAATCAGCATACATCAAAAAGACCATCCATGTTAAAAACATGGTATGCAACTGCTGTATACGCCTGCTGAAAAAGGAACTTGATATTGACGGCATCACTATACAAAGTATAAAGCTGGGAACTATCGAACTTTCCCATGACCCCCAAAAAATTTCTTTAAAAATAATACATGGCATGCTTGAGGACTTCGGCTTCGAGATCATCGCCGACAAGGAGAAGATCCTCGTGGAACAAATCAGGCAGGCTATGATCGAGCTCATCCACAACTCAACTTATAATGCCATGGTGAGAAACTCCGACTACCTCGTGGAACGGTTTAATATGTCATATCCGTATATTTCTTCGCTCTTTTCAAAGCACATGAACATCACCCTCGAGAGATTCACCATACTTCACAAGATTGAAAAAGTGAAGGAACTGATAGAATACGGGGAGCTTACCCTGAGCGAAATAGCTTATATGATGGGCTACAGCAGCGTGCAATACCTCAGCACCCAGTTCAAATCAGTCACCGGGGTTTCCGTCACCGATTACAAGCTTAACCAGGATATTGAGAGGAGACCGCTGGAAAATCTGACCTCCGGCATCTAACATCATACAGTTATCCAGCTATCGGCGTGGAACGCTTGATCTGCAGCTTCGCTGCGATATCCGGATAGCTGGTATAAAATCTTATACATTATTTAAAAAATTCCATAACAGCCGGGACGTTGACTCAGGCTAATATTGCAGCACGTTAAAACCATTTATAATGAAGCTAAAGAAAAACATTGCCGTAAGCGAAGCGGGACTTCTCTTTAACCCAGTGACCGGCGAATCCTTCTCCTTAAACCCTATTGGCATCGAGATACTGAATCTTCTCCGCAAGGAGAAATCAGATGAAGAGATCCGTTCGGCCATTTTATCGAGGTACAACACTGATAATCCCACTTTCGAAAAGGACTACCAGGATTTCATCGGCATACTAAAACACAATCACCTGCTTGAAAGCCATGAAGAAACCAAAGCTTAATATTGGAGTCACCGGCCTCAACGCCATTGACAGCCCGGGCCCGGGAGTGTCGGTGATCAGGGCCCTTAAGGAAGCGACGTCATTCGATACCCGCATCATCGGCTTGTCCTATGAGTCGCTGGAACCAGGCATCTACATGCACGATATTGTAGACCGCACTTATTCCATACCTTATCCAACCGCCGGAACAGATACCCTTCTTGAAAGGCTTGAATACATACAGGAAAGGGAGAAACTCGATGTGATCATACCCAACTTCGACGCTGAACTCTTTCCTTTCATCAAGCTGGAGCGCAGGCTCCGGGAAATGGGCGTTCATATGTTCCTTCCAACCTTGCACCAGTTTGAGGAACGTCAGAAAGTCAACCTGAATGAATTCGGTAAGAAATACGGAATCAGCGTTCCCAAGAGCAAGGTCATCTACGACCTTAATGCGGTTCACAGCCTGCCTGCGGAGTTCTCTTTTCCAATGATCGTGAAAGGCAAGTTCTATGATGCCTCTATAGCATACAGCATAGAACAGGTGAAAAGTTATTTCAACAAGATTTCCGCAAAGTGGGGGCTTCCTATCATAATACAGGAGTTTATACATGGAACGGAATTCAATGTCACCGGCCTGGGTGATGGCACAGGGAAGACCATTGCGGCGGTGCCTATGCGCAAGCAGTATATAACCGACAAGGGAAAGGCCTGGGGAGGGATCAGTATTTCAGATGAAAAGATGCTCGATATGACCAGGAAATTCCTGCGGACTACCAAATGGAGGGGAGGCTTTGAACTGGAGCTTATGAAGAATAAAGACGGGGAATTGTACCTGCTTGAGATCAATCCCCGTTTGCCGGCCTGGATCTATCTTGCCGTTGGCGTAGGGCAGAACATACCCGAAGCCCTGGTCAACCTGGCAATGGGGCATAAAGTGAAGCCATTTGCAGATTATACGGTAGGAAAAATGTTTGTCCGTTATTCCTGGGATATGATCGTTGATCGTGAGGAATTTGAACAGATATCAGTATACGGGGAATTGTAAACAATAAGATGGTTAAAACGATGCATTTCACACAAGCCGCATCAGGTGAACGAAGAGAACCGTAGCGGCGGTGTGAAGATGCGAGCGAATAACTTATCAAAAAAAACGATAAAAAATGAAAATATGACCAAACTCAGATATGAACGTCCGGTGATCATGAAACTTGAGACCGGAATGCCGAATAAATTCGGAACAAGAACAGAATACCAGCCCATGACCCACATTGACGGAAATGCGGTTGATAAGCTTATGAAGGACTATGGATCACCCCTGTTCGTGATCTCCGAAAAGACCATCCGCAAGACTATTCAGAAAGCAAAAAAGGCCTTTAAGACGAGATACCCCAGGGTCCAGTTTGCATGGTCATATAAAACCAATTACCTGAATGCGATATGCAGCATATTTCACCAGGAAGGGTCCTGGGCCGAGGTTGTTTCTGGTTTTGAATACGACAAGGCCATAAGCCTGGGTGTGGATGGTAAAAAGATCATATTCAACGGGCCTGAGAAGAGTGAGGAGGATCTCACAAAGGCTATCAGGAACGACTCCCTCATCCATATAGACCATCTGGATGAGCTGTATACCATCTCAGAACTGGCCGAAAAGCAGAAAGCCCGCCCGAGGGTTGCCATCAGGGTAAACATGGATACAGGGGTATATCCTATGTGGGACCGCTTCGGATTCAACTATGAGAACGGGCAGGCATGGGATGCAATTAACAAGATCATGCATTCTGACAATATGGAACTGGTGGGGCTTCACTGCCACATCGGGACTTTTATGCTTGCTCCTTCCGCCTATGGCATTGCTGCAACAAAACTGGCCGAACTGGCTCTTTCAGTGGAAGAAAAATACAAGCATGAAATAAAATATATCGACCTGGGCGGTGGCTTTGCTTCTAAGAACACCCTGAAAGGCGCTTACCTGCCCGGATCTGACACCAACCCGACTTTCGACGATTTTGCCGAGGTTATTTCATCGGCTTTGCTCAACAGCAATTTCAAGCCGGAAAGGCTGCCTATGCTCATCCTGGAAACCGGCAGGGCGCTGATAGACGAAGCAGGCTACCTGCTCGGATCGGTCATTTCAAACAAACGCTCCAGCACCGGCCGCCGCAATACCATCCTTGATATAGGCGTTAATATACTGTTCACCTCTTTCTGGTATGATCATAAGATAACCCCTGCCCAGGCCTTCACACATTATTCTGAAGACACCTGTATTTACGGGCCCCTTTGCATGAATATTGACGTGATCCGCGAAAGCGCAAGCCTGCCTTTGCTAAACAAGGACGACCGTGTGGTGATACATAATGTAGGCGCATACAACATGACCCAATGGATGCAGTTCATTGCCCTCAGGCCTAACGTTGTGCTTATCGACATGGATGAGAAACCCCATGTGATCCGCCTTCGTGAAACCCTCGATAATATGAACAGCATGGAAAAAGTACCGGCCCATCTTAAAAAGTTCAACGTGGAATTGTATTAAAACAAACAGTTTGTAAGTGCAAAAACTAAAGTCAATTTTCCCGTCATTCCTCACAAGCATAGTCAACAGCTATACCCAGATCTTTTTTTCCAATAACAGGATCTTTGCGCTGATACTGATCGCAGTCACTTTTTTTGATGTCTGGGCCGGGCTGAGCGGGATCATTGCAGTGATGGTCTCCAATATCCTGGCGTACCTGATAGGGTTCAACCGCATCAATATTAAAAAAGGCTATTACGGGTTTAACAGCCTGCTCGTCGGACTGGGACTGGGTGTGTATTATCAGCCGGGCGTGGAGTTTTTCATCATCCTGCTGTTTGCTTCCCTGCTCACTCTTTTCCTAACCCTGATGGTTGAAGGTGTGGTGGGGAAGTACGGCCTTCCGTTCCTGAGCCTGTCGTTTTTGCTCGGGACATGGGGCGTAAGCCTGGCTGCCAGGCAGTTTACCGCCCTGCATGTGAGCGAAAGGGGCATCTTTATGACCAACGAAATGTTCACCATAGGTGGCCAAAACATGGTTAACTCCTATAACTGGATTACAAACCTGGGTATTGCAGAACCTTTGCGGATTTATTTCACCTCCCTTGGCGCAATATTTTTCCAGTACCATCTCTTTGCCGGGATCCTGATTGCAATAGGCCTGCTCATTTATTCGAGAATCGCCTTCGTGCTTTCACTGCTGGGGTTTTTCTCGGCCTATGCCTACTACTATTTTATTGGGGCAAATATCCATGAACTCAGTTACAGTTTTATCGGTTTCAATTTCATCCTCACCTCAATCGCCATAGGCGGGTTCTTTATCATTCCTTCACGCTGGTCGTTTCTCTGGGTAATACTTCTTACACCGCTGATCTCAATCATCCTCACCAGCACCCAGGTGATCTTTTCCATGTTCCAGTTATCGGTGTATTCTCTTCCGTTTAACATGGTAGTCCTGTTGTTCCTGTATTCCCTGAAATTCCGCGAACGCTTCTTTGATAAACCTGAACTGGTGAGCTACCAGCAATATTCACCAGAGATCAACCTGTATGCACACCTGAATTACCGCGCGCGCTTCGGCAAAGCATTTTATTTCCCTTTCATCCTGCCTTTCTGGGGCGAATGGAAAGTGACCCAGGGGCATAACGGAACCCTCACCCACCAGGGTGACTGGAGGCATGCATGGGATTTCGAGATAGCCGGTGAAAAAGGGGAGACCTTCAGCGGCCGGGGATCGGAACGGGAGGAATACTTTTGCTACGACAAACCGGTCATTGCACCGGCTGATGGGTGGGTAGAGGAGATCGTCGATAACATTGAGGATAATGAGATCGGGAAAATGGACCTTGAGCATAACTGGGGAAACACCATTGTTTTGCGTCATGCCGACCAGCTTTATTCAAAACTCTCCCACCTGAAGAAGGGAAGTTTTAAAGTAACTGCCGGCAATGCTGTTAAAAAAGGCCAGATTGTGGCAAGCTGCGGTAATTCGGGACGCTCGCCGGTTCCACACATCCATTTCCAGGTACAGGCAACGCCTTATATCGGATCAAAAACACTGGATTATCCAATCAGCCATTATATCAGGCATAAGAACGGGGTCTTCGAACTGAGGTCCTGGGAGAACCCTGAGGGTGATGTCATTGTTTCCAATGTCAGTAAGAACACCTCACTCGAAAAAGCCTTCCATTTCATTCCCGGCCAGAAGTTTACATTACTGGTGAACCCTGGTAGCGGAAAAGAGTATACCCTTGATTGGGAAGTTGAGATAAGCCCGCTGAATACTACATATATCTTCTGTGAGAAAACAAATTCCCGTGCATGGTTCCGCAATGATGGCGACATACATTATTTCACCCATTTCGAAGGAGACCATTCATCCCTGTTGTTCAGGTTCTTTTTGGGAGCATATAAAATAATGATGGGGTATTATCCCGGTTTGCTTGTCAAAGATGTTTACCCTGTCTACACCTTCAGTAACCGCCTTCTGGTAATGCTTCAGGATTTCGTGGCGCCTTTCGTACTGTTCATCAGGTCGGAATACAGCCTGAATTACCTGGGCATGGACGATGAGCTGATGCAGACAGGCATAAGCCTGAGATCGGTGAGCAGCGCAAGAATCGCCGGGCGTGAAGTGAAACGCATGGAATTCGAAATGTTCATCTCACCGCAAGGACTTGAGCGATTTGTCATCCAAGAGAATAGTAAGACCACACAAGTTAAACTTGTTGCCGACCGATGACAATCAAATTCCTTTTTCTTTTTATTTTTCTTACCTGCCTGGCTGCGTTTCCAGCAAATGCATCCACACGCCTCGATTTCCAGACGGCCGACATGCTCACCTACCGTTGTTATAACGAGCAGAAATGGGATAGTGTGATCCTGGTCGGCAAGCAGGCTCTAAGGTCCGATATAGACTACTACTACCTGAGGGTCAGGCTGGGCATAGCCTATTTTGAAAAGAAGGAGTATTTCCCGGCCACGACACATCTGAAAAAAGCCAGGCAGTTCAATTCGGGCGATGCGTTTGTAGCTGATTACCTGTACAGGTCGTATGTCATGACCAACCAGACCGAAGAAGCAAGCCTTCTCAGGGCCCAAGCCCCCCGGGAGGTTTGGGATACCGCAAAATACAGCCAGGGGTTTCTTCAACAGCTCCATTTTGAAACCGGTTATACCTTAAGCAGTGACAGAAATCCGGCTAACCTTCCGACACTAATGGGGAAAGACAGTATTTACGGGGAACAGGATCTTTACGGCAATAACTTTTACGGCAATTTTGCCGTGAATCTCAGGGCTTCAAACCGCCTGAGCTTTTCCCTGGCCTATAATTACCTCAACTTCAATAAGACAAAATACATTCAATACGGCCATGCCGAAGCTCACCTTGATTCCATCGGGGACCGGCCTTTCAGCAGGGACTATTTTTACTCCTTCCCCTGGAAAATACACGATACATCCTTCCAATATCATGTTCAGCAGCACGAAGTCTACCTTGGTGCCACCTTGTCTCTTCCCTGGGGCATCAGGATAATGCCGGCTGTTCACTGGGTGCATGTGAGTTCTCCCATGGTAAGCGCAAGTGTGAAGACCGACAGTATAAGTGATACGGCTTATTATTTAAAAAGTGACGGCACCTATCATCTTTTTAAATACCCGTCAATTGTTTATTCCTATACTCAGAAAGACACTTCATTTAATAATTACCTTGCAGCGCTGAGGATTTCCAAAGATCTCGGCCGGTTTTCAATAGCCTTAAGCGGAAGCTGGTCGAACCTGAATGGGAAGACACAGGAGCAGGCGGGGCTTTCCCTTACGTATTTCCCGTTAGGGAATCTTAATCTTTACGGAACTACTGCAGTGACAGGATTCTTCCAGGGCAGCGAAAGCAGGATTTTGCTTAGCCAGGTGCTAGGAGGGCGGCTCACACCCTGGATGTGGGGGGAAGTTAATTTTAATTACGGGGATTATACCAACGCAAATATCTCCAATGGTGCTATCGTTTATAATAACAGCGATAAGATAGATTACCGCGCCGGGGGCACACTTACCTTTGTTCTTGGAAAACATATTCAGCTGTCACTCATATACCAGTATTTCAGAAAAGAAAGCCAGCAGATATATTACATCAAATCCCAGGATCCTGTTTCGCATGAGATCAGGGAAGTCCAGCAAACCCAATATAATAAGTATAACTCAAATACATTAATAGGAGGAATAACATGGAAACTTTAAAGGCATATCGTTATCTCAGCATTTCGTTACTTATTTTCTTTTCCCTGGCCCTGTCAGCTCAAACCAATTACCCCGCCCTGCAGGATGCATTTTCAAAAAGTTATGCGTATGAATCGAGGGGGAATTTTACTGATGCCATCACAACGATGAAGGGCATATACCAAGAAGACTCATATGAGATCAACCTCCGGCTTGGCTGGGTTACATACCTGGCCGGGATGTTTACCGAATCTTCGGCATACTACCAGAAAGCCATTAAATTGAAACCCTACGCCATTGAAGCAAAGATAGGGTTTGCAAACCCTGCTTCTGCATTGGGCAACTGGGACCAGGTCGTAGCCCAGTATGATGAAGTGCTCGCGATCGATCCGCAGAATACTGTAGTGAACTACCGCATGGGTTCGATATATTACGGCCGCAAAGATTATGCAAAAGCCGAGAAGTACCTTGAAAAAGTCGTCAACCTTTACCCGTTTGATTATGACAGCATGGTCCTTTATGCATGGACGGAATACAGGCTCGGGAAACTGCGTGAAGCCCAGGTTTTATTCAATAAAGCCTTGCTCATTAGGCCAAAAGACGCATCAGCTGCCGAAGGGCTTGGGCTGATCAAATAGACAGCGGCATCAAACCATCACGATTATCACGCCATCACCATTTTTACCGCACTATCAGGATTCGCTTCGTTTCAGAAATACCTGCCGCCGATAAGGTATAAAAATATATTCCGCCGGTCAGGTTTTGCAAGTCAACAGAAATTTCATACACCCCTGGCTTCCGGTTTGCATTAAGGAGCCTGTATACTTCTCTTCCCAGAACATCCTGAATAGTCAGGGTTAAATCACAAGTCTTATAAAGTTTGAAAGGGATTACCGTGGAAGTATTTACAGGGTTTGGATAGTTCTGGTATAATATGAACTGTGATGAATTCATACCCCTATCCTCAATACCAGCAGGATTAAGTTCGATAACATCTCCGGGAGTAAGATCTCTCCCTGTAAAAGCAGCATAGGAAGGAGGATACCGGTACACCCTGAATACCGAATTCAACGTCTCATCGGGATGTGTGGGATCATGAGGTATTGAATCTCCTTGCATTAGCGGACCAGTATTGTCAACAGGGTTGATATATTTCCACACTGTTTCACCTGATGCCGTAACTTCAATAAATGTCCCGAGAGGGCCGTCATCAATCAGGGTATTCCCGTTTTGCAACCTCTGGGCGCCTGAAATATCACCTGCATAAAGTGAAGCCGGCGGATTGGCTACGTAGGTCCAGGAAAGGTTTGCCGGGAGCCACGCCTGGCCTGTTGTCAGCGGGTAATCACCGTTGCCGTCGACCGGAGGGATGATCTCGTCAATGGAAGAATAATTGCGGTTCACTCCATTGTTAAAGCACATAAGATCACCTGCGCCGGGACAGTCGGGTTTGACCCACTCCACGCAATGCTGCTCGAAGTATTTCTGGTCATTCGATGTACCGGCACCATAAGTCAGGGGGTTCCCCCATCGGTAGAGCAGGTCTCCTCCCTTGTTATGTGCGCCCCCTGTATGCCCCGCCGCCTGGGCGGTTGTCGTGTTGTGGTCAATAACCCAAAGCTCGCTGTTTCCCCTTACGCTCACAACGATCTGGTCAAGGTCCGACCTGTAATCAATGCAATTCATATGGTTCCAGAACAATGGTTCCTTGCGGCCGTCACCAAGGGTGCTTATCAGCTCAGGATGGGCGCTGATGACACCATAATTGTTTTTCGCAGGATCGAAATGCTGGATGAGGTGGTCCCACACATGCCATTGCCAGACCACTGTGCCACCGCTGGGGTATGTCGGCTGTATCTCGATAATGCAATCCGGCAGCATATACCCTTTCTGCGCAACATCAGGCTGGAAATTATTTGGATCAAAACCTGCCGCTATGGCTTCGGCCAGAGTTTTTTTCTCGACCACCAGCATGATGATGTTCCCGTTCGGCAGTTTTTTGACATCATGATGCTGGGTGTAATTGTCGGTGGAATAGTTCATCGACCAAACCAGGCTGTCGTTCCAGGTGTATTCTTCCAGCCTTCCTCCTTCACCGCCCCCTGATCCAAGGCTTCCCTGTAGCATGCAGGTCCGCAGCAGGTTCCCATTTTCAAGCAGGTACACCGACTGCCCCGGGGTATATGTGCTTGCATCCCATTCATGACACTTCCTGCCTTCGTTATCGATCAGGTAGGTCATGCTATTATGTTTGGGTGCGAACAAAGTATATCCCCGGAAAGCCTGGAGAGTATCGTTAATAAACAACCCCATCGTTCTCGTTTGCCCGAAAACTGCTGCAAGCGGTAGAAGAACCATCGCTAAAACAATATTTTTTCTCTTCATTTCAGCCTCCTTTAATTGATTTTAATCATTTTTATTGTCGACGGATGAGTACTTCCCGTAAGCGTACATAAATAAATGCCGCCTGGAACCTGGCTTCCGTCCCAGCTTACGGTATGCCATCCTTCATTTTCCTGACCATCAGCAAGCACAGCCACTTCCCGGCCCAGGGTATTCCTCACCGTAAGGATAATGTGGGCGGGCTGCGGCAAATAAAATTTTATGGTCGTAATGCGTTCAAAAGGGTTGGGATAATTCTGCTGTAACATCATGTAACCTGCATCCTGCATCCCATGATCATAGATCCCTGTTATTGTCGAATATTTTCTTGCAACCCTGAAACCTATATGGTACCAGGGGTGATAGGGATCCTGCGGGCCACGGTAGTAGGAAGGATTCCGGTTCGAAACCCTGGAATGCCCGTCATTTACACCATTGGTGTCGTAACCATTATACCAGTTCCCTCCCCGCATCCCCCTGTAAGGTTTCCCGTCAGGCATTATAAAACCGGCATCAGGCCCTTTTGGATTATCATACGGGCTGATGCTATAATAGTCCTGCCCGTACCAGTCGTTGATAAGTTCCCACACGTTTCCCTGCATGTCGTATAAACCGAAACCATTCGCACCATCAGTGGTCTGGTAGCTTGAAACACTCCCAGGCCAGTTAAAATCGGATTTTAGCTTAAGGCTGCCGTCATAGAAACCAACAGGAGTGGTTAATGGATAAGAACCGGTCTCATAGGGATCCCCTGAATTGGGCAGATTCGCTTCTGAAACGATCACGGTATTACCATTTTCATAATTGAGATACGGATCAAGATGCCCTCCTCTTCCAGCATATTCCCATTCCGCTTCGGTAGGAAGCCGGTACCCGTTCTTTGTAAAATCGCAATCCCAGGTCGTGAGATCATAACATTCCTGAAGTCCGTTCAAATCGCTCAGCCAGTTGCAAAAAGCTGCAGCCCCCGGCCACAACACACCCACCATGGGATGGTTTGCCCTGAAATCGGCCAGTAAAAATACCGTCCCGTCATAAGAGATACTGTAATAAGCAGCATACTCATGGGTGTAACATAATGTAACAGTATCTCCTGCAAGATGAACTTTATTGTTATTGACCTGGATCAATCCCGACAGCAATGCCGCGTTCAGAAATGCAAGATATTGCTGGTTTGTGGTTTCAGTTTTTGCCAGGTTGAATGAATCAACCCTTACAAGGTGAACCGGCAATTCATCGCTCGGATGATGGGGATCTACAAATCCAAAATGATCGCCCATCTCATATTCGCCTCCGGGTATATGGACTTCAGTTAAATTTATACCGGCATTATCCATCCCTCCCCTCATAAGCAAAACATTTTCCAGGGCAGTCTTATCGCTGTAAGAAACAATACCGTAATCGATATTGATATCCCATGCTTTCAAGGCAGTTTGTTTCATGGAAGTGGAGGACCAGTAATTCCCCGAAAGACAGTTCGGGAAATAGGTTTTATCAAATGAAGGTTTTGAAAGCAAAACATCGTTCAAAGACTGAAGCTCCTTTACATTGGGCAACCTCCAGTCGGTTTTACCTCCCAGGGATACCGTTCTGCTGTATGCGAGCGCATCTTCCCAGCTCATGGTATTGGCGCTTTGTATCTTCTGCCATGTGAGCCCGGTATAATTGTCTTTGATTGTACCGTCCCCTTTATCGGTAAAATGAGGCCCCTGGAAAACAGTTTTAATAAGGTCTCGCACGGCCCTCACGTTGAAATATTTCGTTCCTCCCGCGCTCATTGTCTCTGATTTCGGATGGGCCCCTATGCCTCCTCCAGCATTCACAACCCAGATCTTCGTTGAATCATCGGCCTCCTTCTCGCTGGTCCACCAGTACTGTGCCTGGGTTTGGGTAAAGTAAACGGTATTCAGTGCCGGATTCAGGTTGTTGTAATTGTTGATGCTGAAAAGCTCGATGCCTGTTGGGAGCCTCCAGTCGGTATGCCCGCCAAGGCTGAGTCCGGTGCAATACGGACCTGCATTTTCAAAGATCATCTCTCCACCGTCGGTCTTCTGCCACATAAGCCCGGTATTGTTATCGGTTATGGTGCCGTCCCCGTTATCAGTCAACGAAGGAGGGTTGATCAGGAAGTCGGAATCCTCCCCTGCCGTTGAAGTGTTACTCCCGGTCTGGCCTGAATCGGGAAGTTTGAATTTCAGGAGCTTCTGTGCTTCTGACGCGGAATGCCATCCGCAGACAATCACGCAAATAATAATAAGTTTTCGGCTGAGATTTATCATGGCAGTGTTATTTGATACAAATCATTTTCATTGTCCGGGTTTCATTATCCAGTGTAATCCTGTAAAAATATATTCCACCGGCGGATGGCAATTGCCCCGGATCCAGGAGGATGGTATATGTTCCTGCCTGCTGATAGTGGTCGGCCAGGGTCAGCAGTTCCCTTCCATACGTGTCAAAAACACAGAGCCGCACATGGCCCGGATTCAGCAGCATATATTTGATGTTTGTCGCTTCATTGAAAGGATTGGGATAATTTTGATACAGTTCGATCGCACCCGGGGATCCTGCTGTTTCATTGACACCCGCCGGCGATGGCTTAAGTGTATAGGAATATGCCAGCTCCCCGTTTTTATGGCCGGAGTTTTCTTCATTAGGCAGGTAAGTCCTTATATAATCAACCTTTGCGCTGGAATCGGTCATGGTGACCAGGATATAGCCCCGGCTGGGCATCAGAACACCATCCACATAGCCGTACTGGCTGCCTGTAATATTTGTAATATTTTTTGAGGATGGCTGGGGGACTTCCTGGTACACTATCCCGTCAAGTTCCTGCTTTGCATAACAATGGTCATGGCCGTGGAAGAAAACGTTTGCGCGGTTCTCAACCATCAATTCATGAATTGTTTTTTCCCAGCCGGGCCGGTAGTTGCCGAATCCCCAGGAAGAATCTTTATTCCTTCCTCCCATTTCAAAAAATCCTGCAAACTCTGTCCCGCCCCGGCCATCATTTCCGTTACCCCCGACCAGCTGGTGGCAGAAAACGAATTTGAATTTTGCATTACTGCCGGAAATAACCTGACTGAACCAGTTGTACTGGGCCTCCCCAAGCGTCCAGCCCCAATCGGGTTTGCTCGTGGTATACCAGTAGGGGTCAAGAACAATGAATAAGGCGTTCCCCCATTCCCAGGCATAATAGTTCTGCCGAAGGCCTACATAATTCTCTGAAATGCTGTCTCCTGAATAAAATGAACCTGGTATGGGATTAGGGTAAAACAGTTTCCTGGTATTGGAAGCCAGGACAGGAAGGCTATTGGGTGTTCCATCAAGTTGCCAGCCATTTTCCCCTTCATGATTGCCTATTACCAGGTAAAGCGGCACGGAATTGCAGGTTGCGCCTAAATAAGGCCTGTAGAGCAGGTGGCGGGCGGTAATATTTGCCTGGGTGGGTGAAGGAAGTTTCTCACTCATGAAGATATCCCCGAGATCGATAAGAAAATCAGGTTTTGCCAAAAGGATATTCTGCAGGGTCAGACTATACGAGGCAGGATTCGAGTTGGTATCCATATGAGGGTCCGCTTCAATGGCAAAACTGAAAGTGCTTCCAGGGATCCTCATGGTATGAAAGAAATGTTCGGGGCCTTCGAGAAAGGGACCTGTGGTTCCGGCCTGGCGGTATCTTGTCCTGTAAAAGTATTTATGATCGGGCAACAGATTGATGAAGTCTGCCTGGAATGCCGTGTCAGAAGCCGTGGTATAGCTTGCAGTGTTCATCGCATACTCCCCGGGGTTTGTACCATATTCCCAGTAAACATCAGCCTTCCGGTCAAACAATATGCTCATGGTGACTGAAGAATTTGTGGGCCGGCCCAATATCTCGGAGAATGTTTGTGCCGGGGCCAGGGTTGAATATGCAGTGAACAATAAAACAGCAAGCCAGGTCAGTTTCATAGATGGATCATTTTTTTGGAGAGTTTACGGTTATCGGCTTTGAGGATATAAAAATACATCCCGCCCGGCACCCGCATCCCGTTATCATTGGTGCCGTCCCAGTAACGGGAATACTTTCCGCTGCTGCAAAACTCATTGACGAGTGATTTTACCCGGATGCCCGACAAATCATATATTAACACGCTTACCCCGGCCGGTTCTGCAATTTCGAATTCTATGGTTGTGCCGTAAGAAAAAGGATTGGGATAATTCTGGTTCAGTTTATCGGCTGGTTCAACAATTGGCTGATCTTGTATTGCGGTGATATCATCCGGGGTATAGTAATCAGGCGGGGAACCGGTCATGGTTGGGCCGGGGGTAAGATCATGGCCTGCCAGCGCCGGATGGTCTGCGGCATAGCGATAAGCCCTGAAAACACCGTTGTAGGTGGGATAATGGTCAGTTTTGATTTTCTTTATACCATCCCTGGTCATCGGATTGATATATTCCCAAACCAGGGCCGTGTCGAGGGGTGCAATTTCGAAGAAATGGCCGTCATTCATCGAGCATACGAGTGTATTCCCGTTTGGCAGCCTTTGGGCGCTTGACCCTATCGTGCTGTAAAACGAGGTGTTATTCTTGCTTGAAAACATCCATACGATCTGCTTCGATACATTCTTTTTCTCCTTCATCAGGTTGTTATCAGGCGAACTTATAATGTTATAACCTGCATCGGGAGGGTTGACAAAATGCCCGGTATTGGTGCCTGCTGAATTCAAATAGGGGTTTATTTCGACAATATATGATTGCGGGGTCAATTCAAAGAGGTTTTCTGCATTGCTGAAGACCATAAAATGCCCGGCCCCGGGAAGTCCCGGTTTTATCCATTGGATATCATGGGCGCCTCCAATCTGTTTGTTTCCGGCAGTTGCTTTCTCCCAATTATCTTCCACCGACGGGGGATCCCCCTGGTCGTATTTAGCAGGATCACCAAACCTGTATAAAAAGTCACCGGCTGTAGTGGCGGCAAGCGCAATACTGCCGGTTGGATCATTTGTGATAAAGGTATTGCCATGATCAACTACATAGAATTCCCCGTGTACCGAGTTAACAACCAGCAAATCGAGATCCTGGTTATAGTCAAGGGCATTACAATGCAGCCAGTCGCTTTTAACAGGATTCCCGCGTATATTCAGGTTTATCCTCCCGGGTGTATTTGCAATTACACCATAGGTGGATTTAGTGGGGTCAATATCCTGGACCACGTGGTTGAAAAACCACCATTCCCATATGACCGTGCCCTGCCTGTTCACCTCCACCACCGCATCCATCTGTGCGCCGTTATAATTGTTACCCGGGTCGCAACCTGCATCGAGGCACTGCTGGGCCGTAAGGTCTTTATTTGCTATATAAATGAACGTTGAATCCCCCAGCTTCGGGTTGAATATTTTGGCAAAGTCATGGTGCCCGTGATAATTGGAACGTGATTCGGTGTATTGCCATAGAACATTGCCGCTCCAGTCAAGTTCCTTCCAGGCATTCTGGTTGCTGGGATTGCCGCCAACGGCATCTAGCAATGTCCCGGCCTCGGTAAAACGCGGATTTGTCCCGATATTCCAGGTGTGGATCACATGACCTTCAAAATCGATCAGGTAGGAGGTCCCCCTCGTACCGAAAAGAGTGTAACCGTCATAAGTCCTAGAATGATCCCAGTACCTGGTCTCGGTCTTGACTAAAAATGATTCCTGGGAAAACAGGCTGAGTTTCAAAAGCAGCAACCCGGCGAGGAAAAGAATATTTTTCATGATCTGTTTGTTTAATTTAACCGGGAACAAAAATATTTTCATGGAGCCCGCTTTCAAAATGTAATCAATGAACCCTGAATTTTAATCTGTGGAATCCTGAATTTATTCAGCCGGAGATTGAAGGGATCCCCCATCGTCATTTACCGGTTAATGATAATTTTTTTTGTTACTTCTGAATTTGAAGTCCTGATATGTAAAAAGTAAATGCCGTTCCGGATGCTGCTTACATCAATATAACCCGACAGCGTTTGCAGAAGCGGTTGACCCAGCGTATTAAATATGCCGAGTCGAAATGGTGCTGGTTCCCCGCTTATTTTAACATTGATCCTGTTTTGGGCCGGGTTTGGGTAAACAATAACTGCAGCTTTCTCAGCCTGGTCGCTGATCCCCGACTGGCAGGTGCCGATAGTGTAGCTGAAAGCAAGTTCCCGGTTATGATGAACGCCATCAAGGGTATCGGCCGGCAGGTACGCACGAATATAATCCGCCTTCACACAAGTTGGAGAAACTGTAACCCTTAAATGACCGGTCCCGTTAAGTGTATCGGAAACATAGGCGCCGGCGTTTGCAAGCATCCCTATCTCATAGGTTGAATCGCCTGGCATGGGCACTTCCTGGTAAATCACCCCGTCGAGTTCTTCATGGGCGAACAGGTGGTCGTGCCCCTGGAAAAAGATATTCACGCCGTTATCGACAAATAGCTGGTGGATGGGTTTTTCCCAGCCTGGACGTTTTGCTGAGAATCCCCATGTGATGCCATCGGCTTCATATCCTCCCCATTCAAAATACCGGGCGGTGTTTATCCCGCCTCTTCCTTCTCCGCGTGTATGATGCGCGAACACAAATTTGTATTTGGCTGTGCTGCTTTCAAGCGTATTTTTAAGCCAGGTGTACTGAGGAAGGCCCAGTGACCAGTCCCAGTTTTTAGGCTTTGCAGAGGAATCACACTGGTTGCGGTACACATCCAGAACTACGAATAATGCATCACCCCAGGTGAAAGCATAGTAGTTCTCCGGATTGCCAATGCCGTATGGCTCAACATCGGTATTCCCGCTGTAAAAGTCGTCCGGATAGGGATTCGGGTAATAGAACTTCCGCCATAAGGTACTGTAAACAGCAATATTTTCAGGAGGGTTCTTCGCCAGGTAAAAATCGTTTTCGCCTTCATGGTTCCCAAGGCAGATAAATAAGGGGACGGAGTGACAGATGTTCCCCCAGAATGGCCTGTACATTTTATGCAGGGAATCCACCTCCTGTGAAGTAATGTCCAATGGATTATGGTCTCCCCCGAAATTGTCGCCGAGAGAAAACATGAAATCAGGATTATCCTTTGCCTGGTTGTCGAGGCAGATCCTGAAGATGCTGCGAACGCCTTTTTTGTCGCATAAATGCTCATCCGATTCTATGGTAAACGTAAACGTACTGCCTTTCGCCCTTTGCGTATGGAAGGTGCGTTCAGGACCGGCAAGAAAAGAGCCGGTAGCGCCCCGGGGCCGGTAACGTGTCCTGTAATAATATTTTGCATCAGCCGCCAGGCCTGTTATGCCGGCTTCAAGTGCAGTGTCCTTAAGGGCAAGCGAAATGGCAGTGCTTGCTGAATATGTGGCCGGAGCACTGCCGTACTCCCAGTAAACTTCGGTTTGCTGATCACATAAAATACTTATTGTGACTGATGATGCTGTTGGCCGGCCGAGGATTTCATTAAAGTTTTGTGCGGATGATGTGTCCCAGGCAAAACAATACCCGGCAAGAAGCGCAATTATAAATATAGATCGCATGAAAAATTTATTGTGAAAATATATTGTACAAAGAAAATACACCGGAATGCCGGTTTACCCTGATAAATTATAAGGGAATAAACCTGAAAGACTTTATCACGACCTCAAATTCCTTGTTATCCGAAGGCGGCAGACCGTTCATGAGCCACAGGTTAAAGCGCACATTCGTGCTGTCTTCGGGGGTAGGGATCACGATCGGGTTGGATATTTTACCTCCTTCCATCTTGGACCTTGAGGGGTTGGAGCTGTCGAACGACCAGAATGCAAGGGTGTCTGTTCCCGGGTAACTGCCACCACTGTATGATACCCAGCTTACCAGGCCCGGGGTCCACCTGAATACATGGGTGCAGGTACTTTTAAGCCTGCTTGCCTTCATCCGGGGCTTCCTGGTCCTTTCAAGGTAAGGAATTGGATTGTCGCCCCAAACAGGCTGTACGCTATAGCTGGCCAGCAGGGTATCGCTGGCAACGTTCCAGCGGGCGAACTCTATGTCGATCTCACTGTTTGCCTGTGTCTGGAACGAATAATTATTCCAGGTGAACAAGCCTAAAACGACCCTTTCGTTCATGGTTGTGAGATCGCTTGCGGTTGTGAAAATGTATGTGCCGTAACCAAATGTTTTAACGGAGGCAAGTTCGCTGCAATACCATTGGCTATTGTTTTTTACGATCTTCAGATGAAGGCTGCTCCCGGCATCCAGGAAGATGTTATTGTATTTGCTTGTAAACCGGTTAGGCCCCGGGCCTACAGGAGTGTCATTGCTGTTCTTAAAATTCCAGTAATACCCCGAGAAATAGAGGTCCCCCGTTGATACCGGTTCGGGCTGACCGGACTGCCTGCAGGAAACAAAAACCGAAATAAACGATATAAGGCAGAGGAAAAGAGCTTTATTTGCCATACGCACTATGTTACTGCAAAACTACAATCGTTTGTATTGCCTGAGCACTTATCTGCAATTTAACTGTACGATTACCGAGTGAAAGGTTTATGTTTTTTAATTCTGAATTCATGTTTAAGATAACGACAGCAATGGATCCGTCAGGATTCAGGGCTGCAGTCAGCATTAATGACGGGTCCGTGTTTTCAAATCCGATTCGTACAGCCCCGGGCCGGATATATTTACTAAAGTGAGCCAGAATATAATACAAGGGTGTGAAGTAGACTTCATCCTTCTCAGGATCGACTATTACAGGTGCAACACACCAGTTTTTAAACCAGTTGGGGCCGCCCTGCCTGTCTAAAACCATGTTCCAGTCTACCCAACCATCTACCCAGCTATTCAGACAACCGATAATATCTCTGGCATAACGGTATACAGGAACATATTTAGGATGAAGCTTTTTCTGATCCGCAGGTGCCCAATCCCATCCCCAGTCAGTTGCTTCTTCCGACCAGTACCATTTGTCATCCAGCCAATGAGGCACTTCTGCATCAACACAAGCTTCCGATTGAATAAGATGCTTACCGGGAGCCATATTATGCGTAAAATTCAATGATTCGGGAAACCAGTCGAATGTACTAGCATACCAGTGAACCGCAAAACCGTCGAAGTACTGTGATGAAGGTTCATCTTTATAAATCACTTTTGCCCATCGTTCCAACTCTTCTCCGCGATTCTGGTCATAAGCCAGCACTTTTACATGCTGTCCATCGGCTTTCAGTTTGGGACCAAGATGGTTTTTTACAAAATCCACCATTTCTTCAGGTGAATAGAGCATGCTCTCCCAATTGCTGCCATTCCCCAGGGGTTCATTCTCGACGGTTAATCCCCAGATATCAATACCTTCTTTTTTATATTCATTAATATATTTTGAGAAGAACAAAGCCCAGCAATCATAGTATTCCGGCAGTAATTTTCCTCCCCTCCATTCGTTATTATCTTTCATCCACGGCGGCGCCGTCCATGGGGAAGCGATGATCTTAAATCCGTCTTCAGAATGGGTCATTGCATCCCTGATCATGGGAATTATATCGTCACGGTCCTCGTCTATTGAAAAATGTTCCAATTCCTTGTCTCCTTTTACAGGTGCATATGAATAATTGCCCAATGAAAAATCGCAGGAATTGATATGCGTGCGGGTTAAGGAATACCTGGCTCCTCTAGTCCCAAAATAAGCATCTAAAATCAGATCACGGTTTTTCTTGCTTAATTTGTTTAACAAATAAGCAGAGGCCTCAGTGAACGACCCTCCAAATCCGGTGATGGTTTGAAATTTATTTCCAGGTAACAACTGAATGGATACAGCTTCGCTTGCGGCAGGAAATTCAGTAATTCTTTTGAGTTTATTGCCATTTGCAGAAGTTTCAAAGACATCAACAGTTAGTTTATTTTGCTGTGCATCGCAACCCGTTAAAATGATCATAAGAGAACTGGCCAGGTAAAATTCCAATCTTTTCATTCTCGTTTTAATCTGCTTCCTTGTAAACTTTTACATAATCAATAATCATTGTTTGAGGGAAAGGAGTCAGGCTTGAAGGGAACCCAACATAGTTACCACCAACAGCGACATTCAGAATAATATAGAAAGGATGATTAAAAACCCAGTTTCCGGTTACCTTGCCGGGAGTAATTTCTTGATATAGTGTGCTGTCAACAAAGAAATCTATAAAATCTGCTCCCCATTCAACAGCAAACACATGGTAGTTAACATCAAATCTGTCATTCTCGAAGGCAAAACTTTTTGTAATTCCTGCAGCTCCTGAATATCCGGGGCCATGCACTGTGCCATTTATAATGTTGGGTTTCTGTCCACGAAGTTCCATGATATCAATTTCGCCAGATTGAGGCCATCCCAGAGAATCTACATTGGAGCCAAGTAACCAGAATGCCGGCCAGATTCCAGGTCCCCAGGGCGTTTTAAGGCGGGCTTCAAAACGTCCGTAGGTTTGATCAAGTAATCCTAAGGTTTTAATACGGGCCGAAGTAAAACCTGAACCGGAATATGACTCTTCTCTGGCAGTGATCACTAAATTACCGTTGCCGTCTAAGCTCGCATTAGCCGGACGATTTGTGTAGTATTCCAGTTCTGCATTGCCCCAACCGTCGTGATTCGGACCGTTTCCTATATCAAATCCCCATTTCGAGGGATCAGGCGACGTCCCTGCTGAACCATTGAAATCATCACTCCACACCAGCTGCCAATTCCGTTGATCAATTTTTTGGACATTATCTTTCTGACATCCGAAAAGTGTAATAAGCAATAATGAAAATATGGCTGCCGGGACTATTTTTATAATTAAATTTTTCATAAAATTAATTTTTAATGTATGACATAAAATGCATTAAAATTTATTTGTGGAATAAGATATTGTTTACAAAAACATCTCCATTCCCCTCAAATTTAAATTGGAATACATTCGTTAAATCCACGGGTGCAAAAGAAGATAATGGAATATCCACGGAAGACCAACCTGAGGTGGGAACTGTTAAAGTATAAGGTGTTTCAACGGGTCCTGGACTGATCAGGTAAACTTTAAGTGAAGTTGAAAAGGATGACCAGAAATCCAGATGCAGATAACTCATTGAAGTAAGATTCTGATTGCTGCCCAGCTGGATTCCCTGATAATTTAATCCCGCATATTTAATGGTGTTGTTTCCTTGGATAAGAATCTGGGAAAAGACAGTAGTTTGACCCCAGTTAGGATTTAAGTCTGTTCCGGGAAGGTTGGTATAAGCATCACTAAAAACAGAGAGAACATCTGCCGGGCTGAAAGTCGGAGTAGGAGCTGCGGTAGTTGGTGCAGGCGGAGGGGTCCCGTTATTATAGAAAAATACATTATCTAAATAAATATCAGGTAAGTCGCCTGAAAGAACCAATTGTGCCAAATGCTTTCTGCTATTCAATCCCGAGAAACTTAAAAATGGAATATCCAGGCTTATCCATTGTTGAGTGGCCAGGGGGGGACTGGCAATAGTAACCTCGGATTCGGAATTATCAGAGCCGCCCACCACACCGTCTAAACCGAAATCAACCAACTTGATTTTAAAAGTTTTATTGGTTGTAGGATTTGGGGTCCAGATATCCAGATGGAAATAAGTCATGGCACTGGCATCAATTGTATGTGACGTAAACTCTATCCCGACGAAATTAAGTTTTTGATAAAGTATTATATCGTCCCCCTGTATTTTAATAAACTGATTTTCTGCTGTTGAATATTGCCAGTGAGCATTCCAGGTATCTACCGGGACATTTGTATAGGCGTTACTGTATAACGAAATTACCTTATCACTGCTGAAGGTAGGAGTTGGGGGAGGTGTGGCGGGTCCAACCGGTTTGCCTGTTGAATGAATTGTTAATGAACCGTTCGCAGCCACATTCCCAACTTTCGCCGTAATCACAGCCGAGCCACTATCCGCTATATGCACAATTCCCAAAGAATCTACTGTAGCTACTGTCGTATTGGAGGAGGAAAATGTGAAATAGGAAGCCGTCAAATTAACTTCTTCATTTATGCCGGTAGGCAGGTTAAATGTAGCATACAAGCCACCTATTGTAATGTTATCACCAGCTTGAACATTGTTTACAACCGTATCAGCTCCGTTAAAAATTCCAAATTCTGAATGCGCAATTGTTCCCAACGCTTCAAACTTAAGATCATCGATCCAGAATGTATAACCTCTTCCATCCTGAGGTGTTGCCGCGTAAAAAAACTGGCCTCTTTCCTGCGTAAGCAAGGATGGATTGGGAATTGGGATGTAATATTCCATCCAATTTGAGTTAATGGCTAAATTTGTCAGAGAAACCTGGTATTTTGATGCCCCCATGTCATTACCGAAGCCCAAAATGTTGATGGTTACAGGTTGAGATGCTTTTGCCCAAAAAGTAAGCACAGTGTATCCTGACAGGTCGCGGGCAGGATTTGAACCAAAAACTCCGCCTGCATACGAACCATCAGGGTCTCCTGCATCAGGAACTTCAAATTTCATTGAACACGTTCCTGAATATTTTACACTGTAATCTACGCTAAACGCTGTTACTTTTGAGGTTCCATAGGCTGCATAATACAAACCTGAACTGAATCCATCGTTGAAAACATCGGCTGTAGTCGGATAGGTTGCCAACTTTAATCCATCGAATTTTCTTTCACAGCTGACTGCTACTAGCAGAATTGTTACCAGAGCAGTTATTGAACAGATTGATTTTAAATTTTTCATCTTTATCAAATTTTAATTATTTGCCGAAATTAAAGTGAAGGTAAAATCTGATTTCCCATTCATCGCCATTTCCATATCCTACTGCGGTGGGGTCAGGCACCCAATTGCCCGAACCATCCAGCATTTTAACAGGGCAATATCGTGGTGAATACTGGTCAAGGCTTCGCCATGTACAACGCATTCCCACTTTTGTTTCCGGCAGAATAAACCATTTGCGCTTTGAAACAGAGTATGACAGATCGGCCATTAACTGCAGAGGGTAAGTTAAGTTAAAGTCACGATCATAATCGTAAGGTCCCCAATCATTAACTTTAACAGCAGAGATCAGTTTGAGTTTTTTGTAAACCAGTCTTATATCAGTTCCAAAACGGCTGATTAATCTTCCGTCACTTCCATTGGCCTGGCCCGTACCCCCATAAAGATTTAATATAAATCCAAAGTCGCGGGTAACTTTTGATACAATCCTTGAACTGACCTCCCATAAATCATGTGCTGGCGGTGCGCCGGGAAAAGCAAAAAGTGTGCGTCCATTTGCCATAATACCTATTGCAGCATCCTGGGTTGTAGGCAGATGACGATACACAAAATCGGCACTGATTGCAAACGGAGCATCTTCCATCTCGTCATTATCCCATGCCCACATCCAGGTGCCGGGTGTAGGATCATAGGCAATTAGAAGTTCACCAGCCGTGGTTTGCCTGTTTTGCCTTACGGCAAACGGGTCATCAACTATATTTCTCGGCCTCCCCGGAGCTGGGACATCGCTTGATATCGGTCCTACAATTGGTTTTTGCCATAAGAAATTCGGTGCTATCTGAAAATCACCTATTGTATAGGTCATGCCCATTAAAAAATTATACTGGTTGCCGCTTCCGCAATCTTTAAGACGCCATCCGGTAAAAGTTTTGGTATAATCTGCTCCGCCACTGGCAACCAGTCCCATCACCGCTCCCTGAGCATAAACGTTGACTGGCCCTGAAGAAAAGGTTATTTTAGCTTTCCCCCCCCAGTTGTCCTTCCATGTTATTTTGTCCTGGTATACTATGTAATTTCCCGGGCTACCGTCAACTAACTGAAAGGTTTCGCCGTTTCTTGGCTGACCTGACCATAAACCACCAAGATCGAGAACAACTTTTCCAAAATTTGCTTTTACGTCAAGTAAAGCTCTGCGGTTTTGAGGAGTAGGGATGGCATAGGAACTCTGTGCTGCCGTATTTTGGGCTAAATCTTCATGATATATTCCGGTTAAGGTAAAGATTCCCAGTTTTCGGCTGTATTTTACCAACACTGCCGGATTGGCGCCCCACCAAAGCTCAGGACCAAAAGCAACTTTTAATCCATCCAATGCTTTTTTACCTTCGAATTCAAAACCAAAAGGTGCGTCTCCATTGTAAATATCAATGTTTGGTCCATAATTTGCCTCCGGATATAATCCGAAAAGGTCACCTTCGTATCCCCAGTGATAATGCCCTGTACGGTAAAAACTTGTAAGATTAAACCACTTGTTGTTCCAGGTAAAATCGAAATTATATACTTGTATTCGATTTATTGAGGGTATGGCATAAGGACCCTGATTAGTTTCTACCGTCTGAGGACGGCCGTGATTTTCATAAAATATTTCATCAATTGGATTTTCAGCTACATGCCCGAGAATATTGAAAGATACATTTGCTTTTATATTTTCGGTAGGCTTCGCTTCAACGCCAATATAAAAGGACTCCATATGGTCAAAACCAAGAAAACTGGGATAAGTCTGCGTTATAGCCTTAGCGTCTTTTTCTTTCGGCGTAGTAATTTTATCGCCGCCGGTACTGAAAGTTGTTATTTCAGCCCTTACATTAATATTAATCTTTTTTGCTATTTCAGTAATCAAAGAAGCATTATCCCCCCTGGCTTTTAGAACTTCGTTTACTAACTTTATATTTGAAAAATACCTGGTTATTGAATCGGCTGTTACATTATTGGCAAACGGATTTATCTGGTGAGCTTGTTGTAATGCATAATATGCAGCCCGGGGATATAATTGATAATGGCCCCTTTCATCTGTTTGACCTTTTGCACATATACCGAACCACTCCTCATTCATATTATCTTCTCCCGGCGTATAATCGTTGTACCCTCCGTTGGACCAGGATGCATGTGTGTCATGTATGTTTAGATTTTCGGTTTGCTTATATTTCCACCATCCATCGCTGAATTGAAAAGTAAATCCGCCGATACAGTTTCCGGCTTTACCAATACCCGCTGCATTTTCATAAATTTCCTTCCAGTTGTTTGTCAAATAGTATGCCTGGGATTGCTGATCTTCCGCATTGCTGATTACATTAAAGGCATCAGCGCCAAACTCGGTAAACATGATCGGTTTTTTCAATACTTCTTTTGTTTTTTGAAATGCGTCTGTAAATGAAACACCGCGATACATATTACAGCCAAGGATGTCAATATCCTTGCATTCCTCAGAAATAATATTCAGGAAAAGTAAATCTCCATTGCATATTGCTACCGGATGCGAATTATCGATAGTTTTCATTGCCAGGGCCGCTTCGTTAAAAAGTTTATACAATGCTTTGGCATCAGTTGTGGATTTTCTTTGCTCCAGGGGAATATCTTCCGTTTCGGCTCCCCTCCAGAAAAGTCCGTAATTGTTTTCATTCCCTAATAAATACACGAGTAAACCCGGGGTATTTTTATAATCTTCTACCATCTGGGTTACTTCCTTCAAAAGCAGGTCGTGCACACGTGAATCAGAATAATCAGTATTCGGGAACCATGTGCCCTTCAATGTCAGGCCATATCTCCCGAAAGAATGATTTATCATTGTGTAAATACCATATTTCTCGTAGATATACTTAATCCACTTTGGCTGAATGCCAACATATACACGAATGGCATTTACCCCCATGTTCTTTAACAAGGGCATCTCCATATCAAGTGCGGTTTTAATGTAATCATCAGGTTGCTTCCACAAACTATATGTATAATTAGTACCAATTGGAAAGTAATCCCAATTCATGCCATTAATCATAAAATTGTTACCATTGACAAATAGCTTAAATCCTTTATTGCTATTAACAACAGTTACTTTGTCAGCCTGCGCAAAAATATTAGTTGTCATAAACAAGAAAAGAACAAATGCGAGAAAAGCTTTTTTCATATTATTATTATTTAATGGGTTAATACCTGCCTTTTTGCGATTTGAATCAGTTACTATTACATTCTTTCATTATTTGCTTTGATTTCAGCTCTATCCGTATCAATATTTGATGTTTTCATTTTTATCCCAAATTCCCCAGAAAGCTCCAACATCGCCTTCGGCACCAACTTTCCATGATTCGTCAAACGAAGTAAAGTAAAAAATATCAACATCTTCTTCTTTTGACCATAATTGGGTATTGATAAAATATTTCATTGCATTTTCCATAGAAGGCATCGCTCCTTTATAATCTTCTCCCTGGCTTGGCCACCCGGTTTCTGAAATAATCACATGCTTAAGGCCTCCGCCTGCTTGCAGAGCCTGGTAAAACATTGTTTTCATATACATCAATGAATAATCAATGTGGCAGCATTCCCAGAATGGATAACAGTTTGCTAAAATAACATCGCATGCCTCCGTGATTTTAGGACGCATCGAAAATTCATAATATGCATCAACATAACCAACGGGTACCTCTGGAATCGCTGCTTTTACCTTATAAATATAATCCAGAAGTTTAATCTCGGTCAAATCATGACGATATAATACTTCATTGCCAACGGCAGCAATATCGACATAGCCATCTTTTGCTAATTTGATCAGTTCGGCGATTTCCTGTTCATTTTTGTCAACCTCTTTACCTAACCAGGCGCCAACTAAGGTTTTAATGCCAAATTCTTTTGCAATTTTCGGAATCAACTCATTGCCTTCGATACAGGAAAAAGAACGAACCCATTTTGTGTAAGGTTTTATTATCTCCATTCTTCTTCTTATTTGATTTTCAGAAAGTACATTCCCCGGCTTTTGCCCTTCTTCGTAAGGACTGAAACAGAGTCCGTGCGTCCCTCCATTCAAAACTTTTCTGAACAGATCCTGTAATTCTTCTTTGGTTTTATTGGCAAAATCAACTCCTGCCAAAGCCATAATTTTTTCTTCTCTTGCTGACATATCTCTTAATTTAAAGATATTAATAAACAGTCGGGCCCTCCGGATTATAACTCACCCCTGCGTTCAACTAATGTATTTCGTATTTCACGTGCCCTTTTTTCGGTAATATCATAGTTCCACATGATCAGGATCGCTAATAGCCCGGTAACTACCGGAATAATGATATCTGCAAGACGGAGTTTCGTAAGAGTATCCATAGTTTGGACAGGAAGTGCAGGGTCAAATCCGACTCCACTAAGAACAAATCCGCCAAACAAAACAGCAAGAGAAGTTCCAAGTTTTACCATCCACCAGTAAATTGCACCAAATGTAGCTTCTTTTCTGGGCATCCCGTTTTTCAATTCATCATAGTCGCATACATCGGCAGTCATTGACATCATCAGGGTGAATAAACCACCTATTCCAAACGAAATGAAAGGAAGCGGTACAAACATTAACCAGTGTGTTTCTATGGCATATTGAAATGCCCACCATTTCAAAATATAACCTACTGTTGAGATTAATATGGAAATAATGAAGGCATTTCTTTTACCTATTTTACCCGACATAAAAGTGATGATTGGAATGACTAAAAATGCCGTAGCAAATGAACTTACGGTACCAAACAATCCAATCCACAGAGTTGAAATATCCTGAACCTCCTGCCCTTTTGGGAAAACATAATACATAATGATAAATACGCTGAAGGATGCAATTAACTGAAAACCATTAAACACGCAAAACGTAGCCCCGCAAAGACGTAAAAAAGGCACATTTTTAACGGTTTCTGCAAATCCTTTAAAGAAATGTTTCATGTTTTCAGCAAGATTCTTTAGTGATAATTTTGATTGACCGGATATATTGGTCTGATCTATTTCTTTGCAGAATAAGGCCGGTAAAACACCAAGTATCAGGCATAAAAACCCAATGTAAATAGCCAAATGCCGGGAACCTGCAGCTGCCAAATGGGGTTCTTTACCATAAAAATTATAAATAATATATAAAAACCATGGTGAGATCATCCATGCAAACTGGCCTAGAAATTGGGAAACGGCCATTAAACGGGTACGTTCATTATAATCTGGTGTCAATTCGTATCCAAGACCAATAAGTGGTGCTGCGAAAACAGTCAAACCGATGTAGAACAATAATGAAATAATAAGGATATACCAAAAATTGAACATTTGAGAATGTCCGATAAATAATTGCCACATAAGAATGAAAAGGAGACTGGTAACGATAGACCCTATGAAAATATAGGGTTTCCGGCGTCCCCACCGCGAACGTGTATTGTCAGAGATGTAACCCATTACCGGATCGAGGATTGCATCCAGGAAGCGGGGTATTGCAGATAGGATACCCGCTAAATAAGGGTCCATCCCAAAAATAATTACAACCGCTCCCATATATGCTCCGACAGCTGCAGGGAATAATTGATTTGCTAAACTGCCTGCGCCAAAGGCCAGCTTCTGTCCAATCGGCACAACATCTTCCGGCTTTGTTTTGTAATGCTCCATTGAGGTCGATTTTTAAAATTAGTATTAGATTAATATGGGAACCATCGGATTATTTTTGTTTGCCATTTTTCAGGGCACATTTTTATTGAAATACTTTTTTAGGCTTTCGGTCCACCGTAAACAAACCCCAGTGTTTTTCAGGTTCAAGAGCTTCAGGAGAACCTTTCCAGGGCTCATCGAAAGCCTCAAAAATAAAAGTCATAATACCTTCTTTTTCGCTCCACTCAATCAGGTCGTTATAATATATCGCCTGGAATTCCTCGCTTGCGTTTTCGGGATTTATGCCGCGCCCACTTGAATTGGTTGCCCAGCCTGCCTCGGTAATTGCGACGGGCTTATCGGGATATCTGTCAGCAATGCCCTGGTAGTTCTGTTTAGTATATCCCATGGCTTCATGAATATGCTTATACTCCCAAATCGGGTAGGAGTGAATGGAAATAAAATCGATTTCATCAACCAGGCGTTTCAGTTTGTCATACCAGGGGACATAACTTTCGCAGAAAGTAACGGGCTGTTTGGCTCCCTTTTTAATCATCTTCACATATCTGATCACTTTTTCAACCGAAACATAATGATCGGTCCAGTCAACGGTAGCTTCATTGCCTGCCGAAAGTGAAAAAATAATGTCAGGATATTGATTAGCCAGTTTGATGAGTTTCCTGATTTCCTCCAGGTTGTGTCTTGTATTTTTTTTCAGTTCCTCTTCAGTAAAGATGGTCCCCCATGGACAACCGAAATTATTCAATTCAGCACCGATAAAGGCACCAAGCATAACTTTGAGGTCCAGTTTTTCCTGGTCGATGACTTTCAGGACTGTTTCGGCATGCAAGCTGCAATCGTATAAACGGATGTATGCACAATGTTTCTGCAGTATGAGCAAATCTTCCTTTATCTGTGTATAAGTGGGATACACACCCGAATCAGGGCTTTGCCCATGCCTGTATCCTGAGTAGCATAGTGCTTTCCCTTGAGCAAGACCAAATGTTGTAAAAAAATTCATTCGGTAAATTTATTCGTTTACTTTAGTTTCAGAATTTGGCAAATCAACAAGATGCCTGATTAACACATCTACCCGCGCCAGTTCCCCGCTGCGCTGAAATATTTTGGCAGATATTTCTTTTTCGATTGTTTTCCCCGGGATTGAAATTTCCTTTCCGTCTCGGAATCTTAATATGGTTTTATCTTCGCCGGAAGCTGTGTATATTATTGGAACCTGGCAAAACGTGAAGCCCAACTGCCCGGCTTTAAGCGAAATTTGCTGCTTTTCACCTTGCAGCCCATAATACTCATACACGCTTTCATGTTTCAATAACTCTTCTGGATTTAATAATGAAGGCTGAAATTCTATTTTCCCTTCTTCAATATGGATTCCAAGTTCCCCCATCCGCGAAAGAAAATCCTCTTTCACCTGCCCGGTCATACCAGGTTGCCGGGCTCCCGAATTTCCCGGCGTATGTGAATAAGCATCTGTTGGAAAAGCACCATATAATTCTGGCGACTTGTACAATCCTATCCCTGCCTTTATTTCATAATAGTGATCTTTGATTTTACCAAGAACAACAGGGTCAGCTCCTTTTTTTATTCCCGTGAAATAACATTCCTGGACAGCAAGCAACAATTTGGAAACCATATGCCAGTAAATGCTCCCAAGGCCTTCATAACCATAAAACGTTCCCGAACGTCCTGTAAACGACTGGTGGTCGAAAATCTCTTCGAAAATTTCCAGAACCTTTTCTTTCTCCCCGGCAACGAGAGACGAATAAGCAGCAGCATCCAACTGATTCAAAGCATCCTCCAAAACCGAAGCATTCCTGAATCTGCCATTAAAATGGAAGTTTCCAGAATTGTCCCTGCTTAATATGGACGAATCGTTGCCATCAACCAGTTTGCTGAGCAATTTTGATTCTTTTACCTTGCCGGCAGGAATATTATTCTTTTCAACGAACCGGGGCAATTGCCTGTCGGGATAAAGCAGGTAACTATACTGATCACGACGGAACAAATCGCTCCATTTCAAAGAATTAAGCACATCAAGACTTTCCTGTGCCGATAAATATCCTGCACTTAAAACTGCCACTTGCCCTTCGAGCATTTCGTACAAATGCCTGATTGAGATCCCTTTTTCAGAAATGGATATCAGATTATACGCATGGTAAAGACCGTCGGCACGTTTGTTTACTTTTATAGATTGATCAATGTAAGCTGCGCTGAGTTTTGCAAATTCAGCCAGGGTGGTAACCGGCACAGTTTTTTTTGAACCGGAAAATGAATTCTTGTAAATGGCATTCCTGTATTCCGTTGCTGCTTCACCAAGTGCATCAGCAAAGCGCTTACGATCGGCATCAGAAAACCCGGTTTGGATAAGCGTGGTGTTGCGGGCAAATAATGAAAATACCGCATCGAATAATTTTGCCACTTCCTCCGAGATGCTTATTTCATGAAGATGAGATCCATCAAACCTGTCGGACCAGAACTTAAGTGAGCGCCTCAAATAATACAGCGTTACCATTGAAACGCCGTTTCCGACAAGGGCATTGTTTGCATCATTCCATTCGGGACGCTGGGTATTCAGCCATATGCCGGCCTCAGGGATAAAATTGCATAATTTGGCGAGTAATGAAACGAGAATCTTTTCTGTAAGGTTAACTCTGTAGATATCACCGTCGTTGCCTGTTAACAATCGTCCATCCGCACCGGTTTTTTCAACCATCCCCTTAATTGTATCATTCAAAGCGAAATCAAACACGATGGTATCTTTCGGATTTTTAACGATTTCGCAATACGGCTTTATACGGTAAGGCACATTGGCATAGGCAAATACGTTTTTTTGCAACAGGATGTCGAGCCTCCCGGGATGAAATTCATTTGACAATTCAAGGAATTTCTGAAGATAAATAACCTGGTGATCCCCCCAATAACCAATATAGGCCCATGGATCGTGCTGATCGGGACATTCCCAGTCGATACCTTCACGTGTAATGCGGTATGGATTGTACCCATCAGCAGTGGTTGCATTTACGAATTTGCTGATCATACTTTCCAGGAATCCGGGAAAAGAAAGGCTTAACGCCTCCCAGTTTTGAAAAATATCCCGCCAATTCCCCTGGTAATTCAATTTTACAGAGCCGTCTTCATTTTTTGTTTCAATGGAGAACTGGTTCCATGGACGGCTGGGGTCGCCATGCCTGCGGCTAAATGTCAGCGGCAGATACTCATAGCAGATCCTGACCAGGTCTGGATTTGCAGTATTTTCGGCTAAAGCCATCAGGTCCGGATAATTAATTTCAGCAGGAAGCTGTTCAAACCATGTCCTGAAGGTATTGCTCACCCCTTTATTAAATTGCCAGGCAAAGAGTTTAAAGTCAGTTGTATTTATGGTATAATTGTCAATGAAAACTCCACCCCTCATTATATTGAAAAGTGTGTTCGAGAAATGGCGGGCAAAGCATAACTCTTCATTTCCAGTCTGCATTCCATCTGCTTTGGATACAATCCGCTTCAGGTTATCTGTTCCTTTGTCGATATCAGCACTGACAAGCTTTTCAATATTCCTGTTGGTTTTTATTTCGAGCTCAAGATTTGCAACGCTACTGCTGTCCTGGTTTATTTCTGCAACTATCATCCATGATTCCTTGTCATTACCGGCCAGTTCCAAACGTGTATTCACATAGTAAGCGCCCCGGGCTGCCCTGATATCAATTTCTTCTTCCACCTGCAAACCCGTTTTGAAGTTTTCAACCTGGTGATCGGAAAGAAGGATTTTGGCATCTTTATTAAAACCGCACAACCAAACAGTAGTTGCTTTTAGGGATTCACTGGGTTCTGCCTTGTCGACCGGGATAGAACTCAACATGTACAAACCCAGCCTGGAATCACTAATCAACTCGCTCTTTTTATATGCATCAAGCAGGTTGCTGAAAGAGTTCTGGAAATCAAAACGGATATCATTTGGCAGGATGTTCTTAATCCCATCCAGGACATCTATAGTTACATTAGCTTTATTTTGATTGCTTACGACCGATTTCTTTATAAACCCAAATTTTTCGCTGTTATACCAACCATATTGAAACCCTACCCCTAAATCCTCATTAATCTCCTCGAAAATTATTTTATTGCCATAAATACTCTTATAGAGATTCCTTTGCACCGAATATATTTTTTCCGACTCAGGGGTAAAGGGTTCCCATAAATAGGTTTTCTCACCTGTAGTTACCAGCAGGCAGGTTTTGCTTCCGGTGATGTCCCGGTAATCGTGAATTTTATCAACGGTATAATAGGGAAACAGCGCATTGTTAATATCTTTCCTTCCGGCTGAAAGCGAGCCGTTACTTGATATAAACATCCAGTGATCGGAATCACTCACAATGGTCATAAAGAAATCAGGCATCTGGTTGCAGTTGCTGATTTTGTAAAATTTTTCGTTTTCGATTTCCACAAATTGGCCTTCAACCATTGCCCCGTGGAATTTTATCTGAGAATTCCCTAAATAAATTGATTTCTGATTTTTCAAAGGTTAATGGTTTGATTTACAAAGCAAACATAACCTACTATTCAAGTAATTAAAAATTTTCAGGTGCATCAAAAATACAGCAACAGCATCCTGGCTACTACATAAATAGTACATCATAAATTTCGCATATGAATGATTATCAGATAATTGTTGTTGTTTGTGGATCTGTGTAGAAATCTCTCAAGGTACGTGACCCGGTCACGCATGTTGAGTAAGAGGCAGGAGAAGAGATCCGGAGGACTATTCAGGAGCGAAACTACTATCAGCCATCAAATTAAAGGCCCATTATAAATTCTGTGAGGTTAGCCCCGTGATCCAGCCCAAGTTTTTTCCGTATCCGGTAACGGCTGATTTCCACACCACGTTCACTTATATTCATGAGAGTTGCTATCTCCTTACTTGAAATATTCATCCGAAGGTAAGCACATAATCTTAATTCGCGGGGCGAGAGATCAGGAATGCTTTCCTTTAATTTTTTGAACAGTTCTTCATATACCTGGTCAACATGGATGTCAAATACTTTCCATTGTTTTTGATTATCAATTTCCTTATCAATCCGCCTTAAAATGCTGTTTATGCTGTTTTTTGTCACTTCATTTACAACATTTGAATTTACATCCCTCAGATCGCTTTGCAATTGTTTCAGGATGTCATTCTTTTTAATTAAAAGCATTGTTGAATTAGCAAGCTCTTTTTCCTTATGGATCATTTTAAGGTTTAAAGTCTCGTTACGAAGTCTTTGCATTTCTTTCTCGGCAATAAGTGCCTCTTCCTTTAATTTCAGCTCACGGCTAAGATATTTTTCCTTTTGTTTCAGGTTCTCAGCAAGGCGTGATTTTTCAATTCTATAAAATAAATATCTTCTCCCCAGGTAAATAAGAAAAATTAGCAGCAAGAAATAAATCATCCAGGCATAAACTGAACGATACCAGGGTGCAAGAACAATGAATTTGAAAGACAGTTCAGAAGGAGCCGTCAGGTCATTGTTGCGGGCACGAAGCATAAACCTGTATTGTCCATCAGGCAGATTTGTATATTCTTTAAAATTCTGGGTTGTCCATTCAGACCAATTTTTATCAAAACCTGCCAGTTTATACTGAAAACCAATTTCAGAAGGCATAAAATTATTTGCTGCAAAGGAAATGGATATACTGTTATTTTTATACTTAAAGGCTGGTATTATAGTCTGACCTGACTCCTTCCCGTTATATCTGTATATGCCTTCGGTGGTATCAAGTGACATGAGATCGCTTATATAGATTGTACAAGGTTTAGAGTAATCCATGTTATTTTTCGAAACATAATTTGCAAACCCCCCTTCAATGCCAATAAGAACATTATCCTGGTCCAATTCCTGGATATTCTCAAAAGTTCGGAGAGTAAGATTTACAAGGCTTAAGAATGGAATCGTAATCTTTTTAAAGGAACCATCTTCCTGCAAGCGTAAAACGCCTAATCGTTTATTGGCCGAGAACCACAGATTTTTCTCTGAATCCTGGTACAGATAATCAACCTGTATCCCATTGTCAAAATAAGGTGAATATTTTACATCGTTCTCAAATTTCTGTGTCCTGTTATTGAATTTGCAGATTCCTTTCTCCGTTGCAACTAATATTTCTGACTGAATATTGAATAATAGATTTGACTGATCGGAAGGCAGACCGTTTTTTGAATTAAAAAGTTTTACTTCCAGTACATTTCTCCATGAGCTATCATGTTTTATTTTGAAAATACCTTTATACGTTTGACTGACCCAGATATTGCCAATTTGATCATATTGAACAAAACGGGATGACTCGGTAAATCCATTCATTATATTTCTTAAGTGCCATAAACCACCATGGTTTTCTAAAACACAAAGACCAGTATAAGTACCAACCAGGATGAGCCCGGTATTATTTATTTTCAAAAAATTCCACGTGCCCGGCACAGAAGAGATTTTAATAGCTTTATTGCCCTTAACCTGAAATACTCCGTTATTATGACCGCAAAATAGCGTATTATCAATCACTGAGAGGTTCCACACCTGCCCTTCGGTCCCTTCAATCAATTTAAAAGCGGACTTTGTTTTTGAAGGATCAATAAAATCTTTTCCCTGGATATAGAAAAGTCCCTGATTAGTACCCAGGTAAATATTATCTCCAAATTTAGCTGATGCGTAGCCGGTTCCTATGTCAAAATAATTTTGTAAAAAAGAAACAGGCGAACCAAATTCGATCATGGAAATGCCGTTATCGAGGCATAACCAGATATTACCTTTATAATCCTGGCCAATTCCTAAAACCGTATTATTCTGCATCCCGCGCTCCTTGTTCATTTCAAAAATAAGGTTCCCGGCCGAATCGGAAACGATTAAACCATGTTGAATTGTGCCAAAAGCGAAATAATTGTTTTTCAGCCTCTTTGCCGAATAGAGCTGATACTTTTTCAGTTGCTCATTTATTTTTGAACCCCAGGGAATTACATTCCGGCCGTTATAGCGAAACAGGCCGTTAGTAGCGGTGCCAATAATAATTTCACCATCATTCAAAGGTAATATTGACCATATTTGTGTCCCGCTAAAGTAATCGCCACCAGGCACTGTCACCACTTTCCCATCCTTATACTGCATAAGCCCGTGCAGTTCATCATATATCCATAAAATGCCATTAACATAATATGAAAAGTGAAAATTCGAAGGTGGATAAATGATGTCTATTTTGCCGTTTTGGTAAATAAATATCGCCTTAAATGATTGAAAAACAATTCCGAAACTTGTTTTATATATCTTCCATATTTCATCAAAATCTCCAATCTTACCCTTGATCAAATGGGTAAGGGAATGATATTGTAAAATACCTCTTTCATTTTCATCATAAAACCCAAAATCATTAAAGGCTCCCACATAGATCCTGTTGCCATCGGCACAAGCAGCCCGGTTAACAGCATTAATGGATTTATATAATGACCAATTTGTTCCATTATATTCGAGAAGCCCGAGATTATTGGCAAAATACAGTAATCCATTATCTGTTTCAGCAAACGACCAGCTTTGAATTCCACCTCCATATTGTAATCGCGAAAAATTCAATATTCTGGGTAAGCCGTAATAAAGGGCATTTGCACATATATCCTGATTAATTACTGAAGCCAGCCAAATGATCAGGAATATCCTTATTACTTTAAAATGCATAGTATTTCTTTTTCTCACCTTCGCAAAACTGCCCAATCCGGATTAATGTTATAACCTGAAAATGATCAGGCCAGAAAATTTTTATCAATATAAGCCTGAAACCTGCTTTTATACTGATCGCTTACAGGAATATAAACAGATCCGTCAAACACTATCCTGTTCCTTTCTATAACAGAGATCTTCGACAGGTTGATGATAAACGACCTGTGTACCCTCATGAACCGGTCTTCAGGCAGCTTCTCCTCGATAGATTTCATGCTCAGCTGTGTCATTACAGGTTTGGAGTTGATGAGATGGATTCTTACATATTCACTCATCGCTTCTATGTATTTGATGTCGTCGAAGTTTATCCTGAGGATCTTATATTCCGATTTAATAAAAAGGAAATCCTTATTACTCCTGACTTCCGCAGGCGGAAGCTGGCGCGCATCGAACCAGGATTTAACTTTATTGGCCGACTTGAGAAAATCAGGGTATCCTACTGGTTTTAAAAGGTAATCGACAGCATCAACCCTGAACCCTTCCAGGGCGTATTCACCATATGCGGTTACAAAAACAATTTTAGGAGGGTCTTCCAGGGTTTTCACAAAATCTAATCCGTTCAGATCAGGCATGTTGACATCAACAAACATGAGGTCAACGATAGTATTTTCCATTAATTCCATAGCCTGCGAGGCGCTTTCGCATAAACCCGAGAGTTCAAGGAATGGGGTCTTTTTTATATACCCTGCAATCTGCTTGAGGGCCAGGGGTTCGTCATCTATTGCAATGCATCGGATCATAGGGGTATTGACAGGTTTACGGTATACAGGTCTTCATTGTCGATAATATCCAGGTGATACTCATTCCCATAAAGCAGGTCGAGGCGTTTCCTTGTATTTTCAACCCCTATGCCCGAAAATTCATTCATCCGGGTTTTTTCGGTCTTAGTGTTTTTTGAAACGAACAGAAGCCGGTCTTTCCCGGGGATCAGGTCAATGGTGATAAACGATTCACTCTTGTAGCTCACCCCGTGTTTGAATGCATTTTCAATAAATGAGGTGAACAGGAACGGAGGTATGGAGGCATCGGGGATCACAGCCGGCAGATTCAGGCTTATCCTGACTTTATCACTGAACCGTAATTTCATGAGGTTGATATAGCTCTCAAGGAATTCCACCTCTTTTTTTAAAGTCGTTTGCTCGGTTTCGGTCTCATAGAGCAGATAACGCATCATCTTCGAGAGTTTGATGATAGCCTCCTTTGCTTCTTCGGCATTCGTATCGACCAGGGAATGGATATTATTCAGGGTATTCATAAAAAAATGCGGACTGATCTGGGTCTTAAGCAAAGCCAGCTGGTTGGATACGTTTTCTTTTTCGAGTTTCACCTTCTCGTTTTCAGCCACAATCCAGCGGAGGCCCGAGCGCAAACCTGTGTCAAAACCTACGATCAGGAAGGAAAATATCAGGAAATTGGCAAAGGGAGGGACAGGCCTCGGTTGACGTTTCCCGGTTTGCGGAGGTTGTGGCCGGGGGGCTTCACCCGGAGGGGGATTATCCCGGGGCGGCTGCATCTGGTCATCGGCCCGTATCTCCTTTGGAGGCCGGGTCTTGTTATTGTTCACATCATAAGCATAGGACACAAGCGTAAGTAATAAGATCACCCCTAATACCGAGATAATAAAAAGCCCGGGCTTCCTTTTAAAAAGAAGTTTCGGGACCAGGATAAACCTGTTGATAAGGAACAGAACTGAAAGCGGGACAAGAATTTCAAGCTGGTTTGCGATGCTTCTCCACAGGGGGTTGTTATTGTCCTCCCTGAAGAGTATGGGAGTGATCAGTAACACCAGCCATATAAGTATGACCAGGGCGATCTCGGTGAATAGTATCTTTTTATTGCGGGAATTCATACTGGTTGCCATTTAATAAAAGCGATCCCTTGTACAAAGATATTCAGGTGTTTGAATTTTTGTCAGTTCTTTTTCGGCTCAGGGCCATTGGGTCTCGGCGGTCTGGAAGCTTTTTCCAGGTCCTGGTATTTCGTAAACTGATCTTTTGTCAGGACCTGCCTGATTTTTTCATCCCTTGCTTTTTCCAGGGGATCGATCTTTGATTTTTCAAGAGGTACCTGGGGGTTAGCCTGGGTTTTCATAAGGTTCCCGGCGGCAGTGAAGAAATCTTTAAATGCGTTGGTTACAGTTGCACTCTGAGCAGCATTGAGACCCAGCGGTTTGATGATTTTTTCCTGTACCATTTTCATCTTTTCTTCCGTTGTGGGCGGATTAGGTCTCCCGTTATTATCGGGCGATTTAGGGGGATCAAGGGTCCTCAGCTTTTCAGGATCAAATCCTGACGCCAGGATGCACTCCCTGGTTTCGGGACCGTCGTGTATCCCTGCCGCCCTGAACTGCTCATGAATAGCTTTGGCATCAGCCGCCGTTAACGTTGAGGCCTTATATTTCAATAATATGGTTTTTATTGTTCCCTTTTGTTCGGGGGTCGGGGCCTGGTGATTTTCCTGTGGTTTTGCTGATGGGTTTTTATTGTCCTGGCACAATCCTTTTCCCTGGGTGAGAAGGATTACCATTATGACAAGCATAACGCCAGTCGTTTTTTTTACTGCAATCAGGAGTTTCATAATACCTGTATTTAAATTGTTTTGAAAATGTGTAGTTCCGGCGGGTTTGAAAATTTCAAACCCGCCGGAACTACAAAATTAATTATTTGAACATGAAATCAGTATTGATTATTTCGGGCATTGCAACCGGCTGGGAATACTGGAACCCGCCTGAAGGGGAAATATACCCTAATTGGGAGGCAAGTGCGGTAAGTTTTGTTTTCTGTTCGGCCGAAAGGCTATTGTATACCTGGGTGAACGTTGTTGCATAGTAGTAACTGATCTCCCCGTCAAGTTCCCCATACCGTTGCGAAAGAGCAATTACCGAGGAAGAATCGGCCGTGGAAGATGCAAGGAATTTACGCAGCTCCGATGAAACGGCTTCCCGTTTTGCAACCAGTTCCATGAGCGCGCTGCGCTGGAGGTCAACGATGCCTTTCACAAGGTCCGCCTGGGCCGTGGTAAGAATGGCAAGGAAGTTCTGGCCGGCGCTGGAAGTAAGCGTTTCATCAATAGTGTAATTGGGGTTGCCCATGGCCGGCCAGTCTTTCAGGTAGAAGGAACCGAAGTAGGTACCATGCCTTTCAGGACAGAAATACACATCCGAAGAAACCGAACCTGCATACCATGCATACATCTCACTTGCATACGTCATCACTGCGACATTGACATCCTGGGGCAGGTTAAGCCCCTGGAGCGGATTGGATAAAGTGCTGTCCCAATGAGCCACCCCATTAAGCGCTTTTAAAGCATCCATTTTTGCCTTTTGATCGCTGCTGAATGAACCTATCACCCTTCCAAACAATTTTGCGCGGTCGTAACTGATCTGCCCGTCAAGCTGGTATAATTCAGCGGCATAGCTCATCACGGCATCTTTGCTCAGCCCGCTCGCTCCCGTTGGGATATCGCCATCCTTTAACCTCCTGAAAGCCTTGAGCAAAGGGTAGCGCTTAAAAGCAAACTGGTTAATCTGGTCAATCTGGTTCTGTGCCCGTTCAACATACATGGTAATCTGATCGGTGGTGAGGATATGCAGTACATTGAACGCGATGATGGTTACGAAACTTGTATTATGCCCGAGTTTGGTGGGGTCATTGTCGCGGAGACATTGAAACCCGCTATAGTCGGCAACCTTTCCCGGGGGCAGAAATGATTGTGAACCCAAACATCCCGTCAGGAATGCCAGTCCGTCAAATGCAATGGTGTTTCTCTGGGCTTCATCCGAGATTGCCTGGGTGATAGTGTACTGGTCAGCCGAATTTGCCTCTGGTGTGATAATGCTGTCGGCCGTATCCTTTTTACAGGCAGCGAAAATCGATGAAAATGCAATCGCCACGATTATTGATGTGATACCAAAAGCCCTGTTCCTCTTAATCCTGATGATACCGGCCGGTTTGATGCTTACATAAGCCTGTTCCCTTACTTTCCTGTTGTTCTCTTCAAGTGTTTTCATAATTCCCTGTTTTAAAGTGAAACGATTTGGTTTATTGTTCTTCAGGGTATTGCTGTTTCATGCTTTTATGGTTTATGTTTACCAGGAACTTCAGCAAACATAAAACCAAACCCGGCTGAAAACAAAAGGGATCAATAAAACAGGGTCTTATATATGCAGAACCTTAAGTTTTACCTGTGAAAAAAAATCCCGGCCAATCAGGTTTTATGATTTGGCCGGGATTTATATAATTAATTATAAGAGAGGTTAAAGCTGTAAGCGGCTTATTTTTTCATTAACAATTCACCCGCTCCCTTCTTCCCGTTCCCCGTTCCCCGCTCCCCGTTCCCCGTTCCCCGCTCCCCGTTCCCCGTTCCCCGCTCACGGCTACCTGTGTCTCAGCCAGGGCTTTGGCCTGGAGTCGAAGATCACCTGCTGGTCGGGGGTGAGCATGCTCCTGAGTTCCTGGTCATGGCGGATGAGGGCTTTTAATATGGAGGCAGCTGTTTTCCCAATCTCATCGGCAAGCTGGTCGGCCTGTTTCTGGTCAAATGGCATAGTTATTAGAATGGTCGAAAGCCTGGCATTTTTTTCACGCATCTGGTTTTTAAGGGGAGTCATTTCCGAAATATGTTTCAGGTCGCACTTTTTGATCTTGTCCAGCTGGTCGGGAGTGAGATCAGGCAAGTCGAGCATAGGAGGGTGTTCATTCATTTCTTCCATGGCAGGCGGCGGCGGCGGTGAAGGGGGTAATGGAGGAGCAGGCAATACGGCAGGTTCTGTTGGTGCGGTTGGGGTATTCTGCGTATGTGCAGTTTTGCTTCCTGACATGTCCTGATGTATATTCTGGGCTGTGGCCGTCATCGCGAACATACCGGCTATCAGCATGAGGATGACCTTGTTGATTATACGGGCTTGTGTTTTCATGGTTTCTGATCTTTAAATGTCTTTTAATCTTTAATTTTTTGGAGCCGGTGAGGGCGGTGGAGGCGGAGGTGGAGGTGGAAGCTGACCGGGTGGCGGGGGCGGAGGCGGCAATACCATCTGCATTACGTCCCGGAAGATAAGTGTGAATTTCTTCTGCTGTTCGGGGTTCAGGATTTTATTGATTCTGAAAAAGTGGTCGTAGGTAACAATCTCCATCTGTTTCCTGTTCGCAGCTATGGAATCGGCCAGGGCTTCCATACTAACGCTATCAGCCTTCTCAAGTAAAAGAAGGTCGAAAAAGCGTTTGTGCAGCTCCCTGTCATGTGCGTCGAGTTTATCCAGCATTTCCCTGTGTTGGTGCCTTAGTTCCTGGTATTGAACTTGTTGTGCATCCGACAAGCCTAATTCTTTGATCAGGAAAGTGGCTGCAGCTCCCGCGTTTTGCTCAGTCCTTTCCCTGCCTGGCCTGTTAAACCACATGAAGGCGAGGGTGCAGAGGTTTAAAACCACCAGGATGATGATAATGATCTTATATAGTCCGGCGTTCTTCATATCTTAAAGATTATAATGGTTTATATATGAAAAATATTCAACGGCAACCGATTTGGTGGTATTCGAACTGCTCACTGTTGATTTGCTGAAGTGCACCATGGTGAAAACATTCAGGCTGACAAGCAAAAGGACGATAGCGGCAATCTTCCATACCAGGCTGAATGACACAGAACCCATTCCCTGCTCCCCGCTCCCTGCTCCCTGCTCCCTGCTCCCCGCTCCCCGCTCCCCGCTCCCTGCTCCCTGCTCCCTGCTCCCCGCTCCCCGCTCCCCGCTCCCCATCAGGATCTTCTCCCTCATGCCCGGGCTCAACCTGGCACGATTGGCTCCATCCAGGCTCCTCATCACATCATCGGTAAATTGTTCCTTTGCTTTCATGTCTCTTTGATGTTATATTTCTGAAAAACTTGCGCTTATTTCATGTTTTGTTCATAGTAATTTCCGAGCAGTTCCCTGAGTTTTTGTTTGGCTCTAAACAGGAGGGATTCCACCGAAGGGATTGAGAGGTTCATCACTTCGGCCAGTTCGGCATAGTTCAGGTTTTCCATTTTATTAAGGGTAAAGGCAGTTCTCTGGTTTACTGGTAGTTTGCGGATGGCATCGAACAGTATGGCCGACATTTCCTTGTGTTCAAGGCTGATACCCGGATGGTAGAAAGGCTCATTGTTTGAAATATGGAACTGGTCTTCCCTTCCGAAAAGGCTGAGAATGATCCCAGAGCGTTTGCTCCTGCTCCTGCTTCGGATGAGTTCAAGGGATTTGGTCACAGCGATCCTATAAATCCAGGTCGAAAGCCTGGATTGTCCCCTGAAACCCCTAATGGACTGGAACACCTCGGCAAAGACCTCCTGGGTGATATCTTCAGCATCCTCCCTGTTCTGAAGCAGGGAGAGCGCTGCATTATAGGCTTTGTCGGAATACAGTTCAAGCAGTTCCCCGTAAGCCTGCTGATCACCGGCTTTAAGTCTTTCTATGAGGTTCTCTTCAGGCAAATCGTTTTCGTTTAGCTATTTGATGCCGTGTAATTCAGGAACTTGCGGAAGCCACATTAAAATTAATCTAAATTGTTAATTTTTATTAATAATTCCTTGACTTTCTATGAATTTGTTATATTTGAGGCAAGGAAATATCCCTACGCTTCTTGAATTAATATAGATTCTAGCATGCAGAACCTAAGGAAAGTATTGTCTCTAGTGATTCCCCATCACTCCTCAGGTCTGGAATACATACAAAAATATTATATTCCAAAAATCAACATCATTAACCAAAACCATTATTTATGAAAAAGTTTTTACTTTTTACGTTTGCAATCCTGTTTGCTTTAACAGGGATCGGACAAACAATTTTTACGCAGAATTTCGAGGCTGCATGGACGATTCCATCAACTTTGAGCCCTGCCTGGAGTGGCACTTTAACTCCTGCCGATAATCAATGGCATCGTGATGACTATACGACAGGCTGGACCAGCGCAACTGGTTCCTATACACCTGCAGGAGCCAATTCAACTCTTCACTCTGCCAGATTTCATACTTATGATGCATCCACAGGAACAACGGGAGATTTTATTTCGCCTGTCATTGACCTTTCAGCCTATACAGCAGGTGTGGTAGTGGTTAAGTTTTACTACATTAACACCAGTGGTACAGACGTATTGAATATATATTCTTCAAATGATGGAGGAACAACCTGGTCTACAGCTTTGAGAACTGCTTTAGGTGTTGCAGCTGCCTGGACCGAATATACCATAACCCTTCCGGGAAATTCGGTGACAACTAAAATTAAACTTACTGCAACTTCAGACTATGGTGTAACCGATATTGGGGTAGATGAATTCAGGGTAATTAATCCTGTTATTCCAGCTCCTCCGATAACTTTTACTACTTCAGCTGTTGGAAAATCAAGTATAACAGTTGGCTGGGTTGACAATTCAACAAATGAAGTCGGTTTCAGGGTTTACAAATCAACCGACCAGGTTACCTACACCCAGGTTGGTACAGATATTGCATCCACATCCATTCCAACAACAGGAACGCCATATACTCAGCCAGTTACAGGTTTAATAGCAGGTGTAACATATTATTTTAGAGTTGTATCATATGCTGACGCTGAATCTGCTTATCTGACAGGATCACAAACAACACTTCCCCCTGAACCTATCTGCGGTGATAAAACGGTAGGACCTACTGGTAATTATCTGTCACTTACAGATGCTTTTGCTGATCTTACCGCCAATGGAATTTCTTGTTCGGTTAACCTAATCCTTCAGTCAGCTTATGTGTCATCGGTTGAAACATTTCCAATTACCGTTAATGCTATTGCCGGCACAGGTTCAACGAAAAAAGTGACTGTCTATCCTTCAGTCACCGGACTTTCCATTACAAGTAGTAACACTACTGGTACACTTAATTTGAATGGCGCAACTTATGTTACATTTGACGGTAGGGTAAATGCCACCGGCAGCACAAAAGACCTGGTGATTGAAAACTCATCCACTACAGGTTATGCAGTACAGTTCGTTAACGGAGCATCTTACAATACTTTCCAGTATGTTATTGCAAAAGGCGCTTGTAATACGTATTCCAATGGCACCTTCACATTTGCTTCTACAACTGGAACTTCGGGTAACAACTATAACCTGATCGATAACTGCGAAATCAGGGATGGTGTTTCCAACCCGATGCAGGCCATCTATTCTTCAGGTTCTGCAACTCCTGCTTTATACAACCGAAACAACACGGTATCAAACTGTCTGATCCATGATTTCTTTGCTCCGACTATTGGTGGCACCCCATTGGGGATTGGGATGTTTGGTGCTTCAACCTGGACTGTAAGCGGGAATAGTATCTACATGGTAAATACCCAAAGTCCCACTCTTGCCAATACATTCTTTGGGATCTATGTTGGTAGCGGAGACGGATATACAATTACAAATAATTATATTGGAGGTTCGGCCCCCAATTGTGGCGGAACCCCCTGGACCCTTAACGGGAATGGCACTCCTCCTACCATAGCCAATGGTATTTATGGTATAGATTTCGCAACCGGGGCACTTCCAAATAATCCCAGTTCCGTCCAGGGAAATACTATTGCAAATATTTCCATGTTTACCAGCTCGGCATCAAGCGGCTCTATACGATTCGTTGGGATAATTTCTTCAGTCGGCATTCAAAATATAGGGGATGTTACACCCAATATTATAGGTTCAGCCACAGGAACAGGATCTATTACAATTAACGTTGGAAACGGCGCTTTTACATCATTCTATGGTGGGATTTATTTCACCGGGATGGCAGGGAATATTATGAATAATGTTTTCGGTTCTGTCACTGTTAGTGGCGCAACGGCTTCAACTTCCACTTATGGCATTACTGTAAGAGGGATTAACGTAACGCCTGCTGTTCAAAACGGTACTATCAACGTAAGTGGAAACCTGATCGGAAGTCTCACTACAGCTAACAGCATACAAACTCCATCTATGACATTTCCGCCCGCATTCCTTCAAGGATTGTATTTTGTGCCTGTAGGAGCGGGAGTGTGTAATGTAACAAACAATACTGTCGCCAACCTTACAAACCTTAGTTCACATTCCACCTCATACTCATTCGGTATATATAATAGTGGCACATCCGTACCGAATTTAATTAGCGGAAATACGATCAGGGATCTTATTACAAATTCCACAAATACAACCATTGCTGGACTTGCTGCCGTGGTTGGGATATACTCCGCAAACTCAGTTCAGGGGGCAATCATCCGTTCTAATAAAATCTATAATCTTACCAATACTGCAGCAACAGCAGCAGTGGGGATTAATGGTTTGGTTCTTGGTCATACAGCCGGAACCTTGCTGGTTGAGAAAAATTTCGTTCATAACGTAGGGCTTTCGACTTCAAGTGCTACCGCCCAGGTTAATGGTTTTTATATGCTTAATGGAGGCACATATGTTACGGTAAAAAATAACATGATCCAACTCGGTATTAATCCTGATGGGTCGGCCAACACTTCAAACTGTATCATTAACGGTATTTATGAAAGCAGTGCAACAGTCGATAGTGTGCTTAACAATAGTGTATATATTGGTGGCGCACCTGCAGGAACAACAGGAAGCACTTATGCTTTCAACAGCGTTATGACTCCTTCCCTTTCGACCCCGAGAGTTTGCATGGACAATATATTCGTTAACGCACGTTCAGGAGGTGCAACCGGAAAGCATTACGGGATAAAGATCGCCGGAACCTTATTTAAACCTTTGGGTGTTACCAGCAACTATAACCTGATCCTGGCAAATGGTGCAACCGGAGGGACTTTCGGATACTTTAATTCTGCGGACCAGGCCACTTTTGCAGCATATAAAGGCGCTACAGGAACAGAAATGGCAAGCGGTAACTCAGATCCGAATTTTGTTGCTCCGGCAGGTACATCTTCAACAGCTGATCTTCATGTTCAAAGTTCAACACCCATTGAAGCTGCCGGAATTGTGCTTCCAAACGTAACCGAGGATTTTGACGGATCTGCCAGGAGCGGCCTCACCCCTCCGGATATCGGAGCAGATGCAGGGAATTTTACTTTATCTGCCGACGTTGACGGCCCGAATATTACTTATGTCCCCATTGGAAACGGCGTGGTTGCCACTTCGAGGGTACTTACCAGCTGGGCTACTATTACTGATAATGTGGGAGTATCCACCGGAGCCAATCTGCCAAGACTTTATTACAAAAAATTCGGAGATGCCTATGCTTTCACCGGGAACACATCCGCAAATAACGGGTGGAAATATGTGGTTGCCAGTAATTCAGCAAGCCCCTTTAGTTTTACCATCGATTATTCATTATTACAGGCTCCTGTGGCAGCAGCCGACATCATCCAGTATTTTGTCGTTGCACAGGATGATGCAAACAATTTGAGTTCCGGTATTCTGATGGCTGGCGCCAGTGCAAATCCACAGGTACAGAATATCAGTGTAAATCCCACCCAGGCAAATCTTCAGCAGTATACCATTGTTGCAAACTCTATTCCTACGACCATCAATGTCCCGGGAACATATGCAACTTTGACTGCCACAGGCGGTGCATTTGATATTATAAACCAGGGTGTTCTTTCTGGTAATACAATAATCAATATTACTGCCGATCTTATTGAACCCGGTACCATTGCATTAAATACCTGGGCTGAAGATCCAGCCGGATCAAACTATACTCTAACAATAAAACCAGATGCCAGCACTTTACGCACTATCAGTGGAACAGCAGTTGCCACGGGCGTTGCCATGATCAGAACAAACGGGGCAAGCCGTCTTACAATTGATGGCGGAACGAGTAAGTTGCTGACTTTCAGGAATACAAATGCTACTACGGCCAATACCGGACCTACCATTCAATTTAATGGGGGTTCGCAATCCTGCTTCCTTAAAAACTGTACTATCGAAAATAATGGAACTGGTACCAGTTACGGAGCCGTGAACATCGGCAGTACAGGCGTCAATAGCGTTGAAATTAACGGGAATGATATTCGGGATGCAACGGCAGGAACAGCAGGGAGAGTGTATGCAGGTATTTACAACAGCACTGTAACAAATTCCCTGAGGATACTTAATAATAACATTTACAACTTCATCAATTACGGGTTATATTTAAGTAGCGTTGCCGATGGAGCAGTTATTACGGGAAACAGTTTCTATTATAATTCAGCTACGGCTTCTACTGCCACACAGTACTGTATTTATTTGCTTGGGGGTATGAATAACCATACAATCAGCAATAATTATTTTGGGGGGCAGTCTCCGCTTTGCGCCGGTACTGCATGGACCAATTCCACAACAAATACCATTTATGGGATCTATGCAACTCTTGGTGTAGTTACACCCTCAACTATCGCCAATAATACGGTACAGAATTTCAACCTCACCAATGTTGGTTCCGCATCGTTTTATGGAATTTATATTACTGCCGGTGTTCTTAATGTGTTAAATAATGTTGTCGGGAGTTCTACGGTGCCCACTTCAATATCCTGTTTAGGAACCGGTGGGTTGTATGGAATTTATGTAACTCCTTCGGCAATTGCACCAAGTTATATACAGGGAAATCTGGTCTCCGGTATTAGTTACACCAGTACTACAAATGCCGGAAGTTTTTATTTCCTGTATGTTTCTACTGGCCTTCTCAAAGTTGGAACAACAAGCCCCAACATTATAGGAAGCAATACCACGGCCGGAGCTATTACATATGCCGGAACAGGCACACTCTATGGTTTATATTGTGGTTCTTCAAATCCTTCAAACGCAATTGAGAATAATATTGTCGGGAACATTTCATTAACTGGAACAACTGGATCTCCTACTTTCAGAGGGATATATGTTTATTCAGCCAATGTTAAAAAGAACAGGATTGTCAGTATTTCCTCCACAAATGCCGGACAAACTCCATCTATTTATGGGATATATATTTATGGTGCAACTGGCGTGACAAATGAATACTCAAACAACCTTGTATCAATTGACGGAGGATTGGCTACCAACCCGGTTATTTACGGATGTTATGATAATTCATATTCCACCGCATTTTTTAATCTTTCATATAATGATGTTTATGTCAGCGGAGCTGCGACTGGTACTTCTAGCACATATGCTTATTATCGTAGTGTTGCAGCCTATTATACCCTTAGAAACAATATTTTCGCCAATACGAGGGTTGCCGGTGGCACAGGGAAACACTATAGTGCTTATGTAAGTTCAACAGGTGTTTGGAATTCCAACAACAATGATCTCTATTCTGTTGCCGGCCCACTTGGATATTATAGTGCAGCCGACCAGCTAACCATGGCAGCATGGAAAACTGCTACAGGTGGAGATGCCAACTCAGTAAACGTTGATCCTCAGTTTGTATCATCTACAGATTTCCACACCTGCCAGGCAGCTTTAAATAACGCAGGAGTTGCTGTTTCGGGGATCACAACCGATTTTGCAGGTGTAACAAGAGGAAATCCCCCGGATATCGGATCTTATGAGTTCAGTGTTCCTGTTCCTACAATTACAGGTCTCGCTTCTTTATGCGGTCTGACAACAGGAGTTACCTATACAACCGAAAGCGGTATGACCGGCTATTCGTGGACGGTTTCTGCAGGCGGGTCAATCACTGCAGGAAGCGGAACAAATCAGATCACTGTCAGCTGGAATGCATTAGGAGCTCAAACCGTCAGTGTAACTTATTTCAACACGAACGGATGCTCACCTTTAACCCCTACAGTTAAAAATGTTTCAGTCTTTGCTGTACCGGTACCAACAATTACAGGTCCCATTGCTATTTGCGGGATTCCATCAGCAGGGAATCATTATACTACTGAAGCTGGTATGACGGGTTACATCTGGACAGTTTCAGCAGGTGGTGCAATTACAGCCGGTGACGGCACCAGTGATATAACCGTGACCTGGAGTACGGCAGGAACAAAGTCGGTTACAGTTTCGTACACCAGTGTTGATGGCTGTACTCCGACTACACCTTCAAGCCATCCGGTTATGGTTCATGCTTTACCAGTTGCAACCATTACAGGCGCGGAACTGATCTGCGGTATTCCTTCTTCTGATAATCATTACAGCACCGAAGCAGGAATGTCTACTTATGACTGGACCGTTTCAACAGGCGGGACTGTCACTGCAGGTGCAGGAACCAATGATATAACTGTTCAATGGACAACAACCGGAGCGAAAACGATAACTGTTACTTATATCGACGCCAATGGTTGTACACCGGCTGCCCCGGCATCAAAGAGCGTTGGCGTTCATACCACACCCACTCCGATAATAACAGGCACCAATCTGCTTTGCGGTCCGGCAACAGGTTTCGTTTATTCGACTGAAGCCGGTATGACCGGATATCTCTGGTCAGTCTCTGCAGGTGGTACAATCACTGCTGGCGAAGGCACCAAGGATATTACGGTAAGCTGGACTACAGCCGGAAGCCAGACTGTAAGTGTAAATTACAGCGATGTAAACGGTTGTTCTGCTGTTACACCGACTTCTTATCCTGTTCAGGTTAACGCTAAACCGGTTCCGACTATTACAGGCCCGGGCACCGTTGTGGTTAACTCATCAGGGGTGGTATATTCGACCGAGACAGGAATGACAGGCTATACCTGGGCAGTTTCCGCCGGGGTTACAATTACTGCCGGTGGTACCGCTTCGGATCATACTATAACGGTAACCTTCAATACAGCCGGTCCTCAAACTGTCAGCGTAAATTATACCAATTCCAGTTCCTGTACTGCTTCTGCACCCACAGTTAAAAATGTTTCGGTAACGAACATCCCGGGACCTGCAGGTACAATTACCGGGGTTACACCGGTTTGCCAGGGCCAGTATGGAGTAGCTTATTCCGTTGCACCTGTTTTGAATGCCACGGGATATGTTTGGTCTCTGCCTACAGGCGCAACCATAGCTACCGGAAGTAACACAAACTCTATCACGGTGAACTATAGTGGAACAGCAGTTTCGGGTGTGATCAATGTCTATGGAACAAACCCCATCGGCAATGGTGACGTATCACCCGACTTTGCCGTCACGGTTAACCCGATGTCTTCTCCCACAATTTCAGGGGTTAATGAGCTCTGCGTGGGTACTACGGGTGTTACCTACACTACTGAATCAGGAAAAGCAGGTTACACATGGGCTGTTTCTGAAGGTGGCATAATTACGGCCGGCCAGGGAACCAACCAGATCACAGTGACCTGGAACTGGTCAGGCAACATGACCGTATATGCCAACTATGAAAATTCCTTCGGATGTATTGCTGTACCGCCGGCATCATACCCGGTACTTGTAAATCCAAAACCGGCTGATGCTGGTACCATTACAGGTCCGACAATCGTACAACAGGGCCAGACAGGGGTTGCATATTCAATTGTACCTGTTCTTAATGCAACAGGTTATGTGTGGACACTCCCAACCGGCGGCACAATCGCAACAGGGGCTAATACAAATGCCATTACAGTGAATTACTCGGCTTCAGCCACACCTGGAAATATGAGTGTGCATGCAACGAATGGCTGTGGTAACGGACTGGAATCTCCGAATCTCTACATCACCTTCGGGGTGAATATCAGCGGCTTGTTCCAGTATAACAACACTGTATATACACCTCTGGATTCTGTTTGGGTAATTCTCAAGTTGAACAGTATCAAGGTTGACTCAACCCGCACTGACCTGACCGGAGCCTACCTGTTTACAGGTAAGCCTAACGGCACATATACTATCAGTGCTCATACAGGCAAACCATGGCAGAGTGTAAATGCTACGGATGCTGTCAAAGTACAACGTCATTTTGCAGGACTTGAACTGTTAACAGAACCGGTCAGGTTACTCGCAGCAGACGTGAACTTAAGCAACTCCATCAATGGTACCGATGCTGTTAAGATCAAGAGAAGGTTCTCGAACCTGGATAATTATTTCGACCGCGGAGACTGGACCTTTGCCAAAGAAACAATTGGCGGAGACACCATCATTGTTGCCGGAGTTGCCGTGACCCAGAATTTCTACGGACTGGTTGTAGGCGATGTTAACGGATCGAATATTCCCGCACCCGGAAAATCAGCTCAATCACTGGTAAGCCTGGTACAGGACGGCGAAATGATAATCACCGCCGGCCAGGAATTCGATGTGCCTGTGAGAATACAGCAGGCTGCCGGTCTTGGTGCTGTTTCACTTGTTCTGAACTATCCTTCGGATAACCTCAGTATAACCAATGTAACCATCAAACAGGGTAACCTGATGTTCAAGGCTGCAGGCAATGAATTGAGAATCGCCTGGTCGGAACTTGAACCATTGATGCTGCAATCGGGGGAAGCATTGATTACGCTTCACATGAAAGCAGCTCAATCACTGGGTTCAGAGGTTATGACCTTAAGTCTGAACGGCGAATCGGAACTTGCCGATGGCGTCGGACAGGTGATACCTGATGTAACACTGACCGCACCTGTTCTTAAAACCAGCCATACGGGGGTAAGTGAAAATAACGCCCTCACCATGGTTTCGGTGTATCCGAACCCGGCCCAGGCCCAGGTTACCATCGAGTACCAGCTGACCCAGGCCAGCGTGGTATCGGTTGAGATCCTGAATGTTTACGGACAAATCCTCCGTCAGCATGAGGCTACTTCCGATGCAGTTGGAAAACACGCCCAGGTAATGGATGTCACGGATATCGCCGAAGGTGTGTATATGGTGAAAGTCAAATATCAACAGGACGGAAAAGACAACGCAAGGATCTTAAAACTTGTGATCAGGAAATAATCAATTCCGTTTTGATTCAAAAAAGGAGGCCCGTTTTTGGGGCCTCCTTTTTTTATGCCTGGGCAGTGTCTGTGAAGGAATTAACAATTTACCTATATTTGCAAAAGATATTATTGTTTATCATGAAGGCCCTGAGGATCATACTGGCATTATATATCGCATTCCTTACCACCCTGCCATGTGCCGATATTGCCGATAATTGCGGGCACCGGCAGCCGGGCGATATAAGCCTCTGCCCTTTGAATTCAAGATCCTCCCAGCATAGCGACATCGACTGCTGCAGCCCTTTCTGCGTTTGCAACTGCTGCCAGGTTAATGTACTTACACAGGGAACCATCGTTCTTGCAGAACCTTCCCGGGTTTGCATAAATACCATCAACACTTTATCTTCAGGAAAGATCCAGGAGATCCCAATCCCTTTCTGGCAGCCGCCGAAAGTCGTGATGAACGTGATAGCGTGATAAACGTTATGGCGTTCGCATCTTTACAACGCTGCTTTCGCTCGCATCTTTACAACGCTGCTTTCGTTCGCATATTTACAACGCTGCTTTCGCTCGCATATTTACACCGCCGCTACGGTTCTCTTCGTTCACCTGATGCGGCTTGTGTAAAATGCTCGCTACAATAACATCACGACCATTACGACCATCACGATCATAACGAAATTTACAACACCCATACCATGTTTGACCGAATCATAGATTTTTCCATAAGGAATAAGATCGCCATTGGTATAATGACCGTCCTGCTGGTCATTACCGGCGTCTATTCCATGTTCCACCTGCAGCTCGATGCTATCCCCGACATCACCAACAACCAGGTGCAGGTCATCACGATTGCACCTACCCTGGCCTCATCGGAAGTGGAACAACTCATCAGTTATCCCATAGAAAAGGCTGTTGCCACCATCCCCGATGTGGTCGAGCTCAGGAGCGTCAGCCGTTTCGGACTTTCGGTGGTAACGGTAGTGTTCAACGAAAACGTGGATATTTACAGGGCCCGGCAGCAGATCAGCGAGAAACTCAGGGATGCCGAAAAACAGATCCCGGCAGGGGTTGGTGAACCGGAGATGGCACCCATCAGCACGGGACTGGGAGAAATATACCAGTACCTCGTCAAAGTGAAACCGGGTTACGAATCACGCTATTCCCTCAGCGACCTGCGTACCATACAGGACTGGATCGTGAAACGACAGCTGCTGGGTACCAAAGGTGTTGCAGAAGTAAGTTCCCTGGGGGGCTATATCAAACAGTACGAAGTGGCCCTTGACCCCAACCGCCTGCACAGCATGGGCATCTCGATCAGCGAGATCTTCGCCGCCCTCGAAAAGAACAATGAAAACACAGGTGCTGCCTACCTTGATCAGAAACCGTATGCCTACTTCATCAGGGGCATAGGGTTTGTCCATAGTCTCGACGATATTGAGAAAATCGCCATTAAAACGGTAAACAATGTTCCTGTATTGATAAGGGATGTGGGGAAGGTAAGGTTCGGACATGCCAACAGGTACGGGGCTGTTGTCGAAGCCGAAAAAGGAGAAGCCACCGGGGGGATGGTGATGATGCTCAAGGGAGAGAATTCGGTGGAAGTCATAAAAAGGGTTAAAGACAAGATCACCCTGATCGGGAAAGCCCTGCCCGAGGGAGTATATATCGATTCCTTTATAGACCGTACCAAACTGATTGATAAAACGATCAGCACGGTAACGAGGAACCTTCTGCTGGGCGGACTTATAGTGATCTTTGTCCTCACACTCCTGATCGGCAACTTAAGGGCCGGACTGATCGTGGCATCGGTGATCCCGCTTGCCATGCTGTTTGCCATCATCATGATGGTCCTCGCAGGCGTTTCAGGTAACCTGATGTCGCTGGGTGCCATCGATTTCGGGATCATCGTCGACGGGGCCGTGATCATCGTCGAAAGCGTGGTCTACCGGCTTTTCCTCAGCCATCACCATGAACATGGCATCAGCAGGTTAAGCCGTGAACAAATGGACCTGGAAGTTGGAATATCGGCAAAAAAAATGATGCGTTCGGCGACATTCGGGCAGATCATAATCCTCATTGTTTACCTTCCTGTGATCTCCCTCTCGGGGATAGAAGGAAAGATGTTCAAACCCATGGCCGAGACCGTGATGTTCGCCGTACTCGGGGCTTTCATCCTTTCACTCACCTACGTGCCGATGATGTCGTCACTCTTTCTCAGCCGGAATACAAAACACAGGATTAATATTTCCGATCACATCATGAGGTTCTGCCATAAAGTGTATGACCCGGTGATACGATTTACCCTTAACTACAAGCTCAGCGTGATCATCGCTTCTGTAATGATTTTTGTCGTTGCACTGATCATGTTCCTGAATATAGATGCTGTTTTTGCCCCGGCCCTGGAAGAAGGCGACCTCCTTGTACTGCCCAAGATACAAAGCGGAAGCTCGCTTTCGCAGAGCATTGAGACTTACCAGCAGGTTGCCGATATCCTGAAAAAGGAATTCCCTGAAGTAAAGGATGTGGTAGCCAAAATTGGAGTGGGAGAGATCCCCACCGATCCAACCCCCATGGAATCGGCCGACATGGTTGTATGCCTGAAAGACAAGAAAGAATGGGTATCGGCTTCAACCAGGGATGAACTGGTCGAAAAGATGAAGGAGAAACTTTCGGGGATCCCCGGCGTCAGCTATGAGTTCATGCAGCCTATCGAGGCCCGCTTCAATGAACTGATGACGGGAATAAGGTCGGATGTGGCGGTGAAAATCTTCGGCGATAATATGGACACCCTTTCAACGGAAGCCGAAAAACTTGCAGGCCTCATCAATAAGGTTCCGGGAATTGGTGACATGAAAGTGGAGCAGGTGGTTGGCCTGCCCCAGATCATAGTGCGTTATAACCGCGACCGCATATCGGCCGACGGGCTTGATATCAGGGACCTCAACAAGGCGGTGAAAACGGCTTTCGCAGGCGAGCCGGCCGGGACTGTGTATGAAGGCGAGAAACGTTTTGAACTTGTTGTGCGTCTCGACCAGGATCACCGTAACTCTATAGAAGATGTGCGTAAACTGTTTGTCTCCCTGCCCTCGGGCCAGCAGATACCACTGGAACAGCTGGCTGATGTGCAGTTTGAGGACGGCCCCCAGCAGATTGCAAGGGACGACGGGAAGAGGAGGATCACCATAGGGATCAATGTCAGGAACAGGGATGTGGAATCGCTGATAACCGATATTAGTAAGGTTGTGGATAAGGATCTTAAACTCCCCCCGGGTTATTATGTGACTTACGGCGGACAGTTTGAGAACCTTGTGGAAGCCAAGAAGCGGCTTGCCATTGCAGTGCCGGTCGCCCTTTTCCTGATACTCGTACTGCTGTTCATGACGTTCAGATCGGTGAAGGAAACACTACTGGTGTTCTCAGTGGTTCCTTTTGCCGCAATAGGAGGGGTGTTTGCCTTGTATATAAGGGGGATACCGTTCAGCGTCTCGGCAGGGGTGGGTTTCATCGCCCTCTTCGGCGTGGCCGTGCTTAACGGCATCGTCCTCATCAGCAGTTTTAACCAGCTGAGGGATGAAGGCATTTCAGATATCAGTGAACGTATCATTAAAGGCACCAGGATGAGGTTACGGCCTGTTCTGATGACCGCTTCGGTTGCCTCCCTGGGTTTCCTGCCCATGGCCATCTCCAGGGCCACCGGATCGGAGGTCCAGAGGCCTTTGGCGACGGTTGTTTTCGGCGGACTGATCACGGCCACCATCCTTACACTGATCATCCTGCCTGCGATTTACGCACTTCTGGGGTCGGGATGGAGACCCGGGAAAAGGAAATCCGCAGTCATAATACCAATACTGGCCTTTCTGCTGATCATACCGGCATCGGGGCTCAGGGCACAGCAAGGGCCCCCTGTGATGAGCCTGAAACAATGCATAGACTCGGCCCTGGCACTCAGCCCTTCGGTAAAAGCGGTGGCTCTTGAAAAGGATTATTTTGAAGCGGGGAAACCGGCGGCCATTGATATACCAAAGGCAGAACTGGGAGTGATTTACGGGCAAAGCAACAGCATCAATAATGATGATGAATTCAACATAAGGCAGAACATTGAGTTCCCAACAGTTTACATCCGCCAGAAACAAATAGCAAAATTACAGTCGCAGGCTGCGTCGTTCAAACTTGCCCAGGCCAGGAATGAACTTATATTCGAGGTGAGGATGCTGTATTTTGACCTGCTTTGCCTGAATGCCGAAAGGAAACTGATCCGCACGAGGGACAGCTTGTATGCTTTGCTGGAAACGGCGGGGGATAAACGCTTCAGGGCCGGTGAGACAGGCTCGCTTGAAAAAATGGAAGCCCAGGCTGCACGTATGCAGGTGCATTACCAGCTCAGGAAAAACGAAGCACAGTGGCAGTCCGGGCTAAGGAAGCTAAGGGCTGTCATGAATTTCAGAGGAACCCTGCTCCCCGATACCTCGGTTTCGCTTTCAGGCCTCTGCACCTTAAGCCCCGATACCAGCCTGTTTGCGGGGAATCCCGCCCTCGACCTGATGCAGCAGCAAACTATTGTCGCCGGCAGCAGGGTGAAACTCGAACAATCAAAACTCCTTCCGGATATCTCGGTAGGGTATTTCAACAAAAGCCTTATCGGCACACAGATCATTGACGGGGCCGAACAAAGCTTTTCACGTTCCTACCGGTTTTCGGGAGTTTCCGCCGGATTGTCAATCCCTGTATTCTTCGGGGCACAGGGATATAAGATCAAGGCGGCCCTGATTGAACGAAGGATTAGCGAACAGAAATACCTCCAGCAGAAAAATGAGATTGAAGCCGAGTATGCTTCCTTCCTCAGCCGCTTCAGGGTCGAAAGGGAAATGCTGCTGTATTACGGGAATACGGCTGTCCCCCACAGTAGCCTGATGATTGCCAATGCGGGGAAAAGCATGGCCGCAGGGGAGATCGCCTATCCGGAGTACCTTAAACTGATAGAAACAGCCCTTGAGATCAGGTGCAGCTACCTCGACATACAGAAACAATATTTTAATACCGTTTCGGCCATTCAGCTGATAAGGGGTAAAAACGAATAAATCACAAATATGAAAACAGTATTTATTACAGGTCTGACAGCAATCATCCTGCTTGGTTCATGCAAGCAGAACCCTGCAGGGAATGCTTCAATAACGGAAGTAAAACCGGCAGAAACCGAAGCCGCGGGCAGCGTGGTGGAGTTGACCAAACTACAGGTCACAAAGACAGGCATTCAATTCGGGGATTTTGAAATGAGGAACCTCCGTGACGTATTAAGGGTGAACGGCTACCTCCATGTGCCTCCCCAGAACAAAGCCCAGGTCTCAACCTTCATGGGAGGGGTGGTGAAGGCCGTCCTTGTAAGGGAAGGCGATTTCGTTCACCAGGGACAGGCCCTGATAGACCTGGCCCATCCCGATTTTCTGAAACTTCAGGAAGACTACCTGGTGGCCGGAAGCAATATCCTTTTTTCGAGGAAGGAGTACGAACGGCAGAAAGAACTGGCAAAGGATAACATTGCCTCCCAGAAAGCCTTCCAGGAGGCCGAAGCAAAATACGAGGGGGAAAAGGCAAGGCTGGCTTCGCTTGAAGACCAGCTGCAGCTGCTGAATGTGCAGGTGAAAGACCTTTCGCCTTCATCTCTGCAGAGATCCTTCCAGCTCAGGTCGCCTATTGATGGCTACGTGGGAAAGATCATGGTCAATACCGGGACTTTTGCGGAACCGCAAAAGGAACTGCTCACCGTGATCGACAACAGCCACCTGCACGTTGACCTGATGATCTATGAAAAAGACCTTGCAAAAGTAAAGCCGGGCCAGCACGTCAACATCACCTTTACAAATATGCCCGAACTCGTGATGGGCGCCAGGATCTTCAGCATTGGCAAGGAGTTTGAGAACGATTCCCGTACGGTGAATGCCCATGCCGAACTCCTGGGGACCGAAAAACATGAACTTGTCCCGGGCATGTATGTGAACGGACTTATTGAGACCGGGAACGCCGATGCCGTGGTGATCCCCGAATCGGCCGTGATCCGTGACAAAGGGAAGGACCTGATATTCATCATGGATCCCGCCATGCAAAAACACCCGGCCGAAGTAGCCTTTACAGTGATCGAGGTCAAGAAAGGCGTCACTAACGGAGGGTATTCGGAGGTGACCCCCCTGGGCAAACTCCCCGCAAATTACAAGGTCGTGGTCAAAGGGGCATACTACGTGCTTTCACAAATGAATGTAGGCAAGGGGGCGGGTTGCGTGGATTAGACCTGGTTCTTCGGATCAGGAACAAATTAAATTTCATTACTGTGTTTTTTACCAGTTAAGATATTAACTTTGTAATCGTACAAACGAATTTTGAAGCCATGAAGGGCATTTCAAAGCATCATAAAATCACAATAGGACTTACAGTTCTGGTTGCCGTATTAATTCTTGCTTCAGGACTGATCTCTTCCTGCACGTATAAGAAAATTTATCCTTACCCGCCCTGCACACCTATGGAGCCGGGAAGGTTCGAGATCCTTTCCTCAACTTCCATCTCCAAACAGGAAATTATTAATAAAATGAGCCTGATCGCCGATGATCCCGCTGTGTTTGATTACCGGGACCTGTTTGATCAGATAAGGATGAAAAGTGCCGGTTCCACACAGGGTAATGGTGCGGCTCTAATCTATCATGAAGCGGTCAGTTACCGTTCAACCGACAATAACGGGAACGAAGTGCAGCTTTCAGGATTGCTGATTTATCCCTGGTCGCCGGTAAAAACACTTTCAGGCCCGATAATTTCTTTCAACCACGGTACCCAGCTGATGAAAAAATACGGCCCTTCCCAATGGAAATATGCTCAATGGAGCGACTGGGAGAATTTCCCTGAAATGGCTGTGGCAGATCTCATGGCTGCCTACTACGGCTGGATTATTATAATGCCTGACTACCAGGGAATGGGGTTCGACACATCGGAAGTCCACCCGTACTGCATCAACGACCGCCTGGGGAATGCAACGGCCGATATGGTTGAAGCTGCCGAGGAATATTTCAGTTGTGCTGCAAACAACACATATGTCAACTGGAACAAGCAAACCTTCATTTACGGGTATTCTGAGGGCGGATTCGTTACCATGGCAGCCGCGAGGGAGCTTGAAGCAAGGAATGTAAACCTTTCAGGGGTGGTATGCATGGATGGCCCATATGACCTTTCGGGGACCATGCTGAATGTGATGCTAAGCAATGATCCTTTCCCCGTTCCTTACTTCCTGCCCATGATGCTGGTTGGCTACAATGCCATCTACCCTTCGGTGTTTGATTACAATGTGATGCTTAAGGAACCTTACCGTGCCGACATCCCGAAATACGCCAACGGATTCTACGACAATGCCAAGGTCAACAGTATCATGCCATCAAGCAAGGTGTTGAAGGAAGTGTTTACCCCGGCTTTTCTTGAAGCTCTCCAGGATAAGAACAGCTCAGCATACAGAATGCTGTATGAAAATAACTCCTACGTCGGTTGGACCCCTAAGTCGAAAATGCTGATCTGGCATTGTAAGAATGATGATTGCGTGCCGTTTGGCAATATGGTCGCTGCCCGCCAGGTGTTTAACCAGCTGGGAATTAACAACATCGAATATGTCGAATGGCCCGCCGTCGAACCCAAAGAAGGCCAAACGGTCCATGTCACCGTAGCCACCCGGGCCTTTTACGAAGGCACTCTTTGGATACAGCAACATCTGAAATAGAACAGGCTTCAGGTTGCGGTCACTTCTTCAGGAGCCCTGCCCTCGTGAAGCTCAAGTATCATGTGTTTAAGCATGGCCTTTCTTTCAGAAGAATTGTTTATCAGTTCACTCATGGCCTTATCCTTTTATCATTGTTAATACCATCTTGAATTTTTCAGTCGCGTTGACCGCATGGGGTATGCCTGCCGGCATCACGATAGTGTCACCCTCTCCAAGCTGGTTGGGTTTGTTGTCGATCACGATCTCGGCCTGGCCTTCGATCACCTGAGCCATGGCGTCAAAAGGCGCCGAATGGGTGCTCAGCCTCTGTCCTTTGTCAAAAGCGAACAGGGTCACCGTGCCAACCGGCCGGTCTATCACCCGTTTGCTTACTATCCCGTCGGTGGAGTATTCCACGCTTTCGGGAAACCGGAATGTTGATCCCGGGTCAAAAATGTTCTTTTCCATAGCAATAAAAATTTATAATAGATAATTAGGTACTTGAATGCGCAAATATACATCTTTTTGCAGCTCGCAATGAAAAAATTGAAGAATTTTCAAGATTTTTTTTCTGCGGATGTGAACGTGAAGGATCCCGGTATCCCACATCCCGCTATCCCCCCAGGGCCTACTTCCTCTCCGGCCATCTCTGCCGGGCGATCTTCCTCACCTGCTGAAACAGGGCTTCCCTAAGTGTATCAACATGAAGCTTTTCGGTTGCCGAAATGAAAAGTGAAACCGTATCACCTTTGGCCACCCATATTTTTTCAAGTTCTTCCAGGTTGAGGTTTTTCCTTGTTACCGGCCCCAGGTCATCGGCATCCTTTTCTTCGAAACGGTATGCGTCGATCTTATTAAACAGCATCATTACCGGTTTGTCAGATGCTTTGATATCTGTGAGGGTTTGTTTAACCACATTGATCTGTTCCTCGTGATCGGGATGGCTGATGTCGGCCACGTGGATCAGGATATCGGCTTCCCTCACCTCGTCAAGTGTCGACTTGAAAGAATCGATGAGGGTATGGGGGAGTTTCCTGATAAATCCCACGGTATCGCTTAAAAGGAAAGGCTGGTTGTCGATAACCACCTTGCGCACCGTGGTATCGAGGGTCGCAAACAGTTTGTTCTCGGCAAAAACATCCGATTTGCTCAGGAGGTTCATGATGGTTGATTTCCCTACATTGGTATAACCTACAAGAGCCGCGCGTATCATGTCGCGCCTGTGTTTTCTCTGGGTTGTTTTCTGCTTGTCGATCTCTTTCAGTTTTTCTTTCAGAAGAGATATCCTGTAGCGTATTTCCCTTCGGTCGGTCTCGATTTCCTGCTCACCTGGCCCCCTTAATCCGATTCCCCCCCTCTGCTTTTCAAGATGGGTCCAGCGGCGGGTTAGCCTGGGAAGCAGGTATTCATATTGAGCCAGTTCAACCTGGGTCTTGGCATTAGCCGTTTTTGCCCGCTTTGCAAAGATGTCGAGGATAAGGTTGCTCCTGTCGATAATCCGGCATTTCAGTTCCCTTTCAATATTCCTGGTCTGGCTTGGTGTAAGTTCATCGTCAAATACAGCCATATCCGCCTTGTGAGATTCAATATATGCACGCACTTCCTCAAGTTTTCCGCTGCCGAGATAGGTTCTCGGATCAGGGTATTCCATCTTCTGGAAGAATTTTTTTAAAACTATGCCCCCTGCAGTATCAACAAGGAAAGCCAGCTCTTCAAGATATTCCATGGTCCGCTCCAGGTCCTGGCTACGTGTTGCCACGCCAATGAGCACTGTAGTTTCTTTTACCGGGCTTGTATCAAGCATCATTATTGATTATCTTGCCGTTAATTTTTTATAAAGAATGTATTTCTTTTGCAATAAGCGGTTATCGGATCAGTTTAGAAGTATTCTATATTGTTCAAGCATGCTTCGCCTCAGGAACCTGATTTTTTTACTTCCGGCTCTTATCCTTCCGTTGCTCTCAGCCTCCCAGAGCGAGGGTACGAAGCCATTGTTGATGAAAGGAGATACCCTCTTCTACACCCTGCCTCAATTCGAGAAACAGTTTCTCGACAGCAACCTCCTGCTTCTTTCGCAAAAGTATAACATTACCGAGAATGAAGCCTATATAAAACAGGCAAAGATCTGGGACCAGCCTGTCATGAACTTCGAACATGTCTTATACAACCCCCAGCGCAAAACATTTTTTGAGATCGGCGACAGCAGTGAAGCATCGGCCCAGGTTCAGCAGCTGATTGTAATAGGAAGCAAAAGGTCAAAACTTGTCTCCATGGCCCGTACGACTGCAGAAATTGCAAAGTACCAGTATTTTGACCTGATGAGGTCACTGAAAGTCCAGTTAAGGTCGGCATTTTACAATACATATTACCTGATTGAACAAATGCGGGTTTACGATACTGAGATCAGCAGGCTGAAGGAGATTGTCAGAGGATACGACCAGCTATATCCCAAAGGGCTAATCGCCCTTAAAGAAGTTGTGAGGATCAAAGCTCTCCTTCTTTCGATGGAAAGCGAAAGGCTTGACATCCATTCAAAGCTGTCAGAAAACCAGAATACCCTCAAAGTGCTCATAAACGATAAAACCACCCACTTTATACTTCCTGTTCCTGATTTGCAGGCCTTCCGTGATTTTGCCATGGGAAGGTATACCTTGCAGGCCCTTGCCGACACAGCAGCCAGGAACAGGTATGACCTCCTGATCTATGAACAGAAAATGAAATATGCCGAAACCGACCTGGTTTACCAGCGGCTGTTCAATATCCCCGATCCGACTGTGTCGCTGGGATGGGACCAGAACGGTTCTTTTATACATAATTACAATTACATCGGCTTATCTTTCAATATGCCGTTCTGGGACAGGAACAGGGGAAATATCCTTGCAGCCAGGTCAAGGATAGCTGAAACTCAGGCCGATTACAGGAATTACAGTGTGCAGATATACAATGACCTGAATGAAAGCTACAAAAAACTGTCTGAGATCGACAGGGTATACAGGAGTATCGATACAGCATTCAGTGATGATTTCAACCGGATAATCCAGAAGGCGGAGGAAAGTTACTTAAAACGGGAGATTGGCCTGCTCGAATTCCTCGACCTGTATGAGTCCTATAAAGAATCAAGGCTACAGTTGCTGCAGCTCGGGAATGACAGGATCAACGCGATTGAGAATCTGAATTATGTCGTTGGAAGGAATATTAAATGGTGAGAACAATGAACAGAGTTAAATACGCCTCAACCTTTCTGATAATGCTCGCAGCGGCCTTCTTTGACGGCTGCGGTGGAAGCGAAGTGAAAAACGACCCCGACAGCCAGGAGGTCCTGGCCGACGCCTTCAACAAACTTATCAGCCTCGATACGGTTAAAATGGAAGAAGTCAGGAACGAAATTCTGTTGACAGGAAAAATCACCTTTGACGAAAATCACATTGCCAAAATCTCTTCCATGAGCGGGGGAATTGTAGAGTCTATGAATGTCGAACTGGGCGATTTCGTCAGGAAAGGCCAGGTACTGGCGACCATCCGCAGTATAGAAACAGCAGAATACTCCAACCAGTTCACTACGGCTTCCTCGAATTATGAGATCGCTAAAAAGAATGCTGAGCTCACGAATGAAATGTACCGGAATGGTCTTGCATCAGAAAAAGATAATCTCACATCCCGGCAGGAACTGTTAAAGGCCCAGGGAGAGCTTCAGCGGATAAAGGAAATCCTCTCGATTTATGGTGATGAATCGGCAAAACGTTATACTGTAAGGTCTCCCATCGACGGTATAGTTGTTGAACGCAATGCCACGAAGAATATGATTTTCAGGTTAGAAGATGCCCAGAATGCAATCTTCACTATTGCCGATCTCCGGTATGTTTGGGCCGTTGGTAATGTCACTGAATCAGACATCCCTGATGTTCAGCCGGGTTACCAGGCAAATGTGACCACGGTAAGTTATCCCGACAAGGTTTATAACGGCACGGTATCAAGGATCATGAATGTGATCGACTCCGCTTCCAAAGTGATGAAAGTTCGCATTGAGCTTACCAATCCCGATTACCTGCTCAAGCCTGAAATGTTTGCCAACATCACGGTTTTTTATAATGAAGGGCAGCTTAAACTGGCATGCATTCCTTCCGAAGCAATCATCTTTGATAGAAACCGCAATTATGTCATGGTATTTCATGGCAAAGGGAAAATTGAAACCCGTGAAGTCGAAGTATACCACCCGGTTGGAGGGAAAACCTACATAGAATCCGGTCTTAAGGAAGGAGAAAAGGTTGTCTGCAAAAATGCACTTGTGGTCTATAATGCCCTTAACAGTTAGGCGGTATGAATAAATTCATCAGGCAGATACTTGGCTTCTCGCTGAAAAATAAGTTTTTCATTCTTTTCGCGACCCTGGTTATTGTAGCGATTGGTGTAATCAGCTATCGTGACATCCCTATCGAAGCATTTCCGGATGTGACAAATACCAGGGTCATCATTATCAGTCAGTGGCCTGGCCGCAGTGCCGAGGAGGTGGAAAAATTTGTTACAGTCCCGTTAGAGATCGCCATGAATTCAGTCCAGGGAAAAACAGATGTGCGTTCCATCACGCTTTTCGGTCTTTCTGTTGTTACGATCATGTTCGAGGATGACATTAAGGATGCTTTTGCCCGCCAGCAGGTCAATAACCTCTTGGGAAACGTGACTCTGCCCGAAGGTGCGGACCCCGAAGTTGAACCCCCGTATGGCCCTACAGGTGAAATTTACCGGTACACCCTTTCCAGTAAATACCGCAGCGTAAAGGAGCTTAAAACCATACAGGACTGGGTACTGGAACGCCAATTCAAGGCGGTACCCGGTATTGCCGATGTGGTCAGTTTCGGAGGGGAAGTAAAGGCGTATGAGATCAGTATTGACCCCCTACTGCTTGAGCAATACGATATTTCGCCCCTGGATGTTTACCAGGCTGTTAACAAGAACAATATCAATGTTGGCGGGGATATCATTGAAAAAAACAACCAGGCTTATGTGGTCCGCGGTATCGGCCTCATCACAGGGATCAGGGATATGGAGAACATCATTGTGAAATACATCCATGATGTCCCTATCCTGGTCAAAAACGTTGCAAAGGTCCGCGAGACCTGCCTGCCCCGGCTGGGACAGGTCGGACGTGACCTTTCGAACGATGCGGTAGAAGGCATCATTGTAATGAGGAAAGGCGAAAACCCCAGCAAGGTGATCAAAGGGGTGAAAGCCAAAATTGCGCAGCTGAACGAGAAGATCCTTCCTTCCGATGTTAAGATCGTGCCCTTTTACGACAGGGAAGAACTGATCCATTTCACTACCGGTACCGTCCTGCATAACCTGATCGAAGGCATTGTACTTGTAACCGTCATCGTGTTCCTGTTTATGGCTGACTGGAGGACGACCGTGATAGTGGCGGTTATAATACCGCTGGCCCTGCTGTTTGCCTTTATCAGTCTTCACCTCATGGGCATGTCGGCGAACCTCCTTTCGATGGGCGCCATTGACTTCGGAATCATCATCGACGGGGCGGTGGTCATGGTCGAAGGCCTTTTTGTAGTCTTTGACAGGAAAGCGAGGGCAATCGGGATGCCTGCGTTTAACCTTCTTTCCAAATCGGGGCTGATACGCGATGCCGGCACCGATATGGCCAGGGCTATTTTCTTTTCCAAGCTCATCATCATCCTTTGCCTCATGCCGATCTTTTCCTTTCAGAAGGTCGAAGGCAAAATGTTTTCCCCCCTGGCATGGACCCTTGGCTTTGCACTCCTCGGGGCATTGATATTCACCCTTACCCTTGTCCCGGTGCTCATCAGGCTTATGCTCAACCATAACGTAAGGGAGAAACACAACCCTGTTGTTGAGTTTATTGAGAAAATGGTCATGAGGGTGTTCAATCTCTCATATAAATACAAAAAGATCAGCCTGGGAATTGCTTTATTTCTTGTACTGAGCGGCTTTGCCTCCTTTAAGTTCCTGGGAACCGAGTTCCTTCCCCAGCTGAATGAAGGATCCATCTATGTGCGGGCAAACCTTCCGCTGAGCATTTCCCTTGAGGCTGCCGTGAAACTCAGCGAACAGATGAGGGCGGTCTTCCGCAGCTTCCCCGAAGTAAAACAGGTGCTTTCACAAACCGGCCGCCCCAATGATGGAACTGACCCTACAGGTTTTTACAATGCCGAATTCCATGTAGATCTTTACCCCAAAGACATGTGGAAGAGGCATTTATCAAAAGAGGAGCTCATTGCTGAAATGCAGAAAAAGCTGCAGGTGTTCCCCGGGATCAATTTCAATTTCTCCCAGCCTATCATGGATAATGTGGAAGAGGCGGTTTCGGGCGTCAAAGGATCCATTGCCGTGAAAATTTTCGGTAACGACCTGAACATCCTCGAAGACAATGCAGATACTGTTTATAAAGTCCTGGGAAGGATTCAGGGTATTGAAGACCTGGGGGTGATCAGGAATATAGGTCAGCCTGAACTCAGGATAGAACTCGACGACCGCAAGATGGCCCAATACGGGGTTGCCACAGCCGACTGCCAGGCGGTAATCGAGATGGCGATAGGTGGAAAAGCCGCCACACAGTTTTATGAGGGCGACCGCAGGTTTGATATCCGGATCAGGTACCAGGAAAAATTCCGGTCCAACGAGCAGCAGATCGGGAACCTGAAAGTCCCGGGACTGAACGGGAAACCCATTTCCCTGAAAGAACTCGGGACCATCCGCTACGTTACAGGCCCCCTCTTGATCTTCAGGGAGGAAAACCAAAGGTTCATTGCAATTAAATTCTCGGTACGCGGAAGAGATATGGGAAGTACCGTCAATGAAGCACAGCAGAAGGTCGGGAAGGTGCTTAAGCTTCCCAAGGGGAGCGAAATCAAATGGGCAGGTGACTTTGAGAACCAGCAGAGGGCCCAGGCCAGGCTTGCCCAGGTAGTGCCGTTCAGCCTTCTCATGATTTTCCTTGTCCTCTTTATGCTTTTCGGAAATGTGATTGACGCCGGACTTGTCCTCACCAACGTCCCCTTTGCAATTATAGGGGGAATTGCAGCCCTTCAGTTGACCGGGGTGAACTTCAGCATCTCAGCCGGCATAGGGTTTATCGCCCTGTTCGGGATCTGCATACAAAACGGGGTGCTGCTGACCATGGTCATTAAAAAGAACCTCCGGGCAAAGATGCCCTATGAAACAGCCATCAAGAGAGGTGTGGAATCAAGGATCCGTCCTATCGTTATGACGGCCCTGATGGCAATGTTCGGATTGCTGCCTGCCGCTGTCTCGACAGGGATAGGCTCCGAAACCCAGAAACCGCTGGCAATAGTCGTTATCGGCGGACTGGTTAGCGCCACGGCTCTTACCCTTATCGTATTCCCACTCATCATCCACCTCGTTTACAGGAGAAGCCTCCTTGATAAAAAATCAGGCAGGCCCGACATCCCCGCCGACACAGATGTCATAACGCAATGATCAAATCTGCCGGATAACAGATAAAACTCAAAGCCCGGGTTTGCTATCGGCGAAATAATTAAATTTGTATCAACGCATGCGATGAGATTAACAGCAGAATTATGAACCGTTTCCTATTGATCTTTCTGATCCTCCCCATCCACCTCCTGGCCCAGGTGATCCCCCTTCACGACCACGATGTTCCCCAGGCGCTGATCTCCAATACCTCGAATCTTACCGGCCAGGATTTCAGGGATTATAAGAAAGGCAGCGGTGAAGTTTTTCTTGAATACGGTTTTAACAGCCTGCTGGTGCAGGATATCAGGTGGCAGAGCGAGCATATCATCTTTGAGGCATACGAAATGGCCGACCCCTGTTCGGCCTATGGTATCTATTCAGTTTCCCTGTCCTCATGCAAGACGAGGGACACCCTCACCTCCTTCGATTGTTTCTCTCCCGCAGGTTACCAGGCAGCTTACGGACGGTTTTACCTCAGGATCACTTCGGATGTCCCGGCTCCAGGCGATAAAGGATTTTTTGCATTGCTGGCGCGTAAATTCATGAGCAATAATCCCGACACCCTGTTTCAGCTTCCTTCAGTGTTCATCCAGGATCTCATCAGGAGGTTCGGACGTGATCCGTATTGTACAAAAGGCGTCCTCGGTGTGCAGCATTCGCCTATCCCCTGGCAGGACCTGTTTACCCTGGTAAGGAACACCATGTTTGTTGTGATACTGCCATTCGACAGGGATGTGTATTTTGCCAGGATCAACTTCCCTTCAGCAGCTGATAAAAATACGTTTTTAAAACGCGCAGGTCTTATGGACGGGTTCAGCCCGCTTCCGAATACCACCACCACCGACGGCCTGTACCGGGAATACCGGCAGATAGATGAAACGAATATTTATTTCCTCGAATGCCAGCTGCCGTTTTCAATTTCCTCCATTGTCCCATGACAAGGTTCCTCACTGTATCTGTATTGCTTGCTTTTACTTTTTTCCCGTTTCCCGGATGCGCCGCACCGAATACCGGAGATTCACTGAAATCTGCATCCGCAGACAATCAAACAAAATCATGGAGATGTGATACATGCTGTAAGCAGAAAGACCTGATCGATCTGTTCTTCAAAGGGGATAACCCCTTCTATCCCAGGAAGGACAAACGTTTCCGTTTCTTTGCCATTCCTTTGATAGCCTATGATCCGGCTACCAGCCTACAGCTCGGAATAGGGGGGTCGTTTTCCCTCCAGCTGGGCAAAGCCGGGGACACCAAGCTGTCGGCCGGGGTGGCCTCCGCATTATATACCCTGAACCAGCAGTTTTTTATACAGTATAAAGGCAACATTTATTTTCCTCATAACAAATGGTTCCTGCAAAGCGACTGGAGGTTTTATCTTTTTAATCTTCCAACCTACTCCCTCAGTACTAATAACCAGACTGAAATACCTCTTGTCGCAGGGTATAAGGCCGTTCTCATTGACCCCTCTCTGAATGGTGTTTATCCTATGGATTACAACTGGATAAGGTTTTATAATGTAATATCGAGGCGCCTGACCCCTTCAATCAATGTAGGCCTAGGATACCATATTGATTTCCATTACAATATCCAGGATGAGAACCTGCTGATCACAAACGATACCTTGTATAATACTCCTCATTTCGCCTACAGCAGCCTGCACGGTTTTAATACCGGCAGCTATATCACATCAGGATTGAGCGCCAATTTTATTTATGATACCAGGGATGACCAGGTCAATGCATACAGGGGTGTTTTTGTAAATGTCAGTTATCGTTACAATGCAACATGGCTGGGCAGCAGCAGGAACAGTTCCACATTATGGACCGAATTCAGGACATATATCCCCCTCTCAAAGCGTTGCCCGAGACACCTTCTGGCATTCTGGCTGTACGGATCTTTCCTGGTAAGCGGGTCCCTGCCTTACCTTGACCTGATGAGCATCAGTTATGACCAGATGAACTCATCGGGCAGGGGATATGCGCAAGGGAGGTACCGCGGAGAGGATTTTGTATATGGAGAAATGGAATACCGTTTCCCGATTTCGCCCCATTCACATATCCTGGGAGGTGTTATTTTCACCAATGTCACTGCTGCTTCCAGCCGTGATATGAACATTCCCCTTTTCGGATATTTCCAGCCGGCCGCCGGTGTGGGCCTCAGGATCATGGTTGGCAAACATGACCGTACCAATATTGCAATCGACTTTGGCATCGGCAATATGTCAAAGGGTTTATACGTTCAGACTCAGGAAGTATTTTAAAGATTAAGCCTATGAAAAAAAATCTGCTATTGTTCCTGCTCTTTTTCGCAAGCTGCCTGCCTGGCGAAGCACAGAGCAACAGTAAGAAAGAGGTCGCTCCCGCTGAGAGGGCAAGGGAAATCGTTGACCGCCTGGCGAAGAAGATCCCCATGACCAAAGGGCAAAAGGATTCTGTGGCCGGCGCATTTGTCCAGCTTCTCGATGACGTCCAGAAGTACAATGCCGAGGGCAATGAAAAGATCATGGAACTGCTGGTCAAAAGCCGTGACGAAAAGATAAAAAAGATACTTCACGATGACCAGAAGTTTGACCAGTATCTCCTGATGATGTCGGAAATGCTGAAAGAGATGCAGGAGAACCAGAACCGTCAGATGCAGCAACAGCAGCGCCAGCATGGAGGACAGAAGAGCGGTATGCCCGGCATGCCGGGAGGCGGCTGATCCCGGCTCGCATCTAAGGCTGGCTTATAGAATCCCGGTTTTCAAACCAGTTCGTACCTCAGGGCATCCTGTTTTATAAAAATGAACAGGAGGATGGTGAAAGCCCAGAGTGAAGATCCCCCGTAACTGAAGAATGGCAGGGGAATACCTATGACCGGCAGGAGGCCGAGCGCCATCCCGATATTTATTGAAAAGTGGATGAAAAATAATGAAGCCACCCCGTAACCGTACAAACGGCTGAATTTTGATCTTTGCCTTTCGGCATTCAGCACTATCCTGATCATCAGTAAGAGAAACAGGGTAATTACAATAAAAGAGCCTGCAAAGCCATGTTCTTCGCCCACAGTACAGAAGATAAAATCGGTGCTTTGTTCAGGTACGAAATTATACTTGGTTTGGGTTCCCTGCAAAAAACCCTTGCCCCAGAACCTTCCCGACCCGATTGCAATAAGGGATTGGTTTACATTATAACCTGCGCCTTTCAGGTCTGTGTTACTGCCAAGTAATACATTGATCCTCTGTCTCTGGTGAGGTTCAAGTATATGGTTTACCGTATAATGGACAGATAAAACGAAACCGCTCGAGGCCAGGAATATTGCAAGGATTATGAGTATTTGCCTGAACCGGCGTTGAGAACGCAGGTATAACAATACCGACACTACGAACAAGGCAGCTATAAGTACGAATTTATTTACAATAAGGGCAAGCACTCCAAGCACAGGCATGGCAATGAGGGCCAGGAGGACATACCCGGTGAGCCCGGCCCGGTAAAGAACAAGCACGAAGCAAATGAAGACCAGGGCCGAACCAGTATCGTGTTCGAGAAGGATACATAAAGCGGGCAGTATGATGATCAATACAGCTGTCGCCAGCTGTCGGGGGTTTTTTATATTCCTGTCGAGAGAACCCAGGAACTTCGCAAGGGCAAGGGCTGTAGCCATTTTGGCGAATTCGGCAGGCTGGATGCCAAAACCCCCTATCGCGAACCATGATTTGGATCCTGCGATCTCCCGGCCGGCAAAGATCACCACGATGAGCATGGCAAGGAAAAAACCGTAGATAAAATAAGAGAACTGTGAGAAGAATTTCGGTTCTATGATAATAATTGTGACAGCGAGTACCAGTGATGCCAAAATGAAAATCATCTGCTTGCCGTATTTCTGGTGCATGTCGGTGATATGCTGGTGGCTGTCGTTGTATACCGCAGCGTAAATATTAAGCCAGCCCATGAGAACAAGGGCCAGGTAAAGGATGACCATGACCCAGTCAATCCGGTAAAAAATGCCCTTTTCCGCTTTCATTTTTAACATTTATTCCATGAATAAGGTCCGCATTCATGATGCGTTCTTCCAGCTCTTTTCTTTTAACGGTCCGCCTGATATACTTTTCTATCATAAGACTGGCGACCGGCGCTGCCCATTCTGCCCCATAACCGGCATTCTCGACAACAACCGAGATGGCTATCTTCGAATTAAGCTTCGGCGCAAAGGCAATAAAAATAGAATGGTTCTTCCCGTGAGGGTTCTGTGCGGTGCCGGTCTTTCCGCAAAAATCAATACTGTCGATTTTCGAGGCCCGCGCGGTTCCCTCCGAAACCACATCCGCCATCCCTTCAACAACAATATCAAAATAAGCGGTATTTACGGCTGTGACCTTCTTCTCCCTGAACCCGGGGTTCAGTGAATCCTTCTTTCCTAAGGCCCTGATAATATGAGGCACATAATACCAGCCGCGGTTGCTGATGGTGGCTGCCAGGTTGGCCAACTGCAATGGAGTGATACCGATCTCTCCCTGCCCGATCCCCAGAGAGATGATTGTCATGGAGTGCCAGCGGTCTTTTCCATGATACTTGTCGTAATAGGCCGGGGTGGGTATATTCCCGTTGACCTCTCCCGGCACATCCAGCCCGAGTTTCTTCCCCAGTCCGAAACTCATCACTTCTTTTCTCCACTTCTCATATGCCTGGCGGGTGCTGGTGTAAACAGTGTTATCGATAATAGACCTGAAAACCCTGCAGAAATAGGTATTACAGGAGATCTGGATGGCACCGATCAGGTTGAGCGGCGAAGGATGAGAATGACAGCCCACCATTTTACCGTTGCCTAAACTGAACCCGCCCGGGCAGCTGTAAGTTGTTGTGGGGAAGAGAACCCCTTCCTGCTGCCCTACCAGGGCATCGACAAGCTTGAACGTTGATCCCGGAGGGTACATAGCCATCAGTGCGCGGTTGAATAAAGGCATGTAAACAGTATCGATTACCAGGCTCCTGTAATTCTTTTTCCTGATGTTTCCTACAAGGAGGTTTGGGTCATAAGAGGGGCTAGTGACCAGGCAAAGGATCTCACCGGTGGATGGCTCGATGGCAACTATGCTCCCTTTCTTTCCTGCCATAAGTTTTTCCCCGTATTCCTGAAGGTCCTCATCCATGGAGGAATACAGGTCGGTACCTGCATAGGCCAGGGTGTCATATTTGCCATCCTGGAAACTGCCTTTGTCACGGTTCAGAACATCCACTACCCTGATTTTAAGTCCTTTCTCTCCCCTGAGGATGTCTTCGTAGGATTTCTCGATCCCGTTGATCCCGATATAGTCCCCCGATTTGTAATAGGGATCTGATTCAATGACGTCGGGTCCGGCCTCCCCAATATATCCGAAAGTATGAGCGGCAATGGAATAGGTATATTTGCGCAAGGTGCGCGACTGGACAAAGAAGCCCGGGAAACGAAACAGCTTCTCTTCAAGGAACCCATAGTTTTCGCGCGTGATCTGGGATTCGAAAATAGACTGGCGGTATGGGGAATAATTGCGCGCCTTTTCCATCCGCCGTATAAATTCATCCTTATCGATACCGATCAGGCGGCAAAGTTCCATGGTGTCGACATTCCTGGCCTGCCTGGGAATGACCATGAGATCGTATGCCGCTTCGTTGTATACCAGCAGCTTGCCGTTACGGTCGTAAATGAGCCCTCTTGCAGGGTACTGGGTGATATACCTGAGAACGTTGTTATTGGCCGAAAGTATGTATTTGTCGACAAGGATCTGCACATAAAAAAGCCTGAAAACGAAAATCAGCCCGACAGTGAGGAATATTCCTATGATGATCAACCTCCGGTAAGCCAGTGCCCTCTCCATAGCTGCTTATGGCCTTCTGACAACAATCTCCGGGGTGAACACCACATTGCTTTTATGCAAGGCGCGGTCATAAATGAACATCGAAAATTGAATCGTGTCATAGACCGGGTTGGGGTTCAACGGGATGGTATCGACAATAAGCCCTTTGATGGCTTTGTTGGGATCATCAGGCGTAAGGTAAGGGATGCGGGCATTAAGCGAAGTGAAAAGGGTGGTGTCCTTTACAAAGACGCCGTTCTTTTTCTCATACAGGTCGATATAGTAGTTGTAAAAATAAATGCTGGTACTGTCGAATGGAGGGTAAAGATCCCAGGTATGCAGGCCGATATCCCCGTCCCCGTCCTGGAATGAAATGGTAAGTATGCCTTTTTTCGCGATCCTCGTAGTGTCAAACATATTCGCATACCCGGCAAACGCGATCTGCGGAATATCAGAATAAGATTCCCTTTTCATGCAGGAAGAGAATGTGATGATGCAGAATGCAATCAGAAGAGAATAAAAACCGGCTGTGCTGAATTTCCCTTTTGCCACCATGGGATGCCTCAATTTTTGATACCTTTGGACCCCTGCAAAGATAGGGAAAATACGTGAACGGCGAGATCGAAATAAGCGCAGCAAATCTAAGGGAAAGGATCTTCAGCATGGCCGGTGGTTGCGGGTTCAATGAACTTGCCCTGGATGTTTACAGGTTCCAGTATAAAAACTGTATGGTTTACCGGGAGTTCTCCGATGCATTATCGCGCAACCCGGTCAATGTGCGCCAGGCGGAAGACATCCCCTTTATCCCGGTCGAGGTTTTTAAATCGAGGGAGATAATCTGTTCCGGCATGAAGGCCTTGAAGGAGTTCAGGAGCAGCGGAACAACAGCATCGGTCCGCAGCCGCCACCTGCTGGCCGATCCCGCTATGTATGACGATTCCCTGCTCAAAGGGTTTACGCTTGCATACGGGGATCCGGCGGAATACACCTTTTTGTCTCTTACTCCAAAACCCGGAGAAAGTAAGACTTCCTCTCTCATTTACATGATAAATAAACTCATGCAGCAGAACCCTCACCGGCTTCACGGTTTCTTTCTCCATGACTTTGCAGGCTTGCGAAAACGCCTGGATGAACCGGCGCCTGCATCCCGGAAAACTATACTTATCGGCCTTACCTATGCCCTTCTTGATTTTGCCGAAAAATTTCCGGGAAAATACCCCGGCCTTATTGTCATGGAGACCGGGGGCATGAAAGGCCGGCGGAAAGAGATCACCCGACCGGAACTTCATGATAAGCTGAAAGTAGCATTTTCCCAGGCGGAGATCCATTCTGAATATGGCATGACGGAATTGCTTTCACAAGCATGGTCAAACCGGTCCGGTTTATTCAGCACCCCGCCCTGGATGAAGGTCCTGATACGCGAAGTGAACGATCCGTTTTCATTTTGTGCCCTGGGCCGCAGCGGCGGGATCAGCATCATCGACCTCGCCAATCTGTATTCCTGCAGTTTCCTGGCCACCCAGGATCTGGGAAGGGTTCATGATGACGGCAGCTTTGAGGTCCTGGGAAGGTTTGATTCGAGCGATCTGAGGGGATGTTCGCTTATGATACAGGAATAAGGATCTCAGCAGAATCGTTTTTTGGTGAATTCACCAGCTTCGAAATTTTATATGCTTTCATTTTTTCTGCCGGATAAGGTTTCAGGAGGTCAATAAGTTCTGACTCCGGCAAGGGGGATAACCAGCGTTTCTCATCGGCCCGGGAAAGGATTACCGGCATCCTTTCATGGATGTCATTCATGACTGCATTCGGAGATGTGGTAAGTATCGAGAACGAATGTATGATCTCCCCGTCGGCGGTAGTCCACTGGTCCCAAATCCCGGCCATGGCAAACGGTGTTTCATCCTTCATCAGGATGCGGTAGGGATCCTTGTCGCGGTCCTTCTTCCACTCAAAGAAGCCGGTTGCCGGGACCAGGCAGCGCCTGCTCCTGAAAGCATTTTTATAAGAAGGTTTTTCGGTAATGGTCTCCGACCGGGCATTGATAAGCTGGTAGCCGATAGACTTATCCCTGGCCCAGGAAGGAATAAGCCCCCAGTGGAAGAAACTGAGCTCCTCAGGTGTATGGTTTGAGATCACAGCCAGGTCCTGTCCGGGGGCACAGTTATACCTGGCCTTGTAAATGGCAGTCCTCACCCTCACCCCAAAGCGTTCTTCTATAAGTTCATCAACCACTGCAAACGAATACCTGCCGCACATGTCGTAAAGAATAACAGCTTAAAGTTAGGAAATTTTTTTATTTTTGATTCCCAAACCGACTGATATTATGGAAGAACCCATAAAAGGGACATCCAGGCACAGGCACAGGCAGCATGGCAGATCATCTCATTCAGGGAAGGCCAATCCTTACAGGCGTATTGAATCGGTCATCTCGAAGCATCTCCTGAAGGTTATCGGTTTTATCTTCATTATGGTTGTGGCAGGGTATTCGGTGAGTTCCCTCGATAGAATCAGGACTGTTGTAAAGCAGCTTTTATCGCATGAAACACCGGTACAGCCTTCCGGGCTTGCACCGGCAGCTGCGGTGAGCATAGCGTCTGTCACCGCTTCTGCAACATCATTTAATCCCGGGGATATAAAAATGATGTTTATTTTCTGCAGCCTTATCACCCTCTTTTTCGCCGCCTTGCTGTTATTCTCGATCCGCATCCGCAGAAAAGAAATCCCAAGAATAGCCATCATTGTTTTTTATGCCCTCGCTTTTATCCTGGCGAGGAAATACGGATGGCAGATCCATTTTCTGTTTCCGATGATGCTGATCTTTTCGGCATTGATCTTTTTCTCGGGAAACAGGCTGCATTCCATGATGGCCGGGAAATGGAATTACCTTCTTTGCTGGGGTTTCTTTTTCATATGGTGGGCACTGAAAGTAATACTGGGAGGAAAGGCCGCCTTGCCATGGGAGTTCTTTGTCTATGGAGGGTTGTTTTACCTGATGTTTTTATACATGGGGGCGTATGGTGCATTCAAAGGACGTCACAAATTTTCGGATTATACCGAGATCGGCCTTATTATTCTCAACAGCCTGCTTTTTTACATGATGGGAATCATCATTTTTATAAAATTCAGGCAGCTTGGCAATGCCTGGATATTCTCCCTTCTTCTGGCCTCCATAAACATTGGTATTTTGATCCCGGCTGCCAATGCCGG
>CAILVF010000075.1 GCA_903837605.1 uncultured Bacteroidales bacterium | reverse complement strand
TACGATATACGATTTACGGTTACCCGTTACCCTTTTCCGGTTTCCCGTTCCCCGTTCCCCGTTCCCCGTTCCCCGTTCCCCGTTCCCCGTTATAATGCTCCCGGTCCGGGAAGTGTTAGTGTGTCTTCAACTATAACCGGTTTTATCCTCATCCCTTCCTGGAACTTCTGGAAACCTTCAAGCATGATCCTTGAACCTGGTTTAAGACCTGCATTTACCACAATTTTATTTTCGAAGCTGCGGCCTACCATTACAGGTAGCCGGTTTACTTTATTGCTGTCGCCAACCTCAAAGGCAAAATATTTCCCCTGGACAATGGTAAGCGCGCTCTGAGGTACGATCACGGTGCTGTCCCTTTCACCCAGGACAAGCTGAACCTGGCAGTAATTGCCGGGTTTGATAATATGCTCGGGATTTGAAACTTTGGCTCTCAGGGCGATAGTCCCGGTTGCAGGATTGATGTTCCTGTCCATAAAATCTATTTCCCCGGCTATAGGGTATTTCCTTTTATCGGCTAGTGTAAAGTATACTTTTATCGGGCCATTCTGCTTGACCTTGTCTTTATGCGTGCTGAAATATCTCATGATTGCCAGGTAATCCGTTTCGTTCATCTGAAAATTAACGTACATCGGATCGATGGCGGATACCGTTGCAAGCAATGTGCTCTCGCCTCGTCCTACGAGGTTCCCCGGCCTGACCTGCACGGCTCCGATATAGCCTGTTATGGGCGAATCCATATCGGTATATGAAAGATTCAGTGCTGCCTGCTCAAGGTCGGCTTTGGAACTTGCGACAGCAGCCCTCGTTTGCTTCTCGGTTGTGACGGCTACATCATAGTCGTTCTGGCTGATGGCATTGGTTGCCAAAAGGGGCTTTAAACGGGCAACATCCAGTTTAGCCTTTTCCCAGGCTGCAGTCTTGCTGTCGAGATCGGCTTTGGAATAATCGAGGGTGTTCCTGTACTGGTCTTTCTCGATTGTAAAAAGTTTCTGTCCTTTATTAACCATTGATCCTTCCTGGAAGGACCAGTTCATGAGATAGCCTTCGACCCTGGCACGGATGTCAACAGTAGGAATACCCTCAGCCTGGCCAACCATATCAAGAAAAACGGGAACAGTACTTCCTTTTAACTGCATCACTTTGAATTCTGGCGCCTGGGCAGGCCCTTTCTCTTTGGATTTGCATGCAGGTGACATGAAAATCACTGTGACGGCTAATAACCAAAGTAAGCGGCTGGAAAATTTCTCTCTCATAACGAATAAATTTGTTGTGTTAAAAATCAAAGTTATAAATAAGTCAAATCACTGACAAAAAAATATTATCCATTTTCTATTTTTTAATTTTGCAACGGAATAAATCAGCCGGACCCGAATGCGAAAACTACTTTTTACCCTGTTTACCACCTTTATTATATCTGTACCGGCATATTCCCAGCAACCCTTCGGATATTCGGGAGGCGAAGGTTCATGGAGGCTTCCGTATACCGGTTATTACCGCCAGAAGACAAACTACGGGAATGAAATTCTCGAAGAACTTGCGAAGGACCTTCTCAAACCTCCTAAATTTGTCAATATAACAATAGGATTTAAAAAACAGATTTCCCTGCTCCCTTTGGCCCCGGCATCATACCAGGCCATCCTCACACTCTCGGATTTCAGTCTTTCGGGATACCTGCAGTACCGTTCATTCCCGATCGCAGAAGTACTCGCGCCAGAAGATCTCAGGTTCAAACTGAAATTATCCACTAAACTCGATACCGGAAATTACACTATACGGGAATTTACGGGGGAATACCCCTCCGTTTCAGGCAAACTTGTATTCAGGCTACCTGAACTTACTATGGATACAGCTGTTGATACCCTGATCACAGGTGATTTTTCCTTTTCATATTCAGAATCATGCTGGAGACAATTTTATAACAGGAAGAACCTGATCGATGATTATTATGCATCTTCTGCAATGATCGACAGCCTTGATGCTGAAGTCCAGCATTGGGATATGACCGATCCCCGCCTTATACCCCTGAATTTTATAAGGCTCTCGGAACTTGTCAGGATGATTGAGCTTATCAAGGAACGGGATTTCGGGAGTACCCTTATCCTGACAGGGGGTGATCCTAAACACCTTCTGGAAAAACACCTTTCCTTATTCAAAATGTCGAGGACATGCATGTTCAACCTGTCTGAAACCCTTGAAAGATCAGGAGTCATCAAGGATTGTTCGTCGCCCGACAGTATCTCCGACTATTTTATCGGAAGGCTGATGAGGTTCATCAGGCTAAGCTCCCTGATGGACAATATTCAGGGCAGGATATATAAGGACTACCTTACCACATATTTCTCAAAATCCGTTTTTGGGAATGATACCGGTTTTATAAAGTCGGTGCTGATCCGTGTGTTCCCTGATTCCCGCGGCGACACTCTCCTGTCATGGGGTTCCGAAAACCTGATGCAGGCCTACCGCAGGAAAGCGAAAGAATTGATTACGGAGATGAAATATTCGGATGCAGTCATGCTGATGGAAAATGCACACAGCATGGCTGAGGCAAACCCCTTTCTCAGGAATCATAATGGATGGGAGCATATGATGTCTGACGCTGTAAACGGGGTCTACAATGCCTATACGGGAATTGCCTCAAGCAGCCTGGATGGGGGGAATGTCAGTTTTGCCATGGAATACCTGCAGCAAGCCGAGAAATACAGGGAGGTATACCCTTTGTATGTCACTTCCGATTCGGTTTACCGCAAAGTTTACCGGGCAATCTTTATCGGGCAGCTCGACCATTGCAACAGCCTTCTGGAAGCCGGAAATTATCCGGAGGCTTTCGAATGCCTGAAAAGCTGTGAGCAAACGTATACAGGAAAATCACTGGAGGTGCTTGCTCCTGAGATCAGGCTTCAAAAGGGAAAGGCTGTTATGGGTATGATTATCTCTCTCGCGGCAAAGAGCCTGAAGGAATTGAAATCGGGCTCAGGCGACAGCGCACTGGCTTATTTCGACAGGGCAGACGCGATGACAAAGGACCTTAATCCCGGGAGCAGGCATGTGGCGGTTCTGGATTCCCTGGCACCTTCTGTCGCTGCCATCAGGGTTCGAAAGATCAATGCCCTTGCGACGGCCTATTTTCAACACCGGCAGTTTGCAAGGGCAATATTGCAGTTTGAACAGGCGGGAAAAATATCGGCTGAATTTCAGGTTCCTGCAGATCAAATTGCCGATTCAACTTACCGGCAATCATACAAACAATGGCTTCTCGACAGGATATCCCAGGAACAGCGCCTGGTGTGGGGTGACAAACCAGATTCGGCCGGCAGTTTCATGCTACTGGCCGCTGAAACGGCAAAAAGCAAGGGCCTCGGGAATGATCCTGACATTCTTAAAGCGCTTTCGGCATACCGTTCAAAGATGAATAACCATGCCTGTGAACTGGTTCAGGATAGCCTGGTTGTTTTAAGCATCAGGGCCGGGCGATGCTTTGCGCTTCACAATTACAGCCGCGGTGCGGGTATACTTCAAAACGCAATATACCTGGCCGGGCATATGACGTCCTGCAACCTGGATGTAACAGCCTTGAAAGATACATTGGCCAGGTACAGTGATGCCGCTGAATACATGAATAAACTGGATGAAGTAATCAGGTCCATGGCTGCCGGGGATTATGAAACAGGATTAGAGGCTCTTGCAGCCAACGAGAAATTTTATTCCATGAAGCGTATAGATCATTTTGGCCTGCCTCTGACTTCAGTGTACGATTATGTTACAGGCAAATCCAATCTTTTCATTTCTATACAGGCGCTGGATTATTATTGTGCTGTTAACGAACCTGTTGAAGCATTGCGCTACCTGATGCTTTTACATATTCAGGGCATGGCCGGCGAGCAGTCTGTCTCCTGCCAGGAGAAAGTTGCGCGCTTACTTGCAGTGAAGGATAAACTTTCATATGGCAATGCCGACCCTCAAAACATAGTTCGCCGCTATTCCGCATCAAATTCATGGATGAACCGGTTTACGGAGGTTTATATACAGGAGTGGAAAACAGGTTCCCGGAAGCAGCTTAAATAAATTCAATTATCTTTACTCTTTAAACCTCCCGAAATGCACAGAAATCTTTTACTTTTGAGCAACTCGACCAATGCCGGGGAAGAATATCTCGGCTGGCCCAGGCCGTATATAGACAATTTCCTGAGGAAATTCTCGGTCCGCTCGGTTCTTTTCATCCCTTACGCCGGGGTAAACCTGAGCACAGAAAGCGTATTGAGTTCTTATAATGTCTATGAAGAAAGGGTGAGAGGCATATTTACCGGCTTCGGCGTAGAACTGGTCTCAATACATCATTCATCCGACCCAAGAGCGGCTGTTAAAAAAGCCGAATGCATAGTCGTCGGGGGAGGTAATACCTTTCATTTGTTAAAACTGATGCACGAAACAGGGATCATGCACTCAATAAAAGAACAGGTCAGGCAGGGGACTCCTTATATAGGATGGAGCGCCGGGGCCAATATCGCATGCCCCACAATGAAAACCACCAACGATATGCCTATCGCTGAACCCGAATCGTTTAATTGCCTTGATCTTGTCCCTTTCCAGATCAACCCTCACTACCTGGATGCAAACCCCCAGGGGCATGCAGGGGAAACAAGGGAACAAAGAATTCTGGAATTCCTGGCCGTTAACAGGAACAGCATTGTGGTTGGTTTACGCGAAGGATGTCTTTTCTGGATAGAAGGAGGTAAAATCGAACTGAAAGGGAACCGTAACCTGAGGGTATTCAGGCACTCTCAATCACCCGCCGAATACGAGGAAGGAGCGGCCCTTGATTTTTTAATGAAAGAATGATTTATTCTTGAATGAGGGCAAAAGAATAGTGATTTTTCCCGTATCCCGCATCCCGCATCCCGTCATTGCCTGATAATCCTGGCCCAGCCAGTTTCATTATTCCGGCCGCTGGCTTTAAGGAGATATATGCCCGGCATTAGTGATGACGGATTGACCCGGGGTTGCTGCGAGTTCAAATCGTCAGCAATGAAAACAAGCCTGCCGGTAAGGTCGTAGAGTTCAATCTTCGTGATAGCCGACAGCCCCTGAACCACTATATTCCCGCTGCTGGGGTTTGGATAAACGAGTGAAATAAACTTGTTCTGTTCCGAAATCCCGACATAGCCTACCGATGATTTTGTGATGACCCTGTATGGGTCTCCTATTGCCGAATCCCCGCTTACAGCAATTGGAGTAACTTCAAAAACCAGCCACTTATGAATGCAGGTAGTGTCGACGGTAAAAGTAATCTTCGTTGCAGTATCGATAGGGGTTATGCTGATGCCCAGGGAGTCGGCGCTGCGGTACCATTGGTAAGTGCTTTCCCCTTCTTTGATACCGTTAATATTTTCATAAGAATACACCCCGGTAACAACCTGTTTGAAAACGTAATTGCCCTGTATGGTAACGTTCGTGGCAAATGGCCTTGTTTCCTTCGTGGGATCCCAGTTGTTGAACCAGGAACTGTCAATGTTCCGTCCCGAGGCAGTATCATGGAGAATATAATTGCGGAAAGGTTCGCCATGGAGTTCGGCAGTCTCCCATGAGCTGTTGATCCGATATTTGAAACTTAACGGGGGCAGATTACAAAAGCCGGTGTCAATAAGTATGGTTGCAGAATAAATAGTGTCCCTGTTATTATCATAAAGAATATCGTATGCACCGTTCCCATTGAAGGAGCCGGCAACGTCAACATGGTCAGCCGAACGGTTGAAATGCCCGGCCCTGGTCATATATTTCATGTTGCAGTAGAAAGTCATCGGAACTTTTGACGGATTATAATTATTGAACCAGTAAAGCGGATGGATAACGCTGTCGGGTGCCAGCAGGAACCGGCTTAACTGACCTTTAAGCTCGGCTTTGGTTGTATCTCCGTTGATCCTGAATTTAAAGGCAGAGACTGTGCCGGGGTCGATATTGTACATAGTTTGATAGACGTAGCCGGAACCTATGCGTGTAAGTGGAGGGGAGCCCTGGAAATTGTTCATGGTTCCTGCAATGTCAACAAAATCCGTATCGGGTCTGAAAGCATGCTGTTGCACCATGTAGCTCATATCGACCTGGAACCAGGTATAATTCAGGTAATCGTTATTCCACCAGCAATTATAATAATTAACACCCTGCCCTATGAGGATCTGCCTGTCAACGGTCTCTGTAAGGAAATTGTTAATCCTGAACCTGAAATGGTATACGGCGCCTGAATCGAGGCCCTGGACGAGCATCAGGGTGAATATATTGTCGCCTGAGTTTACAAGTTGCTGATCTGAGATCCCCGTGTCAAACACTGCATAAACATGATCCAGGGATGGGTTGAAGATTCCGCTTCTCACCGCTTTGGTCATATTAATCTCCATAGAGAGTACAAAAACAGTATCGGCAGCGGCAAAGACCTTTTGGAAGGACGACATGCCGCAGAGCAGGATCAGGGAAGTACAGAATAATACAATTGATTTTTTCATTTCAGGTAATGCGGATTGCGGTGCAAAGATATAGAAAATTAACGCTTGCAGTCCTGATTTAGTCTCTGCTCTGAAGTAAAGGTCTTAAAGGATTATTATTTTTCCGCTACAGGAACCTTCGGCTGAAACCAGTTTATAGAAGTAAATGCCGGGTTTCAGTTTGCCGGCCGGTGCCCAATCGAGAACCTGCAGTCCCTGGTCAAGCCTGCCTTCAAAAACGGTTCCGCATGGTCTTCCGCCCAGGTCATAAACATAAAGACTGGCATTTACCGGTTTATCGTTCAGAAGTTCGAAATACAGGGGGCCGTCGGAAGGATTCGGGAACACCCTGATGCGGCAGGTTGCCTTCAAATCACTCCCGGGCGTGTCTATTCCAGTGAAAACAGGTTTTGGCAGCCTCACTGTTGTATAAAGCCTGTATTCCCCGGCTGTAAATGCGAGGGGGGCTGCAACATCGGTTACCGAAAGGGAGTCTCCTTTGTAATATTCATACCACATCCCTGTTTTGGTGAAATTCGGAATGACATTCCTGTCAATAACGTCAAAATTCCCAATCACAAGGGCGTCCATTGACGGATCGGTAAGGACAATCCTTTTTGCAGGTCCCAAAGCATCCATTGTGAAGGTGCTGGTCCTGAACACGGGAAGGTTCTTTTTCAATTCAATCAGGGAACGGTATACATTATATAAATATTTTCTCCCCCACTGGGTATAATAATCCCACCTGACGGGTTTGGGGTCAAGCCTTGAAGCGGATGTCCCCGAAGGATAGTTAATGGAGTAATCGTAGCCCAGTTCGCCGAACTGCCATATCATTTTAGGACCGGGGATGCTCAGGAAGAAAGTAGCGCAAAGGGAGCCCCTCTGAAGGGCAGTTGCAGTATCTTTTGGGTTATAAGGCGGTTTGCTGCTGTTGCCGGCACTGTAATCTTTATACATCTGGCGCTCTTCATCATGGCTTTCCATATACCATACCAGGTTTGGCTGGTTCCAGTTCCGGTTTATATATGAGCCCCAATTCAAGTCGGAAGAACTTCCGCTGATCCATCCGCCGGAGGCGTTATTATAACTGTTATTGCCGTTTCCCCAGGGCATCAAGCCTGCATTGGCCAGGACTTTTTCCTCGCTGTTGTCGGCAAAATGTTCAAGGATCATATATGCGGCGGGATTAACCGACCAAACAGTATCGGCATATGTATTCAGGATGTTTATACGGTTCTGGTCGTACTGACCCCAAAGGGTCACATTATCAGGATATGAATTTACCTGGGTAAACCCTTTCGACATGTCGAAACGGTAGCCGTCGGCATGGTATTCCTGAAGCCAGTATTTTACAAGCCGAAGCATATATGACCGGGTTGCCGGGAGGTCATGGTTGAAATCCATACCCACATTATACGGATGTTTCGGAATAGGGTTGAACCACGGGCTGTTTGCGGCAGGCCTCTGGTTCTGATCATCCCAGTACAGCTGTACCAGTGGTGAGGAGCCGAAATGATGATTGCAAACGATATCGAGGATCACGGCCATTCCCTTCGAATGAGCTGCCTCCACAAACTGCTTCAGGGTATTTTTCGGTCCGTAGTATTTGTCAACGGCAAAGGAGTAATTTGGATTGTACCCCCAACTGATGTTGCCTTCAAATTCCATGACCGGCATCAGCTCGATGGCGTTGATCCCGAGATTCTTAAGGTAATTAAGCGTATCAATGAGGGAAAGGTAGGTGTGGGCCGCAGTAAAATCCCTGATAAGCAGTTCGTAGATCACAAGGTCGGTAACGGCCGGCGGCGTAAAAGCCGATGATGACCAGGGGTAAGGGGTTTGAGATGTTTGCAAGACCGTGGCGATACCGGTAGTTTTTCCCGTGGGATATGGGATAAGCCCCGGATAGGTCGCTTCATCTATATACTGATCATTAGGGTCGCTGACCTTATCAGCAAAAGGATCTCCGATCCTGATGGTCCCGTCGACCAGGTATTGAAAGACATATTCCCTGCGGGGGACAAGGTTGCTGAGCTGTACCCAGAAATTGTTTCCATCGGGTGTTTTAAACATGTAATGGATTGAATCCTGCTCCCAGTTTGTGAAATCTCCGATTGCGAAACAAGAGTTTTTCCCAGGTGCATAAAGGCAAAGCACTGCATGGGTCGAATCCTGGTAATTAATACCCGGTTTAATGCCTGCAGGCAAAGCTGCTACCGAAGGCGAAGGTATAACTGTATAACAGAATGAATCTGCTGCAGCGGCAGTGTCATTTATAGCAAGCACTTTAACCCAGTATTTGGTCCAGTTATGCCCGAAATTATCGGCAATCACGGTGTCGGTGATCTCATGGCCGGAAATGTTTTTAATGAGAGTTCCGTTAAGGAACAGTTTCATGGAATTGGCAAGGGGGCTGGTGGCATCGACCGGAATCGGATCCCCGGCCGAAAGGAAGAGGTTTTTATTCTGTGGCAGGTTGATCTTTACACTTGTAATAGTAGGATAAACGTTGGCGAAAATATCCCCGCCGTTTGCTTCCTTGCCTGTTTTTGAACCGTCGGAATTCCTGAACACAAAAGCCAGCTTTAAAATAGATTCCCCTGCAGGAACACCATAAAATGCCCTGATGCTGGGCAGCAGTTTAATACTGTAAAGGTTGTTCCCCAATGGCGTCATCTTTGCCTTTGGAATATTCTCGCTCCAGGCGGCAATAACATATTTCCAATCCGCAGGGGAAGTGCTCAGGTTGGTTATGACCCCCGTATGGGCATAAATGGGAGGCGAAACGTTATAAAGCCCTGCACTGCCTTTCGAAGCATCAAAAATAACGGTGCATGAATCAAGATCGGTGGGGTATAGCGGGATCGTCACAATAACCTGGCCCGAGGCCGGCCTGAATACAAAAATGACCAGGAGAAGGGTTAGGAAGGAACTTAAAAGCCTTTTCATGTTGCTGGGTTTATTAATTTACAAAGGTAATAAAAGCCTGGGCACATTTTTCCCCCCGGGGGGATTTGTTAAATTTTAAACAAATCGCCTTTTGATTTTAATAGATTCATAATCAGAAAGATAAGCATTTTATAAAAAAAAACGTATAAAAAGTTACTCATCGTAAGCATTTTTTTATTAATTCTGCACTGCAAAATCAGTATATATAAATGAGTATATATAGCGGTAATAAGAAAAATTAAATTAACGGAAAACTAACATTTTAAAATTAACTCTATGAAGAAACGTGTACTTTGGTTGCGTTACCTGATTCTTTTCTTCGCCTTAGCATCAGCATCTATTGCTTTTGCCCAGGAGATTACGGTTTCGGGTAAAGTAACAGATGCGACAGATGGAAGTTTACTCCCGGGGGTAACTATCGTTGTTAAAAATACGACAACAGGTACTGTTACCGATATGGACGGAAAATACTCCATCAAAGTTAAGAAGGATGCTGTGCTTGTTTTTTCCTATGTCGGTTACATGCCACAGGAAATTACAGTTGCTGAACAACGGACCCTCGATGTATCGCTGTCTGTAGGGACGAAGAGCCTTAATGAGGTTGTCGTTATCGGTTACGGTACGGTGAAAAAGTCTGATGCCACCGGATCTGTTGCTGCACTAAGCAGCAAGGATTTTAACCAGGGCGCAATTCAATCTCCCCAGCAGTTGATCGTTGGGAAAATAGCCGGTGTGCAGGTTACCACAACCGGTGGTGCACCTGGTGGTGATGCTATCATCCGTATACGTGGTGGTTCTTCAATCAATGCAAACAATGATCCTTTGCTTGTTGTTGATGGTGTTGCCATTGACAATGCCTCCACATCGGGTGCACGCAGCACTCTTGGCATGCTTAATCCTGATGATATTGAAACATATACCGTTCTGAAAGATGCTTCTGCGACCGCAATTTACGGTTCACGTGCATCCAATGGTGTTATCATCATTACAACCAAAAAGGGAGCAACGGGTGCCAAGAAATTCGGTCTTGAATATTCGGGTAACATTTCTATCTCCACTGTCCCGAAAACAGTCAGTGTGTATAATGGCGATGATTTCCGCGCCCTGGTTTTACAGAGGTACCCGAACACTCCCGGTGTTGACACGCTTCTTGGTAATGCCAACACAAACTGGCAGAAAGAAATTTACCGTACGGCTCTCGGAACCGACCATAACCTCGCATTTACAGGGGCAGTCAGTACTATGCCATACCGCGTTTCCATAGGATACTCATACCAGGATGGTACTCTTCTTACCGATAATATGAGAAGGACGACCCTTGGGGCAACCTTGAATCCTACTTTCTTTAAGAACTATCTTAAAGTCAATATCAATGCCAAATACATGTATGAAAAGAACCATTTTGCCGACCAGTCGGCAATTGGCGATGCCGTTGCTTTTGATCCTTCCCAGCCTGTTAATGCGGCTGGCAAATACGGCCTGTATAATGATTATTGGGCATGGCTTCAGCCAAATAACGATCCTGTCCGCCAGGCAACAACCAATCCCGTTGCCCGTCTTAAGGAAACTGACAATACATCAACTGTCAACAGGTTCCTGGGTAACGCCCAGTTCGATTACAAGCTTCATTTCTTCCCCGACCTCAGGGTCAACCTGAACCTCGGTATGGATTATTCGTGGAGCAAAGGCAATAATTATGTGCCTACTTACGCTACCTGGAATTACTTCAACAAAGGTGTTGACAACAATTACGATCAGACCAAAAAGAACACCCTGCTCGACTTTTATCTGAGTTATATGAAGGACGTCAAGAGCATCAGCAGTAAATTCGATGTAATGGCAGGTTATTCATGGCAGCATTTCTGGGTAAATAATAATAACTACAATGGCAACGTGCCTCACGACAGTGCTCACGCCGATACCATTATAGTAAAACAGGAATATTACCTTGTTTCTTTTTACGGACGTTTCAATTATACCTTTAAAAACAGGTACCTCCTTACTGCAACCCTTCGTGATGACGGTTCCTCAAGGTTTTCAAAGAGCAAACGTTGGGGGTTATTCCCTTCAGTTGCTCTAGGCTGGAAAATCAATGACGAGAAATTCCTGAGGGATTCAAAAGTGGTTTCACAGTTGAAGCTCAGGTTAGGCTGGGGACAAACCGGTCAGCAGGATATTTCGGCCAACTGGTATCCTTACATCCCGATTTATACCCAGAGTGACAGGTTCACTATGTACCAGTTCGGGAATGTCTGGTATCGTACATTACGCCCCGATGCATATGACCCCAATATCAAATGGGAAACCACCACCACCTGGAACGCCGGTATTGATCTTGGTTTCCTGAAAGACAGGATCACTGCTTCGGTTGATTATTTCTACAAGGATACAAAGGATATGTTGAACTTTGTCCCTGTCCCTGCCGGAACCAACCTTTCCAACTATGTATGGACCAATGTTGGAAGTATGAACAATACAGGTCTTGAATTCACTCTTGATGTCAAGCCCATTGTAACCAAGGACTGGAATTGGGATATCGGCTTCAATGCCACAACATACAAAAATAAGATCACGAAGCTGAATATTTCCGATGACCCGAACTACCCCGGTATTATGGTAGGCGGAATCAGCGGTGGTGTGGGTAACACCGTTCAGATCGACAGGGTAGGGAGCCCGATCAATTCATTTTATGTATACCAGCAGGTATATGATGCCAACGGAAATCCTGTTGAAGGATTGTATGTTGACAGGAATGGCGATGGCAAGATCACCGATGCCGACAGGTATTGCTACAAAAGCCCGAATCCTACCTTTACATTTGGTGTAAATACAAGACTTACTTATAAAAAGTGGAGCCTTGCTGCCAGCGGCCATGCCAATATCGGTAATTATATGTATAACAATGTTGAAGCCAACAGGGGAGTGTATGCCAATCTGTACCGCCCTGAAGGACCTTACCTGGGCAATGTTGCCACTTCGGTCACAAACACAGGTTTCGTAAATCAACAGTATCTTTCCGATTATTATGTGCAGAACGCTTCGTTCTTCAAGCTTGACTACCTTACCCTGGCCTATAACTTTGGGAACCTTGTAAAGAACACTCTCAATCTTGGTATTTCATTTACCGTGAACAATGTTTTCACAATTACCAAGTACAAGGGTCTTGATCCTGAAGTGAACCTTGGTTCATCCTTAGGTATTGATAACAATATGTATCCGAGATCAAGGGTGTATGTTATAGGTGTTAGTCTTAAGTTATAACATTAAAAAATAGAAAGATGAAACGAATATTTAAAATAACATTTGTTGCAGCAGCATTAATGCTGTTCATAGCATCCTGCACCAAGGATCTTAATACAACGCCGATCAACCCGACCTTGTATACCCCGGATAATGCTTATACCACAGCTGCCGGGTACAAACGGGTTTTGGCAAAATGCTATGCAGGCCTATCGGTATCAGGCCAGCAGGGCCCGGCAGGAAATCCTGATATCAGCGGGATTGACGAAGGGTTCGGCGAATACTTACGTGGATTCTGGTATCACCAGGAACTTACAACTGACGAAGCTGTGATTTCATGGAATGACCAGACTATTCATAATTTCCATTCCCAGACCTGGGGTTCAGGCGATGTTTTTATTGCAGCCATGTATTACAGGATCTTTTACCAGATCAGTCTCTGCAATGAATTTATCAGGGAATCGGAAGTAAGTAAACTCGATTCACGCGGCATAACGGGCCAGGATAAAATCAATGTTCTGAATTACAGGGTTGAAGCCCGTTTCTTAAGGGCTTTAAGTTATTACCACGCACTTGACATGTTTGGTAATGTTCCCTTTGTAACAGAAAGCGATGTTCCCGGTACATTCTTCCCGCCACAGAAGAACCGTGCCGATCTGTTTGCATATGTTGAATCAGAACTGTTAGCAATTGAACCATTAATTACCGCTGCCCGTGCCAATGAATACGGACGCGCTGATAAAGGTGCCGTTGCTACCCTTCTTGCAAAATTATATCTGAATGCAGAAGTTTATACAGGCACTCCAAGGTATACCGATTGCATTACCCAGTGCAACGAAGTAATAGCAGGCGGTTATACTCTTGAACCAAAGTACAAGAATCTGTTCCTTGTCGATAATAACTTCAGCAATGAAATCATTTTCCCGATCGAATATGATGGTACAAATACTCAGACCTGGGGCGGAACCACTTTCGTGATTTGCGCAGCAATTGGCGGAAGTATGAAACCTGTCGATTTCGGAGTCAGCGGAGGCTGGGGTGGCACACGTACAACCAAGTCCATTGTTCATCTCTTTTATCCTGACCTGAAAAATGGCCTTTACCATTCAGCCACACCTCCTAAGAATGCCAAGGCTTATCCGGTTGTTTATTGTCCGGGTAGCTACCAGGGATGGGATCCTACCAACACGACTACCGTGATCGCATCCAAAGCTAGCGACAGTAAATACGAAGGTTACCTTTATATGGCAAGTTCCAACCAGCAGTTTAAATTCTGCACAACCCCGAGCTGGGACCATAATTACGGAGGTACAAACGGAACACTGGTGCCCAATGGCGATAATATTTCCTTAGCCGACCCAGGGTATTATAAGGTGAACATTGATACTGCAGCCCTTACCTATTCAGTGACAAAAACTACCTGGGCTGTGATTGGCGATGCAACTCCGGGTGGATGGTCCAACGATACACCAATGGCCTATGATGCAACTTCAAACACATGGACCATTACTGTCGACCTGGTTCCAGGCGGACTGAAATTCCGTGCCAATGGCGGATGGGATCTCAATTACGGTGACGATGGTGCCAATGGTACCCTGGAAGAGGGCGGAGCCAATATTGCGGTTCCTGAAGCAGGTACCTATCTCATTACCATGAAACTTGGGATTCCTGACTATACATACATTCTTAGCATGCATAGTTATGACCACAGGGCAATGTTCTGGAGTGACGGTCAAAATCTTGAGATCAATGATGTAGGTGTATTCACTGACGGATATGCTGTCACTAAATTCAAGAATGTTACCAGTGACGGAGTTGCAGGATCAAATCCTACCTATTGCTCTACAGATTTCCCACTGTTCAGGTTGGCTGATGTTTACCTGATGTATGCCGAAGCTGTCCTCAGGGGTGGCGGTGGCGGAAGTGCTTCACAGGCTCTGAATTATGTTAATGCAATCCGTGAAAGAGCATACGGTGATCAGGCCGGCAATATTACCGCTTCCCAGCTTAATCTGCCTTTTATTATTGATGAAAGAGGCCGTGAATTGTACTGGGAATGTGTGCGCAGGACCGACCTTATCAGGTTTAGTGAATTCAGTACGAGCACATATGTGTGGCCATGGAAAGGCGGGGTTAAAAATGGTATTTCCACCCAGTCCTTCTATAATATCTTCCCGATACCTTCTTCAGATGTATCCGCAAATCCAAACCTTAAGCAAAATATCGGATATTAATAAGTTAAAAACCAGATACTATGAAAAAAATATCAATATTAATCCTGGTTCTTGGTCTTCTGAGCGCCCTTTCATGCAAAAAGGATGAGACCAAGGCCACACTTAGCACTACCCCGAATGCTTCGGTATTAAACCTTGCAAGCGGGGCTCAGATTATTCTGAAGAAGAGCGACTCGGCAGTGCCGATCACTTATACATGGACTGCTGCCCAGTTTGGTCAGCCGTTAGTAGTTACCTATCTCGTTGAGATGGATATGGCCGGAAATAATTTTAAAAATGCTATTCCGGTAGTACAGGTAAACAGCCTTCTGCAGAGTTCCATCAACACTTACGACCTGAACCAGAAGATACTCCCCATGGAGTATGATCCGAAGAACCCTACTCCGATCAACCTGGAATTCAGGGTGTCATCTATCATCAACCAAAACATAGCGCCGCTTTACTCGGTTGTTATTCCTCAGACTATTACACCATATTTCGTGAAAATAGTTTATCCTATCCTTTTCGTACCCGGGAGCTACCAGGGCTGGAATCCTGCTGATTCCTCCACCACGATAGCATCTGTGACATCCAACGGGAAATATGAAGGATATATCTGGATGGGTATCGACAATGCCCTGTTCAAATATTGCCAGGGAAACAGCTGGTCAACCAACTGGGGTGATGATGGTGCCGACGGTACTCTTAACCCCAATGGGGCTAACATTGCAGCCGGTTTGCATGGTTACTATAAACTCAATGTCGACCTGCCTAACCTCACACATAAATTCCTGCTGACCAAATGGTCGGTGATCGGGGATGCAACGCCGGGAGGATGGGATACTGACACGGACATGGCTTATGATTCCATTGCAAAGACCTGGAAAGCTACGCTTAACCTTACCGCAGCCGGACTGAAATTCCGTGCCAACCATGCGTGGGACCTTAACTATGGCGACGATGGCAGCAATACCGGTAAACTCTCAGCAGGCGGAGCAAACATCACTGTTGCCGCAGCCGGGAACTATACAGTAACTCTTAACCTGAGCCAGCCTGTTTACAGGTATCAGCTGAAGAAGAACTAGGATTCATTTCCAACACAAAAAAAAGAGGCTGAACCGGAACGGTTCAGCCTCTTTTTTTTTCGTTGCAAACAGGCCTGTTTACTTCACTCCGGAAGATAAAAGGAATTCAAGAGGGATATACAGCCGCCTTGCCCATGCCTTTTCTGAGTGGTTCGCCCCGGGAAACTCCCTGGTCATCCAGTTTTTTGAAGTATAGCCTTTTGACTTCATAATTGCATCGGCTTGTAACTGGTATGGTTTGTACATGCTGTCGAGGGTCTGGTCGCCGTAATCGAAATAAATTTTATGTGAAGAAGGATCGGGGAGATGTGCATTTAAGTAACTCATAAATGCAGCCGGTACTGGATTGTTTTGAGTACCGAAGATCCCGGGCCAGTGGGTCGAAAGGCAGGCAGCCCCTCCGAATACGCCGGGATATTCACAAATGGCATAAAGACTGATCAACCCGCCCATGCTGGAACCTGCAATAAACGTATTCTCCCTGTCTTTAAACGTAGAAAAAGCACTGTCGATAAATGGCTTCAGCTCCTTAACAAGGAATTCCAGGTAACGGTCAGACTGCACATTGGCAGCAAACAATGCTTCTGCCTTTGTCCTGGTGGATGCATAAATCGTATCCCTCTCCGCTTTCGTCAATGACTCAAACGGCTTTTGAGGGAAATACTCTGAATGCCTGAATTTCCCGTTATTCCAAATCCCCACCACGATGCAGTCACGGATCTTTTTCTTTTTCATCAGCCTCCCGGCGGTCTCGTCTACGCCCCATTCCTGGTGGTTCCAGTTTGATGAACTGTCGAAAAGCATCTGCCCGTCATGCATGTACAACACTGCATATTTTTTACCTGCCGTATAACTCTCAGGGAGCCACACATCAATAGTCCTTGGCGCCACAAAATGCGAATGGAAATTCTCAAACCGCTGAACCCTTCCGGAAGCAACACTCACCTGCTGGGAAAATGAATTCGTGGAAAACAAAAGCACTATGATGATAAACGCGAGTTTCTTCATGTCTGATAAATTTATAATTGAGTACTTTACCTGCTGACAGGCTGCAATATGATTGCAGTGAAGGGCCCGATGCTTGCTTTGCCTCCTTGAAAGTGCCTGTTGCTAAGGAGATCGGTGTATTCTCTTCCGCCCTCAAGAATAAAATCCTGGGCGGACGCCCCCGCATTGATCATGACGATAAGTTCATTTTTACCATCCGACCTTTTGTAAACCAGTTTGCTCCCTTCGGCCAGCATAAAATCAAATTTACCCTTGCTCAGCAGGGGATTGGCTTTCCGCAGGTGAATAAGCTTTTTGTAAAAGTCAAACTGTTCCTGGTTGAACCCCACAGGGTCAAACGTTTTCTCCCCCGCCTGGTAATTATTCCGGTATTCTGCATCGAACTTGAATTCTTTCCACCATAAAGGCTTACGGCAATCGGGATCATCCTCACCCCACATCCCCATTTCTTCCCCGTTCCAGATCTGTGGAGCCCCCACAGTCGTAAAAAGCCAAACCAGGTATAGCTTCAGCCTTTTATAAGTTTCAGGATCAGGTTTCCCCGTTTTATAAGAAGAATTGTCACGGGGAAGGGCCTGGTATTTATACTTGTTCGGATTATAGAAATCGGTCAGCAGCCTTGGTGCATCATGCGAGGATGAAACATTCATCATCGCATAGAGATTTTCGGGCCTCAGCCTGTTCCACTGGAACTCAATACTGTCGCGGAACTGTTTTGCATCGATATGGTAATCGTTTTTCGCAAAGAAATACCTCGCAGGTTTGTAAACCTGGTAGAACATCACCGCATCAAACACATCTCCACGGGTGTATGGAACAGGGTTCATGAGTTGATCGGGCCATTGTTCCCACCAGATTTCTCCTATAAGATATGCATCAGGATTGATTGAACGCACAAACTTCCTCCAGTCACGCCAGAAAACGAGCCCGATCTGGTCGGCAACATCCATTCTGAAACCGTCTATGCCTTTTGCTTTATCCCCGCCGGGCGCGAGCCAGCGTTTGGTGACTGCGAAAATATGTTTTTTTGCCCCGGGATTGATATCGCCTTCATAGGGATGGCCGTTTTCACGTTTGGTCGTTATGTTCACTTTTTTGATCTCCGGCAGGCTTTCAATTCCCACCCAGCCCCGGTATTTGAATTCGTTTTCAGGTGTTTTGGGATCATCGAAAGAAATAATATCATACCAGTCCTTATATACCGAGGCGGATTGCTTTTTAAGAATGTCCTGCCATGCCCAGAACATCACGCCGGTATGGTTCCACGAGTAATCAAGGATTACTTTCATACCTCGCTTATGGGCTTCCGCTATGACTTTTAAAAATAATTTGTCGGCGGATGTCCATTTCCAGCTGTCAGGGTCGGCGGGGTTCTCAAGGGCAATTATCCGCTTGTCGCCTTCGGGGTCCGGACCGAAATTTACATCCACATGATGATAGGAACGGGCATCATACTTGTGCAGGGAAGGCGCATCATTGATAGGATTGATGAAAATTGCGCTGATACCAAGGTCTTTCAGGTAATCCAGTTTGTCAAGGACTCCCTGTAGGTCCCCGCCGAACCTCCTGTACTGGAGATTGTCCATGAAAGGCTGGCCGGTTGATTTTGCCCAGTCTTCACTCTCAAACCAGTTGTGTGTCCATGGCGTAACGGTCCAGCCCTGAGGTGCAAACTGCTTCATAGGAGGTATGTTGATATCCTCCGGTTTAGGATCATTTTTCTTATCCCCGTTATTGAACCTCTCAACAAAGATCTGGTACCAGATAGCGGTTTTTGACCATGCCGGTGGCTGGTCAGCGGGGGTTTTGCCTTCCTGGGCAAAAACTGTAAACTGGCAAAGCAGGGTTAAAGCGATGATAGATCTTTTCATTTCACTTCTCTTCGGATTTTGGTTTAAACGTGACCTGGCGCAGAATGGTCTGGCCCATAGGAATCAGGATTACAGGCTCATTTTTTCTGCTTACAGGGTTATATAAGGCTGTATTAAACTCAAGCCTGCCAGGTTTGGTTTGTTTTACTCCCTCATTAGCATATTCCAGCACATTCGTAGTTAATGGCCTGTAATGCATGTCACGGAATTCTTTCAGGGGATAGGTCTTGGTTTGGATGCCAATGCTTTGTAAAGGCCTCGCCAGAACAAGGGGTCCGTATGTGTAAAAATATTCCCCGTTGATATCCTGCCTTACTGCTGCTTCAGGAAAGAACTGTATACTTACTGATTCTTCCCCTTTCCAACGCTTGTGAATTAAAATATAACCCTTGTCTTCCCGGTATTCCTCGCTGACAACGAGCTTTGTCGCCCAGGAAGGCCTCCTGATCTTAAGGTCAAATTCCGTTTCATGAGTTGTCACTACAAATGTGACTTTATAATCGTAGGGATAAGCAGTCTGTTCCTCTATGTTTACCCGTTTGCCCATGATGCTTGTTTCAACTTCACACGGGCCGAGCAAAGTCGCGATCAGGGCCTTGCCGTCCTTCATCCACATGCTCTGAACATAATACGGGGCAATACGTCCGGCATTAGGGACACAGCAAACGGCGACATCCTGGTGGACAGGTGAATATTTATACCGGGTCTGGGTTTTTACCGTGGTATCCCCGTTCAGGCCCCCGCACATGGAGTATGAATTGTCGGTCTTCAGATATGCGATTGAACTTTCAAAAGGGTTCCTTGATCCCTGTGCGGCATTGAAGAACAGTTTTTCTGCCATTTCGCCGAAATCAGCTTCCCCGGTCTTTGCAAGAAGGTCTGTATAACTGTTAAGAAGCTCATGCATCGAACAGTATTCATACCCCCGGCTGGTAGCATCGGCCTTTCTTCCGCCTATCCATTCGTCACCCGCAGGACCGCCCGAGGCAGAAGTTTCCAGGGCAATTTTCCCTAGGAAATTTTTCAAGGCGGTTTTCAAACCCGGATTTGCTGATGTATAATAAGCAGCAGCAAGGGAACGCAGATGCTCGTATGTGTGAACTCCATGCCCTTTCAATGGCAGGGTCGTATCCATCAGTTTCATGAATTGGGCATCCTCGTTCAATACTGCCTCCGAGAAATCCTTGTACAGGAAAAGACAGTAATCACGGTATTCGGGTTTTCCGTTTATCCTCCACAGCTCCTGCAGGATATCGGTAAATGCAAGACCGTGCGTAACTCCCCCGGCATCGGGATTTACCGAATGGAAAGGATGGGACTTATAGGCGGGGTAATTTAGAATGACGTTGTTGACGCATGATTCTATGGCTTTAAGAATCGTAAAGTCCCTTGTGAAATAATACCAGGCCAGCATCCCTCTTAGCAAGGTGGTTTTTGCCCAAAGTTCACCGTTTTCGTTATCGAATTTATACCTCAGGTCTTTATCGTAAATACCAAGGTAGCCGTCACTGTCCTGGGTTGAAAGCATTTTCAGGATGTATTGTTTAGCCCTTGCAATGTGAGGCTGGTCCATAGTGAGGATAGCCGAACGAATATACCCGTCACGCCAGTTACTTTGAGTTTCGCTGTTCCACCACAGGAACTGTGCCTGCAATTCTGCATTCTCGGTTATCGCTCCAACATCTTTCGACTTGGTATGCCGGCTTAGCCTGTCTTTTCCATAAATGTCGTCGCGCAGGATCAGGTCCGGCACGAGGGAATCCAGATGACCGGTAAACCCTTTAAGGTTATCCTGTATCTGCTCCTTGATCCAGCCCAGCGGGACTACTTCGAAAAAGGGGAGGGGCTGAAAGGTTTCAGCTACACTCCCTCTTTTTTGGAAAGCATCATTCTCCTGGGCTTTGGCTTGCTTAGCGGGCATCAGGAGACATAGGATTTGACACAACACCATCAGGCTGCCTGCTGCAAGTTTTTTCATATATGATCACGCTTAAAGGGTGATTAGGTCTTACCTCGCCTCAAATACCTTGTATTCCCAGGGTTTCAGTTGCATGGGTTTATCCTTGCCGGTAATTAGCTTTTCCTTGGTAAATACCGGTTCCCATTTGCCTCCCGGAATGCCGTCCTGAAATTTAACAGAACATGGATTCGGGGAAAGGTTAAGGATGACAAGGATCTTATAATTATCCTTCTCTCTCATGAAAGAATATACTGCCTGTTCTTGGTCGTTGCGGATCTTTGAAAATGTAGATCCCGAATTTCCGTTCTGAAGGGCCTTATTTGTTTTTTTCAGGTTGCAGAGGGTGGTGTAAAATGCCTGAAGGGGGTAGGTTCCCCACTTAACAGTATCCTTGTCGAAAAAGCGCAGCCTCTTGCTCATTGCCGATTCCTGCCCGGTATAGATCAGGGGAATGCCGGGGAAGGTAAAACTGAAAACCGCAAAGGTCATGGCCGCCGGCCCCTGCCGTTCATATTCGCTTCCGTTCCATGAATTTTCATCATGGTTTGTGGTAAACCTCATCCTGTAAGCATCAGCCGGGTATTTTGTCATTTCCGCCGCATAATTGGAATCAATCTTGTCGGCAGTCTTTTTCCCCTGGGCAATTTCATTGCCGAGTTTGTAAAGATCCCAGGAATAAGTAGCATCAAAAGCAGTATCATGCATCTCCGGGGTTTCCCATTCGGCAAGGGTGAAAATGGGCTTAATCTTCCTGACTTCGGGCATCGCATGGTTCCAGAAACTTACAGGCAGCATGCCTGCCACATCACAACGGAACCCGTCGATATCAGCTTCTTTGACCCAGAAACACAATGCATCGGTCATATACTTCCTCAACCCTTCCTTTGAATAGTCAAGGCCTGCTGCATCGGTCCAGTCGGGAACGGGAGCGATTATGTTCCCTTTTGCATCTTTTTTATACCATTCGGGATGTTGCGTAATGAGCGCATTATCCCAGGAAGTATGATTTGCTACCCAATCGATGATGACATACATCCCCAGCTCGTGCGCTTTTTTAACCAGCGCCTTCAGGTCGTCCATGTTGCCGTATTCCGGGTTAACTGCAAGGTAGTCCTTAACCGAGTAATAGCTGCCCAGGCTGCCTTTCCGGTTCTTTATTCCAATGGGGTTTACGGGCATAAGCCATAAAATGTCAACCCCCATTTTTTTAAGCCTCGGGAGGTGCTGCTGAAAAGCTTTAAAAGTCCCTTCGGGCGTATATTGCCGAACGTTGACTTCATAAATTGTGGCATTCCTGGTCCATTCCGCATGAACCAGTTTCCCGCCCTGTGTAACAGGTTCCGTCTTTGGTTTGCAGGCACTCATGACAAACAGGATCGCTGCGATAAAAATTAATGTTCTTTTCATGATGGGTTTAATTACTTAAGAGTTCAAATGAATTACCAGCCAGGGTAAGACTTGCTTTCCCCTTTTCTACATTGATTGTATTTCCAAAGTTAGATATGAAGACAGATTTGACAAATCTTTCAGGGATGTCAAATTCTATCTTTTTTGAATTTTTATCCTTGTTAAAAACAATTATAACAGCCTTGTCAAAGTATGAACGCATGTATACGTATGTTTTTTCACTGACTTTGATTACACTGAAATCCCCGTAAACGAGGGGCATGCTTGTCCTCCGTAAATTGGTCAGTTTCGAAGTGGTGGCCAGGAGCTTTTTTTCATGAGGATTCAGGCTGTCGAATTTCATCATTCTCCTGTTGTCAGGATCTGCCGCACCGGCCATCCCGTATTCATCTCCATAGTAAATTACCGGGATCCCGGGTATGGTCATGTTGAATGCCATGAGTGAAGCAAGTTTATAATACCCTATGGTGTCCTTCACCTGGATGTCACGCTTCCAGCCTGCTTCAACCGCATCCTCGGTATTGCTGAGGGCGCCGCCGGCAATGGAAATGAAACGCACCATGTCCTGGTTCCCTGTGATGTTTCCCATCAGGTTATGCTCTCCAAAATAGCTGAACGACTGCTGAAGCGAATAATTCAGGTCCCTGAAGGATGTATTATCCTGGGCAAAGGTGTTCTTTGCATCCCAGTATAGATTGAACTCAAACTGGGCGTCAAGCATACCGGGATTGATATAGCTCTTGATCAGTTCACGGCTGCCGAAGGTTTCACCGATCTGGTATACCTGCCTGCCCTGAGGAATGACAACCTGTTGAGTAAGTTTTTTATTCAAAACGCGCCAGTAATTTTCGGGGACATGTTTCGCTGCATCATGCCTGAATCCGTCAATATTGTATTCCCTGATCCAGAAAGCAGCGGAATCGGAAACCATTTCGGTAACTTCCGGTTTTGTAAGGTCGAAAGTCGGAAGGAAGATGTCAAACCAGGTGGTAAGACGGTTTTCATCAAAAAGCCTGATGTTTTTTCTTTTTCCCGGAAGATCCAGTACCGTTATCCAGTCGGGATGAGCCTTGAACACCGGATATTCCTGGTGGGCATGATGAGAAACAAAGTCGAGCACGACGTTCAGCCCTTTGCCGTGGGCGTCATTGACCAGTTGATGTAATTCGTCGGCCGTTCCGAATCTTGTGTCGACAGTGGTCAGAGTGATAGGCCAATACCCATGGTATCCTGAGAATTTCCGGTGAGGGGCCGGGAATTCATTATATCCCTTAAGCGGGTTCTGGGTTATGGGGGATATCCAAAGGGTATTTACACCCAGCTTTGTAAAATAGCCTTCTTCAATGGCTTTTGTAATACCGCTGATGTCACCTCCCATATAATTCACCTTGGGATCAATATCCTTATCCTTAATCGGCGCGTTGTTTTCCTTGTTCCCGTCGCGGAAACGGTCGACCATCATAAAATATAATATCATGGCTTCCTGGTCTACCCTGGTGAGTTTTGAGGCGTCGGTGATAACCTTTCCGCTTTTCAGAGGCACCAGTATCTCATTTGAAATGCCGGTTTTATTCACAGCCCATGCCCGTATAAAGCTGCGCTCTAACGAAGCTGCGGTCTTGGGAACGCTGATATGGATGCCGCTGCTGTCGTGTTTCCAGAATTTGCCATCCAGGAAATGATTATCCCAGAGAACAAATACCGTATCGGCTTTGTTTTTAATTCCAAGGTCCAGTTTTTTTCCATCAGCCGCGAAGGTGTAAAGGGCCGGAAGGCCAGGGGAGTTGAGGGTACCGAGGGTGAGGAGGGAATTATAACCCCCATTGTTGTTTGATACAGAGTCGGGGTTATTCCTGTCAGAAGCCCATTTACGGTCGCAGACAATTTTGTACTGGTATTTACCGGGATAAAGAAAGAGATCGGTATACCACTTGCCCTCTTTCAGGAACATATACCCTGCCGAAGGATTCCAGTCATTCATCTGCCCCGCGAGCTGTACCTTCTTGTATTTCTTGTTCCCCGGATTAAAACCGAAACGGTAATGTATCTTTTGCGAGCGCTCAAGCATAAGCGTGTATGAAAATCCCTTTGACCACACAGTGAGGGCGCTTAACATGGGTATATTCCTCGCCCCCGGGCGGAGTACCATCTGAAGTGAATCTTTTGTTATCCTCGCTGTGAGTGATTTGTCGACAAAGAAAGAATCGATTTTATTCGGATAAAGAAAATAATCCCCAAGTTCAATCACCGTGGAGTCAGCAGTGTTTACCGTGACCGGGGCTGACAACTTCAGCATCTGAGGTTCTTTTGAAACAAGGATATCGGTTCCTGAACCGCAGGACTGGAAAAGAAGTGCAAAGCCGAAGAGCGATAAAATGAAAGAAAACTGTTTCATACAAGCTGTATTAAGTGTTTTTTACTGAAACTGATTAATTGATTATGGTTACTATCCTGCTTGTCCTGTGTCCTTCGACTTCCAGGATGCATAAGTAATTGCCGGCCCTGTGGTTCCGGTTACTGAACCTTATGCTGTTGGTCACTTCAGGGGCAGTCCCCGAGAATATCGACTCAACGAATTTCCCAGAGTAATCGCAAAGATCGAGATGAATTCTTGACCCCGCAGGCACGGTAAACCTTATGTCGGTATCCCCCCTGAAGGGATTTGGCCTGTTCTGTTCCAGGCGGATGTCATTTCCCGGTAAATTTTCATTAATCCCATCAGTATACGGAAAGAACTGCATCAGCGGGAGCCTGAGGTGCTCTTTCCAGTTCCCCCAGCTATGGCCTTCGTGGATCTCGCGGAAAGAATAGGAATAGCCTTTTAACTGAAGCAGGCTTGCAAGTGCATGCACCATGGGAATGAGTTGGGCTATATCATAAGTGCCAATGTCGAGATAAAAGTCCAGGTTGAGTTTGGGTCCATTTTGCAGCACAGAGCTTATAGCAGGTATCACATCGCTTGACTGGGCTGCGATCCTGCCGAAGACTTCAGGTTTGTTAACCCCCAGGTAAAGAGCGATGTTCCCGCCGTCGGAAGCGCCAAGGGTCGCACGTTTCGCAGGATCCTTGCTGGTCTTGTATTTCTGGTCGATTACGGGCATTAACTCCGTGGTAATGAACGAGGTGAACTGGTCGATCTTTGTCCCTGCATATTCCGGCTGTCGGTCAACCGGAGGGACAAATACGGCAATCACTGGGTTCATCATTTTATGCGCTATCAGGTAATCCAGCACATTGTTGGCGGCTGCAAGGCTGATATATTCGGTGCCGTCATGGAACAGGATCACCGGGTACTCTGCAGCCGAAGGGTAGGAAGGGGGGAGGTAGACTTTTACGTGCCTGGAATTATTCAGGATGTTACTGTGAAATACGGTATCCTGTATTATCCCGTGCGGAATGTCCGGATCAAAAATGGTTTCGATTGGTTTGGTGTTACCTCCCATCCGTAATTCCGAATTCGGCCCGAATCCACCCATGCAGGTATTCGGGTTCCTGGGGTCAAGTATCCAGTCACTGCCCCCGGTAACCAGCTTGTAGTCGAGCCTTGCATCAGCTTCATAAACCTTTGTCAGGTACCAGAAATTCGTACCTTGTATCAGGCCCAGGACCTGGGTCGGGTTCCATTGGGTGGCATCTCCGGCAATTGCAGCGGAAGTAACGGTTCCCGTATAGATATAATGCGCAATACTGTCATGCTCAATGAAAGGATAAGCCTTACATGCATTGATAAAACTATCGGCGACGGCCTGTCTCTCTCCCTGGGGCAAGCTGTTGATATGGTCGATGAAATGCTGAAAATCCTGGGCCTCCGAACAGAATGCCATCAGTATGAAAATAAGTGCAGCAAAGCTTTTTAGCATGGATAGCCGGTATTAAATTGACGTCTTTTTCTCACTTACAAATATCCAGAGGAAGGCTGAAATAGCAAGGGAGATCCCACTGATGATGAAAACCATGCTTTTATCGGCAGCATGGCTGATAATCTTGCCCATGGCAAAGCTGGCCACAAGCTGGGGAAGGACTACACTGAGATTGAAAATGCCCATAAAAAACCCCATACGGCTTTTATCCACTTTCTCCGACATGATCGCGAAAGGAAGGCTTACCACGGCCGCCCATCCGAAGGTCAGTATGCACATCATGGTGTAAAGCATAAACGGTGTACTGGCCAGGAATACTATTCCAAAGTACCCGGCGCTCATAATACCTACCATCATTGCCTGGGTTCGGACCCGCCCAAGCTTTTTACTCATTGGTTCGAGCAGGAAGGCCGGCCAGATCGCACCTACGGCGTTAAGAATGAAAAACGACCAGCCGATAAGCTGCCCCAGGTTGGCATTGCGCTGGGCCTCCGGGAGATTCTGCATCGACGGCATCTTCTGTTCCAGGAATGCGAAAATGTAAACGAACATAGTTTGTATGCCAAGCCAGGAAAAAGCATGGGCAAAATACAGCTTGAAAAGTTCCACCCACTGGGTTTTTGTTTTTATGGCATTTCCTTTGTCATCTTCTGATTTCGAGAGTTCCCTTGGTTCTTCAATGAAGATCAGGGGGCCTATGGAGAAAAGGAATACAATAATCACCCCGGCATAGATCAGGAAGTAATTGCTGATGAGGGCTCCCATAAGGTAGGCCCCGCTGCCGAAAAGGTTTGATACAGATTGCATCCAGGTATATCCTTTTGTTCGCGGCTGCCCGTCGGGCGTGACATCTGCAATGATGGAACGGGTAGGGTTGAAACTGATGTTGATCGACAGGTCGAGGGTTAGAGCCACGGTTACTGCCACAGCCATGATGCTTCCGATCCCGAAGAAATCATTGATCCTTGCAATGTTCGGAAGGGCCAGTATCATCAAGGCGGCAAGCATACCGCCTATAATAATAAACGGTTTGCGCCTCCCTCCCCAGAACCAGATCTTATCGCTGATGAGTCCGACAAGGGGCTGGCCAAGTATACCGGCAATAGGGCCTGCAGCCCACACAATGCCTATCTGGTCTATATCCAGGTTGTATTTCGTCCGCAGTATCCAGCTGAGAACTGCTATCTGGATAGAAAGGGCAAACCCCATTGCAGTGCTCGGGAACCCAATAAGGAGGTAAAAAATGTTTGACAGTTTTTTCTGAAATGCCAGCATGTTTGTTGAATTTATTGTGTGATTAATGTTTCAGCTCGATGATCAGGACTGATTTCCCCGGGATAGTCAGCTTCGACAGATCTGTGACATCCCTGCCGCTGATGACCTCCTTCCCTGATTTGAAGTTCTTGAGAATTTCCCTGTAACGCCCGGTTTCATGGAGTTTCTGTTCCTCATTGTTGTTCATGACAACCATTACGGTACTCTGGCTGTTGTAACGGAAATAGGTGTAAATTCCGTCGGAGGGGATGAAATGCAGGAGTTTGCCAGTCTGAAGAGATGTATTTGACTTCCTGAAATTGAGCAGGGTGTGCATGAAGTTGTACATGTCGTTTTCAGCCTGGGTCCGTCCCTGGGCTGTGAAAGCATTCCTGACGTCGCCGGGCCAGCCGCCGGGGACGTCCTTTCGTATGCTGCCATGCCCCTTATCGGCCCCGGTGGTCATCAGCAACTCCGTCCCATAGAAGATCTCGGGAATTCCCCTGGTAGTTAATATAAATGCCATGGCCATTTTCAGTTTCCTTATATCATCATTCTGTGTGTCGAGGTAACGGTTTACGTCGTGATTGTCGGCAAACGTGACAATATTCTTGGGATCGGGATACGAGAAATCCTGTGATATAATCTCATATAACCTCAGGATGCCTGTGTTCCATCCTTCCTTTTCGTTGAATGCCTGGATCAAGGCATCATGTATTGGGAAATCAAACACTGACGGCAGATTCGAGTTAAACCCGTCGACGTTCTTTGAGCCTTTTTGCCAGTAGGCAACCGTGGCCGGGTAGTTCATCCAGCATTCGCCCACGATGTTGAGATCAGGATATTCTTCAAGCATACGTTTCCCCCATTCGCTCATGGCGTCTTTGAATGGATAGGGGTAGGTGTCCTGCCTGATGCCGTCTATCCCGGCAAATTCCATCCACCAGATACTGTTCTGTATCAGGTAGTTTTTCATGAAAGGATTGCGCTGGTTCAGGTCGGGCATGGTTTTATCAAACCATCCTCTTGAAAACTGTGTGCTGTCGGCAACGGCTACATAGGGATCGCTGATGCTGCCTGCCCTGTATGTACTCCTCGTAAATTCAGGCCATTGGTTGATCCAGTCTTCAGATGGCAGGTCCTTCATCCACCAATGCTCACTTCCGCAATGGTTGAACACTTCGTCGATGATCAGCTTCATCCCCCGCTGATGGAGGGCTTCAGACAGTTTTACATAGTCGTCATTGGTCCCGAAACGGGGATCAACCTTATAGAAGTCCGTTGCGGAATACCCATGGTAGGAGTAAACGGGCTGATCGTTTTCAACAAGGGGCGTCATCCACAGGGCAGTGACGCCGAGCTCTTTAAGATAATCAAGGTGGTTAATGATCCCTTTGATGTCGCCACCGTGCCGGCTGTCGGGCTTTGACCTGTCAGCACGCTCTTTCATCCCGGCTATATTATCGTTGGCTGTGTCGCCATTGGCAAAACGGTCGGGCATGACAAGGTAGATCACATCTGAATTATCGAATCCTTTCCGCAGAGATGAACCTGAAATCCTCTTTTTTAATTCATACTTAAAGCTTGTAAAAAGCTTTTTTCCGTCTGAGAAATTCAGGGTATAGGTTCCGGGTCTTGCCGATGCACCTATTTTAAGGTCTACGAAAAGGTAATCCGGGCTCCGGACTTTATGAACGGCGGTAATGATCACATCAGACTGTTTCCCCCCGGCTATGGAAACGGCTTTGTTGCCAATGTCTTTTCCATAAATCAATAACTGCAGGCCGGGGTTTTTAAAACCTGTCCACCAGAAAGGAGGCTCTACCCGTTCAATCCCTGCCTGGGCTGCAAGAAAGCAGGCAGGAAGCAGCATGAAAATCAGAAGGATGAAACGCTTCATTTTATTTGGTTTTGCTTTTTGACTTTTTAATCCTTCCGTATAGTTTTGTGAGATGTGCCAGCGATTCGGCAAGTTCATCCGAAAAATCACCCTGCCTGGTTCTCCATTTCCAGTTACCGCCGGTCGTGCCGGGAAGGTTCATCCTTGAACCTGAATCCAGCCCTAATAAGTCCTGCATAGGAACGATGGCTGTATTGGCGACTGACGCCCATGCAAGCCGCACAAATGACCAGTGTATCCCTTTTTCAGTGCAGTTGATATAATCGAGAACCTGCTGTTTGTCGGCTTCCGCTGCCTTGTTAAACCAGCCAACCACGGTATCGTTATCGTGGGTGCCGGTATAGACGATACAGTTTTTAGTGTAGCTGTATGGGATGTAATCATTTTCTTCGGAAGAATCGAATGCAAATTCAAGGATTTTCATTCCGGGGAACCCAAAACTGTCGCGCAGGTCTTCAACTTCAGGGGTCATAACTCCCAGGTCTTCCGCAATAATCGGCAGTTTCCCCATTTCATTCAGAAGTGCTTTGAAAAAGTCCTTACCCGGCCCCGGGATCCATGCCCCGTTTATGGCGGTTGCTTCGCCGTATGGCACTGCCCAGTAAGCTGCAAAGCCGCGGAAATGATCTATCCTTATCACATCATACAAGCTCAGGTTGGTCTTTATACGTTCTATCCACCATTTGTAATTATCATTTTTCATGACTTCCCAGTTGAAAAGCGGGTTTCCCCACAGCTGGCCTGTTTCACTGAAGTAGTCCGGAGGAACGCCGCCCACCCTGATCGGGTTGAGATCTTTGTCATATTCAAAAACACCAGGATTGGCCCAGGCATCAGCACAGTCCGGTGAGATATACAGGGGGATATCGCCAATGATCTTTATCTTGTGTTTCTTAGCATAATCTTTAACGCTGGTCCATTGTTTAAAAAAGACGAACTGGAGAAATTTATGAAAATCTGTTTTTTCAGCCAGGCGGATCTCCGCGGCTTTGAGGGTTTCGGGGTTGCGGAATTTCAGATCAGCTTCCCATGTATACCATGGTGAATTGCCTGATTCTTCCTTGAGCGACCTGAACAGGGCATAGTCATTCAGCCAGGATGCGTGACCCTTGAGAAAGTTCCGGTATGCCAGTTTGTCCAGATCCGCTGCATTTGCCGTGAATGCATGATATGCTTTTTCAAGCAATGGAAGCCGGGCTTTCTGTACCTTTTCATACAGGACCTGACCGTCGTCAGACTGGGGTTGTGATTTCAGGTCATCCTGTGTTAACAATCCGTATTTTACAAGGAGGTCGGGATCGATAAGATCCGGATTGCCGGCATGGGCTGAATAGCACTGGTATGGTGAATCGCCAAAACCAGTCGGGCCCAATGGTAGTATTTGCCAGTATTGTTGTTTTGCCTTGGTCAGAAAATCGATAAAATCGAAAGCAGCTTTGCCCAGGGTTCCTATCCCGTATTTCCCGGGCAGTGAAGTAGGGTGCAAGAGTATGCCGGAGGCACGTTCATTCATCATTTGCATGTTTGTTTAATTATTGAGATTATTTATTAATTCCATTAGCAGCCAGGATAAATGTGAGAAGCCCGGCCATCATATTCTCTTCCTTAACACGGCGGTCGCCGGATATCAGGAGCAGGGTATTTCCCTCTTTGGTCAGTTTCCGTATTTCCGAAACCATGGCGGGTTGCCCTTCCTTCCCTGTCAGTTGATTTTGGTCTGTATAAATACAAACAAAGGGGATATCGCTGAGGCATGATATATTTGCTGCCTGAGGAGATTCAAGTGTCAATGCCCTGAACCATTCCGGGTGGTCACAGGCCGATTTGACAGCCGGCACAGAGGCAGGGTCCCGGGCGACCAGGGTGATGAGACCTGCCGAAGTTATTTGTTTGCCTATAAGGGCCGCGGCAGCAGCATTTATTATTTGTGATCCCATATCCCCTGATGTATTGTTCAAAGGAACATGTACACATGCAAGGGCAAAACCCCTGTCAATCAGGCTGATAAGGTAAGGACTAAAGCCCTTGCCGTACTCCCAGGGCTCACCCGGCATGATCAGTAAAAGCAGAGGTTTAGGCCTGGAAAGGGATTCTTCATCTCTTTTACTGATCAGCGATATTGGGATCCTTTCTCCTTTGTTCCCAACGGCGGTAATGACACTGGCTTTATAATTATCCTGCTCATAGAGCTTTATCTGCTTCTTCCAGCGTATGCCCATATGCATCGAATGGATGCCATAGGTATAGCATGTAGGAGGCGTAATGATACTCGAGTAGGTGAATACCAGTTTGTCATCTTTCCCGCTGTATGAGAGGTCGGATATCTGCCCTTCCGGTTCCGGGAAATTGATCTTGTTCTCAATACCGGGTCCTTTGACTTCCTGGTATAGACTTGTTATTTCAATCGAAGTGCCAAGATGTTTTCTCTGGACAATGGCCAGGTATTTCTCGTCGATGACCTCATAGGAATCAATAAAAACGCTGTCGTTTTCCTTCACGGCGGCTTTCCATCTTTCGGAGCCCGGACTTGAAACCGGGGCGATGATCAGGCAGCGCATTGGTGCATTTTCATTTGACAGTATCCATATATTGTTACCGCCGAAATGATCAGCCCGGTAGAATACGCCTTTTTTGCGTTCCTGTAGAAGCAGAGGTTTAAGTGATTTTAAAGATGCAGGTATCAAACGTACCTCGGAAGAAAACCCCGAGATGCTTTCCATAAATATAAAGTTTCCGGAAGAAGAGGTACGGATACTGACCCTGAACGCGGGGTCAGGTTCAGTATATAACACACGGCCTGCCTGCTTGTTCTTTCCTGTTGGCTGCAAACGAACCTCATTCCTGTTCATGACAATTATCTTCCAATCGGGCGATTCAAAGATACTGTCATTCAGTTGGGATTGTGATGCCTCCGCGGAGTAACGGCGGCCTGCCAGCTCTGACGAGACAGTATTCTTGAGAACACTGTAACGATCAAACCATTTTTCAGTATAATCATTTTCAGCTTTTACATAAGCCTTAACAGAGTTCCCGTTTCCGGGAAGCTTCATTGCTTCGGGAGGATTGGGTTTCATTTTGCATGATGCCGTTATAAGCACCAGGCAAATGAAAGCTAATGGAAAAAGAGGGTAATTTCTCATTGCTGCCTGATTTGGGAGAGCTTACTTGATAACATAGCCATTTTGGTCTCTATACTTATTCAGAATCTGGTTAATGCCCGGGTGCAACCCTGTTCAGATTGTCAGCATTACCATGTTTTCTGTATGTCACAACGAAAAGTGTCGCTACTGAAGCGATGGCAAAGCAAACCCCGCCAATGATCATGGCGTTCATGGGTTTCCCTCCAAAGAAAAGTGCGATCACATACCCAAGCATGCTTGATGCAATAACCTGGGGAACGACAATAAACAGGTTAAAGATTCCCATCATAACACCGAACTTATCAGGGGGCAAGGCCGGTGTGAGCATGGCATACGGCATTGACAGAATACTTGACCACGCAATCCCGATGCAGGTCATGGAGAGAAGCAGTTCGTATTTCCCGCTCATAAGCGTTATGCTTAACAGTCCTATGGCTCCAATTGCGAGGCAGAGCGTATGAATCAGTTTCGGTCCGACATGTTTTGTGATCCGTATAAGGACAAATGAGAATAAAAAACAAACCGCATTATACATTGCGAAACAGAATCCCGCCCAGGAGCCGGAGGTCTCCATTTCCACTGTTCCCGCCCTGGCATGAAACACATTGCCTGCAATTGCAGGGGAAAAATACACCCATAAACAGAACATGCCTATCCAGGTGAAGAACTGGACCAGGCCCAGTTCCCACATCCTTCGGGGCAAGTGTGATATCAGCCTTACAATCTCTCCCAGCCCCAGTGTCCAGTCAAACTTCTGTGACCTGATAGAGGCCAGTTCAGCCTCATCAGGGGGTATCTCTTTTGTTGAAAAGACAGTCCACAGAACAGCCCCGATAAAAGCAACAGCGCCAATATAAAAAGACAAGGTGACTGAAGCGGGAATATGCCCCTGACCTGCTTTGTCCTGTGCGATCCCGAACCAGTTTGTCATCATCCAGGGAAGGGCGGAAGCGATGGTGCCCCCGAGACCAATAAAGAGAGACTGGATAGCAAACCCCTGGGAACTTTGCTCTTCAGGCAGGTTGTCGGCCACCATGGCCCTGAATGGTTGCATACTGGCATTGATGGTCCCGTCGAGTACCCAGAGAAGGCCTGCGGCAACCCAGAAGGTGGGCGAATTAGGCATAAAGACAAGGGCCAGGGAAGCCAGGATGGCGCCCACCAGAATATATGGTCTGCGGCGGCCCAGCCTCGTCCAGGTTCGATCACTTGCCTGTCCGATCAATGGCTGGATTATTACACCTGTAACCGGTGCAGCAAGCCAGAGCAAGGCAATCTGGCTGGGTCTTGCACCAAGGTAGGAATAAATAGCACTCATATTGGCCATCTGCAGGCCCCAGCCAAACTGAATGCCCAGGAAGCCGAAGCTCATGTTCCATATCTGCCAGAAACGCAGGTTAGGTTTGTTATGCATTGGTAGACGTTTTTTATATTTTACCTTCTGGCACGATTCGCTCGAATACCTGAACCGTCCGGTTTGTGTTATAAATTTTAAGGGCATGGGTGCTGTCGCCCGGATTAAAAATGCTGGTATGGACATTGCCCTCATCAATTCTGCCGAAGCCCCCGAAAGCATATGAATCGGAATTCAATACTAACCTGTAATCGCCAGGCTCGGGGACTACGAAAGTATAATCGGCAATGGAATTGACTGTATGGAAGTTGAAGACGAAAAGCAAGCCTGCTTTCTCAAAAATAACAGTTTTATTCTGGTGGTCCATCCATATCTGCCGGGCAAAATTCGCTTCAAGCAGTCCATACGATTTTGCCAGTTTCAGCATGTATTTGTCAAAATCCCCCAGAAAACGGTACTTCAGGTTCGGATTCAGGACCAGGGACCACTGTCTCCTGGCATACTGATGGCTCCAGTTGTTTCCTTCACGCGGAAAATCGATCCAGTCGGGGTGCCCGAATTCATTCCCCATAAAATTCAGGTAGGCCTGTCCCCCGAGGGAAAGTGTGAAGAGACGGATCATCTTGTGAAGGGCAATTCCCCGGTCGATGATATGGCTCTCTTCCTCACGGCTCATTTTAAAGTAAATTTCGCTTTGCATCAACCGGAATGCAATAGTCTGGTCGCCGACAAGGGCCTGGTCATGAGACTCGCAGTATGCTACCGTCTTCACATCGGGCAGACGATCATTCATCACCGTCCACATCTCATGAATGTCCCATTCTTCGTCCTTGCGTTCCTTGAGGATCTTGATCCAGTAGTCGGGAAGTGCCATCCCGAGCCTGAAATCGAACCCTATGCCGCCTTCTTTTACAGGCCTGCAAAGCCCGGGCATGCCTGTGACATCTTCGGCAATTGTCACGGATGATGATTTGACCTGGTGAGCCAGGGTATTCGCAAGCTGGAGGTAAGTGATTGCATCCCATTCAACCCCTTCTTTGAAATAGCCGTCACGATCCCATATCTCGCGGTAGCCGTGATCAAAATACATCATGGAAGTAACGCCGTCGAACCGGAATCCGTCGAAATGGAATTCTTTCAACCAGTATTTGACATTGGAAAGCAGGAACCGCTGGACTTCCTGTTTGCCATAGTCAAAACATTTGGAATCCCAGTGCGGATGGTTCCCCCTTGGGCCTGCATGAAAATACTGGTGATCGGAACCGTCAAGCATATTCAGCCCCTCATTGGTGTTTTTTGCCGCGTGGGAGTGTACCAGGTCCATGATGACGGCTATACCCTGTTCGTGTGCTTTTTTAATAAGATATTTCAGCTCTTCTGGAGTGCCGAAGCGGCTGGAAACGGCAAAATAATTGGTGACATGATATCCGAAGGAACCGTAATAAGGGTGTTCGGCAATTGCCATCAGCTGAATTACATTATACCCTGCATTTTTAATATACGGGATAAGGTCATCGGCAAACTCACAGAATGTTCCTATCCCCTCGCGTTCCTGTGCCATGCCGGGATGACATTCATAAATGAACAGTTCGTTAAGGTTGCTTAACCCGAAATTGTCGTCCTCCCAATCGAAAGAAACAGGTGGCTCCCAGATCTGCCCGGCGAAATCTTTTGTTTCCGGATCCTGGATCACCCTGTTAATATAAGCAGGCAGCCTTTCATTCCATCCCAGCTCGGAATGTACCATGACTTTTATCTTCCCCTGGTGGATGAATCGTTCACCATAAATATTGTCGGGAAGGAAAATCTCCCAATTCCCGAATTTGTCGCGGTTCAGCCTGTGCGCATATCGTTGCCAGTTATTGAAATCCCCGAAAAGATAAACATCCTGGGCATGGGGAGCCCATTCCCGGTAAATCCAGCCTTTTTGCTTGCGGTCATGATGAATGCCATACCATAAATATGCATCGGCAAACTTTGATAAGGACTTCCATCCGGCCTTTATCCCGGTAAGCACGCTCTGGTAGCGCTCAAACCGTTCATAAACCTCCTTTGATACAGGTTCAAGCCAGGGGTCATTCCTGACAAGTTTCATTTTCTGAGGTTTGCCGGTTTCCATGGGTCTTTGTGTTTTTGTGTTCATGGTATACAAACATACATAAAAAGATGAAAGTAACAGAATCAAGTACAAGAATAAAATTTCTATCTTTGATTGTTATTAGCTCCATGTAATGCCACAGACGGAATCTCCGAAAAATAAGTTCAGGCTGAACTGGAAACAGTTTGTTTTTCTCTTTTTACTAATTGTCGGATTGTTCACCGGAGGGCATTTTTATTATAATCAGCAAAGGGATGACATCCTCGCGATCAACAAGGAATTTCTCTCGGCCGTTTGCGGTTTTAAAGTCCATGAGATTAACAACTGGATTGAAGAAAGAAAAGCTGAAGGTAAATTCATTGCAGCAAGCAGGGAATTCGTTTTGCATTTCTCTAAACTTCTCGAACAACCTGGCAATACTGACAATCAACAGTCCATTCGTGAATGGCTGAATCCTATCAGGCGTAATCACGATTACAGCAATATTGTATTGTTCGATTCCCGCGGCAGGCAGGTTTTCAGCCTGGTTGAAAGTAATTCAGGACCCTGGGCCGAAGGGTTAACCGTATCCGATATGGATCATCTGATAATGGGGCAGGTATTGCTGTCGGAGATCAAAAAGGACAAAAATGGGACGCCTTACCTTACCAGTTCTGTGGCAATGTCATCGAAAAAGGAAATTCTCGGCTATGCCGTCTTTTTTATTGATCCTTCAAGGAACCTGTTCCCGGCTCTCGCTGCCTGGCCTGTGAAACGGATTACAGCCGAAAACATCCTTATACACCACGACATAAAATCCACGTTTTACTTATCGGGAAGCAGGATAGCCCCTGATACGATAATTGCATTCACTACACCATCAATGGCTGATGAAATCTGCCGGACAGTGCCTTTAAAAGGGTCCCTGTTATTGCCTGATTCCAAAGATTACCGCGGGGTTCCGGTGCTTGCCGAACTTCGTCATATTGAAGGCACCAACTGGTGGCTTATCTGCAAAATAGATAAAAGTGAACTTACGGCTCCCTTGCAGAAAAGCGCTGTAACCCTCATTTTATATATTTCCATCTTTGTCCTTGTAATTACAATATCTGCCGCATTGATCTGGAAAAGCCAGCAGCTTGAGCATTACAGGTCACGTTTCACATTCCAGCAGAAATCGCATATGGATGAGGAACAGATAAGGTATATGAATGCCTTGCTCCAGGAGATTAATGATGCCATCATCACTTTTGACAGGGATATGATTATTCAAAGCTGGAATAAAGGAGCTGAGAGGATTTATGGATGGAAAGCCGAGGAGGTCGTTGGTAAATTCGCGGGAGGCTCCCTGCGAGTTGATTTTCCGGGCGCAGGAAGGGCCGGTATTTTCGAGGAACTTGCCCAGAAAGGGACCTGGAAAGGTGAACTGGTGCATAAACGTAAGGATGGCAGTACTGCCTACATACTTTCATCAACATCCCAGTTAAAGGATGATAAAGGGGATGTATTAGGTATTATTACAATCAACAAGGATATATCGGATGTAATACAATCCGGAAAAATAAAAGGAGCAGTATACAGGATCTCTGAACTGGCCCATTCTGTTAAAGGCCTGAACGACTTGTTTGCCAATATTCATATAGTGATAGGGGACCTCATGGATGCAAACAACCTGTTCATTGCACTCATGGAACCTGATGGTGAAACGATCAGCTTCCCTTATTTTATTGATGAAAAGGATCCCCCTCCCGCACCGAGGAAAAGAGGCAATACCTTAACCGACATTGTACTCAGAACCGGTAAACACTTGCTTGCAAAACCTGAAGACATACAGTATTTCATCGACCGTGGTATTATTGAGACGAAAGGCACTTTAGCGATCGACTGGCTGGGCGTTCCCCTGAAAATTGACAAAGAGGTTATCGGAGTAATGGCGGTGCAAAGCTATAATCCAAAGATACGTTATGGTGAACATGAAGTGGATGTGCTGATTTTTGTATCGGAACAAATCGCTTTGTCAATTCAACGCATGAAAATGCAGCAGGAACTGGTTGTTCAAAAACAGAAAGCCGAAGTTTCCTCCAAACTTACTTCCTCCCTGCTTGCGAATATGAATCATGAACTGCGTACTCCTATGAACGGAATACTTGGTTTTGCTGAGATTCTGACCAACGACCTGCTTGACCCTGATACCAGGGCAAAGGCTGAGAATATACTTATTTCCGGACGCAGGCTGATGGATACACTGGATGCCATCATGGACCTTTCGCATTTAGAGTCAGATAAAGTAAACAGGAAGTTTGTTCCGCTTAGCATTAAAAAAAGCATCCTGAAAATTCTGTCCAATTACGAACCCCTCATCAAGAGAAAAAACTTAAGTTTAAACCTGAACGTCCCTGCATATATGCAGATTCTCGGAGATGATTATCTCTTGCAGCATTTGCTGAGATGCCTGATTGATAATGCTATTAAATATACCGAAGAAGGCAGTATCACGATAGAGGCAAGCGAACTCAACGAAAGCCCGACACCAGGTATCGCGATTTCTGTTAAAGATACCGGCATTGGTATCGCCGAGGAAAATTTCGATCTGATCTTTGAAACGTTCAGGCAGGTAAGTGAGGGATATGGAAGGAAATTTGAGGGTTCCGGTCTTGGACTCAGCATCAGTAAAAAAATAGCCGCATTGCTGAATGGTGAAATAAGACTTAAAAGCAAGGTAGGGGAAGGGTCAGAATTTATTGTAATCCTTCCTTCAGCCGAACCTTATTTTGAGCAGCCGATTGCAAAAGCTGAAGGGAAAGAGGCCAGGCCCTATCCATCATCTTTAAATGCAAAGAACAATATATCAGTGCTGGTTGTTGAAGATAACCTGGTCAATCTTCAGCTTCTGACCCTTTATATCCAGGATACCTGTCAAGCCTATTCGGCACTGGATGGTAAAGCTGCGATCGATAGTGCCCGTCAGAAACATTTCGACCTCATACTGATGGATATCAATCTGGGCCCCGGCCTTGATGGGATTCAGACAATGCTTGAAATAAGGAAGCATCCCGAGTATAAGAATGTTCCTATAGTGGCACTCACAGGGTATGCCTCGATTGGTGACCGGGACAGGCTAATCTCATTGGGATTTTCAGGATATCTGCCCAAACCTGTGACGAAAGAAGTGCTCCTGAGCCTGATCGAAGAAATGATCAGGCAATAGAAAATCATGCAAAAATTGCTATAGCTGCAATGATTGCAATGACAATCGGGGCAACCACCAGAACAGTCTTTTTATCCCTTTGTATGTTGGCATTCATACTTGTGATTCCCAGAAGGCATTTCTCATCGCCTGGCTTATAGCCCAGAGCGGCTTTAAATTCCTCCCTGGCCGAACGGAACAGGTCAATCTTGATAAAATGGGCTGCCCTTTCGGTATGTTCCCTGTATTTCAGTTCTTCGTGTGTTAAACTGTGATCGTCGTACAAATCATGTTGGGCCATGCTGCTGTCGTTTGTGTGGATTTCCTTTTGCCAAAATTACTTTATTTTTTTCAATCCTCCAATCCAATCAAACCTGCTAATGGAATTTGTATGATATGCCAACCCCGATTGTTTCCTTGAATTGGGTGCGGGGTCCATAAGCAGGTTCCGGCGGATTGGTCTGGATCAGCACATCATCATCATAAATCACCTGGCAATTAATGATCGTTGCCAGCCATTTGTTAACCTTTAGGGTAAACAGTAAATTCCAGTTAACATCTATATTGCCGAATTTGTGCAGATAATCGGAAAACAGCTCAAGTGATGAAGTCAGGTTTATATTTTTTGTCAGATCCTTGTTCAGGTCTGCCCTGACATATGGACCAAATTCCCCCTTGATTTTCTTGCCTTTTTCAACACCGAATGCGCCCTGTTTCGACAGGGTGTCGTCCAGGACAAAAGTGAAGCGCCCTGAAGCAGGTGAAACATACAAACTGAACAATGCTGCCGGGCGGTATGTGATGCCCAGACCAATAACAACATAGCCCGGAGCCATAAATTTCGAGATCGGGACGCTGTCATTGGGATAATTATAACCGTTGGAAAACTGAGAACGGAAATTAGCCAGTAAAGTCAGAAACCACTTTTTGTTTTTATGAAGTTCGAAACTGTAAGCTGTGGTGAACTCTAATTTATCATCCGTTTTATTGTATTTGGCATTTTCCGTCTTTCCGATAAGCTGGAAGCCGTATGCAGCATCCAGCAGGCTTGACCATGAATGTTTATTTTTGGAATAGCGAAGTTTAAGGTTTAGCATCCCTGTGGCACCAATTGAATTGGTACCTCCTGCTGCCCAGTTTGAATACGCAGCCTGGTTGATCGTAAGGGATCCGAACCCGCCGAATTTCCAGTGATGCTTCACTGTATCGGGCGGGGCTTCTTCCCTCGCTTTATCAAGGCCGGTGGCAACAGTTTTAATATCCTGGGCATATAGAAAACCCGTCAGCATAATGGAGAGCAGGCATAAGGCAATAGTTCTCATAATTTTAGTCGTTTAACAGCCGGCAAAAATATAAAATGATTTATTCAAATTCAAGCCTGCCAAATTAATCCTTCACCGGCAATCCCAATTCCGGGTCCATTAAAGGCCTCATATACTATTCTTTGATCATTTTTTTCCTGACTATGTTTTCTGCAGACTGAATAACCAGAATGACGGGACCCTGAGGCACGTCCCCGATATTAATAATCCAGGAAGATTCTCCTCTTGGGATCATCCTTTCGGAACGGTATATCTGTTGACCCAATTCATTTAACAGAATAACACAATAAATTCTTTCAAGAGGGTTGGTGAAGTCTAAGATAATTGGCCCCTTTGTGGGATTAGGATGAACCTGAATTGCTGATTCAAAATTCTCGGGCACTCCGACGGCAATCACATATTTAGTATTTGAAGTATCGGAGACACAATTATCCATCGTTACAATCGTGAAATAATTGCCTGTCAATGTAACTTGATGATGGTTAAGTGTATCGCCAGGCATGGGCTGGTTGTTTAAATACCATTGGTTGCCATAAAGTGAACTGGATAAAAGGGTGTTGTCCTGTCCCATGATAATACTGGGCTGGGCAGGAATGGGATTTATCGTGACCAACAGGCTTGAGGGAGACCCGTTGCCGCAGGCATTTGTCCCATAAACCGCCATATTGCCCGATTGAGCATTTGGCAGGTATGAAATATGTATGATATTACTGTTGGGGCTGCCCTGGAATACGGCACCGGAAGGTAAGCTCCAGAAATATCCGCTGGCATCGGACACCGGAAGTACAGAATACTCCTGCCATGATGCCGGGGCGCAAAGAATGGATGGCCCCGAAATAGCAGAAGCCGGGCCGGGGACAGGTGTGACAATGACGTGAAGGGTATCAGGTGACGCAGCTTGACATCCCGAGGGTGTTGAATAGATGACTGAGATCCAACGGTTGCCGGCATTGGCCCATTGAACTATTACAGATGGAGTACCCTGTCCGTTTAATATTGTGTCACCTGATGATGCAGCCCAGACGTAATTCTGTTTTCCATCCTCTGTAAAATAGGATTTAGGGCCTGAATTCAAACAAACGATGTTGTTTCCAGATATGTCAGGTACTGGCCGGGGGTTAATAATCACATTTAGAATTGCAGGTGAAGCTGGATGACATCCTCTGGTTGAAGTGCATGTAACTGAAATAACAGCATTACCTGGGTTGCCCCAATTAACATGAATTGAGTCAGTACCCTGGCCTGAGGTAATGACACCTCCTGCTGAAACCGTCCATGTATAATTTGTCATCCCGCTTTCTGCAAAATAAACTTCTGAATCGGAATTTGCACAAACTGTAATTGGCCCTGAAATCGTCAGAACAGGAAGGGGAAAAATAATAACATCAAACACCGCAGGAGAGGTTGCCATACAATTGTTATCATTCAAATAGTTTACTGAGATTGTTCGTGGGCCGGCCGTTGTCCAGGTTACGGAAATCGTATTTGTCCCCAATCCGGTTATAATGCTTCCCCCTGCTGAAATGACCCACTGATAGTTATGCATGCCGCTTTCAGTTGTATAAACGCCTGTTGCATTCATACAAAGACTGTCGGGACCTGTAATAATTGGAACCGGCAAGGAATAAACGGTTACGGCTTTAACAAATGGGGCCTGGGGATAACAGCCATTCAAAGTGGAATAGTTTATCGAAACAGACCGTGCTCCGGCCGAATCCCATAATACATGGATAACAGAAGTCCCAAGGCCTGATAATATCGTCCCGCCTGGTGAAATGTTCCACAGGTAGCTGCCCATTCCATCCTGGGTACTGTATGTGTTTCCTGTAACTCCTTCACATACTGCAGAAGGGCCGGTAATTGACGGGCTGGGCAGGGGATTGACATTAACTGAATATGAACCTGGCAGTGCTGGAATACAACCGTTAGAATCTGTATAGGTTACCGTAAGATGCTGGAGTCCTGCAACATTCCATGTAACATGTATTGAGTCTGACCCCTGGCCATACGTAATCAGCCCCCCGTTAGTGATAGTCCAATGGTACGAAGTCTTTCCATGCTGTGTCGTATAAACCTGATTAGCCGAATAGCAACAGAGGGCAGCAGGCCCATTTATTTCAGGAACTGGAAGAGGATGGATTCTGATCTGTTTTTGTACCGGTTGTGCCGGCATGCAGCCATATGAGTTCGTGCAGGAGAGGGAAATGGACTGGTCTCCGCTCACAAACCAGTTAACATTGATTGAGGGTGATCCATTGCCTGAAACTATAGTACCACCTGATGAGACAGTCCATGAATAAGTGCTCATTCCGGCATCGGCAGAATATGTGGCTGTGGAGTTCAGGCAAAGGCTCACCGGCCCGGTAATGGCAGGTGTTGGTGAAGGATGAACAGTTACATTCATTACGACAGGATTAATGGCAGAACAGCCAAAACTGTTGGCGTAATTTACAGACACTATCCCGGGTCCAGGCTGATTCCATTTCACATTTAAAATTTGGGTTCCCTGTCCTGATACGATTGTCCCGCCGGCTGATACAATCCAGCTGTACCCGCTCATGGCAGCCTGGGTGGAATAAACTGCGGTTGAACCAGCACAGACGGTCGATGGACCTGTAATTGTTGGAACAGGTATGGGATTTACTATTATGGAGTAGGAAGCAGGGGTTGGGGAAGTACATAAATCAGGATCAAGGTAGTTTACAGTAATTTGCTTTATGCCCGGAGAATACCAATTAACATGTATTGTATCTTCCCCCGGCCCTGATGTAATAACACCGCCAGAACTTACTGACCAGGAATAATTTGTCATACCTGTTTGGGTTGTATATTTATTCCCCACGGTAAAGTTGCATGCAGATGTTGGTCCGTTAATTGAAGGTAGTGGCAGGGTGTGAACCAGGAGGTCATGTGTAACAGGATTCACCGGCGAGCAGCCGAAAAAATTTTTGTAAGTTAATGTGACAGCCTGATTACCTGGTGTAATCCAGCTGGTAATTATAGAATCCTTTCCGGCGCCGGAAAGGATGATCCCTCCCGGTGAAATTGTCCATTGGTAATTATTCATCCCGCTTTCGGAATAATAAAGCATTATCGATCCCTTGCAAAGGCTGTCGGGACCATTGATATAAGGAAGCGGTCTTTGATGAACATGAACTGGCAGAATGAAAGGGACTAATGCAGCACATCCTCCAGGGTAGGTATAATTAAGTTGAAGCTGATGAACACCTGGTGTGTTCCAGTTAACATGAATTGAAGGGGTTCCTGCGCCTGATACAATCGTGCCACCTGAGAGCACAGCCCAGGAATAACCAACCATCCCAGCCGTGGTTGTGTACAATATTTCAGAAGCCCCTTCGCAAAGGCTGTCGGGCCCTGCCAGGACGGGTTGCGCTATCGGGCAGACAAAGATGTTTTTTACTACAGGAGCAAGTGCCTGGCAGCCATAGGTGTTTGAATAGGTCAGGCGGATCCATTGGGATCCTTCATTATTCCATCTTACATTGATCAGAGATGTAGTGCCGCCCGATTCTATAGTTCCCCCTGGCGACACCTGCCATTGGTATAATTGGTTTCCTGGATTTGTCGAGAATGAGGATGTGACAGTTCGGCAAACAGTATCCGGTCCGGTGATGAAAGGCAGGGGGCGTGGGTTTACTGTAACGTTTTTTACCGTTGGCACAGGCGCCATGCATCCATTTGCGCCGCGATAAACCGAACTGACAGTTTGTGGTCCCGGTACATCCCAGTCAACCGTGAGATCCCCGGTTCCCTGCCCTGAAACGATATGTCCGCCTGATGAAACTGTCCACAAATAATCTGTCATTCCATTATCTGTATGATACAGAAGTCCCGCCGACATGGCGCAGGTGTCTGTAGTCCCGTTGATGACAGGTATGGTCTTGGATTTCATTGTCACCGTAAAAGCAGGCGAAAGAGGATTATCATTGCAAACGTTGACCGCCCTGACTGTAATGGTTCCGGAAACCGCATTGGGTCCGGCGGTAACAAAAACAGTGTCGCTGCCAGCTCCTTGCGTTATCGTAAACCCGGAAGGAAAGTCCCATTCATAAGAATTTGCGCCGGTGACAGGGGCAATCGCATACATATTGCCGGCAGACCCGGGGCAAAGGGCAGACGGCCCGCTTATTGCACCTGGAGCCGCCAACCTTGCATTAATAACTTCACCGTTAAAATAATAGTCTGAAGGAGGGTATTGATACATTGTATTCCCACCTTCATCTAGATATTTACAGTCTGTTCCGCTGTTGGAAGATAAGTTGAAAGCAACATTTGCATTACCCGAAATATAAGAAAAAGTAAGCTTTACAAGAGTATCATGGACAGAGAGAGATTTAGCTGCAGCCCCTGTCCATGAGACAAGGACCTTGCGCAGTGAAGAGGACCCGCCAACAGCCTGGTCAGTAATGCCCATCCCGCTCAGGATATTTGGTTTGCCAGCTGATCCGGATATAAAAGTCATGATGGCAGGATCGTATTCTATTCTCTGGTAACAACCCGTGATATTAAAACAGCTGTCGATCAGGACAGGGAGAACCAGCGTGTGGCCGGGACAACCGCCCAGGTCAGGTATTGTGCATACCGGGGCATTTCGGTAGGCGCAAAACTCTGATGGAAGGGTCAGCCCGGTGACCTGGCAAAGCCTGATCCTGAAATTCCTTTGGGCCGGGCCGGGAGGAACCATTAAAACATAGTCCATTGCGACATTTGCATCCTCCTGGCTGTGTGAGGATTCAGTTTTACTCACCCAGGTTTCGGCATTCACCTCAGGTGGCACAACATAGTGACCGTTCCAGCTGATATTAACCATCCCGTTCGTCAAACCTGCACCTGTAGACGAACTTGTTTTAACACCCTGTGTTGCAATAGATGCAATATCCTGATCCGCTGAAATAAGCAGAGTGGAATTATAAAACCTGTATTTATTGGTAAGGCTGCCGGTGAATGAGATAGTAAGGACATTGCCTGAAAGTTGGGTGTTAACAGTAATACTGTCACGTACAAGCAGATAATCGATTATCTCCTCCTCGGTAGTCATCAGGATGTTGTCCAACCCATTTTTGCCGTATGTATCGGAAATATAATTCATATGGTTTTGAAAGGAGGCGAATGAGTATCCGTAATTGCTGTTGGTTACTGAATGGGTAAAGGCAACTCCCCATTGGTGCGCTCCGGCTGTACTGCCATTCGCAAAAATATCCACCAGATTGCTGAGATTGTATGCTTCATATGAATTGGTCCTGTGCATTCCGATGTTCTGATGCGGAAAAGGCCCTGAAACATTAAAGCTGTGGTCAGCAAATGAGTATCCTTCACGGTAGCATATCGTATACCCCTGTGCCCAGGCATCAGGAGAATAAATATCTCCGCCGTTCGGGTTCACGAAAATTTTTTCATCAGGCCCGCCTGAAGCAGCATCAGACAACTTCAGTTTTATGTAGCTTGTGTTCCTTGCAACCTCATAAGCAGGAGTGCCTCCTCCACCTGAAGTCAGTCCGTGGTCAAGAACTCCCCAGTTTTGTTTGTACATCTCTGTTAGCTGGGGCCAGGTCACATTAAGTGCCGAATATGTAGTTGCAGGGTCATGGCAATCCACCAATACCGAACCAAGTGATATAAAAGGAAAAATAGACCCGCTCATTTTGAATTTCTGATCATTACCGCAGCCATCGGTATATTTCAGGCCCGGATAGGTCACACCCGCTACTGTTCCCCCGTTGAGAAATGGGTATGCATTAGTGTATATGTCCTTTTCCCCGTCATCCTCTTCCATACTGAAAGCAAAGAGCTTGTTAAAGCGCAGCGGGGCTTTGACGACTGCGTAAGATGCCGGAGGCGAACTGAAAGTAACAATGATCCGGATATTCTGAAGGCTGTCAAAATTCTGGGCATCAGCAGTGCTGAACAGAAAATAAAAAAACAAACAGAACCAATGGATAATGATCCGTTTCATGGACTGAAGAAATAAAACTCTAAAATAAAGTTGAAACGGGTTGATTATCCGAAGCTGTTCATAACTTCTTATTACTTCAAAAGAAGACTTCCTTAGCGTTCCATCGAGTTGTCAAACTCGAACTTGATGTCCTTTTCTTTTTTACTGATGGTGCTGAAATTGAAAACAAACCCGCAATAGATCACCGGGCCGTCTCTTCTTCTCAATGATTCCTGTACCAGCACTGCTGTGTTTACAGTGCTTTTGGATGTACTTGAATTAAACAGGTCCGAAACTGTGATCAGCATTGCAAGTTTCTTTTTAAAAAAGTCCTGGCGGAACCCAAGGTTTACCACCCAAGTGGGATAACGCATACCCTGGGGGGTGAGTACCGAAGAACGATACTGCCCGTTTACCTGAAACATGGTCGATTTGGTTATGCTTAGGGAGGCATTGAGTTTGGCATTCCAGGAAAGGGTAGCCTTGTTGCTGCTGTAGCCTATATTGGAAGCATCGATCTCATTGTAGTAGCCCGATGCACTGAAGTTAAAGCTCAGGATCTTCGCAACCTGGGCATTACCGCTGAAGTCGATACCCGCGCTCTGGTCATGTGCCAGGTTTGCCATGGAGGTTATCAGCACCGAATCATTCTTGTTATAGGTTATTGTTGTAATTCCGTTCAGGCGGTAACGATAAAAGACTGAAGGGATAAGGGTTACATGTTCCGATTTTACAGCGTACCCGAACTCGAAGGAATGGATGTCCTCGGGTTTGAGATTCGGGTTCCCGACCCAGAAATTCCTCGGGTCCCTGTATTCGGGAACAGGGTTCATGTCTTCCGGCCTCGGCCTGTTTACCCTGCGGCTATAGTTCAGCTGCCATTCATTCTTCCCTGATGCAAGTGAAAGGTGAAGAGTAGGGTATACGGCAAAATATGTTTGCCGTATAGAAGTATCCCTGGTTATGAAATCAAGGTTCAGCAGGGCCAGTTCAGGGCGGATGCCGGCCATAAAGGAGAATTTCTTTATGGTATAGGAGAGAGTGGCAAAAACCGCATGCACCGTTTGGTTCCCTGTATAATGATTTGTGAGCGTTGAATCGGTAATCCAGGATCCCTTCTCGTTGTCATAGTTTTGAACAAGAAAATCCTGGTCGGCGATTTCCATATTACCGTCATAACCTGTCTCCAGGGAGGCATTTTTCCATAATGGCCTTGAATAGGTCAGGGCGAGGTTCAGTTTTTTACCCAAAATATGGTTGTAGTTGTAATCCATTGATTGAGGGTACAAGGGAATGGTATAAACCGATGTATATGAATAGTTCTCGTGCTCATCGTCATACTGAAACACAAAATCGGCCCTGAGCTTGTGTTCATTTTCCCTGTTGAATGTATGCTCATAATATGCGTTTACGCCCACGCTTGTCTCGTAATCAGGACCCTCCTGGTCCCTTGTAAACTCCTCGACGGGATGAAGCGAATCATTCTTATACTGATTGTAAGCTGTTGAATGCCGGCTGAAATCCCTGTAATTTAGTGTGCCTGAAATCCCGGTAACGTCCCTGTCGCCGATATTCCAGTCAGCTCCAAGCGTAACCAGGTTTGAAACCGGCCTTGAATACTGTTCTGAATGCTGGAAAAGGTAAGTCGACTGGTGATTCGCACTGTCTATTGTCTGGGAGTTCAGGTCCCCACATCTCCAGCGGTAATCTTTCCTGTAACCATAACTGCCGTAAATATTGAACTTTCCTGTGTTCAGGTTAAGCTGAAGGCTGGTCGTATACCTGTCGTTGTTCCCGATATTCCCCCCTAAGCTTCCGTTAAACCCGGCTTTGCGGTTTTTCTTAAGAACAATGTTGATGATCCCTGCTGTTCCGTCGGGCCGGTATTTTGCCGACGGGTTAGTGATCACCTCGATTCGTTCGATGAGGGAAGCCGGCATCTGTTCAAGGCTTGCCGTCCCTGCCATAGCCGAAGGCCGGCCGTTGATCAGGATGGTCACATTTCCCGATCCCCGGAGGCTTACATTCCCGTCCATATCCACGGTAACTGCAGGAATGTTCTGCAGCACATCGGTAACAGTTCCGGTTTGGGCCATGATATCCTGCTGTACATTAAAAATTTTCCGGTCTATTTTACTCACGATCATGTTTCTTTCAGCACTGACCGTTACTTCTTTCATGTTCACTGCGGATGGCGTAAGCCCAAGTTCGCCTGCGTCGGCACGGCTGTGTTTGCGGTCCAGGCCGATAGGTTTTGAACGTTTTTTCTCATATCCGATGAAGCTGTAATCGAGAAAATAAATTCCATACGGGATGTTGGTCAGGCGGAAAGAACCGGTGCTGTCAGTTACCACCCCTCCGACTATTTTCCCGTCCAGGGTGTCAACAATGGCCACATTCGCGTATTCAACGGGAGTTTTGCCCTGGGTATCGATTATCCTTCCGGAAATAATGCCGTTGGGTTTCGCCTGGGAAAATAAAAGTGCGGGGAGCATTGCAAGCCCCAGTAACAATAAAACATTTCGTACCATGAAAAAAGTAAAAGCGAGTTTTGGAAAAAGCGTGGCAAAATTATGAAAAATGTACATTAATATTCCGCCATCTGGGTTTGTATCTTAACTTTGGAGCCATATTAAATTAATAGTATGAAAAAGCAGCCTTTTAATATTGCATTGGCGTGGATGTTCTTAACTGCCCTGTCAATCTTGAGCCAACCTGTATTTTCGCAAAAAATATCAATCAGGAACGATACGCTCCCGACTGCACTTCTGCTGATCGATATACAGGAGTTTTATTTCCCGGGAGGTAAACTCCCTCTTGAGAATCCGGAAGCTGCAAGTGCAAAAGCTGCTGCTGTACTGAAGCTTTTCAGGGATCAGAAGCTTCCCGTAATCCATATTCAGCATGCGGGGGGAAGCCCTATTCACCCTGATGTTGCGCCACTGCCAGGGGAGAAGGTGATCACCAAGGAGGAAGCAAATGCCTTCGACCGCACCGACCTGCTTGAAACCCTGAAGTCTCTCCATATTAAACGTCTTGTCCTATGCGGAATGCAGACTCATATGTGCCTCGAAGCTGCAACCCGTGCTGCGTATGACTATGGTTTCAAATGTATCGTCGTCCAGGATGCCTGTGCAACCAGGCCTCTGAAGTGGGGTGACCGTACAGTTTCAGCTGCTGATGTACATGCAAGCACATTGGCTTCCATTGACAGGTTTTACGGAAAAGTTGTAAATACGGCTGACCTCCTGCCCTGAGGCTTAATTCAGGCGGTGGGTCCATACCCCGAAACCTTTGGTGCCTGCCAGCAGCAGGCTGCCATCGGTTGCAATGCTCGTTACAGTAGTATAATAAGGAAGTCCGGAACAAAACAACCACCATCTTGAACTGCCAACGGTGGTTCCGAATACTCCCCAGGACTTAACCGCGGCAAACACATAATTACCGACAATTATCATATTATACACTTCCTGGTTTTCGAGGGTTGTGGCCAGCCAGGTCAGTCCATTGTCGTCAGATTCCCATACGCCGTTGAACGTACCGGCATAAATAGTCGATCCTTTGGCGGCAAATGATGAAATTACTGTATTCACAGGCATTTGGCTGTTTACATGCCATGTTTTCCCGCTGTCCTGGGAGACCAGCATTCCACCATGGGATGTCCCTGCATAGATGGCTGAGCCATGGAAGAATATTGAATAAACATAATTATTGTCAGGCAAGGGTGTGTTTATTTTATTCCAGGTGAAGCCGTGATCCTGTGATCCGAAAAAGCCTGTGCTATATGTCCCCGCAAACCAAACCGGCCCATTCATCCCGATTGAACGTATGTCGGAACCTGCAATGCCGCCTGAGCTTTTCGTCCAAGACATGCCGCTGTTCTGGGAGACATACACCCCGCTGTCGGTGCCCGCTGCAAGGAACCCATCTGAAAAGGCAATGCATGAAACAGCATGAGCCGGTAGCTGGGCTTTAAAGATATTCCAGTTCCTGCCGTGGTCCATGGTTCCGTAGACCGATTGAGTGTTCCAGCCGGCAGCAGCATAAACTACCAGATTATTACTGCACATAGAATTTACAGTCGTAACAGGTATCCCCAACAGATCCCATAACATACCCTGGCTTGTCGATACATATAATCCGCTGGCAGTTCCTGCAAGGAAATTTAATCCCGAGAATGCCAGGGATTGAACATCCGTTTCGGGCAGGTTTCCGCTTGCCGCTGCCCAGCTTGTCCCATTGTTACGTGAAACCCATATCCCGTTTGGGCTCCCGGCCAGGATGGAGTTGCCGCTGAAAGCAAAACAGCTTATTTTAAGTTCCTGCGAAAGGCCATTATTAAGAAGTATCCAATGCCGGCCCTGGTCAGATGACATATAGAGACCTTTTAAAGTCCCTGCATACAGCAAGGATCCAACGGTTTTCAAGCATTGAATATCGAGGCTCCCCAATCCTGAATTCAGAGCATCCCAGTGCAGCCCGGAATCGCTGGAAAAATAAACCCCGGCGCCCGATGTCCCTACAAAAATATTCTGCCCGGAAATGGCAACCGAATTCCTGTAATTGCCACCAACCGGTATGTGGGAATTCCAGCTTTGTCCACCATCCTTCGATACCGATATACCCTGGGTCCCCTCTGTCCCGGTTACTATCATGGTCTCATTTACAGCCAGGGATATGGTATATGCTGAAATATTGGAAACTGCATGCCATTCTTTCCCCTTATTCCACGAACGGTATAATTTATCGCTGACTGTATATAATGCCGAGTCATTTACCTGAACGACGGCAATAGGGGTAGTGTTGTTTGGGATAGCTGAGGTGTCACAGGTCCAGGAAGAGCCGGCATCCGGGGAATGATACATGCCCCGCCCGCTGACCCCTGCCAGCAATACGTCGCCAAAGGAAGCAAGGCTTACTACCAATCCGTTGCCGGGGCCGTTGGTGGGTAACCAGTCTCCCGGCAATTCAACGGGGATGACAGTATCGGAATTTTTCTTGCACTGGGGAAAAACAAGGCAAAGCAGGACTAACAGAAACAGAAATGGGAAGTTAAGGCAGAATTTGCGCATGGTGATCAGGAAATTTGACAATACACAAATTAGTACATTTAAGTGTACAAATAGCGCTTTATCTTTTGGGTGGGTGTTTTTTCAAACGGGAATTCCTGAACTACAATCCGCTGAACCTGGGAAAATTTATTTACCCTCGTGTTGACATATTGCAATAGCTCGAGCTGGAGTTCGTCGATCTTATGTTCCACGTAATTTGAAATGTCGTATTTAAGCTGGGAATAACGTTCTTCGATTTCCTCACGGTTAAATTGTACAAGGGCGACAAGCCTTTCCTGCTGCAATACCACCAGCGAATCGGCTACATGGCGGAAATTGTTGATAATAGACTCAATGTCTTCAGGGTGTATGTTTTCACCTCCCTGCCCTATAATGGTGTTTTTAAGCCTCCCCTTGATGTACAGGTACCCATCCTTGTCGAAAATGCCAAGGTCACCGGTTTTAAACCAGCCGTCGGGGGTGAGGACTTCCGCAGTCAGCCCTGGTTCTTTATAATACCCTTTCATCACATTGGGGCCTCTTGCCCAGATCTCACCCTCACCGGTTTTTTTATCGGGATGCTGAACTATCAGTTCGATATCCTCAATAGACGGCCCGGTCGACTGCAAACGCGCATTCTGAGGGTTAAACCCTGCAAGCAGGGGTGAGGTCTCAGTGAGCCCGTAGCCTATGGCATAAGGGAACTTTGCCTCGATGAGAAACTTCTCGACAGTGCGGTTAAGCTTGGCCCCGCCGATGCCGAAAAAATGCAGTTCCCCTCCGAAGGTCTGCATTAATTTCTTTCCGGCAGAAACATTGAGTATTTTTCTGAGGAACGGTATATGTATTGCGGCATGCAGGAAGATGTTTTTTGTAAACGCAGGCTGGATCTTATTCCTGAAGATCTTTTCGATAATGATGGGCACCGTAAGCATGATGGTAGGTCTTACCTCCAGCAGGGCAGGAAGAAGGATGGATGGGGTAGGGGCCTTGCCCAGGTACCAGATGCCGGCGCCTCTTAACATCGGCAATACCATTCCAATAGTATTCTCATAGGAGTGGGAGAGTGGAAGAACGGAAAGGAAACGGTCTGTCTCCCTGATTTCCTGAACACGACCGCTTTTGTCGGCAGTAAAACAAATATTCAGATGTGACAGCATAACTCCCTTGGACTTGCCTGTTGTTCCTGAAGTGTATATTATGGAAGCAAGGTCATCCTCATTGACAGAATATTCCTTTTGTGGCTCGGCGGATGGGGAAAATACAGGGTCTCCGGGACCCGGATTTTTCAGGGAGAAATCTTCAATTCTGATTCTCTTTGATGTGATGCCCTCAGGAATTGAATTGACTTTGGACTGCTGATTCTCCGAAAAAAATATCGCTTTAGCTTCTGAATGTTCAAGAATATTTTTTATTTCATCCGGATGAAAATCGGGCAGGATTGGAACTGAAACAGCCCCCATGAATGTGATGGCGTAATAAGCGGCTCCCCAGTTCGGTAAGCCCCCGCTCAGTATTGCAACTTTATCACCAGGCATTATGCCCAGCTTTTCCAGAAAAGCGATAACTGCCCTGATACGGCGGTTCAGGTCCCCGTAAGTAAGTTGCTCACCTCCGATCATTGCCATGGCAGGACGTTCACTGTGTTTGCCAAGGGTCAGTAGGAATGCTGAAGGAAGAGTATTTCCGGCCTTAGAAACCATCAACACTTGTTAATTAGGAATGCAAAGATAAAAAAAAAGAGTGGCGGCATAATGTGATTGTATCGAATTTATTCTCCCGCGACCATCCTGATGCCAGGACCGGCCCGCACTAATAATGAGGATAGACCCTGTGAAGGCTGTCGATGAGAGCCAGTGTGCGCTGGTCCTTCGGGATGTTCTCAAGACAAACCAGGCTTGCTGTTTTTTTGACAACTTCTGTTTTTACTGTATCCCACCATAAACATGCGATCCCGGCATAGGTTCCGTAAATACCGGCTTTTATAAAGGCTGCATTTCCTGTTAATCTGGCAAATGATTCGTGTGTATGCCCTCCGCACAGAACGTCAAACAAGGCCTCGCCCCTTGCACCCGTTATGGAGGAAAATAAACCTGCATCATCTCCTGACAGCAGGTGTGTCAGGAGAATGTTCATATCTGCTTTTGCAATGGCACTTTTGATCTTTGACAGGCTTGTGGATGTGGTTGCGGAGTAAACCCTCACTGTTTCATCACCTTTGGAATGGATATTATCCGTTGCGGCCACACCGATAATATTAAGACGGAATTTGCATTGTTTCGATGAAAAAGTCAGATAGTCGGCAGCCAGGTTCTCAGGCTGGCCGAGGTTGCAAGCTATTATTTTTCGTTTCAGTTTTGGGTTGGCCAGCAAGGCGATCCCGTATGTCCAGTCATGGTTCCCGGGGACAATAGCGTCAAAGTTCAGGTAATCCACGATTCGTGATTCGGCTTTCCCGTCGTAAACATGGTCTGAATCGGAAGGCACCTTCAGATCAGGGCGGATTGATTTGTCGGTTTGGCCATTGCAGCGTTTTACGTCATAGCTTCGGTGCGCCATGAAAAAATCTCCGGCGAGGACAAAATACACAAAGGATGCAGTGTCCCTGATGTTTTTTACAAGAGTTGCCAGGCCTGCAAGGTTTTGAGAATATTCATGAATGTCACCGGTCGATATGATATAGATCCTGACGCCGTGAAAGGATGATGGTGCGGGAGGCGGAGCAGGTGAGGGATCCACCGTTCCTGAAGATTTAGTGCATCCGCAGAGAATAATGACACAGGTAATGAAAATCTGGCTGCAGAAAAATTTAATGGTCTTCAAGGTGATGTTATTGTATTAAATCAAAGATACAAAATCAGGGGGACGGTGTCAAGTAATTTTAAGGGCAGCTTTGTTTGTTAGGAAATTAACAATACTTTTGCGCCCTTAAATCTGCGAAATTTACTTAGATCAATCTACGTATTACTCTAATTCGGTGCTCTATGAAAAACAATCCCCTGTTTAAGTTCTTTGCATTAATGCTGCTGCTTTCGGCGATGCCGGTGTTTTCTTATTCTGCTGAACTGGTTAATTCAGGCCTGGCCCCTGCAATAACCAATGACCAGCAATACAACCGCGCCATTCATATCATGGCAATGCTGCTTGTAGGTTTCGGGTTCCTGATGGTTTTTGTTCGTAAATACGGACGTTCGGCTCTTACTGCCACATTCCTGCTGGTGAGTGTCTGTCTGCCTGTTTATATGATGATCAGCAGCAATGGCAGCGGGATGAACGATACCGATGTACGTCGGCTTATCCTTGCCGAATTCTGCGGGGCAAGCCTTTTAATTGCCGCCGGGGCAGTGCTTGGCCGCTTAAAGATGCAGCAATATCTTCTGTTAGGCCTGCTTTTCGTGCCCTGTTATATGTTCAACGAATGGATCGTGCTAAACGGCGGATTGGGCCTGATCAGGCAAGGTGGTGTTCTGGATACGGGAGGTTCGATTGTAATACATGCTTTTGGCGCTATTTTTGGTTTGGGGGTTGCACTTACAATGACTACGAAACAGGAATTTGAGAAGACCATTGAGTCGGATTCAGTGTCGGACCGGTATTCCATGCTCGGGAGTATGATATTATGGATATTCTGGCCCAGTTTCTGCGCTGCCCTTGTCAGTCCGGAACAGATGCCGGCAACTGTGGTGAATGTCATTCTTGCACTCTGCGGATCAACGATTACCACTTATATTGTCTCAGTTTCTCTTCGCAAAAAAGCCAGTATTGCCGATATCGCAAACGCAGCACTGGCTGGAGGCGTGGCTATCGGTTCTGCCTGTGCCAATGCCACTCATTCCGAAGCCATGATCATCGGTGTACTGGCAGGCGCCCTTTCGACTTTCGGGTTTGCCGTGATCCAGTCAAAACAACAAAAATGGATGAAACTTATTGATACCTGCGGTGTGACGAACCTCCATGGCCTTCCGGGTCTGATGGGAGGCATTGCTGTGTTACCGATAGTAGCGGCCCTCGATATCAGGCAGCAATTATTGGGAATAGTAATCACTATAGTGCTTGCTTTTTCCAGCGGCATGATTGTCGGCAAGATCCTGCCAATCATGGGCCGCAAGACTGAAGCGTACGAGGATGCAGATGAGTTCCTCGATGCGGTCGAATAGCCGGCAGGGAAATTTCATGTCATAACAAATAATCCTGTCATGTTTCATGAATAGTGGTAAACGGGGCTCGTTTTTTTGCTACTTTTGCAGATGGTTTTGAGTAAGAGCATCCCTAATTTTTTAAGCACGGCATGAGACTCCTGAAATCTGACATTTTCGCATTACTCTTTTCTGTACTCCTGCTGGCAGCCTCATGTCATAAGTCTGAAGTGACCACTCCGGCTGCTGCAGCCAGGCAGGTCACAAACCTTGTCCTTATTTCCGACAATGAGTCCAGCAGTGACATGATTGTCGGGATTTTCGGGGCGGTCAGGTCCATGTACCCCTCGGTTACTATCCAGTTTTACAAATCGAAACCGTTTGATGTATATGACGGCGCTTATTTATTGTTCTATTCGGTTCTGAATTATCCTAAAGGAACTTGTTTTGCCGGTATAGTCGAGCCCGGTGCATCAAGCAGGAGAATTATATACAAGGCCGGTGACGTTTATGTGATTGCACCGGATAATACACTTTCTACACGCATCCTCGATTTCTATTCAGGTATTACCTGTTATTATATTGAGAATCCCCTGGTGCTTGGCGGAGATCAGCCGGGGACACTTTCCATACAGGAATTTTATAAACGGTCAATCCTATCCCTGATTGCGGGCACGGAACTTTCAGTTTTCGGCTCCGTTTGCACAAATCCAAACAAATTCCCGGTGCAGGACCCGATTGTTTCAGGCGACACGATCAAAGGTGAAATCCTGTTCACCGATAATTTCGGTAATTGTATAACCAATATCCCCCAGGGCCTGGTTTCAGCTTATCCTGCCGGTACGGTTTTAAGCCTTTCCTCCGATACCACCCATGTGAGTCTGGTTATGGGTGTAACCTATTCCTCTGTTCCTGTCGGAAGCAATGTTTGTTTTATTAACAGTTCGCTTCGTCTGGAACTGTCAATAAATTATGGTAATTTCTCAGGAAAATACCACCTTGGGGCAGGCTCAAGGATTGCACTCAGGAAACCTTAAACGGTTTAAATAAAACAGGGTGGCCGCAAATTGCGGCCACCCTGTTCGTATCTTCCTGGGTGATCCCGGGCTGATTGCCGCCATTACAAAACTCAATGAACACCTGGATAAAGGTATTCCTTCATATATCTCATATACTCACCTTCAGGATGAATTGAAGAAGGTTGGTTCTATTGAATCCGATGTTTCAAACCAATAATCACGATCTATGCTATCCCTCGAAATAAATGGTATTGCCCTTGATCTCCCTAAGGAATTTTCATTGACATTGAACCTCAAATCGCCCATGTTCAATGATATCGGTGATTATTCATTTCCTTTTAAAATCCCTTCAACCGACCGTAATAAATCGGTTCTGGGATGGAAACACCGCATAGAATCGGTTCGTGATCAGTATGAATATTTTGATGGTTGTCTTTTGTTCAATGGATCGGTTATCTTCTCCGGCCAGGTCCGGATCAAGGAAGCCAATTTGCAGTTTTATGAAGGGGCATTGTATGTGCAGAATGGAAGCTTCAATTATAAGGTAAAAGAAGCTTACCTGGATGAACAACCGCTTGGGGAAATGCACTTTCCCAATGAAATTTCAGCCCTGGCATATTTTAATTATGTAAGGTATTTCGGTTATCCCGATGTGGATTTTCAAATGCCTGAATGCTTCAATTTTGATTATTTTGATCCGAAGACAACGGATGCTGAATTGGATTGTTACAATAAGACCGATGTAACGGAAAATCTGAAATTGGTTAGCACCGAAGGGGCCAAAATGCTTTTGGTGCCGATGTTTTATCTCCGCTTCGTTATCAAAAAGGTAATCAGCATCATGGGATATTCTCTGGAAGATGAATTCTTTTCAAAGGGAACTTCCCTTTCCACTTTGGTAATATACAATTCATTTTCAGTAAATGACTTGTACTGGACGATCAAGGATCTGTATTACCAGGTGCATATGCCCCATGTCAAGATTGGCAAGTTTTTTACCGATATTCAGAAGTTTTTTAATTGTACTTTCCTGGTGGATGATCATCTTAAAACGGTCCGGATTGTTAGCAACCAGGACCGGCTGAAAGCCTTACCGTATATTGATTTTTCATCCAATATACTTGACCTGTCAAATCAGATTTCCGATCAGATCCTGGGCATGAAACTTTCCATGACACCGGATAACGGGGATAAGGTTTATGAAGACCTTACCACCGCTGAATCTGATTTCTTCAATTATCTTAAAGCTTCCGTTCAAACATTCGCAGATCTTCCAGGCCGACCGATAACCAACCTGTTTGATCTTCGGTATGTGATCAGTGAAAATAAATGGTATCAGTTTGGAACATCCGGTGCAAATACCTGGTTGGAAGCCGCACCCAGTGAATTTTTGTATATCAATTTCATGTACGGGCAACCACTTGATAATAATAAAACCGAAGTCGGGATCTGCATGGTTTGCCCCCAGGATGAAGTTACGGGCCGGGTTGGCAATCTTGGAACCGATTATGCTAAGATCGTTCCTAAATTGGCTTTTGCTGAGCTTCGTAGTGTGTTGGGATATCATGACAGGGTTAGTTGCCATCCGTATTCTGATGATTTACGATTGATATGGTACGGTCCAAATGGATTATTTATGAAATTTCATAAGGATTGGCTTGATTGGTTCTTCAATTCACGCAAGTTTGTTCAGATAACAAAACAAATGGATTATTTGGAATTGAAGGACCTGGATTTCGGGAGCAAGTACCGGATTGGTGGCGTTAATTATTTACTGAGTGAAGTCCAGGTTACGCTGAATATGGATTCACTGAAGCCGGCTGTGATCAAGGCATATTCCTGTTTATAACCTTGTCCTTTATTTTTTTTTTATCCGGTGCATATACTTGCACCATGATTCAGATTGTTAAAAGACCGCCTGATTATTGTTTTGCCGGTAATCCAATCCGTTATAAGGTTAATTCCGGATCGTTTCTTTCTTCAGAAGGTAGCAAGTCTCAATTGATCCTTCGCTTTACAGCCATGGAAACCGTGGCATTGCATCATTTCACGCTTTCATTCAATAATCTCAATCTTACGTTTACCCAAACCTTATTTCCTGATGAAAGCGGCCTGCAGATCCCGATGGTGAATATTCATTTTCCCGATTATGTTTTCGGGATTTCGGAGTATCTGAAGAAGAATTATTTGCTTCGTTCAAATTATGATATCATCCTGGGGGATGTAATTGGTTCTGAGAGACATATTACATTCATCGCCAAGGAAAAAGGTTCAAAATGGTCCATGAATTTCAATGGTAATACGATCAGCGGCCTTGCATTGCAAAGCAATTCGGCCGGGATTGATATAATTGAACGTGATAATTTCGGCATTGTTTGTTCAATTTGGATCGATCAGACCGTTAATACTCAAACCGGTAATGCGCCTATACTTACTGGCCAGGTCCAGCCTCGATTAACCAAGTTCGCTGAAGATCTTAAATCGGTCGATTCATCCGGAAATGCAATTTTTGATCTTTCCGAATATCTGAAAACCTTCATCAAGGTAAATCTTGAAGGTCCCCAAAACTTTACATTTCCTGAAGTAGCAATACAAAATGTTGCAGAATGGAATAACCTGATCTTGCCTTATTATACTTCGTTTGCAGAACGGTATTCGGATACGATCCGGATGCTTTTGTTCGATACCGTAAAGTATTGCATAGCCGGCGGCCTTTCAAGGGAATTGCTTTCAGCCTATAATGAACAGGAAACCGATTATTTTTCCATTTCAGAAAATCAGAAACGATTTCTGACCTGGGCCCCGGTGGTAAAAACTACCGGTAAAACCCAACCGGAAAAACTTACCTTTTTCCTTTATGGCCTTCGTGTTCCTTATTCATACCGTTTGGCCATCCGTGTTAAGTTCACCGATGGAAGTTATTATTCCTATTATGGATCTGATTCCATTTCCCGTTCAGCCCCGACCTTGATTGAAATCATGGTCGGATATGATCATCTTGGCCTTGCATCCCTTGATATTGCCAGGGATGTTGAAAGTTGGGAAGTATGGATGGAAGATGCTTATGGCAGTGTACTTTCAGAAGTTCGAAAGTATATCTTTGATACGGATGTGTATGATAATGAACGCACTTTCCTTTTTAGAAATTCCTTTGGTCGGTATGACACCATCCGGTTTTTGGGAGAAGTTGAATCGACCATGGCCTATGAACGTATTACCGGCCAGGTTCTTTCCGATGAAGTAATTACTTCATTCAATCCACCCATTAAAAACTTTGAATCCTGGGAAACCCAGTCTTTCAAAGCCGATTCCGGATTCATTTCAAAGGAAATGAGAGATTATATGAGGGAATTTCTGATTACCACTGAAAGCTATGAAGTGGTTCAGGGATTGCTTTTCCCCATTGTCCTCAAATCAGTAAAAATTAGTCCATTCTCCACGGATTCCGTGTATCTGTATAATGTTCAGTTGGAGTATGACAGGGCATACAATGATCAATATTTCAGTGGCCAATTCAAACCAATCAATATGATTAACAATGATGATCTTACCCAGGGGGTAGGGGTGATTTATGAGTATTCAGATGATCTTACTTTCTTCGGTTATCCACAGAATGGAACAAGTTCAGAAACAGAAGGCACCTGGAGAATCAAGAGGATTCAGAAAACCGTTGTCAATGGCAAAACCAAGCATATTGTTAAATGGGCCGATGGGAATCTGAATTATGATAACCAAATGAGTAATGCAGAGAATTTAACCTATGCCTATCTGAATTCCTGATAAAATGAAGAAAGTATTCAACCCGTTTACGATGAATTTTGATCTGGTGCCTTTTGATGTTTTTAAGGCAACCCGTAATCCGACTGAAAACGATGATTATATGGCCGGATATAGTATTGGGGATGAATGGATCAATACGGTATCTAATTCAGTATTCATATGCACTCAACAAATGAGTGGTGAAGCTGTTTGGAAGCCCATGGTTTCCACATCAGAGGATAGGAATTTGGTATATCCGTTTGTAAATCAAAGTGTAGTTACCATAGTTCACAATTTCGGAAAATTCCCATCGGTTACGATTCTTGATAACCTTGAAGAAGAAATCATGGCTGATGTAGATCATGTTTCAAATAATCAATGTGTTATAACATTTAATAGTCAGGTTTCAGGTAAAGTAATTCTTAATTAAATAGTTTTCAATCATGGCAAAAAAAGTTTATGTACAATTGGATCTGCAGAAGACCGCCCTTCTGAACCTTGTGATTCAGAACCTGGCCACAGCACCCGCTTCACCAGTTTCCGGTCAGGTTTATTTTAATACTACTGATTCCTGTCAGTACTATTATAATGGTTCTGTCTGGGTTAAGACAGAAGCACAAGCAACCATTCCTACTATCCCGACCGATGTTAATATTGGCACCGGTGGCGTTGGATTATTCAAACAGAGAAATGGCAATAACAATGAATTCAAAAGTGCAAAAGCCGCTTCCACTAAGGTTTCCGTTACTGATAACACAGCCAATAATACCGTGGATCTTGATGTGGTTCCTGGTAACATTGATCATCAGTCGTTATCCGGCGCAGGTACGAATAACCATTCTGCAATTGATTCCCATCTTGGGAATACTTCAAACCCTCATTCCACAACCAAGGCACAGGTCGGCCTTGGATCCGTTGATAATGTTCAGCAGTTGCCAATGAGTTATCTTGATACCGATACGTCCTTGACAGCCAATTCGGATGTGAAAGTGCCTTCACAGAAAGCCGTGAAAACGTATATTGATGCTCAGAATGCAGCTCAGAATACAACCATTTCAGGTGATGCCACGACAATGAATAATCACATTGCCAATACATCCAATCCTCATGCAACAACCAAAACACAGGTAAGCCTGGGGAATGTGGATAATGTTCAGCAACTTCCAATGAGTTATCTTGATACCGATAACACATTTACGGCCAATTCAGATGTAAAGGTTCCTTCACAGAAAGCAGTAAAGGCATATGTTGATGGTAAGGATTCCGTAATTGCCGGAACCGTGACAACCCTTTCGGGCACCGTAAGCACCAATGCAACCACGATGAACAATCATATTGCCAATACTTCCAATCCTCATTCCACAACCAAAGCCCAGGTTTCCCTGGGGAATGTGGATAATGTTCAGCAACTTCCAATGTCGTATCTTGATACCGATACTGCACTGGCCGCCAATTCGGATTCGAAGGTTGCTTCACAGAAGGCCATCAAGGCTTATGTTGATGGAAAGGTTTCAGGAATAAATTCATTGATATCCGGCCAGCTTGTTTATAAAGGAACAATTGATGGATCTCAATCTCTTGTCGCCAATGGAATTGCATCTATCACTAAAGGTTGGTTTTATAAAGTAACCGTTGCCGGTTCAGCAACAGGGATCACAACCCCTTCAAGTAGTTCATTGTCAGTAGGGGATCAGGTTATTGCAAACCAGGATAGTGCTTCACCCACTGCTGCAATGTTTGACGGGATTGATAATACTGAAAGTTCCGACCTTGTAAGGCTTTCTTCCTCGCAAACCCTGACCAATAAGACCATTGACAAGGCCAGCAATACCATTTCAAACCTTGATACTACCAATCTTGCCAGCGGTATTCTTGAAACTACCTTAAGCGGATCTTCAGTAAATACACATATTCCGAGTGCTTTGGCAGCTAAGAATTATGCTGATTCCGTGGCCGGAGCAAGGTCCAAAAAATATACGGCATCCATTTCAGCCGCAACAACCGGCACAATTGCCGCTGCAACCCATGGTTGCGGTACGTTGGTCGCGGTTGCCGTATATGAAACCGTTTCCACAAACTATAATGAAGTTGAATGCGATGTCGTATTAAACGCTTCAGGTGATGTTACCTGGACCTGCACAAGCGCAATTACAGGGGTGATCGTAATCGTAGGTTAAATGTTTCAGCAAGGTTGGTCTTAAATAATCAACCTTGCTTAATATTTCCAATATGTCAAAGAAAATTGCAACTAACCTTAATTTCAATAAGAACCAGGCTGAAAACCTTGTTCTGCATAGCCTTTCAACTGACCCAAGCAATCCTGTTGAGGGGCAGATATATTGGAATTCAGGTTCGAAGAAAACGCCCTATGTTTATGATGGAACGCATTGGCTTCCAATGGTACAACCTTCAAGTAACAGGCTTAATACTCAAACGGGATCCTCGTACACGTTGGCTTTAACTGATGCCGGCAAAATTGTTGCCATGTCGAATGCCTCAAATCCCATCACCTTAACAATTCCAACGAATGCGAGTGTTCCTTTTGCTATTGGTGAACAGATTGACTTTTTGCAAATGGATTCAAAGCAGATTTCATTTTCGGTAGCTTCCGGAGTAACCCTTTATTCAAAGGATGAAAATGTGAAAACAGCAAAAAAAGGCTCTGGGGCAACTCTTGTAAAAGTTGATACAAATACTTGGTATCTGATTGGTGATTTAGTTGAGGAATTTTCATTATGAGTTTTGCACTTGGTATATTTCCAATGGGTAGAAAAACCCGGCTTCCGCTTTGTTCGGGAGGGGTTGAAACCGTTGTCAACGGGTACAGGATTCATACGTTTGGAAGAGATTACATAACAACCCCGGTTGCTCTTCAAGTAAACAGGTCAGGACTTATTGAAGTCTTTGTATGCGGTGGTGGTGGCGGTGGTGGCAACGGAGTTGGTGGCGGTGGCGGTGGCGGTGGCATTGCACAGGCTTATAGTGTTGCCGTTGATCCTCACAATACTTATCCTGTAATTTGGGTTGGTGCAGGTGGTGATGGGGCAGATAGCTCAGGTATTGCAGGTAAAAGTGGCCTGTCGAGTTTTTTCGATTATGGTGGTCAAGGTCAAATTGAAGGTTTGGGCGGTGGTGGTGGCGGTAGCAGTGATGATGAACGTCAAGGTCCGGATGGTTCAGAAGGTGGTTGCGGTGGTGGCGGTGCATTAAGTGGAAGGGGTGGACCGGGGTATCAGGGTATGGATGGCGCTGATGGCGGTTTCAAAAATACGCACTATGGCGGTGGTGGCGGTGGAAATTCTTGGGCCGGGAATGGAAAAGATGGCGGTGGTGCATACAACTATTTTGAACAATGGTACGGTGGTGGCGGTGGCGGTGCAAATTATAATGATCCCGGTCAGCCGGGAACCAATGCGGGAGTTGGCGCAAATGGTGTAGATGCCGGTTCTGATAATGGAGTACCCGATTTCGGTGGCGGTGGCGGTGGAACTATGGTTGGAACTATGTATGTTGCGGTTGGCGGTACAGGTGGCAATGGTTGTGTAATTATCAGATATCTCGATTCACAATAGATTTTTCAATATTCAGATCCGAGTAAATTCATTTCCTTTAGAATCGAGAGCGCCCAAACTCATTGATATTCTTAAGATTTCAAATTCCTTGGTTATCTCAGAAAGATAAACCGTCTGATTATTTGACTTTTCATGTTTATTTTTTATATTTGATATGGGCTAATTAGATATTGACTTATCAATAGTTGTATTTACTGACCCAAATTGGAACAATAAACGTAATAATGAAATCCAATAAACGCAATCGTATTACATCCTTCTGGGGGTCAGTAAACGCAATAAATTATACCTATATATTGAAAAATAAACGCAATCGTTAACGCATACGTTAGCACCAATGCATTGAGAACTCACGGAGATTTAAAAGCACATAAAAGAAATATCTAAATTAAATAGTATAAAAAATAGAAAACTCAACAGATGTACATATCAAAATATAAGGCAGATAACAGAATGTTTGATGAAATCCCAACTATAAATCTGGGGCAAATCATACTTCGCAGTATTTATCCAAATAATCTCAAACTAGAGGCAAAATTCTACTATAAAATCTCATGCGACCCTTTAGTTAAGAAGTACCTTCCTGGTGCATATGTAGAGAGTGAAGAGGAAGCATTAATGAAAATTGAAGAATATATTCATAGAACACTTTCTGGAGCATCGGTATTATTCTGTATTGCAAATTCAGTAAATAAGTTCCCATCTGGTTATGTCTTATGTAGCTCACCAATAATGAATTATCACGATAGTAAAGAAAGAATAGGTGATTGGACAATTGATTTCTGGATGCACGAAATGAATAGAGGTAAAGGAATTATGACATTTGCTGTACAAAATGTTCTAGCTCATATGCAAAGAATGCAAATACCAAAAGTTGTTGCCTTTACAGACAAATCAAACGAAAAAAGTATGAGAATTTTGAAAGCGTGCAGTATGAAAATTATTGGTGAAACAAGTGACGACAAGATGTATAAATTTGCTGTTCTTCTAAATGACACAACTGAATAAATTACTTTCAAGCATGTTATAAACCAAAAAAAATTAAATCAATTCATCAAGTAAAAAGAAATGTTTACAGAAATTACACCACTGAAATTAGTTTAAAATATATTAGCGTCTAAAACCTTAACTAAAACCTTTAATTATGCAGATACTATTTCAAGTTTCAAAGCTAAAGTGCTCATTCTTCTATGAGAGATTAGGGGGCATAAAAGACAATAATATCATAGATAAAAAGCTGATTGAGTTTGCATCACGATTGTCAGAAATGATTTCCTCCGAACCATTTGAAATCACTCTTTTTGTCAATGAAAATGATCCTTCACCCCAAAATTTTCTAACATATAAGAAAATTAATTTAATATTTAGGTGCTTCGACAAACCAAATGATGGAATGAAAACAAAGGAAGAAAACTGGCCTATCACGCTTTATTTTGATAAACATCTTAATAAAGAGTTTCTTGATAATTTGTTTAATACGGACCAATACATCAACCTTGGACCAGATGAATGCGAATTACTAGATACTTTAGTAAAAGACAATGAATAATTCACACAAATGATAGAAAAGGATGCACTGGTGCTAACGAGCCGTCAGCCGAGCAATGCGGGCGGTTTCCGGAGGCTGGCATTCACCAAACCTGCAAATGATTGTGGTAAACAAAGATAAGAACAAGTAAAACCCGCACTGCGGCTGCCGGCGGGGCGTTAGGCAAAATATGAAAATAAGGAAACACCAAAAATATTTAATAAATGGATGATCGATTTAAAAAGCTATTATTTCATGCTCATTTCGTTGACCAAAAAGTATTTTCGGAAATTTCAAAAGAATTTAACCTTGAAAGACAGATTGTATCCAAAAGTTATTATGATTTAAAAGTTGAATTTGAATCCTCTTACAATATCATAAAACGTTTAAGAAACCTGTTTTCAAAAAAGAAATTCTTGTTCGGAACCAAGTTTCAATTTAATGACTTTCCTTCCT
>CAILVF010000074.1 GCA_903837605.1 uncultured Bacteroidales bacterium | reverse complement strand
CGAGATCTACACAGGCGAAGACACTCTTTCCCTACACGACGCTCTTCCGATCTCAGCAGCCCTGCATCCTTTTCATGCCCGGAGATCTGTTTATTCAGGTTCTCAAGTTCCACCCTCAGTGAATCCTCCCTGCTGAGTTTGCCGTGTACTCCTCCTCCCCTGCTGCAGGAAAGGCTTAACATCAGCAAAAGGCAAACTGCCCAAAAGGCTGAAAATCTCATCCTACTTCTGTGTTTTAAGTAATTCCTTGATCTTGACTTCAAGTTCTTCCATCAGTTCGGGATTGTCCTGGATCAGCTTCTTCACCGCATCCCTGCCCTGCCCAAGCTTTGTATCCCCGTAACTGAACCAGGAACCGCTCTTCTTAATTATGTTATTGTCAACAGCAAGGTCAAGGATTTCATAACATTTCGAAATCCCTTCGCCAAAGATGATATCGAATTCGGCCTTCCTGAAAGGAGGAGCGACCTTGTTCTTCACAACTTTAACCCTGACACGGTTCCCGATCGCTTCTTCTCCGTCTTTCAATTGTGTTTGTTTGCGGATGTCGAGCCTCACGGAGGCATAGAATTTCAGCGCATTTCCGCCGGTAGTAGTCTCCGGATTGCCGAACATCACACCTATCTTTTCACGCAGCTGGTTGATGAAGATACAGCAGGTTTGGGTTTTGCTGATGGTCGAAGTGAGTTTTCTCAGGGCCTGGGACATCAGTCGGGCCTGCAAACCCATTTTCGAATCGCCCATTTCCCCTTCTATCTCGCTTTTTGGCGTCAGTGCGGCAACCGAATCGATCACGATGATGTCGATGGCCCCCGATCTGATCAGGTTCTCGGTGATCTCAAGAGCCTGTTCCCCGTTATCAGGCTGGGATACCAGCAGGTTCTCCACATCCACACCCAGCTTCTGCGCATAGAAACGGTCAAATGCATGTTCCGCATCTATAAAGGCAGCAATACCGCCCGTTTTCTGCGCTTCTGCTATTGCGTGTAAAGCAAGTGTTGTTTTTCCGGATGATTCCGGACCGTAGATCTCAATAACCCTTCCTTTAGGTAATCCTCCCACACCAAGTGCAATATCCAGGCCGATTGATCCTGTTGAGATCACATCCACAGCTTCAATGGCATTTTCACCCAGGCGCATGATAGTACCTTTTCCATAAGCTTTTTCCAGCTTGTCGAGCGTTAGCTGAAGAGCTTTAACTTTTTCTTTGTTTACTTCCTGTGACATTTTTCCTCCTTTATTTTATAAGCCCATCTCCTCAAGGATCTGTTGCGAATGGTTTTTAGTATCAACTTTGGTAAAGATTTTTTCAATTACTCCTTTTTCATCGATAACATAGGTGGTGCGTATGATGCCGTCGTATTCCTTACCATAAAGTTTCTTCCTGCCCCATGCCCCGTATGCCTTGAGAATCGTTTTCTCTTTATCCGGGATGAGGGCAAAAGGTAATACGTATTTTGCAATAAATTTTTTATGGGCCGCCTCCGAATCGGAGCTTACACCTAACACTTTAAATCCTTTCTTCTTTAATACCTGATAGTTATCTCTCAGGTTACAGGCTTCGGCAGTACAGCCGGGCGTATCATCCTTTGGATAAAAATACAATATCAGTTTGCTGCCCCTGAAGTCTTTCAGGCCCAGAGCTGTACCGTCCTGGTCGACTAGCTGAAAATCAGGAGCTTTGTCGCCAACCTTTAAAGAACCCATACAATTAATTTTTGTTCAAAATTATTAAAACCCTTCCGGATTCTCCGACGGAATAGCATTTAGTTTTCAACAAACTGGATTACTGGATTACTGGATTACTGGATTACTGGATTACTGGATTACTGGATTACTGGATTACTGGATTACTGGATAACTGGATTACTGGATTACTGGATTACTGGATTACTGGATATCAAGTTATCCAGCTATCTAGCTATCCAGCTATCCCCTTTCTTTTTTGCCCCTGGTAATACTTGCATATCCCTGTCAGCCCGCATTCCCCGCATTTGGGTTTGCGGGCGATGCACACATACCTCCCATGCAGGATAAGCCAATGGTGGGCGATTGGGATCAGGTCTTCAGGGATATGCTTGACCAGTTGCATTTCCGTTTGAAAGGGATTCTTTGCGTTCACGGTAAGCCCTATCCTTGCACTCACCCTGTGAACATGGGTATCGACGGCCATTGCCGGCTTATTGAAGATCACCGCAGCCAGTACATTCGCGCTCTTGCGGCCGATACCCGGAAGTTTCTGCAACTCATCGACATCCGAAGGCATGATGTTGTTAAAATCCCTTACCAGGGCCTGGGCCATCCCGATAATATTTTTCGTTTTATTATTCGGGTAAGAGCAGCTCCTGACCAGTTCGAACACATCCTCATGTTTCGCCACGGCAAGGCTCCTGGCTGTAGGGTATTTTTTAAATAACCCGGGCGTGATCATGTTCACCCTTTTATCGGTGCACTGGGCCGACAGGATCACAGCAACTGCAAGCTGGTATGGGTCTGTATAAACGAGCTCGGTCTCGGCCGTTGGACGGTGGGCGAGGAAATATTCAATGACTTTAGAGTAGCGTTCCTGCTGGCGCATGAATTTGATTTTTTTGTAAAAGTACGGAAAGTTCGCGATGGCACATTGATCGCGACGGCCGCTGCCAGCTGAGATCGTGCTTATGGTAAGAAATTGATAAACGTAACAGGCCCTCAACAGCCGGACCCTCAGTATTTAATAATCTTTGAAGCAAAATTCCGGTTGCCCGACCTGAGCTTTAAAAAGTACACCCCGCCCGGCAATTTCCTCATGTCGATCAGAGTTTCAGGATCGGCAAGGGTAAGGCTGAGTACTTCCCGGCCTGTGATATCCGTCAGGCTGGCAAGAAACTGCTGAGGGCTGTTTATTATCTGAATACTCAGGGTTCCGCCGGTTGGATTCGGATATATCAGAAAAGGCAAGCCCGGCTGAATGGTTGGAACACCCAATGTGTCACAGCCTGCTTTCACCTCTGCCTTAGTGTTGCAGCCGGATTTGTTATTATAAATCATGATACTTCCCCAGGTGACGTCAAAATACTTGCATACGCTGTATACATCGCAAACCGAGAGGACCTGGTTATTGTAAATGGAAATGGAAGGGAGCATCCCCGGGCGGATGCTGTCGAGCCCGCTGAGTGATTGCAGGGACTGGTTAGAATAAATTACCAGTTCCTCCCCGAGATTCTTCAGGTTCCCCAATTCACTAAGGCTTCTCAGCGCCGGGTTGTCATTGATCTGCAGAAGTCCGCCGACAGAATTGAGGTTTGTTAATCCTTTAAACGCATCAAGGACGGAATTGGATCCTATCCAGAAATTCCTTGCAATAGTTGCCAGTGTATCCAAGCCTTTCAGGTCCTTGAGAACGGGGTTGTCAAATACTTCAAAGTTATCGCCGACCGACAGCAAATGCCCCAGCCCTTTCAAAGTACGGAGATTGAGATTGGAATATATTCCGAAATGCCCCCCGATGGACCTGAGGCTGTCAAGCCCCGACAGATCGCCAAGGAGCTCGGTATGTGAAATGTCGAGGTAGCCCTCGATGGAAACCAGCCCCCTAAGGCTGTCGAGGTTCTTGATATTGTCCCCGCTGATAATGACATCCCCCTGGATAACTGTACAATTGGGATTATCACGATGAAACAGGTCGACATCGTCCTGTGAATAAAAGCCCCGTCCCTCGTGCAAACAAGGCTGTGCGGACGCCATAAATGAGAGCAAAAAACAGGAGAAGAAAATGATAAACTTTTTCATCTGGTATGCGATTAAAAAAACCGGTACTAAGGAGTTATATAAAACATACAAATATAATAACAGAAACCGCCCAAAGCAAGTAAAGATTCTCAACAGGAATAAGAAAAACAGTAAAATACCAGGTATCCCCTACCTGTTAAAAATCACATGATTTCCTACCTTTGCACAATACAATTCCATCCCATGATAAAACTTCCCCCAT
>CAILVF010000073.1 GCA_903837605.1 uncultured Bacteroidales bacterium | reverse complement strand
TCTATACGACTTTGCAAAGTATCCAATCATGTTCGTTTTTTCGCCGGAAAAAACGCATACCCCTTCCTTTTTCACATTTTCAACTATCCTGCTGGTCGCCCCGCCCGTCGCAGATTTTTCCCCGTGAATGGCATAATCGAGGCCTGTCTTCTCGGCCTCCTCATCCACTTTAACAGGAGTAATAAAGTTTATAATGACAAGCATTATATAAGTAAATACGAAGGCGTATGTTGCAGCTGCGAGTGTTGCCACTACCTGTTTGAAGAAGAACGAAGAGTTCCCTGCAAGCAGTCCGTCGGCACCGGCTGCATTCACACCTTTTACTGCAAAAACACCGAGAAGGATGGTTCCGACCACACCGCCTACGCCGTGAACGCCCCATACATCAAGCGCATCATCCCACTTCATCCTGTTTTTGAACATCACAGCCAGGTAGCAGAATAAACTTGCGGCGGCTCCTATCAGGGGTGCCGACCATAACGGGACAAACCCTGCACAGGGGGTTATGGTAGCCAGGCCTGCGATAGAACCTGTGAGCAGTCCGACGAATTTAGGTTTCTTGGCATGGGACCATTCAAGGAACAGCCAGGTTACCGTTGCAAAGGAAGCAGCAACATCAGTGTTTAAAAAAGCCAGGGAAGTGACAAAATCCACCGCGACTTCGCTCCCGGCATTGAAACCGTACCAGCCGAACCATAATAATCCGCTTCCGATAGCCACCAGCGGAATGCTGTTTGGCGTGGAATTCTTGTCAACACGCCCGCCTACATATATTACCGAAGCAAGTGCCGCGAAACCGGCAGTGGCATGCACTACTATACCGCCTGCGAAATCAAGTACGCCCCAATGTGCGAGTAACCCGTTTCCCCAGATCATGTGGACAAACGGATAATAAACCAGGATTTGCCACATGGTAAGGAAAATGAAATAGGCCTTGAAATTTACACGGTTTACAAAAGCACCCGTGATCAGGGCAGGAGTAATGATGGCAAACATCATCTGGTATGCGATGAAAACAAACTCGGGGATTTTCCCGTTCGTATACATGGAAGTAGGACTTATACCATGCATGAAGGCTTTGTCGAAATTCCCGATAATGCCCCCGTCGCCTCCGCTGAAACAAAGCGAATACCCGAAGGTCACCCATAAAACAGTAGTCCAGCCAAGAGAAACAAAGCTCTGGATCATGATGCCCAGGATGTTGCGCTTGGTTGCAAGACCGCCGTAAAACATTGCCAGGCCGGGGGTCATAAGCATGACCAGGCTGGCCGCTAACAGCATAAAGCCGGTTGAACCAGTTTCAATCATAAATCAAAATGTTAAGTGTATATTCCGTGAAAAGTCTTTTCTGGATTTGTGCGTCTATAAGGATACAAATGACGCAAACCCCCGCTAACTGTGGAATACCGGATGTTCTGAATTAAAACTAAGGGATTTACTTAGAGATGCCGGACTGCGGCTCCCGTTACCCGTTACCCGTTACCCGGTCCCCGCTTCCCGTTACCCGTTTCCCGTTTCCCGTTTCCCGTCCTACGCCTCTCCCAAATTGTTGCGTATCGCATACTTCACCATGTCAACAGTACTTTTAAAATTGTACTTCTGCATGATATTGTTTTTATGGGTCTCAACGGTTCTTATGCTGATGTTCAACCGTTCGGCAATCTCGTTATTTGACAGGCCTTCGGTATACAGCCGAAGTATCTCTGTTTCCCTTGATGTAAGGCTTGCCTTTCGCGCGATAGCTTCAGGTGTGGTGGTCGCTTTGACCGAATGGGAGTATAGTTTCGAGATTACCTGGGCAATAGTGTCACTGAAAAATTCTTCCCCCCTGGCTACCGTCCTGATGGCTTTCAGAAGTTCTGCCTTCGTGGTGTCCTGCTTGGGGAGATAACCTTTGGCTCCCGCTTTAAGGGCATTGAAAATGTAATCTTCAGTCACATACATTGATAACACCAGCACATGTATGCCCGGATGCTTCTCATGGACCCTGCGGATAAGTTCAATACCTGATCTGCCTGGCATCGAAAGATCTGTAATAAGCACGTCGGGGTTTATTTTTTTGACCATTTCCAGCGCCCGGGCTGTATCAGCGGCCCCTCCGCAAACTTCAATATCAGCTGCTTCCTGGAGCATGTTGCTCAGGCCGTCACGGATGATCTGATGATCATCCACCAATAGGACCCTGATCTTTGTCTTCATTTGTATTTCGGTATTTTAACCCTGATTGTGGTTCCTTTCCCCTCGGAAGTTTCGACAGTAATTGTCCCTCCCAGTATCCTGGCCCGCTCCTGCATGTTATACAGTCCGTTCCCGCTCCCCGGCCCGCCTCCTGGGGCATTAAACCCCTTGCCGTTATCTTCAAGTATCAGGATGAGATTCTCTTTATTTTCTATTAACTGCATGCTGATGTCATTTGCCCCGGAATGACGTATTGAGTTGTTGAGGGCTTCCTGTGCAATACGGTAAAGATAAACCGTAGTCTTGTTATCGGCAGGCTCTGTTAAGCCATGAGTGTAAAATTCAATTTCAAGATTTGCCTGCCGGCCGGCCGTATTGCAGAGATTCTCCAGGGCATTGGCCAGCCCGAGCTCATGAAGGGCCGAGGGCATCAGGTCATTCGATATCTGGCGGGTCTCTTCAATAAGTGACCCGAAAACACCCCTGATCTCCCCGTAGGTTTTCTGAAGGCATTGAAAATCCTGCCCGTCACAATTCTCAAGCTGCAGTTTCGCCCCAACGAGTTTCTGTCCCAGCCCGTCGTGGAGTTCCCTTGAAACCCTCTGTCTTTCCATCTCCTGCCCGTCATACATGGCCGATAACCTCCTCTCCCTTTCCTCCCTGATCCTGTCGATCATGGTATTGAAAGTGCCCGCCAGCGCTCCAATTTCATCAGTGGACCTCACATCCACCCTGCCGTCAAAATCACCCTGCCCGGTTTTGAGGGCGGCATCCTTAAGCCGGATAAGAGGCTGGGTGATCATTTTGGAAATAAGCCGGGCGATGGCCAGGATAAAGATCGAAATGATAAGAGAGACAAGCAGGATGTCGTTTCGTATCCTGTTTACAGGGATCAGCGATTCCTCGTAATCGATCTCGGCCAATATGACCCATTGCAGTCCGGGGATATCCAGGGGCTCGTATGCACTGAATACCTTTATATTCCTGTAATCGGCAGTCCCTGTTGCCCCGGTTTGTTTGGCGATGGCTTGTTTTGCGCTCAGTGAGCCGACTTTGGTTTTTAAAACCGAATGCCTGATGAAACGTGACTCCGAACGCATCAGAAGATCAGGTCCCACAAGATAGGATTCCCCCGATTGTCCAAGACCTATCCGGCTGTTGTTCTGAAGCATGATACGGTTGATCTCATCCGATGAAACTTCCAGGATAACTGCCCCTTTCAGCCTGCCCTGGCCGTCCCTTATCTCCTTGCCCATCATGCAAACCGGCACGCTGTCAGCAGCGGATCTCCTGAACAGATCAATGATCACAATTGTATCGCCTTGCTCCATGCGTTTCCAAAGTTGTATGAATTGTGCATGTTCGGCATCGGTCCAGTCACCCGGGCCCTCTTTACCCAGGGTAATTACAGAGGGATTGTCATATTTTCCGTACGCCAGGAAAAGCCTTGAAAAACCGTAGCTCCCGGCATAGGAGCGAATGTTGTCCATGGCAATCAAACGCGCCTGCCTGTCGTGAAGGTCCTGCCCCGCAGTATCATTGGCCAGCAGCTTCATGTCATGACTGAATGAAAGAAATCCAAGGCTTCTCACCTTTTCGAAGAAGAAATACTCGATCTGCTGTTTCTTGACCGCCCTTACCGATACAAGCTGATCCATGGTCCTTTTTACAATGGCTTCCCTGGCGGCATAAAATGAATAAATGCCGACTAAGGCCACTGAGGCCAGGCCCACAAACATGAACAATAAAAGAAGTTTCGTTGTTATTGAGGAAACCTTAAAATTCATCCTGCCTGATTATTGCACAAAGGTAATATTCCATGGGATAAAATTTTTATCTTTGCCCTTATGAAAAAACTGTTCAGGATCCTCAGGTATGCAAAGCCATACTGGCTCTATGCCGTGTTGAATATCCTGTTCAACATCCTGTCAACCCTGTTTTCGCTTGTTTCATTCACCCTGTTCATCCCTGTTCTGAATATGCTGTTTCAGAAGGTGAAGGTGCATCCTGTGGCTCCTGCAATGGACCTTTCACAAGCCCATTCTTTCGGGGAGCTGACAAAGATGCTTTCATTTGCCTCCCTCCAGGATAATTTCAACTATTTCTTCGGATCGATGATCCTGGAACACGGTGAAAAACAAATGCTGTTATATATCAGCATTACCATCGTGGTGCTGTTCTTCCTAAGGAATGTATTCCGTTACCTGGCCATGTTTTTCCTGGCCACAGTCAGGAATGGGGTGGTCAGGGACATCCGCAGTCAGCTGTATTATAAAGCACTTATACTGCCCCTGGGATATTACAACGAACAACGAAAGGGGGATATCATATCCCGCATGACCACCGATGTGCAGGAAGTGGAATGGTCTATCATGAGTTCCCTCGAAATGTTCTTCCGTGACCCGATCGCAATCATTGCTTACATGACGGTATTGTTTGCCATCAGCCCTAAACTGACTATTTTCATACTCATTCTCCTGCCTTTATCGGGGCTGATCATAGGCCAGATAGGCAAAAGCCTCAAAAGGACTTCCGACAAAGGGCAAAGGCAAATGGGGATACTTCTTTCCATTATTGAAGAAACCCTTTCAGGCCTGAGGATCATCAAGGCTTTCACAGCCATCGATTTTGCCGACAAACGCTTTCAGCAGACCAACAACCATTTCTTCAGGCTGATGGTCAGGTTATACCGCAAACGGGACCTGGCCTCGCCTCTCAGCGAGTTCCTCGGGGCTGTTGTAATCAGCATCGTGCTCTGGTTTGGAGGCCAGCTCGTGTTCACACCGGGAAACCTCCTCGATGCCGCTACCTTTCTTACCTACATGGTCATCTTCTCACAGATCATAAACCCGGCAAAAACAATAACCCAGGCGTGGTACAGCCTTCAAAAAGGGGCCGCATCCCTCGACCGGATACAGCAGGTATTGAACGAACCTGAGCTTATCGTGGAGAAACCCAATGCCATCGCAAAGAAAAACTTTGAAAAAGAGATAGAGTTCAGCAATGTGAGCTTTGCGTATGTTCAGGAAGAAGTTTTAAAAGAGATCCGCCTGACAATACCTAAAGGCCGCACTATTGCACTGGTCGGCACTTCGGGAGGAGGGAAATCGACCATGGTCGACCTGCTGCCAAGATTTTATGATTGTAAAAAAGGCGAGATCCTGATCGACGGGATTCCGATCCAGAATATGGTTATCAATGACCTCAGGGGGCTTATGGGAATTGTTTCCCAGGAAACCATCCTCTTTAATGATACCGTTTTCAATAACATTGCCTTCGGGATGGAGACTGCCAGCGAAGAGGCTGTAATCTCGGCTGCAAAAGTCGCCAATGCCCATGAATTCATTGAAAATATGCCGTTTGGTTACCAGACGAATATAGGCGACAGGGGTGTGAAACTATCGGGAGGCCAGAAACAAAGGCTCAGTATTGCCAGGGCTGTGCTCAAAAATCCGCCGATTATGATCCTCGACGAAGCAACATCCGCCCTCGATACGGAAAGTGAGAGACTGGTGCAGCAGGCCCTTGAAAACCTCATGAAGAACCGCACATCCATTGTAATAGCCCATCGGCTGTCGACCATTCAGTTTGCCGACGAGATCATTGTTTTGCAGTCGGGTGAGATCGTCGAAAGAGGAACCCATGCCGAATTGCTTGAACGTAACGGTGTTTACCGAAAATTGTCTGATCTTCAGTCTTTCGTCTAGTCCGTTACAGGAAGATATTACCAATTATGATCGCCCGAAAAGCACTCATTATTTCAGTTCTCCTTGTTTTTGTCCTGGCTGTAGCTTCATGCAGCAAAAATTCATATTATTACCGTGACAAAGAAACAAAGACCAGGAATTGTGCCCAGCCGGCAACCACATCGCATAAATACAAGAAATAGATTTTACACCTCAGCCATCCTGAGCATGATGGCTTCAAGCTTTTTCTTGATCAGCTTGGTGCGGCAGCTGTAATCATTGACTATTATTGAAAAGATAAGCTCACGCCCGGAAACGCTCTTGACATAGCCTGCAAAACTCTTAACTCCTGCAATTGTCCCGGTCTTGGCCCTGACCCTTCCCTCAGCCGCTGTTCCCCTTAATGCCTTATGCAGGGTGCCTGTAAGTCCGGCAATGGGAAGGGATTCGTAAAAGGGAAGGAAATATTTGGATTGGGTCATGATAAACAAGGCATCAACCAGCTGTTTGGGGGAAATGGCATTGTTTCTCGATAAGCCGTTCCCGTCGTCAAAATACATGCCGCGAGTGTCTAAGCCCTTGGCTTTCCAGAACTCGAGTATCGCCTGGACACCGGCATCCTTTGTGTTGTGATTGTATATTTTACCGCCAATGCGCCGAAGGATCTTGGAAGACCTCCAGTTGATACTGTGTTCGTTGGTGACAGTGACTTCAGGGATAATAGATGGCCCGAAGATCTCCAGTGCAGGGGCGGTAACGAATAACTTCAGGGTGGAAGCCGGCATCATTGGTTTGGTTTGCTCACATTCTGCAATGATCGTCTTTTTGCTTTCCCTGGTAATGTCTATGATAAAATAGCCAAGAGTGGCGTTTTTAAGGCAATCATCTGACTTCAACTCCTCCAGGTCTGACAGAAGCAGGCTGAAACGTTTTGCCTCGACACTGGTCAGCACAGGAACATCCTGGATTTTTTTCTCAGCTTTTTTGCCTTCCTGCCGGCAGGAAAGGGTAAAAAGTAAAAAAAATCCCAGGAGAAGTGTATAAAATTTTGGCGACATCAGGATGAATTGGTAACAGGGCACAAATATCGTAAAAATTGCTTAGCTCTAGGGGAAGGGTAAAAAATATTTTTTACTTGTTAACTCCTTCACAATGAAAATTATAGATTACATCTACATAGTTTTGTTTGTGAATGGTTTTTAGTCGTAATTTTGCGATTTGGAATAAGATTAATTAAGTTGCAAATGATAAAAAAAGTACTTGTTGCCAACCGGGGTGAGATAGCAGTACGGGTGATGCGTTCATGCAGGGAAATGGGGATAAGGTCTGTCGCTGTTTTTTCAGATGCTGACCGTAACTCGATGCACGTACGCTATGCCGATGAAGCCTATAATATCGGACCTGCACCTTCACGCGAAAGCTATCTTAATATTGAAGCAATTATCCAGGCTGCAAAAATCTCCGGTGCCGATGCAATTCACCCGGGATACGGTTTCCTGTCGGAGAATGCAGCCTTTGCAACACGCTGCCAGGATGAAGGGATCATCTTTGTTGGACCCGACCCATATGCCATCACCACCATGGGTGATAAGATCATTGCCCGCCAGACCATGATAGCTGCCGGAGTACCCGTGGTTCCCGGTACCACCGAGAAGATCAACGATGAAGAAAAAGCCCTTGAGATCGTTAAGGAGATCGGGCTTCCCATCATGATCAAAGCTTCAGCCGGAGGGGGCGGAAAAGGCATGAGGCTTGTAAAACATATTGATGAACTTGGTTCTTCGTTCCGTCGTGCCAAATCGGAAGCCATGAATTCTTTTGGCAACGATGCCGTTTATATAGAGAAATACATTGAGTCGCCCCATCACATTGAATTCCAGATCCTGGCCGACAGCCTCGGGAATGTGGTACACCTGTTTGAACGGGAATGCTCGATCCAGAGGCGGCACCAGAAGGTTATTGAGGAGACCCCCTCGCCTTTAATGAACCCTGAACTCAGGCGGGAAATGGGGGAGACGGCTGTACAGGCTGCAAGGGCAGTCAATTACAAGGGAGCCGGCACCATTGAGTTTATTGTCAGCGATGACCTTAAATATTACTTCCTTGAGATGAACACGAGGCTGCAGGTTGAGCACCCTGTAACCGAAAGGGTAGTGGGTGTTGACCTTGTCAAGGAACAGATCAATATAGCCAACGGGAATCCCCTTCCGTTCAGGCAGGAAGACCTGCGTCAATCGGGGCATTCGGTCCAGTGCAGGATCTATGCCGAAGACCCCGATAATAATTTCATGCCAAACCCGGGCCTTATCAGTCATATTACGGAACCACACGGGCTGGGCCTTCGCTGCGACGGTTATGTTTACGAAGGATATGAGATCCCTATCCATTATGATCCCATGATCACCAAGCTGATTTCCTGGGGGGAGACCAGGATCGAGGCCATCGCACGCATGAAGCGTGCTTTGTATGAATACAAAATAACAGGGGTAAAGACGAACATCAAGTTCCTTGAGAAGATCATGGACACGAAGGATTTCAAGGACGGGAAATACAATACCCATTTCATTGAGAAGAACGAGGAAGCTCTGCATGCATCCCGTCTTTGCGGCACAGAATGTGAGGACATGGCAATTATGGCGGCTTTCATCGATTTTCTGACTAAAATGGAAAGGATACAGCCGCCGAAGTATACCGATGAACTTGGCTCCAACTGGAAAGATTTCGGAAGGAAACGCAATGTATTACGTTTGTAACCCTGAATAAATAGTAAATCGTAAATCTTTTATATGGCCTACGAAGTGAATCTTGAACACCGAAGAGCAAAAGTCGAACTGCTGAACCGGGTCGGAAATAAAGTCCTGCTGGATATTGACGGGCATAAATATGATGTCGATATTGCCATGGTGGAGAGGGGTGTATATTCCATCCTATACAATGGTCATTCATACAATGTCGAACTCATTGAAGGGGACAGCAGTAAAAAATACATAGTGAACACCTTTGCCAAAACCTTCAACGTGGAGATCGTTGATGCCGAATCCAAATACATAAGCAGCAGAAGCAAGGGCATGGAAGCGGAAGAGGAGAACCTGGTTACATCTCCCATGCCCGGCAAGGTGGTCAAGATCCCTGTAAAAGCAGGGGAGGAGGTAACTGCAGGTCAGACCCTGATCGTTGTGGAAGCCATGAAGATGCAAAGCGAATTCAAAGCCAGCCACGATAAAAAAGTACTCGAAATACTCGTTAAGGAAGGAGATACCGTAAATGCTCATCAGCTCATGATGAAACTGGAATAAATAAGGCACAAGGCATGAGCCATGAGTAATAAGCAGTTTTTACTCGTGCCTCATGGCACATGGCTCATGCCTCATGGCTTATCATAATTCATCACTAATCGCAGATAAATATGATTTCTCTGGAAGAAAAATTAAAAGAGTTCGAGAACCGTAATAATGCCGCAGAACTTGGAGGCGGGATTGAAAAGATTGAAAAGCTTCATAAAAAGGGCCGCCTTACTGCCCGTGAAAGGATACTTCTTCTTCTTGACCCCAATACATTCGTCGAGATGGACAAGCTAGTCATGCACCGCTGCCACGATTTCGGCATGGCCAAGAACAAGATCCCCGGCGACGGAATGGTTACCGGCTACGGAAAAGTTGACGGCCGCCTTACTTTTGTGTTTGCCCAGGATTTTACTGTTTTTGGCGGTACCATGAGCCGCGCCAATGCCGAGAAAGTCGTTAAAATTATGGATATGGCCATGAGCATGGGAGCGCCTGTTATAGGCCTTAACGACTCGGGCGGCGCAAGGATACAGGAAGGTGTTGAAAGCCTGGCCGGCTATGCCGACATCTTCTACAGGAACGTCCAGGCCTCGGGCGTGATTCCGCAGATCTCAGCCATCCTTGGCCCCTGTGCCGGTGGTGCGGTATATTCCCCGGCCATGACCGATTTTATTTTCATGGTCAAGGAAAGCAGCTATATGTTTGTCACCGGCCCCGAAGTTATCAAAACTGTGACCCATGAAGAAGTTACCATGGATGAGCTCGGCGGAGCAATGACACATAATTCCAGGAGCGGGGTGGCCCATTTTGCAGCTGAGAATGACGAGCAGGTCATTATGATGATCAGGGAACTTCTCAGTTTCCTTCCTTCAAACAATATGGCCGATCCACCCACCCGTCCTTGTACCGACGATGTCATGAGACAGGATGAGAACCTGCAGGAGATTGTCCCTGCCGATCCGAACAAGCCCTACGATATAAAGGATATTATCACTACTGTTGTCGACAATCACAACTTCTTCGAAGTGATGCCGCATTTTGCAGGCAATATCATCATCGGGTTTGCACGCCTTGGCGGTAAACCGGTGGGTATTGTCGCTAACCAGCCTGCCTTCCTTGCAGGGGTGCTCGACATCAATTCTTCGGTCAAGGGCGCCCGGTTTGTCAGGTTCTGCGACGCATTCAACATTCCATTGATCACCTTCGAAGACGTGCCCGGTTTCCTTCCCGGAACTAACCAGGAATTCGGAGGTATCATCAAACACGGAGCCAAGCTGCTCTATGCTTTCTGCGAGGCAACCGTGCCCAAGATCACCGTCATCACCCGAAAAGCATACGGGGGAGCATATTGCGTTATGTCGAGCAAGCATATAGGCGGCGATGTCAATTATGCCTATCCTACAGCAGAGATCGCTGTCATGGGCCCCGAAGGCGCCGTTAATATTATTCATAAAGGCAAGCTTGACGAAACCGAAAGAGCCGAAGCCGTCGACAACTACCGCAAAACCTTTGCCAATCCATACAAGGCTGCAGAACTGGGCTATGTCGATGAGATCATCCTCCCGAAACAAACACGGATGAAGCTTATCCAGGCTCTTGAACTCACCCAGAACAAGAGCAAGCAGAATCCGCCCAAGAAGCACGGGAACATACCTTTGTAAAGTCGCAATTCCGCTATGAACGCGTTGTATTAAAGCGAAGTATAGTGCACAAGCTGCCTTGGCTTATCAAGCGAAAATTGTGAACAGGCAGAGATTTTGCATGCTCAGGAATTGAGCGCAGATAAGGTGCAGCAGCGGTGCACTGATACGAGCGGAATTATGTTCATCACGTTTTTTCCCTACCTTTGTAAGTAAATACTGCGACCATGTCTGATATCGCAAACGTCATCCGCCTTAAAGCCGAAGAATATTTTTCAGAGATACTGGCCATCCGCCGCCACATCCACCAACATCCTGAACTCTCGAAACAGGAAAAGAACACTATGGAATTCATTGGCAGCAAGCTCCGCGAATACGGTATTCAATATAAGGATAATGTAGGCGGATTTGGGATCGTCGGGCTCATTGAGGGCCGCGAACCGCAAGTCGCCTGCCTGGCGCTCAGGGCCGATATGGATGCCCTGCCGATCAATGAAACCAATGAAGTTGAATACCGTTCGGCAAACCCCGGCGTGATGCATGCATGCGGCCACGATGTGCATATGGCCTGCCTGCTGGGCGCCGCAAAGATCCTGAACTCACTCAGGGAACATTTCCGGGGGACTATAAAACTTTTATTCCAGCCATCCGAAGAAGCCTATCCGGGGGGAGCGATCCGGATGATACAGGCCGGGGCATTGGAAAACCCTAAACCGGATTTCGTGATAGGGCAGCATGTTTTCCCGTTTTTCAGCTCAGGCCAGGCAGGATTCAGGCCGGGCATGTTCATGGCCTCCACCGATGAGTTCTTTATTACAGTGAAAGGGAAAGGAGGGCATGGAGCAATGCCGCAGACTGCTGTTGATCCTATCCTTATCGCCTCTCATATAGTTGTCGCCCTGCAGCAGATTGTCAGCAGGAATGCAAATCCCCTTACTTCAACCGTTGTCACAGTCGGCAAATTCATAGGAGAGGGGCGTACCAATGTGATCCCTGCGACTGTGAGGCTTGAAGGTACTGTGAGGACTTTCGATGAAGAATGGAGGTCCCGGGTGCATGACCTCCTGAGGAAAATCGCCAGCGGGACGGCTGAAGCCATGGGCGGCAGCTGTGAAGTCGTTGTCGACAGCGGCTATCCCTTCGTGTTCAATAACGAGGAACTTACCGCCAGGCTTATCAAACTCTCAGGGGATTATCTTGGAGAAACCAACGTTAAACCTATGGAACAGAAAATGGGGGCCGAAGACTTCTCTTATTATGCACAACTAGCCCCCTCCTGCCTGTATGGACTTGGAATTGCAGAACCGGCTGCTGGAACCGGCCCCAACCTCCATACCGCAGGGTTTAATGTCGATGAATCTGCATTGAAAACAGGGATGGGACTGATGGCCTGGCTGGCAGTTAACGTGATGGCGTGATGACAAGCGGACTTGATTTTTATTTCGGTAATAAACTTCAGTTCGCATCTTCACACCGCCGTTGGGGTTTGCTTCGCTGCACCCAAGGCGGCTTGTGTGAAATGCTTCACTTCAGCTTGTTTTCCCTTCTGCTTTTCATTGCTGCATCTTTGTTTTTACTTCTTCCTCAATTCTCCCAGGCCCAGGATCCTCCCCCGGGCAATACACTGCTGCCTTTTCAGCAGGATGCAGTGACAGCTAATAACGAGGACCAGCTTGCAATGCAATTCTTCCAGGCCAGGAATTTTGAAAAGGCAGCCGAACTTTATGCAGGGATCTATCCGAAGAGGCCGACGTATTACACATATACCTACTACTTCTTCTGCCTGGTTGAATTGCGTGATTTCGACGAAGCGAGAAAGCTCGTTAAAGCCAGGCAAAAATCTGAACCTGATGCGTTGAAATACCAGGTTGACCTGGGTTATGTATATTTCAGGGAAGGGAATATCGCCAAAATGAAGAAATTATACGATGACGCCCTGAAACGCATGCCTGCCGATGCCCGCCAGCTCAATGAACTTGCAAATGCTTTTTATTCGAAAGGTGAATTTGATTACGTGATCAGCACATATATCAAAGGGCGGGAACTGATGCCCGATCAATATTCTATTACATTGGAACTCGCTGGCGTTTATGAGCGAACGGGAAATTTTAAAGAAGCAATACAGGAATACCTGGGCCTGCTGTCGGTCGACAGGAGTTATGAACCTACCGTCAGGAGCTACCTCCAGAACCTGCTGGCCAAAGATGATGACAATTCCAAGAATGAGCTTTTCAGGAAAATGCTTCTCGAATATGTCCAAAGATCCCCCGATAAAGTTTATTTCTCAGAGTTGTTGTGGTGGTATTCCATTCAGCAAAAAGATTTTGAGCTGGCGCTTATTCAGGGCAAGGCCCTTGACCGCCGCCTGAAGGAAGACGGAAGCCGCATCCTGGACCTCGCGAACCTGGCTGTCTCCAATGGCAATTTTGATGTTGCCGACGAAGCGTATAATTATATCATTGCCAAAGGATCCTCAAATCCGAATTTCGAAGCGGCAAAAAGGGAGCAGCTGCACACAAGGTATGTCAGGCTGACCGGGGATCCCGCTTCCACCCAGGTAAAACTTGGCGAATTGAAAAAGGCCATGGTCGCCGAACTGGACAGGTGGGGGGATGATCCCAGGGCAGTGCGCCTCGCTACAGACCTTGCCCACCTGGATGCATTTTTTCTGAAAAGCCCCGATGAAGCACTTGACCTGCTTGACCATGTTGCGGGATTAAAGGGCCTCACGGAGAAGGATCGTGCGAATGTTAAAATGGAACTTGCCGACATCCATCTTTTCAGCGGTGATATGTGGACTGCAACAGTACTATACCAGCAGGTTTACCGGGATTTTAAAAACGATGCCACGGGGCAGGAAGCCAAGTTCAGGAACGCCCGCCTTTCATATTATATGGGTGAATTCCAGTGGGCCAGGGCCCAGCTTGACATTCTCAAAGCGGCAACTTCCAAATTTATTTCCAACGATGCACTGGAACTTTCCCTGCTGATCAGCAATAACTACGACCCCGACAGCAATACGGTCGCTTTGGGAATATACTCCCGGGCCGAGCTGGCCGATTTCAGGAATAATGATGAACTGGCATTGAAGACACTCGATTCCATTCCCATGCTTTTTAAAGAACATCCTATCCTCGATAACGTGAACTACCGCAAAGGAGAGATTTTTCTGAAGCTGGGAAAATATGCCCCTGCCGATTCAATGTTTGCCCTTGTCATAATAAGCCGCCCGGTTGACATAATCACAGATGAAGCCTTAATGAACAGGGCCATGATACACGAGACTTCCCTGGCCGACAAACAGGGAGCTATGGCTTTCTACCAGGAGCTGCTGAATACATACCCCGGAAGCCTTTTTGCGCCTGAAGCAAGAAAACGCTACCGCACCCTCAGGGGCGATATTAATCAATGAAATGATCAGACCGAAGAAACACCTGGGCCAGCATTTCCTGCATGATGAAAACATCGCAAGGAAGATCATCGCTTCGATTCCCCGCGAACCCAGGCTGGTGCTTGAGATAGGCCCTGGTACCGGAGTCCTGTCAAAATACCTTCTTGAGGATGATACCCTTGATCCCTGGTTTATAGAAGTTGACCGTGAGGCGGCAGAATACCTGCCCGTGAAATTCCCACAGATCCGCCATCGACTCATTCAGGCTGATTTCCTGAAATACCAGCTCGGTTCTTTCCCCGGCGAAGAACGCTCTCTCGAACCTATGACCATACTTGGAAATTTCCCTTACAATATCTCATCCCAGATCTTGTTTAAAGCTGTCGGATCACGGGAAAGGGTCAGGTGCATTGTAGGAATGTTCCAGAAAGAAGTAGCCGAAAGGATTACACAACAGCCCGGGAATAAAACATACGGGATACTAAGTGTGATCCTCCAGGCGTTTTACAATACCGAATACCTTTTTACAGTGAGCGAATCGGTTTTCAGCCCTCCTCCGAAAGTGAAATCGGCCGTGATCAGGCTTACAAGAAATACAAGGAATACACTTGGATGCGACGAGCTTTTCTTCTTCAGGGTCGTTAAAACAGCATTCAACCAGAGGCGTAAAACACTTCATAACGCACTGAAACCAATCACCGCCGATATCAGGGATGAAGCGGGACTTCCTTTTCTGAAGAGCCGCGCCGAACAGCTCAGCGTTGAAGATTTTATTCGGCTTACCAAGGAAATTGAGCAAAGGCAACCGGGTTTAATTGCCAATGAATGAGCGGATGAAAAAGCAAGCAAGGAAAAAACCATCCGCAAGGACCCTGGCAGCTGTAAAAAAGGGAATGGTAAAAGCCGATTCGGCTTTCCCGCCTTCATTACCGCGTACTGCAAATCTTATTGTCATTGCCGTTATCTTCATCTGGGCATTCCTCCTGTACGGCAACACCCTGCTTAATAAATATTCAATAGACGACAACCTTGTCACCCACAACGATGTGGTAAGGCAGGGCTATAAGGCAATCCCTTTTATTCTCAGTTCATACCTGGCCGATGACGGTAACGGCACCGAATCCCGGTCAGGAAGTTACAGGCCGCTCTCCGGGTCTTCTTTTGCAATGGAATACAGCCTTTGGGGAGAGAAGCCCTCGAAGAGCCATCTTATAAATGTGTTCCTTTATTTTATTGCCTCACTCATCACGTTTTACGTTCTCAGGCGCCTTCTGATCAATTACAACATTCTTTTCCCTGTTCTTATCACCATGTTGTTCATGGCCCATCCCGTGCATACAGAAGTGGTTGCCAGTTTGAAAAACAGGGACGAGCTCTTTGCTTATATCTTTGGAATGGCGGGAATGTACACCCTGCTCTCGTATACATATTCCAGGAGATTCAGCTATATCATCCTGACCTGCCTCCTGCTCGTGCTGGCCTGCATCAGCCAGGTATCGGCCCTGCCATTTATCGGTTTGTATATCCTTGTAATGTATTTCTTCAGCAATATGAAGCAGCGTGATATTTTCATTGCCGCCTGCATGTTCGTAATCTCAGCGCTCGCCGCTTTCCTTGTCCCGCGTATTTTCCTGCCTCATCCGGCCAGTATGCATTACTATTTTGACAATGCACTGTTCTTTGAAAAGAATATATGGATCAGGCTTGGCACGAGCATGATCTCACTGCTGTTTTATTTAAAGATACTTGTTTACCCTCATCCGCTGCTTTACTACTACGGCTACAATATGATCCGGCTTGCTGCACTTGCCAATCCCCTGGTGCTCCTTTCGGTAATGATTTACACCCTTCTGCTGGGTTACGCCCTCATCAGAATCCGCAGTAAAACATTCCTGTCATTTGCAATACTCTGGTACCTTGTATCGATTATAATTTATTCAAACCTCTTTTTCCCGGTCCCGGGTATAGTCGCTGAGCGCTCTGTGTTCCTTGCCTCCCTGGGATTTATGATGATACTGGTATTAATGATATTCAGGCTGGGTAAAACCGAGCCCAACAGCCTTACGATAGAATTTGATGCCAGGTTCAGGATTATTGTCATGGCTGTAGCGATCCTTATCCCTTACGGACTTCTTACGATCAACCGGAATGCAAAATGGAGGGATTCCGGGTCGGTATTTGCAAATGATATTCCCAAACTGGAAAAATCGGCCAAAGCCAATTACCAGTATGCGGGTTACCTGTTGACCAATTTATACAAGGATGAGGATTTCACTAGGTATGGCCTTTCAACCGAGTCTTCACGGGAAGCCATTAAGAAGCATCTGCGTCTTTCATTGAAAGTGTATCCTTTAAGCTGTAATACCCTCAATGACATGGGCACGGTTTTTCTGAACATCGAAAAAAGTTATGATTCGGCTTTGTATTATTTTCAAAAGGCTGTTGCCGTGGATCCCCTGTATATTCCTGCGTGGGCCAATATGGGCATGGCAAACCACCAGATGGGAAAATATTTCATAGCCATTTCATGCTACCAGAAGATACTGGAGATACAGCCTGGTGATTCCGGCGCTTCCTATGCAATAGCTGAACTGTACAGTGAACTTGGAGATGTCACAAAGTCTCTTTATTACCGTCGCCTCGGGCAGAAAACTGCCGCAAAAAAAGGAAGTCCGTCTTTTTGAAAGAAAGGATTTCCTTAATAGGGACTTTGATTTTCCTGGAATAGACGATAAGGAAGGCTATGGACCCCAGGGTATAGCTGATATTGGTCGACCATACAGCCCCCATCCCGCCAAACCTGGGAACGAGAAAGAGGTTGGCAAGGAAATTGATTACGAGAGCCGGCACGAAAGTGTAAATAGCTACTTCGGGTTTGCCTTTTCCCGTTAGCCTGCTGTTCAGTATCCTGAATGCGACGAGGATCAGTATCCCGGGTAAAATAGCCTGTATCATGGGGACGCTTCCGGTGTAATCAGCACCAAAGACCAGGGGGATAAGGAATGGTGCCGCGAAAAAAATGGCAATCGATACAAATATCCCTGCCAGCATGGATACCCTGAATATGGAGGAAACAATCCGGGTCACTTTGGCATCATCGTCGGTATTGGCCGAACGGCTGAGAATAATGGTCTCAATCGCATAAGGGATATGCCATACCTGCTCGGCAATCTGGGTGGCAACAGAATAGAACCCGACCTGTTCAAGGGTTGACAGTTTTTTCAGCATCAGTACATCGAGACGGTAGTTCAGCTGCATCACGAAGATAGCCACTGCATTGACCAGGCCTAGTTTTACCATGCTTTTCATCAGGGGTTCGTGGTACTTCCATGTGATCTTATACCGGTATTCACCGATAATGGTATGGTACACAAAAAAGAACATGATGAAATTTGCACAGGCGATCGCAATGAATGCCCCGAGGACCGAGAGTTTCATGAACCATACGAACAAAACGGTGAGCACGAGCGTCAGCAGGGTGGGACCGGCATTGATTATATTGGCCCTGAGAATCTCTTCTTTCCCCAGGAAAATGCCCCCTGCAAACAGGTTCATCAGGAGCAGGGGTATGGTAAGCAGAACCAGCACGACAAGCAGGGGGTCAAAAGGCTGGTTGTAAGAGAAAAAGAAAACCATTCCGCAGATGATGATACTGAGAAAGGAAGTGTAAAACCAGAGCAGGATAAGCGCCGAGGCCAGGTTGTTCTCGTCAATGTCTTTTTTTCCGATATGGTAGATGGTCGACCGCCGTATTCCCAGCTGGGTGAACCCGATCACGATGACAGGTACTACTATTATCGATGAATACAATCCAAACCCTGCCACCCCAAGCACCCGCGACAGTATCACCCCGATCAGCAGGTTGCTGATGGTAACTGATAAATTGCTGCCAAAAACCGAGAGGATGTCTTTGAAATATGATTTACGGGCCAAGGGCGCTGAGATAGATCGGTAACAAAATTAACAAGTTTGTCAAATTCATTTGTTCTTTTTTAAGTAATTTGCATACCATAAACAAAGTTTCATTAAAACCAGGAGCTATGAAAACCAAAATTTTACTTTTTGTTTGCCTTTTTTGCGCCTCATTGGCTTATTCACAGAACTCGTTCTATGTGTCGCTGGGTATCGGAGCAGGGATAAATACGGCCCGTACTTATGACCTGTATGCACCGGCGGGAGCCACAAAAGTTCATCCGATCGGACTGGGCAAAGGCTTTGAACCGGTCGTGAGAGCAGGTCTCTTTGTCAACGACTTTATGGCCATCGAGCTTGGAGTTGCATACCGTATGGGTTTCAACACGAAGATCGACGTTTCTACCAACTTAGTGGGAAGCCCTACCGGCTGGAATAAATTCAATGGTTCTATGCTTCAGCTCATCCCCGCCGTTTTGATCCAGCCCGATTTTGACCTCGGCAGCGTGGCGCCCTATGCAAGGGTTGGCGTTATCGTCGGTGTTTTACCGGGTATTAAATGCAAGTTCGATGTAACAAGAGGAACTGTAGAATCGGTAGGTTTGATCAAATATACGGGAGGCGTCTCCATTGGCGGTACCGCGGCTCTGGGATGTGATTTCGAGCTCTCCGACAATCTTTCGATCTACGGCGAAATCTATTATGACGCTATGGCCTATGCCCCTACCAAAGGGAAACTTGTGAAATATACCGAGAACGGCGTTGACAAGCTCGGCGATTTGACAACTTTTGAGAAGGAAGTAAAGTTTGTCAAAGACGTAACGGATTTTAAAAAATCAGATGATGCCCCCGATCAGCAATTGAAAAATTCTTATCCATTCAACAATATGGGTATCACCTTCGGGGTTAAAATGAAACTCTGAAAATGAAAATCCCCGCCCTGCCAAACGGCAAAGCGGGGATACTTCATCAGGAATACAGGGTCTGCAAGGTAATCTGTACATTATACATTTTCCTTGCGGGCCCTTTATTTTTTCCATTCAGGCAGCCTGCCCGGGGTGAGAGGTGCGCCAATGGATTCCATAGCCTTTTCAAGCTGGGGTATATCCACTTCGCCAAGCTGTTTTACCTGCTTGTAAACCGGAGGAAATTCGTCCATCAGTATATTGTACGCATCGGTTTGTGTGATGGTCGGATCTCCCGTACTGCCAAAGCTGATCCAGCTCAGCTTCCCGAGCCTCTGGTTCAGGGTGACCGGCGCCGGCGGATTTTCCTCCTCGCTGGGCCTTGCGCTCTGGCGGTTGAATTTCTGGTTCAGGATCTCGTCAAGCTGAGCCTGGATTGCCCTGGCTTTCTTCAGGAGATCTGCGGGTACCACGGGAGTACTGTTGATTGCCTGGAGAATGCTGGAAACCCGCTTGTTCAGGTTTTCGGCATAATCCTCGGTGCCCTGCATGACCCTGGTAAGCTGGTCAACTTTCTGGTGGAACTCAACAACGGCCTGCCTGTTTGCAGGAGGAAGGCTGGTGTTTTCAAGTGGTTTCGTGATGAACTCAACCGGGCCGGCCAGGACTTTGGTCTCACCGCCGGCAGTCATGCTCATGCTTACCTTGTATTTCCCCGGCATCGCAAGTACCCCGCTTCCGTTGTCGGCCAGGGGATCATATTTATCGGCATTCACCGCCCTTACACTCTGGTACCTCAGGTCCCATGTCAAACGGCTTATGCCTTTCGAAGGGCTTTTATGAATGATACGCACAGGGTTTCCTTTTTCATCGGTGATAGTGAAAGTGAGAAAAGGAGCGATCTCCATCTTCTCGGCATGCAGGGTCGAGTCGGTGGGCTGGGGGATAGGTTCGCCTTTCTTGAAAAGTTCTTTTTCTTTTTCCTGGCGGATGTCCTTTTTCGTCTTCGGTACATCTTTCTGGTAGTAAGTGATGGTAGCGCCAAAATCGGGGTTCTTTGCGGCAAAAACCGTGGAACCCTGCCCGTACTTGGAATCACCCTGCAGGTATATCAGGGCGTCTTTTACAGGAAAAATGAAAGCATCCTTATCCAGGTTTTCCTTCTTAAGAGATCTCAGGGGACTGTAATCATCGAGGATAAAGAAGCCTCTTCCGAAAGAAGCAACAACAAGGTCGCTTTCCCTTTTCTGGATAGCCATGTCGCGGATCTGTACATCGGGAATGCCCGATTTCAGCCTGATCCAGTTCTTTCCGTCATCGATGGTGAAAAACACCCCGAATTCAGTACCAGCAAAAACCAGTTCCGGATTGACGAAATCCTGCTGGATGCTGTGAACGGTTCCATTTTCGGGAAGGTTCCCTGCAATGGAAACCCAGTTCCTGCCTTTGTCGGTGCTCTTCAGGATATAAGGCTTGAAATCATCCCTGAGGATATTGTCGAAGGAGGCAAATACCACATTCTCGTCGAAACGTGATGCCATGATGTCGCTTACATAGGTATTCGCGGGGATCCCGGGGAATTTGTCGATTTTCGTCCAGTTCTTTCCTGCATCCTCAGTTACCTGGATCAAACCATCATCGGTACCTGTATATAAGAGGTTCTCTTTAACAGGAGATTCATCCATCGAAATAATCGTACCATAGAGGGATGTGGAGATATCTTTCTGTACGGCATCTGAAGGCCAGTATTTCCCCATGACCGGCCAGGTATTCCTGTCGATCTTTGCCGTTAGGTCGTCGCTGATGACCTGCCAGGACTGGCCCCGGTCGTCGCTGCGGAACACCTTGTTTGCGGCTGTGTAAAGGCGGGTGTGGGAATGCGGGCTGATCATCAGGGGTGTATTCCAGTTCCATTTGTAGGAATCCTCGCCCTTGCGGGGTTCAGGCCTGATATCGACACCTTCCTGGCTTTTCCTGTCGTAACGCACCATCCCTCCATACTGGGATTCGGAATATACGATGTTAGGGTCCTGCGGATCAATCTGTGACCAGAATCCGTCACCTCCCTGGGTCACTAACCATTCGTCGGTAAGGACACCCGTACCGCTTATATTTCTCGAAGGTCCTCCAAAACTGTTATTGTCCTGGGTGCCGCCGTATACATAATAAAATGGTGAGGAATTGTCGACCGTCACACGGTAAAACTGGGTCACCGGCAGGTTTGATTTGAAGATATATTCTTTTCCTGCATCAAAGGTTTCATAAACACCGCCGTCGCCGCCGATGAAAAAATGTTTGTTGTCGTCGGGATCAATCCACATGGCATGGTCATCCACATGGCGTTTATTGTTCCCGACGGGTTTCCATGTCTTGCCGCCATCTTCGCTGAACTGCGAAATGGTTTCAACCGAATAGATCTTATCTAGGACTTTAGGATCGGCAAAGAGGATGTTGTAATACTGTCCCTGGGCCGAGTGGTTGCTCATCTTTTGCCAGGAAGCCCCCCGGTCGGCGCTGCGGTAAAGACCTGAAGCGTCGGTAGTGGATTCAATTATTGCATAAATGATATCGGGATTCACAGGAGATATGGCAAGCCCCATGCCTCCCATATCGGCCGAGGGCAGGCCGTTGGTCATTTTGTCCCAGGTCTCGCCTGCATTGACCGATTTGTACAGGGCAGTTTCGGGCCCCCCCCCGATCTTTGTAAATACATGACGGCGGCGCTGTTCCGAAGAAGCATATAGAACGTCGGGGTTCCTGGGATCCATTACTATGTTGTTAACCCCTGTATTCTCGCTTATTTCGAGGATCTTTTTCCAGGTCTTTCCGCCATCGTTGGTTTTATATAATCCGCGGTCGCCCCCGGGACCCCAAACGGAACCTTCGGCTGCCACGTAAACCACGTCGGAATTCCGCGGATCTACAACGATCTTGCCGATCTGCCTGGAATCTTTCAGGCCCATGAATTTCCAGCTCTTTCCGCCGTCACAGCTTTTATATACGCCGTTGCCGTACCCCAGTGAACGCTGGTGGTTATGTTCACCCGTCCCCAGCCAGAGAACATTGGTATTGTTCGGATCGTAAATGATACAACCCATGGAGTAAGCGCCGTAACTGTCGAAAACCGGGTCAAACGTAGTGCCGTTGTTCACGGTTTTCCATACATGGCCCGAAGCCACGGCTACAAACCATTCGCTGTGGTTCTTCGGGTTGACGGCGAAATCGGCAATACGGCCCGAGGTGAAAGCAGGGCCGATGCCCCTCCATTTAAGACCCGAGACCAGGGCCGAGTTGTAAACCGTGTCCTCTTTCTTTTTGTCCTTGTCCTTATCTTTGTCTTTGACTTTTTCGGCGGGCTTATCCTTGCTTTTTTCTTTTGAGGCTTTTTCAGCCTTCGTTACCGGCTTTGCATCCTGTGCAAAGGCCGACGTGATAATGCCCATCGTGATCAGAACTGCGATCAGACTGCTGATAAATGATTTTTTTCTCATATATTATATTTTAGTTGTTTTTCATCCAGTAACCCAGTAACCCAGCAACCCAGCAACCCAGTAACCCAGCAACCCAGTAACCCAGCAACCCAGCAACCCAGCAACCCAGTCATCCCGCCACCAGCCTCCTCAATCCATCCTGCGACGCGTCTGTGACCCCCTTTTCCGTAATGATTCCCGTGATCAGCTCAGCCGGGGTTACGTCAAAAGCGGGGTTGAATGCCCCCGAGCCCGGTGAGGCCAGCCTGATCTTTCTCATTACACCGCTTTCATCGGGGCCTTCGGCAAAAAGGACTTCGTCGGGACTGCGTTCCTCGATGGGGATATCTTTCCCGGTTTTACAATTCATGTCAAGGGTTGAAAGGGGAGCCGCAATATAAAACGGGATCCCCAAAGCTTTGGCGGCAAGGGCTTTTTCAAATGTGCCGATTTTGTTGGCAGTATCACCATTGGATGCAATCCGGTCGGCTCCGGTGATCATGATATCGACCTTTCCCTGCGACATCAGCCAGGCCCCTGCGTTGTCGGGAATGATGGTATGGGGCACGCCTTCTTCATGGAGTTCCCAGGCGGTGAGCCTGGCGCCCTGGCTACGCGGACGGGTCTCATCCGCATACACAAAAATATTTTTACCTTCCGAATGAGCCTTATAAACCGGCGACAAGGCAGAGCCGTAATCGACAAAGGCCAGCCATCCGGCATTGCAGTGGGTCTCTATCCTGAACCCATCTTTGATCAGGCCATTGCCGTATTCACCTATTTTTCTGCAGTCTTCAGCATCTTTACCGGCTATCGCATGGGCCTCATTGAAAGCCGTTAATGACGAACCATGGCCTGATGCGTAAACTTTTTCAACGGCATAAAAGAGGTTACGGGCCGTGGGACGGGTGGATTCTATCTCAGTCTTAGCTTTTTGGATTATTGAGGGGTCGTGCAGTTCTTCGGCTTCAAAAAAGGCCTGGGCCATGGCGAAGCCTGCAATAGCGCCTATTGCCCCGGCTCCCCTCACCTGCATGGTCCTGATGGCATGGCAGGTCTGCCTGTAGCTGTGTGATTGCCTGATAAGGAACTCAAAAGGAAGGAGGTTCTGGTCTATGAAAAATACAGCATGGTCTTCCATCCATACGGTCCGGTAATGCTTTCCCCCGACTTTCACGTTTAATGAACAGTTAGCAGGGTGTCTTTGGTCATTCCGGGAAGGAGCCTGGCCACGCCTGATCCGTAAAAGGTCTGGCCATTTGTAATGGCAAAGCAATTGTAATAGATAATCCTGGGGTATAATTTACGGAAAATCGCGGTCCCCGCGGTACCCGTGACCGTCCTGCGCACCAGCAGGTTGTTGTTCAGGCTGTCGCGGCTCAATGCAAGGTTAACGTACTGGTTATACTGGACAAGTCCCTGGGTCGTCTGTACATGAACCCTGAGTACGGCCGAATCGGAGCTGTTGTCCTCCCATACCGGGATCGGCACCGGATCGGTATTGTGTTTGGTACATGAAAACAGAAATAAACAAATCGCCAGCATCCCGAACACTATGCCATGTATGGCCGGCAGCTTTCTTATGTTGATTTTGTCATTCATAGACTTGAATTTAAATTACAGGATTTTGAAGCCCAGGCTGAACTGAAAAACATTGTTTTTACTACTGAAGTCCCAGGTTTGAGAATTACTCTGAACGCTTGAAATAACCTCGTTGAGGCCTCCCTGGTAGCGAATGTCAATGGTGAACAGCCAAAGATCAACTCCAAGCCCGGCCTGGATATACCAGTTTACTGAATTGATGCTGCTTTTTGTTATCGGGCCAAGCCAATCGGCATTCATGTCTTTTATGGTTTTATTGGTGACAAACGATGCCACAGGGCCAAGGTTGACCCTGAAATTGATCTTTTTTCCATTGATAATTTTAAACCCCAGGAGTACGGGGACGTCGATGGAGCCTATTATGACTTTCTGGTTCCAGGAATGGGTATTGGTGGGATCGTTGAGGATATATTGTGCACCCTGCAGGGTGTAAATCAGTTCAGGCTGAATGAAGAACCGTTTGCCGGCCCGGATGAAAATTCCAAGCTGCATGCCCGATTTGAACTGGGAACTTACCGAATCGATGTTGGCCGATAGCTTGTTGGCGTTATAACCGGCTTTAATACCCAGTTCCAGACCGGCAAAAGTCATTCCCGAAATCAGCAGGAAAAGAATCAGCAGGGTAAACCTTCTCATCCTTCAGGCAGGATTAAAATCTGCTATAAATATACGACAATTTCTATCCCGGGTTTACCGGGCTGTTAATTAATCATTTCAAATCTGCAATAGGACTTAAGCACTTCAGGGACCCTGATCCCTTCGGGAGTCTGGTTGATTTCCAGCAATGCCGCAACTATCCTGGGCAGGGCGAGGGCGCTCCCGTTGAGGGTATGTGCAAGATGGATTTTGCCGTTTTCATCCTTATACCTCAGTTTCAGGCGGTTTGACTGGAAGGCCTCAAAATTGGAGACGGAGCTTACTTCCAGCCATCGTTTCTGTCCCACCGACCAAACCTCGAAATCATAGGTCAAGGCAGAGGTAAAACTCATGTCTCCCCCGCAAAGTTTCACTATACGGAAAGGAAGTTCAAGTTTCCTGAGCAGTCCGGCAACATATTCCCGCATTTCTTCCAGTGCATGATATGATTTTTCAGGAACGGTTACCTGGACAATCTCTACTTTGTCGAACTGGTGCAGGCGGTTCAGGCCTCTCACATCCTTTCCCCATGAGCCGGCTTCACGGCGGAAGCAGGCAGAGTATGCAACATTTTTACATGGCAGGTCCTGTACCTTCAGGATGCTGTCGCGGTAAATATTTGTTACGGGGACTTCGGCGGTGGGAATAAGGTAGAGGTCATCAGTCAGGTCATGGTACATCTGGCCGTCCTTGTCGGGAAGCTGCCCGGTGGCAAAGGCCGAGGCCGCATTGACCATATAGGGAGGCTGGACCTCGAAATATCCGGCGGCTATAGCCTGGTCAAGGAAGAAGTTCACAAGTGCACGCTGCAACCTGGCGCCTTTTCCTTTATAAACAGGAAAGCCTGAACCGGTGATCTTGGTCCCTGTTACAAAATCGATGATATCATATTTTGTGATCAGTTCCCAGTGGGGGAGGTATTCCCCATCGGCCGGGATCATTGCGTCTTCCGACTGCACAATTTCATTGTCTTCTGCTGATCTGCCGGATGGGACACCAGGATGGGGCAGATTGGGTACGCGCACAAGCAGGTCATCAAGCTCTTTTCGCGCTGCTTCGAGCTTAATTTCAAATTCCTTCGCTTTCGTTTTCAGTTCTGCAGTCTTTTCTTTCAGGGCATTGGTTTCACTGGCCTTGCCCTGCTTGAAAAGGATCCCGATCTCTTTTGCAATCGCATTGCTTTGGGCCTGCAATTCGTCCAGGGCTTTCTGGGATTCCCTCCTGATATCGTCAAACCTGATAATTTCACCTATGACCTGGGTTCCGTCAAAGTTCTTCAGTTTCAGCCGGTCGATGACTTCGGCGGTCTTTTCCCTGATAAATGATAGTTGTAGCATGGGGCTGTATTTAGGTTACAAAGGTAAGAAAATAGGGAAACGGGGAGCGGGGAGCGGGAAGCGGGAAATCGGTAATTGGGGATAAGAAACCGGGATCCGGAATCCTCCAGGCTATTTCCCGCTCCCGGTTCCCCGTTCCCCGCTCCCGAAAAAAAAAGCTGTTCCGGTTTCGCGGAACAGCTTTTTTTTTGTGATACAATACTTTACTTTGTTTCTTCCTGCATAGGAATAATGGAAACATAGGAACGGTCCTGGCGTTTCCTGGTAAATTCAACCAGCCCGTCGGTAAGGGCAAACAAAGTATGGTCCTTGCCAATGCCTACGTTCAGCCCGGGACTGTGAACAGTTCCACGCTGGCGGACAATAATTGAACCTGAAGAGGCAAACTGGCCTCCGAAAATCTTGATACCTAAACGCTTGCTGTGGGATTCACGCCCGTTGCTTGAACTTCCCGCACCTTTTTTATGTGCCATATAATATTATTCTGATAATCTGTTACTTAAATTATTCTTCGGTTTCGCCTTCTTTGGTTTTCTTTGCTTTGGCGGCAGCTTTCACACTGATGTTTTCAATCAGTATCTTAGTGAAGTCCTGGCGATGGCCGGTTTCCTTCTGAAAACCTTTGCGCCTGGTCTTTTTAAAGACAATCACTTTGTCACCCCTTGCATGATCAATGATCTTGCCGGTAACCTTGCTTCCTTCAACGTAAGGCTTGCCTACGTTTACTTTTCCTTTGTCGTCCAGCAATAAAACTTCATCGAATTCTACTTTAGAACCTGCTTCACCTTCAAGCCGGTGCACGAAAATCTCATCCTTCTTTTCTACAAGAAACTGCTGGCCGGCTATTTCAACGATTGCGTACATAGTCTGTGTTTGATATTCAAATTTTGGGAGTGCAAAGATAGGGATTTTTCATTTACACCAATGTTTTTTACTGATTTTTTTTAATCATTTATTGGTGTTATCCTGAAAATCGACTATTTTCATACCTTTGCATAACGTGTTATGGCCTGGTTGAAAATACGATATGCATTTTATCTTTTCTTGTTCGCTGAGTCCCTCCTGACAAGCAAAGACCTTATTTCAGGCCCTGCTTACCCGGCCAGTGCGATCCTGAAGGGCTCTGTCACCGATGCCCGTACAACCGAACCTCTGACCGGGGCAAAGATAAGTGTCAACGGAAAATTAACGTATTCCATTGGTACAGGACGATATTACCTTACCGTTGATCCCGTTGGGACTTATCCTGTAAATTTTACCAAAACCGGGTTTGATCCGGTTACGACACCGCCTGTTACCTTCCATGACGGGTCAATGACCGATATCAATGTACAACTCCAGGAAACAGCCAACCCCTCTCCTTCAATTTTAGCCAGCCTGTTATCCCTCGAAAATATGGTCAAACTGACCTGGGAAAGGCCGGTAGGAAATTATGAATTGCTTTATGATGATGGCGTTGAGGACAATTTTACAGTCTGGGCCAGGTCGGGAAACATGAATGCGCTTAAATTTTCTCCTCTGGCCTGGCCGGTAAACATCACGGGCGGATCGGTCAACATTGGCAGGGAATCGGATTATCCCGCGGGAAGTAATCCTCTCAAACCTTTCCAGATTCAGATCATGGATGCTTCCGGGCCGGGAGGCAGTCCGGGCAATGTGCTTGCAGGACCTGTGGATGTTACTCCTTCAGGGTTCGGCTGGGTTGATTTTACTTTGCCTGCGTCTTACACCCTGGCTGCAGGCGACTTTTTCATCGTGATGATACAGGGAGGGAATGCCCCTGATGCTGCAGGACTGGCTGTTGACCTGACCGTGCCCGGGTTCAGGAGTTACTCAAAGTATGTGAGCGGGAACGGCAACTGGCTTCCGGCCGGCGGCAATTTTATGATCAGGGCACTGCTTACCGGCCCGGGAGGCCCCCCCTCCGGCCAGGGAACTCCCCGCACAGTAAGCTACCAGTTATGGCGGCTTCACCAGGGTGAAGAATCAAATCCCCAGGCCTGGAACTTCATTGACTCGGTCTATACAAGGCAGGTCCTTGATTCCTCCTGGAACAGCCTGCCCTGCGGACCATACCGCTGGGCGGTGGTTGTATGTTACCCCGGCCACCGTTTGTCCACTCCGGCAATCTCCAATGTGATAGGGAAATGCTGGACAGCCCCTGTTACCGTGAACCTTGCCCTCAGCTGTTCTGGCTCCGACCCAAAGGGAACGGTTGTCCAGCTCAGAAACCAGGTATACCCCGATACCCTTTACACCGGCTCGTTCGACAGCACGGGAAGGGTGATCTTCCCCCTCGTATGGAAAGGATCCTACACCATCACCGCGAAGAAATTCGGATACCAGGACTATCAATCTTCCCTGAATGTTGCCGGGGAAACAACAGTCAATGTAGTCCTGCTCCAAAGAAAATCCCCGCCTACAAACCTGGAGATAGACAGCCAGAGCCTATATTCCAAATGGGATGTCCCGTTTTACAACCAGACGCTCATGCAGGAAAACTGGTCGGGCGGAAGTTTTGCCTCGGCGGGCTGGACTGTCGGGGGAGGAGTTAACTGGCGGATTTCTACTTCTTACGGAAACCCCCTCCCTTCTGCTTCTTTCAACTGGTCCCCCAGGGTGTTCAACTATGACCAGTCAATAACAAGTCCGCCCGTTACAGGGCAAAACAGTCCCATTCTTACCCTGAAATACGACATTTCACTCCTCAGCTTTTCTTCATCAGCCTTTGAAACTATGGATGTACAGATCTCCGACGGATCTGCCTGGCAAACACTTAAAACATGGAGCAATGCCGGGGGCGATATTGTTTGGACCAGCGACGAACTGGATATTTCTGCATATACCAATAAAACTTTCCGTATCCGTTTCAGATCTTCAGGAGCAGATTCCTACCAGGTTAACAGCTGGTATATTGATAATATCCTTGTTTATGCATCGGAATCGGCTCACCTCCTGGCCCCGTGTATCTATGGTTATACGTTTTACCTGAATAATGCCCTGCTTGCAACGGTAAGTGAGAATAATTATACCATTCCCGGAACTGCAGTAAAATATGATTCCACCTATACCGCCTGTGTTGCGGCAATTTATACCAGCGGTTATTCGGGAAGGGAGTGCAGGCAATTCACCTCGCATTTCTTATGGCCGCCGAGGGAACTCGCGGGAACAGCGCTGGAAAGCACGGCATCCCTTCAATGGAAAAAACCTGGGTATTATATCAACGGGAGCTTGATCAGTCCCCCCGGGCTGACAGGATACAATATATATAAGAACAATTTACTGCTGGTTAATATCACGGGGGCGGATGTACTTGCGTACAACGATCCGGGCCTTGACCCGGGCAGCTATTCATACACCGTTTCGGCGGTGTATGATCTTACTCCTTATGGCCATCCCGGGCAGGAAGGTTATTCGGGCAATGCCGGGCCGGTCAGCGTTCAGATCCGCTACGGGCTGCCACTGCCTTTCTCAGAACCCTGGGACCAGGGGAGTTTTTCGTATCACACATGGACTTTTCCAGGCGGACAGGGAAACTGGAAAATCTCCCAGCTTGCGGGTAACCCGCCTCCATGTTCAGCTTTCCCGGGAATGCCCGCCCAAACAGCTTATAACTTCATACTGGAAAGCCCTGCCCTGGATGCAACAATATATTCATGTGCCTCAATATGGCTTGACTTTGATCTTAAACTTGAAGATGCCAATGCATCAGGAACAGAAAAACTCATACTGGATGTCAGCTATAACGGGGCATGGCATCAGAAAGCAGAATATGTAAACTCAGGGAGCACTACCTGGCTGCATTCACATATTGATATCAGTGCCGTAAAACAAAAGGGATTCAAATTCCGTTTCCGGGCCTCAGGCAGTAATTCTTCGAATATCCTGAACTGGTACCTGGATAATATTGCTGTTTACCCGGTTTGCCTCCCTGCCCGGAACCTCGGCGGTGAAGCCTTTGGCATGGATACCCATCTAAGCTGGAGCCCGCCCCGCTGCAACGGGGGAGGGATGCTGCTCCAGGAGGGGTTTGAGGAACAGGATTTCCCGCCTCCATACTGGGACAGGATCATCCATAATGTTTCGGCCACCTGGGCTCATACCGGTATTTCGTCTCCCGTAGGCGTCCATTCTGGAAATTTTTCTGCCGGTTTATCCTGGGATTATAACCTCCAGAATGAATGGATCATTGCCAGGAATGTCTTTGTGAACGGGAACCTGCAATTCTGGAGCATGGCCTACCAGGGCTCGGCTCATGGGGATCATTATTATGTTAAGGTTTCAACTGACCAGGGACAGTCATGGGTGAAACTCCTTGATATGTCGGCCATGCCTCCTTTCCCCGGCCCCGGAGGGTATAACCACTGGCAACAACCTTATGTTGTTGATATGTCGTCTTTCCTGGGCGATGTGGTCGATATTGCCTGGAATGCCGTTGATACAAACGGGCAGGGGTTATGGTACTACTGGGCTATTGATGATTGCAGTATGGGAGGTAAAAAGCTTGGTTTCATTCAGGACCAGCCCTATTATAATGTATATCGCAACGACGGGCCCGGGAATGATTTCTTTAAAGTAAACACCCAGCCGGTTCCTGATACCCTTTATACCGACAGCAATCCCGGTGAAGGCTGGCATAAGTATTATATCCAGGTTGTAAACCCTGTATGCTCCGATGCACTTCCTTCAGATACTGTCCTGATAGATGTGGTTACTTCGGTAAGGGAAACTGATGGTAATGGCAATGTAAAGGTTTTCCCTAATCCTGCGCATGATTGGATCAGAATCATTGCAAATGCACCTGTGGACCATATCATCATGTCCGACATGCTTGGGAATATAATCCTCGATACACCGATTAATGGTGTGACGGAAACAAAGATAAATCTGCCCCCGCTTGCAACCTCACTTTATTTTCTTAAAGTATTCTCAGGGAAACTGGGTTATACAGCCAGGGTGTCTGTTATTCGATAATAGGATATAACAGATCTCAATAGAAGGAAAAAAATCTCATCTGAGAAACAGGGAAACTACTCTTTCTGGTAATTAATTCTCAATTCACCCTGGGGAAAGCGTTCGAGGGCCTGAAGGGTTTGGGAATCTATCTTTCTAATTTCAAAAACATAGGTGCCCGAGCCCTCATTACCGGTAAATGTAACGGTCTTACCCGACTTGTCCAGAGACCATTTCCCGTTCAACGATTTATCTTTAAAGGAATAAGTAGCGGTTTTGTCCTTACGGAACTCAATGTAGTTCTTAACAGTTGGGAAAAGAGACTGAGTTTTGCTGAGCTTTTCAGTCTGTTCTGTCTCCTGTTTTTTCCCTTCAGCAGAGAGTTCCACCGGCATAGTCCCTTTATCTTCGGATCCAACCCCGCCAATGGTTTCATCATTTGAACGAAGCGGAGAAACTTTGACATTTTTCCATTTCCCGATTAATAAGGTTGAGCTTGAGTTTTTAACTGAGCTACAGGAAGACAGGATCAACAATCCTGTTAAAATTATGAGAATTGACTTCAGGGTCTTCATTATGAACATAAATTAAAATATTTATAGTACATTTACTCACCTAATCAGGTTGCCGTTATATACCCGATTATTTTTTTAATTCTACAAACGGGGTCACAACTTTTTTTTATTTATTGCGTATAACTTTAACCGAAAGCAATTTGCAAAAATAATCAAAAACGGAGATCAGCCCGGGGGCATTAAAAAAAAAAAATAATTAGTAAAAAAAATGGAGGGAGTAAAATAAAATGTATTATATTTGCTGTCGGAGTTAAAATACAGGGATGTTTTTTAATCCAAATACAGTGCTAACACAAACAAAACCAATCATTTAGAACAAGGGGTTCTAAATGCCTTAGTATTTATGAAGCAAATTCCTATATATATCAATTGTAAGATTGATCCCCATATTATCTATATTCATTTAGTTATAACTTAATCCTTAACATTATGAAAAATGTTACAAAACTGTTAACAAGGTTGATGATGCTTATCGCATTATTTACCGTGTTATCTCAAAATGTGAGTGCGGCAAACGTAGTCACCATTGGAACAGGAACGTTAGGATATAATATTCCATTCAATGGTTATTACTACAATGGTAGAGCCGAATACTTGTATACCGCTGCAGAAATGACCGGTCTTTTTGCCGGCCCGATCACGCAGTTGGGTTTTTACTTCTCAGCCAACGGTGGTGGAGCTTTACTTCCTCTTAACATCTCGGTAAAGAACACTACGGCAACAGCCTTGCCTGCCTCCGGGTTTGATGAAGGCGGTTATACCACGGTATTCTCTGCTAACTTTACACCCCCTCTGGGTTGGATCGACATTCCTTTGACAACTCCGTTTATTTGGGATGGTACTTCCAATATTATTATTCAGATATGCTATAATAACTCGGACTGGTTATCTACTACCAGGGCATACCATACTGCAACAGCTACCGCTGATTATTGCAGGTATTATATGGGTGATACCGGTCCTGGTTGCGGACAAGCCACTTATGGCACATTAGCAGCCAAATTAAATGTAAGATTAACCCAGCCAACCGGCACTTTGAATGGTGTAGTAACAAGCAACGCTACCGGCAATCCATTGGTAGGCGCTACTGTTGCTGCTGCAGGAAACCTGCCCAGCACCACTACAATTGCAGGCGGAGCTTACACATTTACAGTTGCCGCAGGTACTTCAAATTTCACAGCTTCGGCACCCACTTACCTCAGCAAAACAAGTTCGGTAAATGTTCCTGCAAACGGAACTGCCACCTTGAACTTTGCTCTTAATCCGCAACCGGCTTATCTTACCGGACATATTACCAATGCAGCTAACGGCGCTCCTGTTAAAGGTGCAAAGGTTGTTGTTAACGGTATTACAACTTATTCACTCGACGGTGGATTGTACAATCTTGATGTTTTCCCCACTGGGTCATTCCCGGTAACTTTTACAAAGGCCGGCTTCAATGATACAACAACTGCCGCCATTACGCTCACTACAGGTTTAACTACCACCCTGAACATGGCGTTGAAAGAATTCCCCAACACTGCTTCACAGCCATTTACTGCAGCTCTTAATACAGGTGCTACAGTGGTTAACCTGAGCTGGGGCGTTCCCAAAGGCAATTATGAGCTCATCTATGATGATGGTATACAGGAATTTTCCACAGTTTGGGCCGCTCAGAATAACCTGAACGCCGTTAAATTCACCGCTCTCAATTATCCGATAACTATCGGAGGCGGTAAAGTTTATATCGGCAATGCTGCAGATTATCCTGCCGGAACAACCCCTGGATCACTTTCACCTTTCAAAATGCAGGTGTATGATGCAACAGGTGCAAACGGAATGCCGGGCGCTGCAGTTGGCAGCGAAGTTACGGTTACCCCCACCACTTTTGGATGGAACTCCTTTAATATGCCGAATATCGCTATTGCCAGCGGTAATTTCTATTTGGTTATGAAACAGGTTGGAGCACCTCCTGTTGCAGCCCGTCTTGGTGTTGATACCACAGCCAACCAGCTGAGGTCATATTCGAAATTCGTTTCAGGCGGTGGCCAATGGTTACCTGCTGCAGGGAATTTCATGATCCGCGCGGTTGTTAACGGTGTTGGCGGACCTGTCGACAATAACGAAAGTGTTATCGGATACCAGGTTTATCGCCTGCTCCAGGGTCAGGAAGGTGATCAGACAACTTGGACATCTCTTGCAGCCGTAACAGGAACCACTGCAACTGATCCCAGCTGGCCTTCATTTACTCCCCAGGCATATCGTTGGGCCGTTAAAGCTCATTATACAGGAAACCGCTGGTCACTGCCTATCTTCTCTAATGTATTAGGCAAGAACTGGACAGCTGCCGTGACAGTAAATGTTTCACTTAGCTGCGACTCACTGGCTATCGCCGGTTCAAAGGTTACACTGCATAATATCCTTTTTGACTCAACCTACTCTGTAACTCTGAATACCAGTCATACTGCCACCTTCCCAACTGTATGGAAAGGCAAATATGAACTGAAAGTCGAGCGTTACAACTTCATTTCTTACTTACATGCTCCGACCACTGTTTACAGTGATACAGCTGTTGACGTAATACTTATCCAGCAAAAAACTCCTCCGACCAATATGCATGTTGACGGGGTTTCTGCAATTGCAACCTGGGATAAACCAGTTAACGACTGGATCGGGATCAATGAAACCTGGGACAGCGGCAACTTTACAGCCAATGGCTGGATCGCTGACGAAGATACAGGCGGTACATTATTCGGATACCAGTGGCAGGTTTATAACGGTGCAGCCCAGTTTTATTGGGACCTCGGCGTATTAAACTATAACCTCAGCCTTACCAGCCGGTCATTTACACCGCCGCAGGGAAGCCGCCTGATGCATTTCAGTTATGATATAATGCTCGACAATTTGGATGCAGACAACCTTTCAGGGATGAAAGTTGAAATCCTCGATGGAACAACCTGGAAGCTGTTGAAAGATTATTCATGTGCAGACGGGTCTTTCCCATATACACATTTTGATTTCGACATCAGTGCATACGCATCAAAAACATACAAAGTGCGTTTCCATGCATATGGTGACGATGCTTACAGGATTAATGAGTGGGATGTTGATAATATCGTAATTACTGCAAAGAATGAAGATATTACCCCCTGTATCCTTGCTTATAATGTATACCTGACCGATCAGTCAACTTCGAATACTATCCTTAGCGGACAGACCCAGGTTACACATTGGCAGTTCCCGGCTTCACAGCTCAAATACGGAACAACTTACAAGGCTTGCGTTACCGCCCTTTATGGCAGTGGCGAATCTGTGCAGACTTCTAACCAGTGCGACGTTTTCACTGCAAAATTCCTCTGCGCACCAACCACCCTTACCGGTGTTCCTATTGAAACAACTGCTTATCTTACATGGGTTGCCCCGAATTGCATGCCCGGTCATATTGTTGACTATATCCTTGACCAGGGAATGCTTACCTACGGTTATTCATGCAGCGGAGCCCCTGTTATCGAAGGTTTAGGAAACTATTTCCCGATAGCAGCCGGTACCTCAGGCGTGATCAAATCGTTCGACGTATATACTTTCGCAACTGCAACAATGACAGGCGCCATCACTTACCAGATGGATATGTATAACCTTTCAGGCGTACTGATGGGTACTTCAGCTCCTTTCGTACCTGCAGGTTCTGTAGCCGGACAGGCTGGTTGGAATACCGTTGTTATGCCTGATGTTCCGTTCAACGGACCATTCTATGGCTGTTTCAGGTATAATATTACCAACCCCGCATGGGCTGGTTGCGCATTAGCAGTCGATACCATGTATTCTATACATCATAATAATGTAGCTGGATATTTTGAAGCTACTCCTCCCGCACCCTGGTTCTGGCAGTTAAATACAGCAGGTGGTGGTAAAAAAGGCGCTTTTGTCATCCGTGCCAAAGCCTTTGTTTATGATCGTAAGAAGAATCTCTATGCCGATGGCGACGCACCTGCCGGTTCAATCAGTTCAAAACCGTTAGAACCACAGGTTAACGATTTCGTCAATCCTAATACAACTATGGCTCCTGCCAACGTTCCTCCTTTACAGAAGGGATATACAATCTGGCGCGACGGAGTTCAGATCGATTACCTGTCAAATAACGCTACACTGGAATATTACGATTATAACCTGCCTTCAGGTCTGTATTCCTACACAGTTAAAGCGTTCTATGATGTGAGCCCGATTGCTCCGGGAACCGACAATTCACTGCCTGCAGGCCCGGTTTTAGTGCCTATCAATTTTGGCCGTGCACTGCCTTTCAGCGAACCTTGGACAAACGGAACCTTTACATTCAACGACTGGACTGTTGGCGGAAACAACTGGTCTGTTAACACAGGTGTTGGTAACCCGCTGCCTTCTGCAGACTTCTCATGGCAGCCGGTTCATACTTCCGGTTACAGCATTCCTTTAACTTCCCCCACTCTCTCAGCAACTCCTTACAGTTGTGCTTCAATCTGGCTTGATTTTGATTATAAACTCATCAGCCAGACTAACACAAGCAATGAGAAACTTGCTATTGAAGTGAAACTTGGCGGAAGCTGGTCTACTAAATTAGTCCTGAAGAACGACAAGAACTACGATTGGACAACTAATCATATCAAACTGAGCGGCGCTTACGGAAAAGCTTTCCAGGTTCGTTTCCGCGCATTTGGTGCTGATTCCAGGGATATCCTCCATTGGTATGTTGACAATATCAAGGTTTATGCCGTTTGTACTCCTCCGACAACTCTTACCTACACCCAATCACATAATACTGTGAACCTGTCATGGGCAGCTCCTGTTTGTCCGAAAGACCAGGCCTTCTCATTAATTATCGATGACGGTTCATGGGAAAATGGTTGGAGAGGTGTTCCGGGTTATCCTGCATGGTACGGCAATCTCTTCCAGATTACCGGTTCAAATGCATACCTGACTTCATTTGACGTATACTTCCTGTCATACGGCGGATCATCTGCCAAGAACGTGACTATCGATGTATTCGACTTAACTGGCACCCTTCTTGGTTCCACCGCTCCATTCCTCATGCCGAGCAGCGAATTCAAGACTGTACCTATTGGAAATACCTCAATTGGTGGTTCTTTCTATGCAATGGTACATTGGGATGCTACCGCAGCAGCTGCACCATACAGCCATTTCCTCGGACAGGATACAGATGGATCCTATGCCGCTGATGACTTAGGTGTTATGTATGACGGCGTTGCCTTCCAGACCATGGGCAACTACCAGGGTTCTGCCGGTTCCTTCATGTTAAGGGCACACGGTATGAAATCTGGTGACAAGAGTTCAGAATCTATCACTTTCATAGCTGGCAAATCACCGTTAACCGGTGGAACACGTGGTGTTGCATCACCTGATCAGTCTGTTGGCAGTGGAAACGGAGATTCCGGCTTACGCATGGCTTTAGGCTTAACCTTCGACAACCAGGCTGCAACAGGTACCTTAACAGGTTATAATGTATACCGTACCGATTCAACAGCTAATGTTGCTTCTTATCATAAACTTAATACCAACCCGGTTGCCGGAACAACTTATACAGATGTTCTGCCTCTGACCGGCCTCGGTTCATATAAGTATTATGTAACCTCCTCATTCAACGACACCGTCACCAATGCTTTCCTCTGCGAATCACCGAAGAGTAATGAAATTACTGTTCAGTTCCCGCACGTAGGCATTATTGAAATCGGCAACGGCCAGATCCTGGTATATCCGAATCCTGCAACTGATAACGTTAACGTGAAGAGCGATTATGTTATCAATTCAATCGAAGTAATGAACTATGTTGGTCAGACTGTTTACAGGAATAACACAGTAAACGGAAAGATCACAAACTTCAGCGTTTCGAACCTGAATGCAGGGATCTACTTCGTTAAGGTCTCCACCGAACAGGGTGCACGTACAGTGAAGATCACAGTTACACGCTAATCTTTAATTAGATATCTTAAAGAGGCCGGCAATTTGCCGGCCTCTTTTTTTTATCCCTATCTTTGCCGGCTCAAATGGTTTCAGTATCTAATATATCGGTTCAGTTTGGAGGGGAACCTCTCTTCGACCATGTCTCATTTATTATAAATGATAAGGACCGTATTGGCCTGGTAGGAAAGAACGGAGCGGGAAAAACAACCCTGCTTAAAATCCTTAAAGGACTGCAGCCGGCAGGGGAAGGTGAAGTCGTTATGCCCGACAGCCAGACCATCGGTTACCTTCCGCAGGAAATGGAAACCAGCAGCCGCCTGAGCGTACTCGAGGAAGCCGCAATGGCCTTTTCAGAAGTCATTGAACTTGAGACCCGGATCAAAGACCTTGAACAGGAGATACACTTGAGAACTGACTTTGAATCGAAGGAATACCATGCACTGCTGAAGCAGCAATCAGATGTTTATGAACGATACCACCTGATCGGCGGAAGCTCCATTCACGCCGATGTTGAACGGGTCCTCATCGGACTGGGTTTCTCCCGTGAGGATTTTATACGCTCTATGTCGGAGTTCAGCAGCGGATGGCAGATGAGGGTTGAAATTGCAAAGATCCTTCTCCGCCAGCCTGATCTCATACTCCTTGATGAGCCGACCAATCACCTCGATATCGAAGCTATTCAATGGCTGGAGACATTCCTTGTCCAGTACCGCGGGGCCGTGATCCTTGTCTCACACGACAGGGCTTTCCTCGACAATGTATGCACCAGGACTATCGAGATCACTATGGGCAAGATCTATGACTATAAAGCCAATTATTCAGGCTACGTTGAGATGCGAGAAGAAAGGATGGAAAGCCAGCTTGCCACTTATGAAAACCAGCAAAGGCAGATCAGGCAGGTAGAACGCTTTATCGAGAGGTTCAGGTATAAAAACACCAAGGCAAAGCAGGTACAGTCAAGATTAAAGATGCTGGAAAAGATGGATGTTGTTGAGGTTGAAGCGACCGACGAATCCTCCATACATTTCCGCTTCCCACCGGCTCCTCATTCGGGGAAGATCGTGCTTGAAGGAAAAAATATTATTAAGGATTACCCCCAGAAAAGAGTTCTTCATGGCATCGATTTCACTGTAATTAAGGGAGACCGCATAGCTTTCGTCGGCCGTAACGGGGAAGGGAAAACCACTCTCTCGAAAATAATCACAGGCGTCCTCGAGTATTCGGGGGAACTGAAAAAAGGCCATAATGTGGTTACTGGATATTATGCCCAGGACCAGAGCGAACATCTCAATCCCGAACTGACCGTATTTCAAACCATAGATGAAATCGCAGTGGGCGACATCAGGCCAAAGCTTAAAGGTATTCTTGGTGGATTCCTTTTCAGCGGCGATGACATTGAAAAGAAGGTTAAAGTACTCAGCGGCGGCGAGAGATCCAGGCTTTCCATTGCGAAACTACTGCTTACCCCAGCGAACCTGCTGGTCCTCGATGAGCCGACCAACCACCTCGACATGCGCTCAAAGGATATCCTCAAGAGCGCGCTTCTCCAGTATAACGGTACCCTTATTATTGTCTCGCATGACCGTGATTTTCTGCAGGGGCTCACCAACAGGGTATTCGAGTTCAGGGAGGGGAAATTCAGGGAACATATCGGCGATATATATGATTACCTGGAGCAGAGGAAGATCAGGGAACTTTCGGAACTTGAAAGGAATTCATTGAAAGGGAAAGATATCTCCAGGGAAGCTGTATCGGAAAATAAGGCAACCTATGAGAAGAAAAAGGAATCGGAACGGGACCTCCGTAAAGTAAAGAGCCAGATCAGCCGTACCGAAAATGAGATTGAAAACCTTGAGAATGCCGTTAAAATACTGGAAGGGATGCTTGGTGAACCACAGAAGCACCAGGACAGGATCAGGGACGGATCTCTTTACAGGGAATATGAAGATCTGAAATCAAAATTGTTGCAGGAAATGGAAAAATGGGAAGACCTGCATAACGAGCTGGAAAAATTCTCCTGATCAGCTTTCCCTGTCGACCATCTGCCCGGCGACTTCAAGCAGCATCTGTTTCTTTTCATCGGGAATATTGATCTTTGCAATTATTGCAAGGGCCTTGCCAAAATACTCGTCAATCAGGGAACGGGTCAGAACGTCAATCTGCAGTTTCCTGTATATTGCAGTGATGGTCTTAACTTTTTCAGAAGCAGAAAGAGACTTCCCGCGGTAATGCCTGTTCAGGAGTTCCAGGGAATCCCTGTCGGCCAGTTCATAAGCCTTCAGGTACAGGAAGGTTTTTTTATTTGTAACAATATCATTGCCAATTTCTTTCCCGAATTTATCGACCTCCCCGAAAACATCCAGGTAGTCATCCTGGAGCTGGAATGCAAGCCCCAGGTTCTCGCCAAATTCATAAATCAGGTCGGCTTCTTCGGCCGGCGCCTTGGCTATGATTGCGCCAAGTTTGAGGCTGCAGGAGATCAGGACAGCAGTTTTAAGCTTTATCATCAGGATATAATCAGGAATAGAAACATCGGTCCGGAGTTCATAATCCATATCGTATTGCTGGCCCTCGCAAACTTTCCTCGCCGTGTCGTTAAACAGCTCCAGCACCTGCGGGAGCAGGGCAGGTGTTGTCTTTGTAACAAGTTCATAAGCCATGACAAACAGGGTGTCGCCTGAAAGAATTGCCGAGTTCGTGTTCCACTTTTTAAAGACCGTTTCTTTGCCTCTCCTGATAGGAGCCTGGTCCATGATATCATCATGAAGCAGGGTGAAATTATGGAAGAGCTCGAGCCCCATGGCAGGGGCAAGGGCTTCGTCGATACAGCCGCCGAACATCTCGCATGACATCAGGGTAAGCAAGGGCCTTATGCGTTTCCCTCCAAGATCCATCATGTATTTTATGGGATCGTAAAGGGATGAAGGCTTAAAGTTAAAGTTAGCCGAATGAAAGGCTTCTGAAATAATTTCCTGAAATTCTTTTTTAATATACATGGGCGGATGTAAATATCCCTCAGCTCCGTCATCACCGGGCTTTGGACGATTCAATGGTTTATTTTGAGAAACCCGGCAGGTCGTCAAGATTCAGCAAATATTGTCCGTACCCGCTTTTCAGAAGAGGCTGTGCTACCCTGATCAGCTGCTCACGGTCTATAAACCTCATCCTGTATGCGATTTCTTCAATACAGCCGATTTTCAATCCCTGCCTGCTTTGTACAACTTCGACAAACTGGGCGGCCTGTAAAAGGGAATCGAAAGTGCCTGTATCGAGCCATGCGATGCCCCTGCTCAGCACCCCCACCTTTAGCCTGCCCTGTTCAAGATAATACCGGTTTACATCTGTAATTTCGTATTCCCCTCTTGCGCTGGGCTTGATGTTTTGTGCAACTTCCAGAACAGAATTATCATAAAAATATAATCCCGGTACTGCGTAATTTGATTTCGGCTGTTTGGGTTTTTCTTCAATTGACAATGCCTTGTAATGGTTGTCAAACTGAACAACACCGTAACGTTCTGGATCCTGCACATGGTATGCAAAAACAATTCCCCCTTCGGGTTTATTGCTCTCCTGGACCAGCTGGGACAGTCCGTTTCCATAGAAAATATTATCGCCGAGGATCAACGCCACATCATCCCCTCCGACGAACTCCCTGCCTATCACAAAGGCCTGGGCAAGCCCGTTCGGAATGGCCTGTTCGGCATAGGAGAAGGACATCCCCAGGGCTTTCCCGTCGCCCAGCAGTTTCCTGAAATGAGGAAGGTCGTATGGAGTGGAAATGATAAGTACCTCCCTGATCCCGGTCATCATAAGCACTGATAAAGGATAATAGATCATGGGCTTGTCATAAACCGGCATAAGCTGCTTGCTGACCGCAAGGGTCAGGGGGTGAAGGCGGGTTCCGGATCCGCCGGCTAATATGATTCCTTTCATAATGTCTTTTTTAAGTGACTAGTGACTGGTGAACAGTGATCAGTAACCAGTTATCCAGTTATCCAGTTATCCAGTTATCCAGTTATCCAGCTATCCAGTTATCCAGCTATCCAGCTATCCAGTTATCCAGTTATCCAGTTATC
>CAILVF010000072.1 GCA_903837605.1 uncultured Bacteroidales bacterium | reverse complement strand
GTCATTTGCGATCAGGCCATTGAATTGACTAATCATGCGAGCGCTGAAAAATATCCTGGTGAATTAAGACGAATTCGATATTTTGACAAAGAAACCGGTAATACATTGGTATTTATTACAAACAACTTCAAATTAACGGCCCTAAATGTTGCAGCTTTATACAGATATCGCTGGGGTATTGAGACATTTTTCAAATGGATAAAACAGCATCTTAAGATTCAAACATTTTGGGGACATAGTGAAAACGCAGTAAGGACGCAGATTTGGATTGCAATCTCGACGTACGTGATTGTTGCAATCGCCAAAAAGAAGCTTAAATTGTCTTATTCATTGTACGAAATCCTGCAGCAGATAAGCATTTCAGCATTTGAACGCACTCCATTAAAAAATCTCGTCGCAAAGAAGAATAATCAAGATGTCAAAGAACAAATTTGTAATCAGTTGATATTGTTTTAACTAAGACGCAACGCTAGTGGGTGAATATTTAAAATCAACAATTATAAAATTATGAGAAAAGATAAGGAACAACCACTGGCAACAGGGCAATGGGGATGGAAATATCATCATATTGGGATACCAACGAAGAAAATTATTAATAATGAAAAATACCTGGCTGAGTTCAAAATAGCTGTAGCGGGATTTGAGGAAAGTCCCTATGGAATAGAATGGATGAGATTTGAAAAGGGAAGTCAGGTACCTGAATTGATAAAAACCATACCCCACATTGCTTTTGAAGTTGACAATATCGATATAGAGCTTACAAAACACAAATTCAATATAATTACCGAAACGAATTCACCAAGTGACGGGGTCAGGGTTGTAATGATAGAACATAACGGTGCCCCGATCGAATTGATTGAATTTAGTAAAGGACTGAAAGAATAAATACAAACTGAGGGTGTGGATGACATTATGGCGCCATGCTCAGGCAGGAGTGTTAATAAAACTCTTTATGTAAAAATATTTTAATAAATTCGAAAAGGATTTTATAAGAATTGTTTAAAAGAAAAGCCAGCAAAGATGGAATTGAAAGTAGCTCAAGCGATTGTCTATTTCAAATCAGGATTAAATTGTGCCCAGGCTGTATTAAAGTCTTACTCAGATGATTTAAATTTTGACAATAACTTAGCTTTAAACATTTCATGCGGATTTGGCGGCGGAATGGGAAGGCTTCAGGAAACGTGCGGAGCCGTTACCGGATCATTTATGGTTCTTGGCATTTATAATTCTGAAAAGTATGCAGATAACAAGGACAAAAAAGATGAAACCTATTCCATGATTCAGAAATTTAGCAGCAGATTTAAATCAATCCATGGCGTATTGGACTGTAAGTCATTGTTAAAATGTGATTTAAAGACCTTAGAAGGACAACGGTTTTTTCAGGAAAATAAGCTGAATGAAATAATTTGTGAGAAATGCATAGCTGATTCAATCAGGATTATTGAAGATTTATTAACAAAATGATTGCCTGAGTCAAACATGCAGTGAATGGCTTTAATGCTGATTTTTTGTTACTTTACAATGGCGTTACCTTTACTTCTTGCAGTTTTAAAACACTTTCGGTAGAGTTTAAAAGCGATAACCGCCAGGAAAAAGGAGGAGAAAATGAAAAAAGCACTTCTGATATTCACAATCCTGATAATCACATCGAACTTTGCAAAAGGACAAAATCCTTTCATTACCTGTACTGTCAATTTTGAAGATAACCCTTGCTGGGAGGCATCGTATTACAATGTCAGCATTCCCTCTTCTAACAATGTTTGGCAGGTTTCCAAACCTGAAAAAACAGTGTTTGACAGCGCCTATTCTTCCCCGAGGGCTATACTCACCGACTCTACCGGACCATATCCAATTAATAATACGTCGAGCTTCATTATTAAACTTATCCCGCCTGCTTATTGTGAGTGCGCACCTGTCATAGGGGGTGTTTATAAGTTTGACAGTGATACGCTTAAAGATTTCGGGCGGATAGAGTTTTCGCTGGATCATGGCACAACCTGGCTAAATGCCTTATCCGACACAGTGATCCCCGACGGATACTGGATTACCCCAAGGCCGGTACTTACAGGAAGAATTTATCAATGGAAAGAATTTACAGCATTTATTCCGGGTTATTATGTAACTGATACCCTTTATTACAGATTCACATTCATAAGTGACGGCATCCAGACAAACCAGGATGGGTGGATGCTCGATGACATCCAGCTGATAGACCATACCGAAGGCATCAGGGATACCAGGTCACCACATGAAATCAATATCTATCCAAATCCCGCTTCCGGTATAATTACCGTATCAGTAAACAATTTTACAGAAAAAATGGAAGTTTCGGTATATGACATCCTGGGACAATCATGTCTTCAGCATATGATGTATAAAAACTATGAGCCTATCAATATTTCCAGCCTTTGCAAGGGCATTTATATGATAAGGGTTTTTAGCCGGAACGAATATCATATGAGAATGTTTATAAAAGAATAACAGACCGTCATTTTTAAATGGTATTAAAAAGATAAAACCATGAAAAAGTTATTCATTTTGATCCCGCTGGCCATTATGGCGTCGCCTTCATTCGGGCAGTTCATATGGGAAATTACTTTCGAGGATCCTTCGCCGGTTGAACGTATTTTTATTGATACGGCTTCCAATCCCAACAACGTCTGGCAGATCGGAATACCACATAAAACAATGTTTAACAGTGCGCATTCTCCAACGCATGCCATCATGACCGACACTTTGAACCCATATCCTGTAAATGACACTTCCAGATTTGTCATTACACATGTAAGGCAGGGGCCCTGGGGCGGGAATGAATCGCTGTTATTGGACTTTTATTTTAAAATTAACACTGACTCCCTGTCTGACTATGGAACTGTAGAAGCTTCGATCGATCATGGTGCAAGCTGGATTAATTTAATGACCCAGGACTCTGTTTATGGATTCGCCTGGCTCGCTCAAAAACCTGTATTAACCGGGACAAAAACCAGCTGGACCCATTATTCAGAGGAGCTTAGTCCGCTTACTTACGCTGTAGGTTATTCCGACACCTTACTATTCAGGTTTACTTTTATAAGTGACAACATTCAAACTAATAAAGAAGGATGGATCATTGATGACTTTTTATTTCATGATTATTGGGAAGGAATAAACGAAGTTCAAAATGACAATTTAATTTCTGTTTCACCAGACCCGGCCTCAAATTATATTTTAGTCAGCGCAAATAAATTTTCTTCCAGTCAAAGAGTTCAGATTTTTAATTTTACAGGCCAGGTCCTTTATAATAATTCGAATTTCAAAGGTGAAAAAATTGATATCCATTCCGTTCCTGATGGCATCTATCTAATTAAGTATTATGGCGATTCAGGCTTCGCCCTTCATAAGTTCGAAGTTCATCACTGATTGCTTAAAATGAATTTAGCTGCTGCTAACAAGCCGGTAAATTGTTACAGGGCTTATCAGTGTTGTTTGGCAAAAAGTTTACCTTTACTGTGTTTGCCCGCCGTGCATAGTGAAATAGTTAACGGAAAATTGAGAAGACGATGGATATTAAAGAAAGATGCTCTAATTGCTTGATACTGCAGTGAAGGAAGTCAACATAAGACATCATATGATTGGTTTGATTCAAAGGGTTGAGCAAACGCTTCAAAAGGACCCGCAGGCAATGATGGCCTGGGAACCAATTCCTTTAACCTGATTAATTCATTAGAAACTTTTTCTTCAATAAAAATCTCGACTTAGGGGTGATATTGTCAATTCTTTGGAACAACTCCTCAAAAAAAGCCCTTCGTCGATCATTCACTGACATCACTAACGTAGTTTTTCTACTATGTCTTACAAGGTAACTGGCTATTGCAATGCATTGGAACTTCAATGTCGCCAATGTGGGACTGTGCTTGGTGTTGATCAACGCGATTTTGTACAAACTCATCAGGTTGTATGCAGTACAAACCCAGCGAAATGCAGCTTCAGTCGCTCCAAAATCTTCGCAACAGAAACCATCCAGGCCATAACTTTCTTTCAGTTCCCTGATTTGTGTCTCGGCTTCCGCTCTGTGTCGATAAACTTCCCAGATCAACTCATCCGAAAGATCAAGGTTGGTTACAAAGGCGGAATAGATATAGTTGGAAAACTCATCGTACTCGGGAAACAAAGACTTTCCACCACTCTTGGGGTGGTCTACTTTGCTTTTTCTTACCACAACCACCCTTCGAGACCGATTCCAGCCTGATAACCGACATTCTATGGAACACATGTCTATCCCATTGGAATACGAAACCCACTCATCGGCTTCAAAGATCTCCTGGACAAGTCCGGCATACATTTTTGCAGCTATGATGTACTTGAGCTGGTTTTTCTCTAAAACCTTCAGTGTTGTCTCGCTGAAAAAACCACTATCGGCTCTTATCAATCCGATGGTTGACTTTTCTATCGTTTTCAAGAGCACTGACAAGAAATCTTTAATATCGGTACTACTCACACTATCACCGGTGCGCATCCAGGATTGTATGACCATTTTCGCTTCGGCCGCAAAAGCAATTAAAGGATGATGAGAGCCACGACCGGGTTTTCTGGGATTATAACCTACCTCAACTCCGTCCTGATTGCCGTATCGGGTAATCACAGTAGAATCAATATCCACGGTGTGATGTTTTACGTTGAGTTTGCTAAACCACCACTTGTTAAGTGCTATAAACACCTCATCATTTAACTCTACGTCAAACTTTTTAAAGAACCTGCTAAACGTGCTTTCACTGGCCATCCCTTTCGACCACCCAAACATCTCGCTAACGACTTTATCATGTCTGAGCAGTCCGGCATGGGCTAAGCGACGTGCACCGAGAATAACACTGATCAGAAAACCTTCAATCAGATCTACCGGATCATAGCCCCGATTTGAACCTGGCTGAGGTAAAGGCAGAGAGGTAAGCACATCTTTAAGGCCACTGTTCTGATAGAAGTTTTTAACCGTGGTTAAACCACCAAAAGGAGTGATCGGACGATCGGTATACCGGATGTCAAAGTTTGCATCCATTGGGTGTCAGTTGAAATGAACGGTGAAGTTAGTCAAATCAAGCATTTGAAAGAAAAGTTATACCTTTAATGAATTGATCAGGTTTAACTTTGTATAAACAGAAATTACCACCGGAAATCAAATCCAGCTGGGTTTTCATTTTGAGGAAAAATGCAACCACGGGGGCAGAACGACATCCAAACAGTATTCAAAGAATGATATCCTACCAGGGCAACGGCGATTTTCAAACAAAACCTGGTCTTACCTGGGAATCTAATTTACTCGACAGTGATTTTAACGGGGAACTAGAAAAAAGATGGATCTCAATTCCAGTTAATGTATGGCACCAGGGGATTGTCAATGATGGAAACTGGGTTGTTATATCATTTCACACCGCTGAAGTATCGGAACTTATTGAAGAACGGGCTGAAGATGGAGATGAAAACAAGCTTCACAGTCAAAAATATGCAGAAATAAGTGAAATAAAATAAGCACCAACAGAGATTACACACATTACTGCATCCAATTAATTCAATTGTATAGCCGGCAAACAAAATATACAATATGAAATTTGTAAAAAAAACCATCTTACCAATCCTTTTGGCAACAGCCTGGATCAGTATTTCTGAATTTTTACGAAATGAATTTTTTGTAAAATCATTTTGGACAAAACATTACCAGGCACTTGGACTTACTTTTCCTTCGGCGCCTGTCAATGGAGCCGTATGGGGAATATGGTCACTTTTTTTTGCTGTCGCCGTATTTATTATTGCAAAAAAATTCAACCTGATACAAACAACCTTCCTTTCATGGTTCTTTGCATTTATCATGATGTGGGTTGTTATAGGGAACCTGGGAGTGTTACCCTACGGCATGCTTTTATATGCAGTTCCCTTAAGTATCCTTGAATCTTTTATCGCAGCCCTGATCATCAAATCCTTTCATAAAAACTGATTCATATTCCAACCTGAATTTAACCAGACCATGAAAAAGACCTTATTTCTGCTGGCCGCCTGCCTTACATTCAGTACCCTTTTTGCCGCATCGGTCGACACCGTTGCAGTCTACAGCTTCAACATGAAAAAGGAGATAAAATGCGTTGTCATCACACCTGAAGCCTATATAAACTCCCGGCTGACTTTTCCTGTTGTTTACCTGATCCATGGATACAGCGGGTACTACAACACATGGATCAAAGTAGTGCCGGAAATTAAAACCTATGCCGACGAGATGCAGATGATCATCGTTTGCCCTGACGGGGGATTCAGCAGCTGGTATTTTGACAGCCCCGTTGATTCAACTTTTAAATATGAAACATACATCAGCAAGGAGGTAGTTAATTATACAGACAGCCATTACAGGACCATCCCCGACCGAAATCACAGGGCCATAACCGGGCTGAGTATGGGCGGGCACGGCGCCTTGTATCTTGCGTTGAGACATTCCGACATTTTCGGTGCCGCAGGATCAATGAGCGGAGGGGTTGACCTCAGGCCATTTCCCAAAGAATGGGATATAGCGAAAAGGATAGGAGATCCGGTCACCGACAGCCTTAACTGGAAAAATATGAGTGTGGTGAACCTTTTTGATCATTACCCGTCTCAGGCTGTTGCCCTGATGATAGAGTGCGGGACTGATGATTTCTTTTACCAGGTCAATGAAACTTTACATAAAAAACTGCTGGGGATGAAAATACCCCATGATTATGTTCAACGGCCCGGGGCTCATACCTGGGAATACTGGGCCAATGCCGTTGAATACCAGCTGCTGTTTTTCAAAAAGCATTTTAACGAAAAGGGAAAATAAATTATAATAATGCAAATCGGATGAGAACTGCACTACTTCTTTTTGTTTGTGTATGCGGATTGCTTTTTGTCTCCTGCAGGCGTGATACCAGGGTTGTATGCGTTGGCGACAGCATTACCGAAGGCGCAGGAATGAATGATCAGAGCAGGACCGCATATCCCGTAGTCCTGGAACAGATACTCGGCCCCGGTTACCATGTTATCAACTGCGGGCGAAGCGGGGCGACCATGTTAAAACAAAGCGACCTCCCCTACTGGAAATGCAAGGATTTTCACAATGTGCTCGCCTGTGTTCCCGATGTGGTTGTGATTGCGCTCGGGACCAACGATTCCAAGAACTTTAACTGGAATGCCTTAAGGTTCGAGAAGGATTTCAAGGCTATGATAGATACGATACGAACCCTTAAACCGGGTCCGCGGATCTATGTTTGCCTCCCTCCCCCGGTGTTTAAAATGGCCTGGAGCATTGACGATTCAACCATTGTGCACGGGGTCATTCCCATTATTCTAAAACTGAAAAAAACCAATGATTTCACACTCATCGACCTCAACCACGCCATGAGGGGAAGGCCTGAACTCTTTCCCGACGGAGTGCATCCCGATGAAGCCGGGGCCAAAGTCATGGCCGGGATCATTGCAGCTGAACTGAAAAAATAAACTAGGCTGCCCGGGCTGCATCGCCCCGGGTTAAAACTTACGTGGATGAAATTAAAATTGGTCAGGATCAGGATGAACTTCAGGCTGTGGGTCCTTTTACTCTTTATTGCTGCGGTTCCCCCTGCAGGACTTAACGGCCAGTCAAAGAAGGAATACATCCGGTACCTTAAGAACAATGCTGTCGACATAAAAGATACAGCAGCCTCCTGGGATGCCGTTGCAGATTCATCATTTTTCAAGTCAGATATTTTCTGGGTAGGCGAAACCCATGCTATACAGTTTTCCTATGATGCCTTATGGATACTGTTCAGGCGCATCCATGAGAAAACAGGATTCAGGTATTACCTGCTTGAATCGGGCTATTTTTCGGAGTACTACCTGAACCGGTATTTTGAAAGCGGGGATGAGAGTTTCCTCCAGACCTTATTCAACGCCACGAAAGGGACCATGGGATGCAATGATGACGCCTATGAATTTTACAGGAAATTATACCGTTACAACCAGGGCTTATCACCTGGTCAGAGAATTGAATTTGTGAGTATCGACATCGAACACCAGTGTGTTGAAACCGACAAGTATATCCGCAGTATTTTTATGAAATGCGAGCGGCCTAAAGACACAGCCGATTTCATCAACCAGTTTCTTGCCAGCCAGGGTACTTATAAAATCCCATATAAAAATCTGGCCGCTGACATGGAAGTTTATCCTGCAAAATACCAGGGTATGCTGAAGGATAAGTATTCAACAGTTCAGTATATTGTCAGGAATATAAATTATCTTTATCTGGCTAAACAATCTGCAAACTGGGGTAAAACAAGGGACAGCCTGATGCTGGAGAATTTTAAAACAAGGCTGGGAGACTGCGATCTGAAGAAATCCAAGATCTTTGCCTATTTCGGCACAGTACATTGTTACCTGGCACGTTGCCGGCATGGCGAAACGATCGCTTCGCTCATCAAACAGAATTTTCCCTCTTTAAAATGCAGCTCTGTCATGATGTTGTATACCGGCTGCAGCAGGATGATGCCCGCCTGGCTGATGAGGGAAACAGGTCATTCGCATTTTCCTAAAGACAAGGAGTTTGTAAACATCAGGTTTGACAATGATGCCAGGCACATCCTCAGGGGATCATCGGGGGCAGGCTATACTATGTTCAACATTGACCGGATCGGGTCGGTTTTCAGGTCTTCAGGCCTTTACGTTGACGATATTGACAGCGGGTTTCACACGGCTGATTATTTCCAATATATAGTATTCATAAAGGATTCACCGGCATCAATGCCATACAGCAAGTAAAACAAAGCGATATATGAAAAAGGCCAGATACATCATTCCGATCATCCTGCTGATCATCTTTATCACTTCATGTACAAAGTGCGATGACTGCGGATATCAGCCCCCGCTGACAACCACCATCCCCGTCGGCGCCCTGCTTTCACTCACCGGCTCGGGAGCTTCCAGTGGCCAGAGCTCCCAGGTTTCGATAGGATTTGCCCAGCAGGATATCAACACCTGGCTGTCGTCCATTAATAAGAATGTGAGAATAAGCATTACCTATGCCGACACAAAGACCGATACAGCCGAGGCCCTTACGCAGTTAAAGATCTTTTACGACAAGGGTATACGTCTTGTAATCGGTCCATACAGCAGCGCTGAAGTTGCTGCGATCAAACCGTTTGCCGATCTGCACGGGATCCTTATTGTAAGCCCGTCGAGCGTGGCGGTTTCCCTGGCCATCCCTGACGATAATATTTTCCGTTTCGTTTCCTGCGACGTGATCCAGGGCCAGGCTATGACTGCCATGCTCCTGGCCGACAGCATCAGGGCCATTGCCCCTCTTATCCGCAACGATGTATGGGGAAATGACCTGTTAGCGTCAACAACCAGTGATTATTATGCAAAGGGAGGGACTATTGCCCAGGCCGAGAAGTATGATCCCAAGGCTACCGATTTCTCTGCAACACTGTCCCACCTGAACACTACAGTAGGAAACCTGCTGGGACCGGTTAATCCCGACCAGGCAGCGGTTTACCTTTGTTCGTTCGGGGAGGGAAGCAACATTCTTTCCATTGCCGGGAATTATCCCCAGCTGAAGAAGGTTCCATGGTACGGCAGTTCTGCTTTTGCGCAGAATGCTTCGCTGACAGCCGATACCGCGGCAGCCCGGTTCGCCTATACCCATCTCCTGCCCTGCCCTGTTTACGGGCTGGATGAAGAAGCGAGAGGGAAATGGCAGCCCTTGCAGCAAAGGATAAAAGCCATAATCGGGAGGGACCCTGAAGTATATGCCTTAACAGCTTATGATGCCGTTTGGGTAGGTATGAAGACGTATCTCGTCACAGGATCCCGGCCTGAGATCGAGACTTTCAAATTCGCTTTCGTACAGGAAGCCTCAACATATTTTGGCGCTTCAGGGAACACTACTCTTGACGCTAACGGGGACAGGGCTTTCGGGAATTATGACTTCTGGGCCGTGAACCATAATCCTTCTGGGTATTTCTGGCAAATCGTTGCTAAATACAATTCCGCCACCGGAACGCTCAGCAGGATTATCAAAAAATAAGCCGGCATGAGACTTTACCTGTTCGTCCTGCCGGCTTTGCTTCTTCTCTGCCCGGTTCCCTGCAGGATGCAATCCGCAGTCAAACAAGATTCAAATAAAACCGGGAATGTAAGGATAGGCATCTTTACTGACTGCCAGTATTGTAATTGTGAATCCAACGGGTTAAGGGAGTACCGGCTGACACTGGCGAAGCTTGACAGTTGTATTGAAGTGTTTAACGCACTGAATCTGGATGCCGTATTCCACCTGGGAGATATGATAGACCATAATTACAGCAGTTATGACAGCGTGCTTCCCCGTTTTGGCAGGTTTAAGGCGCCCCTGAACCTGGTGCTGGGCAATCACGACTACATGGTAAAGAAGAGATACAAGGAGGGCCTGGTATATCATATAGGCCTTGGACGGGAGTCAGGGGGGAAGGATGAAGGGTCCCCTGAAGGCGCTTATACCAAAACGATAGGGAACTGGTGTTTTATTATCCTTAACGGCGATGACCTCAGTTACGTGGCACCCCAGAGCAGGGAAAAGAAAGATGAAAGGAATGAGGTGGTTGGCGATTCGTATATGCACCTGGAGTATACCGGGATGCCCTGGAACGGGGGGATTGGGAAAAACCAGTTGCATTGGCTGGAGGCTCAGCTTCAGGCAGCCCAGGGAGCCGGGCAAAGGGTAATAATACTTTGCCACTTTCCACTGTTTGGGAAGGAAGACCATCTGCTTTTCAACCATACTGAAGTTTTTACCTTAATTTCGCGGTATCCATGCGTTAAGGCATATTTCAACGGGCATTACCATGCGGGGAATTATGTGAAGAAGGACGGGATACACATTGTGAATTTCAAGGGAATGGTGGATACAAAACAGAATACTTTCGGGCTTATCACCCTTACTCCCGACAGTATCATCATCAAGGGGTACGGAAGGGAGACTGACCGGAAATTAAAAATAAGGTAGATCATATGATAGACCAGCATATACTGAATCCAAAGAGCCAGAAATTTTATGTCAGGCGATACCTTGAAGGTATCAGGAACGAACTTCGCGGAAGGAAGGTTATTGACATCCCGGCCGGGAACGGTGCCACATCGGAGATACTGATGGAGGCCGGGGCCGAGGTTGAGCCTTTTGATCTCTTCCCCGAGTATTTCATGCTGAAGGGGCTTGAATGCAAACGGGCCGATATTACTGATCACATCCCGGTGCCCGACGAACATGCCGACTGGGTCACCTGCCAGGAAGGGATAGAGCATTTCAGCGACCAGCTGCGGACTTTCAAGGAGATCAACCGGGTCCTGAAGCCGGGCGGAAGGCTGCTTCTCACCACGCCAAGTTATTCCAGCCTTTCGGCAAAGCTCAGCTACCTGCTGTTCGAGAGTGAGACCCATAAGCAGATGCCGCCGAATGAAATTGACGATATCTGGATGGCCGACAGCTCGCTGAGTAAAGAGCTTTACTACGGGCATATCTTTATGATAGGCCTTCAAAAGCTCAGGGTGCTGGCCAGGCTTAGCGGCTTCAGGATAGCGGAAATAAGGTATATGAGGCTGAGCAAAGGGTCGCTGGCCCTGTTCCCGTTTTTCTATCCGCTGATCTGGATCAGTTCGTGGATGCGATATTTCAGGAACATGAAGCAAAATGCCGGGATCTCATACAATGCCAGGAAGGCAGTATACCGGGAGCAGCTCAGGATCAACCTCGCCCCGAAAAACCTCCTGAACAAACATACTTTTATCATTTTCGAGAAAGAAATAAAAGCGAAGGATGTGACTTTCGGAATTGAAAGCAATGCGAAGCCGTTCGGGAAGATCATGTAAGGGTGAATGGTGACTGGCATCGTGGTTTTTCGTAATTTTGGGGTCCATTTGCTGGCGAGATGATAAAATCAGTTTCTTTCCTTCTTATAGTTTTCATATTCTGGCTGGGCTTTGCCCGTGGCTATGTGTTTGCCCAGTCGGACGGCAGCACCAAAGCGGTGGAACCGGCGACCGGCCAAAGCGTGAAGAGCGAAGGTGGTTTTCAGCGCTGGCTTACCGAAAAGCCGAGAGGATTATATAATAATACTAGTTTTGCCATTGTAAGCGGGAGGGGGAATTTATTCAGCGGGATGCAGACTGTTTTCGGGTATAAATTCAATCCCCACCTTGGTATTGGCGGAGGGATAGGAATCGAACGCTTAAGCAATCTTCCTACATACAGCTATTATACTGCAAATTTTACGTTTTTGCCTGTGTTTGCCGAAGTCAGGTATACCGCGTTGAAGACCAGGTTTACGCCTGTGGTCGCCCTTCAGGGAGGATATAAAATACTGGTCAACACCCCATCTTCCCAGATGGACGAGTGGATGACATGGATATACCCGCCTTATGCCTGGAATTATTATTACAACTACGACACTTACACCAGGGGAGGTTTGTTCGCGAACCTGGAGATAGGGGTAAACGCCAGGGTTTACAGGCGTTTCGGGGTTTATGCTTCAGTGGATTATTCGGTATGGTCGGTTTCGGGAACCAATCATTACTGGGTATATAATGCGACTGAATTCGACCCGGGCAAGGTAACTGCTGTTGTAACTGAATACACCCAGGCTGTTCTTGCCTACCAGGGCATTTTCCTTTTCAGGATTGGATTTACATTCTAGAACACGCTTCTTGCAAAATTCCTGACGGTCTTCAAAGTAATTTCAGGGGCTTCAATGTAACCCATATGTCCGCACTCACGCAGGATCAGGGTCTCACTCACTGCAGGCAGGGAGATCATATCCCAGAGTTTTAATGCCGGTGCTTTCGAGTCTTTTAAGCCCAGGATGAACAGGACTGGGAGCTTAGTCGCCTTAAGCAGGGCTGTCTGATCCTTCCGTTCGAGCATTCCTTTAAGGGCCGCAACAATCCCTTCGTGCGGGATCTCCCTGGCGCACCACATCAGGAAATCGATTTCCTTGCTGAATTTCTTCCGGGATTCCTCTGGGAACAGGCCGGGGATGAACATAGAGAGAAATCCGAAACGGTCCTTTTTCACAACTTCAATGGTGCGGGTCCGGTTCCTTTTGTCATCGGGTGTATCGGCATAGCAATGGGAATGAAAAAGCCCGAATCCTTTCAGTGCGCCCGGATGCTTTGACGCAAAGGCCAGGCTTACATATCCTCCCATGGAGTGGCCTATCATAAGGCATTTTTTCAGTTTAAGCTGTTTGATGACCGCATAAACAGAATCGGCGAGTATTTCCATGGTATGGACTTCGGACAGGCATTCACTTTTACCATGTCCGGGAAGGTCGATGCACACCACCCTGTAATTTTTTGAAAGGCGGTCAGAGAATTGCTTCCATATCCTGAGGTCCTCGGTGAAGCCGTGAAGCAAAACTATGGGGTCCCCTTTTCCATGATCAGTGTAATGCAGTTCTTTACGCTTATATGTTGTATAGGGCATTGCGATTGAGTTTTATATTGGTTGGTTTATTAGCAAAGATATAATTTATCTTAAATCTCACCCTTCATTTTGGATTAGTATTTGGATTTATAGTACTTTTATACCCTAAAAAAAACATACCATGAATTATAAAGCTTTTTACACCCTTTCAGCAGGATTGATGCTGTTTATTGTTCTTCTCGGGAGTTTCGGACCTGACTCCGTTACAAGTTCCGCGGGGGCTCCTCCGGGCTATACCAATTCCCCGGCCGATGGCAAGAACTGTTCACATTGCATGGGAGGGTCTGCAACAGCTGTTACTGACTGGATCACTTCGGATGTACCTGCCGCGGGATACATGAATGACTCGGTTTATACTATTACAGTGACGGCAACCGGAGCCGGGAAAAAAGGTTTTGAAGTATCTCCCCAGGACCTGACAGGGAACCTCGTTGGCACCCTCTTTGCAGGATCGGGAAGCAAACTTGTAGGGAGCGGAAGTTACATTACTCACACTGCGCCGAAGACTGCGACACCCTCCACATGGACCTTTACCTGGAAAGCACCTTCGACCGGTAATGACGATATTATATTTTACGGTTCCATCGCAGTGACCCAGTCACAGACCAAAACAACGACAATGACCATCACCAAGAATACGGTAGGTATTGCCGAACAGGGAATTACAGGACTGAAGGTATTTCCCAACCCGGTAAAGGATAAATTTGCCATTGGGATGCAGTTACCCCGTTCGGGTAAAGTCAGGATCGAGTTATTGAACCTGAGAGGATTTGTTATTGCGGTATTGACCGATGAATTCAGTACTACAGGGAGTTTCAGCAGGGAATTTGCCGTGAATCAGCCGGCCGGGATGTATCTTCTCAGGATAAGAACTGACAACGGGCTGTTGACAAAAAAACTGATCGTGGAATAAGTGAGGTTCTAATTGGCTTTACTTTTACAGGGTAATTAATCGGGAGTTATGAAATTCAGCCCGGGTCCTGCCCTGGTTTTGATCCTTTTAACATTCAGCCTGGCAGGATATGCCCAGGTGCAGCATGAAAATTCCAGGTATAATTCCGTGCTTTCCAATACCGGGCAGTTCGGGTTTACTTTTGGTCCGGCCATTTATCACGGGGATCTGAATGTTGGCAATTTCAACCTCAAACGTTCGACCGGGATGGCTGCAAGCCTTTACGGACAGTATTATTTTTCGAATGTTTTCGGATTTCGGATTTCCCTGTACAGCGGGATACTCAACGGGGGTATCAAGTATTACGAAAAAAGCGGGCTGCAGGTTGAGGATTCCTTTACGGGGATCATACTGGAGGGTGACCTGCATATGATCGTTAATTTTTCAAACCTGTTCTTCAAGCCAAGTCCGAAAAGGAAGTTTTTCATATATGGCAGTTTAGGCCTGGGTTATGGCGGGTGGTATTCCAAACTTACAAACAAGGTATACAATTACGATTCCATGCAGTACGACAACCCTCTTTCAAATTTCAATGCATCGTTTGTAATTCCGGCAGGTTTGGGGTTTTACTACCGTATTGGAAACAGGATAAATGTCGGGCTTGAATACAGCTATAAGACATATTTTTCTGACAAACTTGATAATTCCACGGGAGGTTATCCTTATGATGCTGTTCATTACGTCGCGCTGAACCTCTCATTCAACCTTGGTACCGGCCTGGCGAAGGGCCCGGGCGGCAAATCCCGTAAAACGGCCCAGCTTCAGCCAACTGATTATCCCGTTTCATACCCTGTATATTCAACTCCCGGCCCCGTGGAATATTCTCCACCGCCTGAAGTGAAACCAATGGTGATCCCTCCCCCAAGGATGGAGTATCACAAGGAGGAGCGACTGCCCAAAGCGACTGCCAGGTCAGGGGAAGTGTACTGCTATTCGGTGCAGGTGTTTGCTTTTGACCGGCACAGGTATTCGGCAGCATGGATCAAACAGCATTATCATATCGCAGAAGAAGTAAGGCTTGAAAAGGAAGGCAGCGTGGAACGGTTTGTGGTCGGCAAATGCAAAGACCTTGACTGCGCCAATGCATTAAAGGAGAGGATGAAGAATCGCGGAATTCAGGATGCATTTATTGTTGCTTACAAGAACGGCAGGCGTCATCATTCAATAAAATAATTTGCTTTCCCTAATGGTTTTCCTTATCTTTGTCCTTACATTATATTTGTCAAATTAAAACCATCCAATATGAAAACACGTGTTTATATTTCGTTGGCCATTTTGCTTGCGATTCCGCTCATCTATCTTTCGTCCTGCAGCAAGGTAAAGGAACTTACTGCTGTTGACGTTTCCATGAAGCTTCCGCGCACTCATTTCACCTATACAGCAACCGATTTAAAATCGGGTTCGGAGGTTATACTGTTTTCAGAGCATGTAACTGTAAATCTCGACAGTATCCTGAATGTTTATGGTTTGTCGTCGGGCATCATCAACAGCACTTCGTTTACTTACCTGGCCGTTACCATTGAACAACCCGCCGATTCAACATTTCACTGGCTGAGTTCCATGCGGGCCACAATAGCCGACAATGCCGCATTCCAGACAGAGAACCAGATAGGCAGCGTGACCAATACTGATCCCACTTTAAAGACGGTTGTTATTACCACAAACAATGTCAACATCCGCCCCTATCTCACCAACCCCAGTTTCTATTTAAGGGTATATGCCGTTTTAAACGGTCCTTTACCGGCTGTAACCGTTGGTATGTTCCTTGACGGGACCATACAGCTTCATATTGAGCCTTTATAGTATAACCTGATTTAATAAAACAGGCTGCAAGGTAATCTTTGCAGCCTGTTTTATTAATTAAACCCTCAGGATTAATTTAATACTTCTTTTATGATCCTTGAACCCATTACCAGGCGCAGAAGCCATTTCTCATTCTCAGGTGAACCGGTTGCCCAGGAGAAGCTTTTGGAAATTATCGAGGCTGCCACCTATGCCCCGTCCTCAATGAACCTTCAACCCTGGATGTATTATTATTCATTGCACGGAACAAGCGGATTTGAACTGCTTCTTGACTGTCTGGCGGAAGGCAACCAGCTTTGGGCCAGGGATGCCGGGGCTTTGATACTTTCGGCAGCCAGGATGAGGTATGTGTACGAGGGAAAGGAATATTTGAATTCTCATGCCTGGCATGATACCGGACTTGCGAATTCCCTCCTTATGATCCAGGCCGTTGCACTGGGTTTGAAAACACATCCCATGGGGGGATTTGATCCTGAGAAGGCAGGTAAATCAGTAAACCTGGGGCCCGATTACCAGCCGGTAGTGATGATTGCAGTCGGATACCCGGGTAATGAGGCCAGTCTGCCTGCCGAATTTTTAAAGAGGCAAACCGCCGCACGCAAACGGAAACCCTTAGAGGAGATTGTCAAACAACTGACAGGAGGAGGCGCATGAATGCAATGTCAATGACTTCCATGGAGAGGGTCCTTAAGACACTTGGGCATCAGGAACCTGACCGGGTCCCTTTGTTTCTCCTGCTGACCATGCATGGCGCAAAAGAACTCGGGCTAAGTATAAGGGAGTATTTCTCCCGTCCCGAACATATTATTGAAGGACAGCTCCGCCTGGGTCAGAAATACCAGAATGATTGTATTTATACTTTCTTTTATGCCCCTGTCGAAACCGAAGCTTTTGGCGGGGAAGTGATCTGGTCGGACGAAGGGCCGCCTAATTCAGGAGAGCCCATTATCAGTGACATAGAGCAAATCAGCCAGTTGAAGCTGCCTGATGTGAGATCCAGCAAACCGCTCCAAAAAGTATTTAAAGCGACGGAAAAATTAAACCGTGAAGTTGGAAATAAAATACCCATTATCGGCGCGGTCATGTCGCCTTTCTCATTACCGGTTATGCAGCTGGGCCTTGACAAATACCTTGATTTAATTCATTACAGGCCCGACCTTTTTAACAGGCTAATGGAAATAAACAGGGAGTTTTGCATTAATTATGCCAATATGCAGCTGGAAGCCGGTGCCACTGCAATATGCTATTTCGATCCTGTTTCTTCAACAACCATAATCCCCCGTGAGACTTATCTGAAGACAGGATTCCTTATTGCCCGGCAAACCATAGCGATGATAAAAGGGCCCACGGCTGTACATTTCGCTTCAGGGAGTATACTTGATATTGTTGACGATATTGCAAAAACAGGTACCGCCGTGGTTGGTGCCAGTGCCCGGGAAGATATCGGCATGGTAAAAACGGCCTGCAATGGCAAACTTAGTGTGCTGGGAAATATGAACGGGATCGAAATGCGTACCTGGGATAAAAACAAAACTGTCGGTATTGTGAAAGACCTTATCAGGAAAGCCGCTCCGGGAGGAGGTTTTATACTCTCTGGCGATGAGGGGGAGATCCCCTTCCAGGTAAGCGATGAAACCCTGTTAACAATTTCAGAGACTGTTCAAACTTACGGCCATTATCCAATTCAGCTCAAGGATGAATAACCCGTTTTGCATCTTTACCCGTGGCACACTTTTCCCTGAGGCAGATTATTCCACGAAGTCCGGAAATTTCCGATCTTTGTCAATCCAAACCCGATTTTATGAAAAATATTTTTTTCAAGATGGCAATCCTGGCCATTCTGGTGATTTTTATATCATGCAATTCAGGTAAAAACAACAAAAATACTCTTGATCCGCTGATCTCGCATATTGATTCCACGGTTAAGGCCGGCAATGACTTTTTCCTGTTTGCCAACGGTAAATGGTTCAAGGAAAATCCCATCCCGCCAAGCGAGCAGGCAAACGGGTTGTGGCAGCTCATCCAGGACACAATCAATGCCCAGGTCAGGACTATTTGCGAATCTTCAGCCGCGGTTAAAGAGGCTAAAATTGGCAGCAATAAACAGAAAATCGGGGATTTCTTCTTTTCGGGAATGGATAGTGTTTCTATCAACAAAAAAGGTCTTGCCGATCTGAAAGAGGATCTGGACCGTATAAGTGCGATAAAGGACATCAGGGGGCTGGTTGTTGAAGCTGCCAATGTTCATGCCGTCGCAGGTTCTCCCCTGTTCCGGTTTAATGTGGGGCAGGATGACAGGCTTAGCAACAAGCATGCACTTTTTATCGCCCAGGGCGGGTTGAGCCTCCCCGACCGCAATTATTATTTTGACAATGATCCCCGGACAGTGATGATAAGGGGAAAGTTCATCGAACATCTTACCAATATGTTTAAGCTTATGGGATACCAGGATGAGGCAGCAAAACTTGCAGCAGAGCATACCATGAAGCTTGAGACGGCATTGGCAAAGGCTTCCCGCAAACGCGAAGACACACGTGATCCGCTGAAGAATTACAATAAAATGCCCTTTGCCAGGCTCAGGGCCTCAATGCCGAATTTTGACTGGGAACTGTTTACTCAAAGATCTTGCCTGAAAACAGTAGATACAGTAGTAGTCGGACAGCCTGAATTCCTTATCGCTGAAAACGTACTTCTTAAATCGGTTCCCCTCGACGACTGGAAGAACTATCTGAAGTTTCAACTTACCGGCAGCCTGAGCAGGTTCCTTGATGATAAAACCTTTCTTGAGTCATTTAGTTTTTATTCAACCGTTCTGCGGGGTATCAAGGAACCGAAGCCCAGGTGGGAAAGGGTTGTGGAGCAAACCGACCGGAGTCTCGGGGAGCTCATAGGACAGGTTTATGTTGAGGAATATCTGCCGAAAGGCACAAAAGAGAAACTCCAGGAAATAGGCAAACGGATCATGGAAGTATATGCTGAAAGGATCAGGAAACTTGACTGGATGAGCGATGAAACCAAAAAGAAAGCTCTCACAAAACTCGGAACTGTGATCATGAAGGTAGGGTATCCTGATAAATGGAAAGATCTTGGTTCCATGCAAATCGACCGATCATCCTATGTGAAAAACGGGATGAACGCCAACAAATGGGAGTTTGCCTACAACATGTCAAAATTCGGCAAACCGGTTGACAGGGCCGAATGGGATATGGAACCGCAGACTTACAATGCTTATTACAATCCATCAAATAACGAGATTGTTGTCCCCGGATGCAATATCATCATTCCTGGTTATGAACGCACCATGGCTGATGATGCACTGCTTTATTCCATCATAGGCGGGTCAACTTTCGGGCATGAGATCACCCATGGGTTCGACGACCAGGGTTGCAAATATGATGAATTCGGTAACATCCATAACTGGTGGACGAAGGAGGACAGCACGAAATTCTTTTCAAGGACAAAGCTTATTGTAAAACAGTTCAACGAGTTTATCGCCGTTGACAGCCTTCATGTCAATGGTGAACTTACCCAGGGCGAAAACATTGCCGACCTGGCTGGTGTGATCATGGGATATGAAGCCTTCAAAAAGACCCCCCAGTATATAAACAGGGAAATGATTGCGGGACTCAGCCCCGACCAGAGGTATTTTCTTGGATATGGACTGGCCTGGATGGTAAACACCAGGCCGGAGGCTCTTGCCAACCAGGTAAAAAGCAATGAACATTCACCTCCCAGGTTCAGGGTCCTGGGCCCTCTTGCAAACATCCCGGAATTTTATGCCGCGTTTGATGTAAAGCAGGGCGATGCCATGTGGAGGCCCGACAGTTTAAGGGTTAAGATCTGGTAAGGACGAGGTTGCGAGATTGATTGAGATATTATTTTACCACGCTGAGCCTGGCCGTTAGCAGCCCCTCATCCGTCATCACCTTAACAAGGTACAAGCCGCCTGCCAGTGAGTTTATGTTAAGCTCATATGGCATTGTAACATACGAAGCGAACTCGTTCCGTATCATACTCCTTCCATCCAGTGAAGAAACCTCAACTGATTTGATTTTCGAGGATTCATTGCTTAGTGAGATCCTCACATATTCGCTGGAAGGGTTTGGAGACAGTTTCAGGTTCGAAGATATGTTGCCCATATTATTTACACCCACGGGCCAATCGGCAATCACAAGAACATTAAATGTTGCACCCGGGAACAGGTAGGAGTTTGGATTTTCGGTATAAATAGACCACCCTGCCCCGTCATACCAGACACCGATCTCATCATCCACATAGCCCATGGTTCCTGAACTGGTGGTAAAATCATGTACAACAAAGATCTTCACATTCTGGTTCCCGTTTGTAAGCGGATTATCAATATATGTTATATAATTGCTATCAGTGGCCACCTGTTTAAAATAGGATGTTCCGGCACTGGGTACAAAGATGTTATAGGTGCTGTTAATGGCAAGGGCATTTGAAGAGTTTTCATTATACACGGTCCATTTCGAAACTGCCTGTTCGTACCAGATACCTACATGGGCTGTATCATAGATCCCGTTATCCCAGGTCTTGGTGATAAAAAACACTGCATCCGGATGGCCGTTAAGTGCGGGATTATCAATGATTGACCAGTTAAGAACAGAATTTGCAACGGTAACGGTATGTGTGAAGGCCGTTCCGTTTTGTTTGCAGTTCAGCACATTATAGGCTAAATTGGTATCCATTGACACCCGGGTCTCGTCATAAATTGACCAGGATGCGCCAGTGTACCATAACCCATTGCTGTTAGGCATGTATTCTTCATGAGTGTTATCGGTGAGCCCCCAAACATGGGTAAAGATGATTTTGTCGGTAGCAGTGTTCCCGATGATTGAGGTGTTCAGGATTGTAAAATCCCCGATACAATTGGCACCGCTATTTGCATGAACATAATTCGGCCCGAAATAGCTGGGTTGGGCTTGAAGCATGCTGCAGATCAACAGTCCCATTGAAATGAAACAAACGCGTAGTGTTTTCATACATAATACGATTTAATGACTATTTGGTTGAGACCTGATAAATTTACTACATTATTAAGCCGAAGTCAAGACATATTTAACAGCGTAATCTGCGGTAATCCGGCTCATTAATATTTCAATTCCGGCATATTTTGATTTATTTATTTATTTTTGGTGTAATTAAATACTGTTCAACCACCTTTTTCCGTGACTAAAATAAAAGAATTGATGCCGATATCTGATCAGCGTAAACAAAAATCACACAGGAGGCCAACATCGTATTTTATAAGCCTGCTAAATCCCGTCAGGATATTTGGTGCTTTGCAATTCCACCGCAAACAAAAAAAGTATTGTAAAGTAAGCCACGACCAGGAGCTCAGGTTCTATTCCGAGATGCTTTCCAACGACATGTTGCATTATGGTTATTTTGAGAATGCTGATATTGAGCCGGAGAAGTTATCGTTCAATGATGTGGAAAACGCGCAGTTAAATTATGCCGAGAAACTTATTTCCCACCTGTCAGACAAGTCCCTTACGGTTCTTGACATCGGTTGCGGCATTGGCGGAATAGCAAACCTGATGAATCAGAAGGGTTTTATTGTGGATGTCCTTTCCCCGAATATCAGCCAGTTGAATTATGTAAAAAAGAAGCATCCTGAATTGCAGGCTTACAATGTAAAGTTCGAGGAATTAAGAACCGACAAGAAGTACGGGACTCTTCTGAACGCCGAATCGTTTCAGTACATTGACATGAATAAAGGCTTTGCAAAAGCCGATGAGCTCATTATCCCCGGCGGGAGGTGGGTCATATGTGATTATTTCTCCATAAAAACCGGTGATGAAAAGATGTCGGGGCGGCGGTTTGAGGATTTTGAAAAACTTGCCGGGGAACACGGTTGGAAGATCATTTACCAGGAAGATATTACCAGGAATGTTTTACCGACCCTGAAATTTGTAAACATGTATATCACAAGAATTGTGAATCCTCTCTTGTTTTACCTCGAGAACAAGATGCTTGTGAAAATGGCCTGGCTTCACCACCTGACCCACGAGATCAGGGAATCACTCAATAAAAAGCTAAGGAAGGAATTTTCGAAAATTGACACTACGGCATTTCTTGCCGAAAAGAAGTACCTGATCCTGGTACTTACCAAATAAAATTCTTACAGTAAAGGTATTTGTAGCAACAGATGCTGCTATATTTTCTTTACGGGTGCTTCTTTCCCCTGCCGGGTTTGCCGTTCCCTGAATGTTTGTTTTCAATTTCCAGCGGAAGACTGATCTTCACTTTTGTCCACCTTGCATATTCGCTTTCAATATCAATGGTACCATTCATTTCCTTGATGATCCCGAAAGAAATGGAAAGTCCGAGCCCGGTTCCTTTACCTGCTTTCTTGGTTGTATGGAACGGCAGCATTATCTTGTCCAGATCGGCCGATTTAATACCCATTCCGTTATCCATCACTTCGATATGAAGGAAGTACTTATCCTTGAAAGTTTTAATTTCAATAAGCCATTTATACTCGGTTTTTACTATTCCCATCTTCTCTTCAATAGCATCAAGGGAGTTTAAAAGAAGGTTCAGGATCACCTGTTCGAATTTATTCGGATCTCCCTGTACACTGGGAATATTTTTGTCGAAATGTACAGTCAGGGTAATTCCGGAGTTCCTGAACTGGTTTTCGATAAGGGCCACTGCATTCCTTATTGCATCGTGAATATCAAATTCCACAAGTGCAAAATCATGGTTTACCCTTGAAAAGGTTTTTACATGATCAATGATATAAGTGATCCTGGCAATATTATTGAATATCAATTTTGCTTTATTGTGGAAATAGTCAGGATCAACCGTGTCGATTTTGCTTATTTCAACAAGCAGGTTTTCCAGGCCAAGCGATATTATATTCAATGGCTGGTTGATTTCGTGGGCTATCCCCGTGGCCATTTCACCAATGCTTGCGAGGCGTTCGGTATGTATCATCTGTTGTTGTATCCTTTTCCTTCCAGAGATGTCCATGATAACAGCCATTAACGCCGTGGGCTTTCCCCCCTGGTCTTTGATCAGTGTAAGGCTTATTTCGCAGGTAAGCCTCATCTGGTCGGATCGTGTAATGGAAAATTCGATATTATGCGCCGGACCCTGGTCCATGGTATTTCTTATCACTTCCTGCAACCTGGACTGCTCTTCGGGAGGGAAGAGGGTTACTATATTGCTGCCGATGAAATCCTCATTGCTTGTGAGGCCGAAGATCCCTGCAGCCATGGCTGAGATCTCCCTGATTGAGCCCGAAGTATCCATTATTATGATGCCTTCGGGGGAAGCATTAAGAAGCATACGGTAAAGCTTCTCCGATTCGATGATCTTATGCTTCTGCCTGTTGAGTTCCAGGAGTATTTTGACTTTACTGATCAGCAGTTTGGGATGAACAGGCTTGAAAATATAATCT
>CAILVF010000071.1 GCA_903837605.1 uncultured Bacteroidales bacterium | reverse complement strand
CGGGGATAGGGATCTCTGACGAGCACCGGAAGTCGATTTTTGACCGTTTCTACCAGGTTGAAAGTGGTTTAGCCAGAAAATACGGAGGAACTGGTCTCGGGTTGTCCATCTCAAACGCTTTTGTGAAGAAACTTGGAGGAGAGATCCAGGTGGAATCCATCCCAGGCCAGGGATCCTGTTTCAGATTTTCACTGCCTTATGTCCCTGCTGAGAAAATGGAAGAAATCACTACCCCCGCAACAAAGGATATTTTTAATATTACCGGAAAAACCATCCTGATCGTTGAGGATGAACCTGATAATTTTGACCTTCTGAACATCATATTGGGAAGATTGAAGATTAATATACTGCATGCATGGAATGGTAAGGAAGCCATGCAGATATTTACAGAGCATGCCGAAATAGACCTGGTGCTTATGGACTTTAAACTGCCCGATACACCCGGCCAGGAAATAACCGGCCAAATGCTGAATTTACGCTCAGATGTGCCTGTAATTGCTACAACCGCTTATGCCATGAGCGGCGACAAGGACAAAGCCATCAAGGCCGGCTGTAAAAGTTACCTTGCAAAACCAATTCGATCCGATGAACTGATGGCTGCATTAAAGACATATCTGAATTGACAGTCTTATCCCATTCTCTGATTAACCGAGAGATAGCATTTTTATGAAGACCATTGTGGAGGTAATGAGCAGGGAATATAAGGCTGATATTTCCAGGTATGAAAAATCCTTCCTGGAGAAATCCGTTGAAAAGAGGCTGATAGCTTTAAATATTAAGAGCCTTTCCAGTTTCTCTGAATTACTGGCCAGGGATGAAAATGAAGCAGGTGTTTTTCTGAATTCACTTAGTATTTCTTACAGCGAGTTCTTCAGGAATTCCCTGACATTTGCGTTGCTCGAGCAGCTTGTTTTGCCGGGCCTTATAGAGGAGAAGCAGGCAAATTCAGAAATCAGGATTTGGTCGGCTGCATGCGCTGCAGGCCAGGAGCCTTATTCGATCGCCATGCTGCTTGACGATCTCATCCGCAGAAAAGAAGAAAAATCCAGGTTCAGGATATTCGGTACAGACGTTTCTGAGAAAGAGCTTGAAAGAGCAAGAAAAGGGGTGTATTGTTTATCTGACGTTCAAAATATCAGAACAGGCCTGGTCATGAAGTATTTTATACAGAAAGGAGAAAACTATACAATTTCAGATAAGATAAAGGGCCATGTCGATTTTTCATTTCATGATCTCCTTGATAATAATTATATCAGTCCGGCTTCAAGTATCTTCGGGGATTTCGATTTGGTATGCTGCAGTAACCTGCTGTTTTATTATAATCCTGACATCAGGCAGCAGATCCTGAACAGGCTGTACCTTTCACTTTCACCCGGAGGATACCTTGTAACAGGTGAAGCGGAAAGGGATATTGTTCAACGGCATAAATTCATCCCGGTCGCGGCTCCATCAGCTGTTTTCCGGAAACGAAGATAGTCCCCCGTGTAATTAATTCATAATGAATAACACAGTATGAAATTGAAAAACCTGAAAATAAGAGCCCAGTTGCAGCTTGGCATGGGGTTGATCGTTCTCTTTGTTCTTATACTCGGCTCTGTGGCATGGTACCAGGCCGACATCTTATGGAAGCAAACGGAAGGCTTGTATAACCACCCTCTTAAAGTCAGGCGGGCAATTTCGGAACTGACGGCCGATGTGCTCAGAATGCACAGGAGTATTAAGGATATTATTCTGACCGAGGATCATAAAAGAAGAGAAGAAGAACTATACGAGATCAACCTTATTGAGTCTGATGCTTTTATGCAGATCGACAGCCTGTCGAAACACTACCTTGGACCCCATAAAGACGTCATTGACATTAAAAATGCCCTCATTCAATGGAAAGGGATCAGGGAAACAATCCTTAATATCTTAAATGCAAACCAGGTCAAAGAAGCTGCAAAAAGAACCACGCATGAAGGGCAGGGGGGCGCCCAGGTTGATTTGATCCTGAAGGAGATCAGCGATGTGGGCCAGTTTTCCTATGATAGAGCCGACAAGTTTTACAGTGAGGCCGGTGGGAGCAAGAAAATGCTGGAACGGCTTCTTTTCATTCTTATTCTTTCCATACTTGTCTTAACTTTTATTATCGTTATGGCGATTATCAGGAGCCTGAGGGTCCCGCTGGAAGAGATGATGAATGTTGCCGATGATTTCCGTGAAGGAAACCTGGAAGCAAGAATGAAATATTCGTCAGGAAACGAACTCGGGGAACTTGCTGCATCGTTCAACCGGCTGGCTGAGGCCAATATGAATGAGATAAGGTGCAGGGAACTCCTTAACAATATCTCCGACATTATGTTAAGGGAAGATGCATTGCATCCGTTTTGCCTGAATGTGATCAGCATTATCATGAAATCGACAGGTTCCCAGCTTGGTGCGGTTTACATGCTGAACAATGAGAACACCATATATGAGCCCCTGGTAACTATTGGTCTGAAACATGATCTTGCCAGGCCTTTTTCAAAAGAGATTTTTGAAGGCCAGTTCGGGCTGTCGGTTGCGAGCAGGCAGATCACCCACCTGAAAGATATCCCGGCCGACACACCAATGATTTTCCAGACAACCGCAGGTGATTTCCGTCCCAGGGAAATGATCAGCATCCCTATACTCTCCGGGAACGAGATAATGGTCATGGTGTCCCTTGCCAGTCTGGGAACTTTTTCAAATGAAGCACTGCGACTTGTTAATGATATCTATCCAACCCTTACAGCCCGCTTTAACGGTGTGCTGGGGCATCAGAAGATCCTCGAATTTTCGGAAAAACTGGAATCACAGAACCGTGAACTTGATGAAAGGGCCAAAGAACTGGGCATACAGGGGCAGGAACTGAGTGAGCAGAACCTGGAACTGGAAATGCAGAAAGGACAGCTGGATGAAGCCAGCAGGCTTAAAAGCACTTTCCTTTCCAATATGAGCCATGAACTGAGGACTCCCCTGAATTCGGTCATTGCGCTTTCGGGGGTACTTAGCCGCCGTCTTCTCAACTTAATACCGGAGGATGAATACAGCTATATCGAGATCATTGAAAGGAACGGAAGGAACCTCCTGGCCCTGATCAACAATGTTCTGGATCTTTCACGAATAGAAGCAGGGCATGAGGAAATATTGGCTTCGAACTTCAATATATTTGATCTTGCGGATGAGCTTGAGGGAATGCTGGGCATTCAGGCAAAAAGCAAGAATATCGCCCTCGTGAACCTTATTGGTCATGATCTTCCTGATATCAGGTCAGATTACCCGAAATGCCGCCATATCCTGCAGAACCTTGTTTCCAACGCAGTCAAGTTCACCGAGCAGGGAAAAGTCACTATTGAAGCCCGGCAGGAAGAAAATGAAATGATCGTCACGGTTAGCGATACCGGCATAGGTATTTCAAAGGAGGAACTGCCTTTTATCTTTGACGAGTTCCGCCAGGTTGACGGAAGTTCATCGAAACGCTTCGGGGGGACCGGCCTCGGCCTTGCGATAGCAAAAAAGTATGCAAAGCTTCTTCACGGGGAGATCAGGGTTGAAAGCCATCCCGGTGTGGGCTCCACGTTTACGCTTATATTGCCGATGAAGCTTAACCCCTATAAAACATCCGATGTAAACGAGGATAATAAAATATACAGGCATGCTCCCAAGTCTGCCGAATTTCATGCTTCAGAATCCGGGGCCGGTAAAACCATCCTCTTATTTGAAGACAGTGAGGCTGCGATTATCCAGATCACAGATATCCTGACTGAGCAGTCCTATACGGTCCAGGTCGCAAGGAACGGTAAGGAAGCAATTGAACAGATAAAACTGTTCCATCCCGAGGCGGTGATCCTCGACCTGATGATGCCCGACGTTGACGGCTTCCAGGTTCTTAAAATGATCCGTGAAACACCGGAAACTTCAAAGATCCCGGTACTTATACTCACTGCCAAACATATTACAAAAGAAGACCTGAGCTTCCTGAAAGGAAATAATATCCACCAGCTCATCCAGAAAGGGGATGTGGGCAGGATCGAGCTTCTCGCTACCGTAGATAATATGGTTAATCCCAAACGCGAAGCTGTAAGGCCGAAAAAGACCGTTCAGCCTGTGCCCGAACGAAAAGGCAAACCCCTTATCCTGGTGGTCGAAGATAACCCTGATAATATGAAAACCGCCAGGGCCATACTAAGCCAGGAGTATATGGTAATTGAAGCTTATGACGGTTCAGAGGGTGTACAGCAGGCCCTTGCACATAAACCCGACCTTATCCTCATGGACATGTCGCTTCCTGTAATGGATGGCTTCGAAGCCTTCGATGCGATCAGGAAATCGGAAGAGCATAAACACATCCCTATTATTGCCCTGACCGCGAGTGCTATGAAAGGCAGCCGTGAAGAGATACTTGAATACGGCTTCGATGATTATATTTCAAAACCCATAGATGAACCAATGTTCTGGCGTGTTTTGAGATATTACCTGGGAGAGCCGGGGTGATTATTAACCCTGCCTGAAAGTGCGTCGAACAGGACCTCTGCGGGGTGAAGCGCCTTCCTGCCGGTTCCGTCTTTTATCTGGTGCCTGCAGCTTGTACCTGCTGCAGCAATAATGACTGCGGATGAGGTTTTCCTGATCTCCGGAAACAGCACCAGTTCCCCGACTTTCATCGACACCTCGTAATGTTCCTTTTCATAACCAAAAGCACCTGCCATGCCGCAGCAGCCCGATTTTATCTCTTCTACTGAATAATTAACGGGAAGCGACAACATTTTCAAGGTCGTATCTGCTGATGCAAGGGCTTTCTGATGGCAATGCCCGTGAAGCTTGACTTTTGCCGGCTCCGAAGAGAACTGCATTGGGCTTATCCTCCCCTCTGAAACCTCCCTCATTATAAATTCGTCATACAAAAAGCAGGATCCCGAAAGCTTTACAGCCTGCTCCCTTAATCCCGGCCCTGCAAGGTCGGGGTACTCGTCCCTGAAACCCAGGATTGCCGATGGCTCAATACCCACAAGGGGGACCATTGGTGAAACAAGCCCTGAAAAGATTTTGATGTTATTTACAGCAATGGTTCTGGCTTTGCGAAGCAGGCCCTTCGAAATGAAAGTCCTCCCGCTTAAATCATGGTCTTTAAACAATACTTCATAACCAAGATGGTTGAACAGGAGGACTGTTTTAATACCCGTATCAACATCATTGTAATTTGTAAACTCATCCACAAAAAGGTATAAGCTGCCATTCTTTTTACCCAGGCCGGCATTCAGTGCGGGGAGGTTCTTCCCCAGCCAATGTTTCAGTGTCGTTTTATGAAGTAATGGGATACTGCGGGCGACGGCAAAGCCGAGCATCTTTTTTGAGATAGCCGAAAAGAATGAATTCTTCTGAAAGAAATTAAAAATGCCCGGTACCATGCTCCCGAGGCGGTTTATACTGCTGATGTATGCTATGAGCCGCGACCGCAATGGGATCCCGTTGGAATCATAATAATGCTGGAGAAATTCAGCCTTCAGTTTAGCTATATCAACATTTGAAGGGCATTCGCTTTTGCAGGCTTTGCAGCTCAGGCAGAGGTCCATTACCATGTAAATTTCGGCATGGTCAAAGGGGTTTGATTTAGTTGAATTGGTAAGAAATTCGCGCAGGATATTTGCCCGGGCCCTGGTCGTCGAATTTTCATCACCCATGGCCATATATGAAGGGCACATCCATTTCCCGGTGACTACATTGTTCCTGCAGTCGGCCGAGCCATTGCATTGCTCAGCGGCCCTCAGTATGCCATGGCTTGACGTAAAGTCGAAATATGTTTCAAACTCCTTTGCCGGCGCACCCGGCTCATACCTGAGGCTGGAGTTCATTTTCGGCGTTCCGACGATCTTGTTTGGATTAAAGATATTGCCCGGATCCCAGCATTTCTTGATTTCCTCAAGCAAGGCATAGTTGTGATCACCAATCATGAGCGGGATAAACTCCCCCCTCAGCCTTCCGTCACCATGCTCCCCGCTAAGTGAACCGTGGTATTTCTTCACGATCTTCGCCGTTTCAAGGGCGACGGTATGAAACAGTTCAACGTCGGCAGGGTCTTTGAGATTTAATACGGGCCTGAGGTGGAGTTCCCCCGATCCTACGTGGGCATAATAAACGCAGTTAAGCCCCAGTCCTGCCAGCATGGCATCAAAATCACTGATGTAACCAGGCAGGGCAGAGGGGCTCACTGCCGTGTCCTCGGTGACGGGAACCGGTTTGCGGTCACCCGGGTAATTGGAAAGAACCCCTAACCCGGCTTTCCTGAGATCCCACACACGCTTGAGTTCGGGAGGGAAGACCATCGGAAAATGGTAACCAAATCCCGCATCCCGCATCTCAGCTTCCATTAAACGGCATATATCGGTGATCTCATCCCTGGTCTCCCTGGCAAACTCAACGATCAGAATGGCTCCCGGGTCCCCTTCAATGAAGAACCGGTTCCTGCGTTGTGTTATATTGTCTTTGGTACAGTCCATGATGGCCTTGTCCATCAGTTCAACGGAACCGGGCGCATATTTAAGGGCAATGAGATTTGCCTGAAGGGCCTCGGCAATGGTGTTGCAGTGAACACAAACGAGGGCTTTTTGTTTCGGGGGCAAAGGGACCAGGTTCAATTTGATCTCGGTCATGAACATGAGCGTTCCTTCTGAGCCGGCGATAAGTTTACAGAAGTTAAATGATGAAATCCTGTCATCATGAGCCATGAGCCATGAGGCATGAGGCATGTGTGGATACTGCTCACAAGTTTCGCTCTCCTTGGAAAACGGCTCCGTCTCCAACAGCAGATCGATGGCATAACCTGTATTGCGCCGATGGATTGCCGGATCGGGGTATTGGCTGCGAATCTTCTCCTGGTTTGAAGGATTGGAAAGGATATCACGCATCTGCCTGTAGATCTTGTTTTCGAGAGTATCGCCCTGGCATTTTTTCTCAAATTCCCGAAGACTGAGGCCGGTGAATTCCACTTCCGAACCGTCGCTGAGGAAGCCACTGACCGAGAGCACATGGTCGCGGGTGCTGCCGTACAAAATCGAATGTGCACCGCAGGAATTATTTCCAACCATACCGCCTATCATACAACGGCTGGAGGTGGAAGTCTCCGGACCGAAGAACAAACCCTGCTTCTCAACCACTTTATTAAGCTCATCAAGGATAACTCCCGGCTCAACCCTTACCCAATGCTCGCCGGCATTGATCTCAAGGATTGATGTCATATGCTTGCTAACGTCAACCACAAGGCCTGAGCCTACTACCTGGCCGGCGAGGGATGTACCCGCAGTGCGAGGGATAAGCGGGATGTTGTTAAGGGAGGCAAAAAGGATGAGCTTTTTAATGTCTTCCTTGTGTTTTGGCCGCACAACCCCGGCAGGGATCTCACGGTATGCCGAGGCGTCGGTGGCATACATCAGGTTCCATGCAGTATCGGTATATAATTCTCCCGCCAGCTCCGGCCTGAGTGTTTCCAGTTTTTTCAGAACCTCCGGTTTGGAGCTCATTTCATTTTATTTAAAAGGTCAAAATACAGGGTACTGGTGCGTATGATATCAAATGCAGGCTGGGCCTGCACCCTGGCCTTATTGTTGAAGCCCTTGTCACATGCCTTTTTAAGGTAATCAAGGGTTTTTACCGTGTCATTTTTCTTACCTGAAAGAACTGCCAGTACATACCATGGTTCGGGATTCTCTGGTTCAACCAGGGAATAAACCGCAACTACAATCTCTGTTTGTTCGAAATTATTTTGCTTTACAAGTGCGTTGGCGTTGGAATAGCAGAAAAGGCCGAGGAACGCCAGCAAACGGTGATTCATAAGTGTATCTTCCGGGCTCAGCCTGGAGTTATTATTGTCACGGTACTTTTCAATCCTCGATTTCCACCATTTCAGGTCTTTGCTGTATAATGCCTCCATCAGCATCTGCTGCTCCTTCTGTTCCTTCCCCAGGACATCGCTGAATTTCTTTATCGCTTCCCTGTATTCAACAGATCCTTCAAGTGAAGCAAGCCGGGATTTAAGCTCACCAAGGTCCGACAGGCCGTCCAGGCAGCTTACCTGGAATGCCAGGTTCTGCCTTGCATACAGCAACCGGCCCTGTTTGACAAGGGAGTCGTAATCCGCAGTCATAGAAGATGAAAATACCCTGATCAGGCTGTCGTTCTTTTTAAGCCTTCCATCTTTCATGGAATTAAATGTATACCAGTTCCAGGCCTTTTCGATTTCTGATTGAGGCGGCCAGGCGTGAATCCCGTCGAATTCAAGGATGAAATGCCTGAACTGCATCTGGGCCAGGGTCTTGTCAAGCGCTACCATCTCGGTAAGGTTGAAATCGCCCAGGCCTACAATTCCGAAATAATCGAACTTGTACTTCGGGGGCTGGACTACTGATGGAAAACCTGCCCCGCAGCCTATGACCCCTTTGACGAAAGGCCTGTACATTGCAGTGGCAGTTGAAACTCTTGATCCGCCTGAGAACCCCATCAGGTAAATTGCCGAAGTATCAATAGGCAGCCGGTTTTCGATTTCATCAAACATCGCCTGAACAACTGCCTGGCTTTCTTCGGGTGTTTGCATGTTCCTCGAGTCATTCGAACCAACAAGGATAAACCCGTACTTTTCGGCAAGGCTGCTGAAGCGTTTTACCGGGAAGCTCCCGTCGCCACTGGGATCAAAAACGAGTATTACGGGATACCTTTTCGAAGCTGCGGCCGCGTTAAAATGGTTGCTGCAGGCCGATGGCAGGTAGAGTGCATAGGTCAGCAGGGTGCTGGCGTTACAACTGATATGTTCATGTACCTTCCCTGCCTGGGGGAGGAGTATGTCGCCTCCTTTTTTAGCGCTTCCCGACGAACAGGATAGAACCGGCAGAACCAGAAACAGGAATAATAACACTTTGAGATTCGCTGCCATGATGATAAATTTACTTTTTATAAAAATCGGTCGACTGGAATATCTTATCTGCTGATCTGGCGATAAACCCGCTGTACAATTTACCGTTAGTGTCGGCATAACGTTTGGCAAATTCGTAATAGCAACCCGGAACATCAAAAAAACCTTCTTTAAACAGGGTGCTCACCATGCCTGCCCTGATACTTGATTGTTCAAGCAAGTCTTCCGGACTGCCCTGGATCTCCCCGCCCGCATCATTCATCAGGAAGCCTTTCCCTTTAAGAAAAGCATTGATTTTTGCGATGCTGTCATATTTCTTAAGGAAATTCACACTAACGGTAAAATGGTTGGCGCAAAACCCGTTCACATAAAGCCATGCTGCATATTCCGATTCCTTCCTGAGCTGTTCAAACAGTTCAAATGAGGGCATCCCGGATAGATTGCCGGAATAGATCAGATCGGGGGATGCCAGCTTATTGGCCGGGATTGCCTGTATCCAATCCTTCACCGTTTGCCGCAGCAAAGGGCTGAATTCAGAGGTCAGCAGCTGGCTTATGAAAACCCTGGGGGCCTGCCGGTCGGATGCATGCTCAAAATGCTTTGCGTAAAGCTTCTTCTCCTTAAAATGATAATCGCCTTTGTAAACGTACCCGCTCGCCAGGAATTCCCTTGAAAGCACGTCTATGTTGATTTGCGGATGATCGTAAGTCCTGAATGCCACATGGTCATTGATTATTGTCTCGCCTTCGGCGGATAACAACTCCCATACTTTCTTCGTGGCGGGGTTCTGTGCAGTATAGACTGCCCATAACCTGTCAAATATTTCGTTGTGTTTCATATCCCGCATCTTGCATCCTTAAAACATCCCGGTTAAAAATTCCTCCATCGTAAGATTTGCGACGTAATCGTTCAGGTCAAACCTCCCCAGCGCCAGCCTAATGGCCGATTCTTCGTGAGAAACCCCTGTAACGGCCTCTTCCAGTTCTTCCGTGTCAAATTTAGAGAAATAATCCCCAAACATTTTAAAATGCAGAATTATCCCGTTTTTGACATCCAGGTCAAATTCAAGCGTGCCGCTTTTCTCGGTTCTGAGGATCTTTTTAAAATTGTAATTCGGTGAATACCCGAAATTCCATTCCCAGGTGCTGTACTTGGTCCTTACAAGTTCATTGATCTTTGCATGATCCTCCTCGCTCAGGTTATATACCTTTGCATCGGGGTACATGGTAATTATATGTTCCTGGACAAGGTCTGAAAAAGTCATAACATCCATAGGCTCTTTAAGGTGTTCGCTTATATTGGTGACACGGCTCCTTACCGATTTGACAGCCTTGTCGCGGAACTTTAAAGGATCAACGTTAAGCGCCTGGCCCAGGTCGGCCATCTTTGATGAAAACAGCAGGGTGCCGTGATGAAGGACCCTTTTTTTCCATATATGCTCGGCATTGCCCGAGAATTTTTTTCCTTCTATGGTCAGGTCATTCCTCCCTTCAAACCTGGCGTCAATGCCCAGCTTCAGCAGAACATCGAGGATCGGCTGTGTGAATTTTCTGAAATCGACCAGCATTTCCGATTGCCCTGTTTGTATAAAGGTGAAATTCAGGTTACCCAGGTCGTGAAACACCGCACCTCCGCCTGAAAGCCTCCTTACAACCGGGATATTGTTTTGTTTAACATATTCAACATTGATCTCGGCAAGGGTGTTCTGATGTTTGCCTACGATAATCGAAGGGGAGTTCCGCCAAAGCATAAATGAATCATCTGCAATCTCTTTAAGCACATATTCCTCGGTTGCAAGATTAAAGCAGGGGTCAGTATTGTGTCGCCTGATGATAAGCATAGATCAGTATTTTTAGCAAAAATAATTGATTCCGCTTAACTTTGCAGTTCAATTTCTGCTATGGACTACCTGGTTTATTTATTATTCAGGGCATTTGTTGCTCTCTTCAGGCTGATGCCGTTCAGGATGGCTTATCTGTTTTCAGATCTTATATTTTTTATCACATACCGCCTCACTGGGTACCGCAGGAAAGTCGTGTTTGACAATCTCAGGAATTCCCTCCCTGGCAGGTCCGAAAACGAATACAGGAGTATCGCGAGGGGTTTTTACCATCACCTGGGCGATATGATGGTTGAAAGCCTCAAATCGTTTACCATGACCGAGGCAGAGATCGTCGCAAGGTATAAATATGTCCGTACCGAAGAGCTTGACCAGTGTTACCGTGAGGGCAGGGGGGCGATTTGTGTGGCGGGGCATTACGGCAACTGGGAATGGGCGGGGATTGCAAGCGGCACACAGCTGCTTCACAAACCGGTTGGCTTTTATAAACCCCTCACGAATAAATATATTGACGCTTACACCCAGAAGACAAGGGTACAAGGCAGGTCGGTACTGGTCTCGATTGCCGACACCAGGGCGGTATTCGCGAAAGACTGGGGGGAGCCTCCCATCTTTTACATGATCGCCGACCAGAGCCCTCCAACTGAAAGGCTGGCACTCTGGGTTACTTTTCTTAACCAGGATACCGCCGTGCTTCACGGCCCCGAGAAGTACGCCAGGGTTGACAACCTGCCTGTTTTTTATGCATGGATCAAACCGGTGAAACGTGGATATTATACACTTGATTTCATCCCGCTTTCACTCGAACCAAAGAATACGAAAACATCAGAGATCACAGCCAGGTTCATGAACATACTGGAAGACCAGATCAAAGAAAATCCACGTTATTACCTATGGTCCCACCGCCGGTGGAAATTGAAAAGGCCGGAAAAGAAGTCATAATTATCGCTTAGCTCAACAGGATGCAAGATGCAGGATACAACATATTCTTCATCCCGCATCCCGTATCCCGCATCCCGTATCTTTATAGCAGTCCCCCGTTCCTGTAGATCGCCATCTGGGCATCATAGAATTTGTCAACCTTGCCTGCTTTATTATTAACGAGGTTCACGATATCGCCGGTTTCGAAATTCAGGCGGATACTGTCCCCGTCTTTCAGCTCAAGCTCGGCAATCACCTCGGGTTTGTAAGTCAGGATAGGCATGGCTGCGTTGATGGCATTGCGCTCATAGATCGCACCATAGGATTCGGCCAGGATGCAGTTGACCCCAAGTGAAATGAAACAGTCAACGGCCTGCTGCCTCGAACTCCCGGCCCCGAAATTCTTGCCGGTCATAACGATATCGCCGGCCTTGGCTTTCTTCGCAAAATCCTCATACCCCTTAAGATTGTCGAAACTATACTGCCCCATTTCTTTTATGTCGGTAATGGTTAGGTAGCGGTTGTGGAATATCATATCGGTATCGATATTGTCTTTGCCGATGAGCCAGACCCGGCCTTCGACAACTGAGGGTTTGCTTGTTTTAACTTTTTCTTTGACTGCGGATTTCAGTATGGCTTTGTTTCCGAATTCTGCTGGTTTGGCCGGGATCTGGTCAGGTGTCGTGATAAATCCGGCAACAGCGCTGGCTGCCACCACGGCAGGGGAGGCCAGGTAAACAAATCCTTTCCCCTGCTTCCCTTCAAAATTGCGGTTGCCGGTACTTATAGTCACTTCGCCCGGACCGTTTTGCCCGACCTGCCCTGCAGCGCAACCTGCGCAGCCTGCGTTGGATACCATGGCGCCTGCATCTTTGAACACCTTGATGAGCCCCTCGTCGAGAGCCTGGTTCCAGATTGAATCGGTGGCAGGGACGATTTTAAGAACAACGCCGGGGGCAACTTTTCTGCCTTTCAGAACCGAGGCTGCCATCCGCAGATCATCAATACGTCCGTTGGTACAGCTGCCTATGAAACCAGAGTCTATCTTTACATTACGCACATTGTCAATGGCCGTATCGTCTTCAGGGTGCCCGGGTTTGGCAACCATGGGAACGAATTTCGAAAATTCAATATCAAATGTCTGATCATAAACAGCACCGGCATCTGCAGTAATCATGGGATAATCGTTACCCGTGATTTTTTTCAGTTCCGCAAGAAGTGAATGCGTGGTAGGGAAGATGATAAGTATAGCTCCCATCTCGGTGCCCATAGATGAAATTGTGATCCTTTCATCCAGGCTGAATTTTTCTGTTTCAGCCCCGTAGATCTCGACCGAATAGCCAAGAAGTTTATTGGCCCCGAAAATGCTCAGCAGGTTCAGTACGATGTCCTTGGCTGAAACTCCTGCCGGCCTTGGCCCGTTAAGGTTTATCTTTACAGATGCCGGGACCTTGAACCAGACTGCCCCCTTTGCCCAGGCGGCTGCGATATCCTGGTCGCCCATACCCTGTCCGAAGGATGCAATGGCGCCCATGATGTTCGCATGGGAATCGGTTGAAACGAACGTGCTCCCCGGCCATGCCAGTCCGCCGTCAATTGCCAGGTGCGTTCCCACTCCTGAATCCACATCATAGATACGGATGCCTTTTTCACGGGCGTACTGCCTGCAATAATGCTGGTTCTGGGCATATTTCTGGTCCGAGCCACCGGGGTTGCAGTCAAACGTAAAAATCGTTTTCGCCGGATCGGCAACAGTTAACCCGTTATCGAGGAGGTTCTTGACGACATTTGCCCCCCCGAAATCCCGGGCTGCGCGGGTATCGATAAAAACATCAACGATATCGCCCGGCTTCACAGGCTTCCCGCCTGAATGAGCGCTTATAATCTTTTCAATTATAGTCATAATTTTTTTCTTTAAACTTCGTATTTCGTTCGCATCTTTGCAACGCTGCTACGGTTCTCTTCGTTCACCTGATGCAGCTTTTGCAAAATGCTCGCTCAAGGCGAATTCAAGTGAAAATGTTCGTTAGAGCATCTTCCGTAAATCACTTCAGTCTTTCCCTGAACGGTTCAAAGGTCATAAAGTCGGCATGATGCACTATATAGGCTTCAACCGTACGTTTTACCATATCCCCTTCTCCTGCATGGGTCGCGATGATATGGCAAACAGCAGCCGGGACCCCGCATTGTTCAGCCAGTGAAACACCGCTGAAAGGATGGCGGAGGTACTTTCCGTACATTCCCTGCACCGACTTGCCGTCCTTCATCTCGTATTCAAGAAGCTTGCCAACGTCGGCCAGGATGGCCCCGGCAATCAGGACATCCATATTCACAGGAAGGTCATCCTTGAAGAATTCGTTCATTTTATTCCCTGCATCGCGGGCAACATGAACCACGCAACGCTTGTGGGCCATAAATGACACTTTAAGGTCGGGCCCTGCAAGCAGGGTGAAGGGGATCCTGTTCAGGTCTTCGGGAGTGAGAACGCTTTTTTCAAGGGCAAGTTCCCAGGTTTTGGCCGTTTTTTCACGCAGATCATTATCATTGATCCACAGCAGCTCGGGCCAGAGGGCTAATACTTTATCGGTCATAAGTTGGAGATTAGGTGCTGGGTTACTGGGCTACTGGGTAACTGGATAGTGTATTTCTTCTCTATCCCAGTAGCCTGGTAACCCAGTAACCTGTTCCCGGATTAATTTACACTAATTTGGCTATAATCGCGTCGGCCATCTGCGAGGTCGAAGCAGCCCCTTTGCTGAAAACATCAGGTTTCCCCGGGAGTTTCATCATATCGTAAGTCATGACCTTTCCTTCTTCAACCACTTCTGCAATGGCTTTGGAAATTTTTGCAGCAATTGCATTCTCGCCAATATGTTCGAGCATCAGGCAGGCGCTCATGATCATGGCGATCGGGTTAACAATGGACGGGTTGAATTCTGCATATTTGGGGGCTGAGCCGTGGGTAGGTTCAAACACTGCGATCTCGGGCCCGATATTGGCGCTGCAGGCGAAGCCCAGTCCGCCGATAAGACCGGCAAAACCATCGGAAATGATATCTCCGAACATATTGCTGGCAACAACAACATGGTATGTTTCAGGATTCTTGGTGAGCCACATCATCTGGGCGTCGATATTGGTATCCTGTACCTTGATGCCGGGGTATTCTGTTTTAGACATTTCCTGGGCGATTTTGAGCATCATGCCCGAGGTCTCCCTGATCACATTGGGTTTTTCGCAAACCGTGACAGTGTCGAAGCCCCTTGATTTGGCATACTCGAATGCAGCTTTTACAATACGGCTGGTATATTTTTTGGTCAGGATACGGGTTGAAACAGCGAGTTCAGGCCTGGGGCACCATGCAAAATTGTCCTTGAATTTTTTATGGGTCATCAGCGCATCATACACCTGGTCGGGGGGATTGGTCCATTCCACGCCGCCATAAAGACCTTCGGTATTCTGCCTGAAGATCATGGTATCAACAACAGGTTCCTCTATAACGCCCCCAAAACCGCGGCGAATGAAATTCAAAGGGTTTCCTTTAAAGGTTTTACATGGACGCATGCAGATATCAAGGTCATATTTCTGGCGCATGCTTACAATCGGGCTGTAGTAAGTAAACCCTTTCCCTTTCAGTTCAGGTGAAATCTCAGCTTCGGCTTTGTCTTTGGGCTTTGAAGTAATCGCTCCGAAGAGACCGATCTTATGCTGTTCAAGGAGTTTCTGCGTGCGTAGAGGGAAGGGGTCGCCTTCCTTGCACCAGAATTCCCATCCGATGTCGCCATGAACGTATTCAGCTTCAAAACCGGCAGCATCCAAAACGCGGATGGCCTCATCCAGGACTACTTTACCTATGCCGTCACCAGGCATGGCTACGATTGTTCTTTTTGCCATAAGAGTATGATTTGGTTTGTATTAGGGTATGTGAATTGGTTCACAAAAGTACAAACTTTTCATCTTAATTTCATAGTTTATGGAAGAATACCAGAATTTTTTGATAAAGAACTGTTTAAGATTGATTTGAAAAGTTCCGGGCAACAGTTGAATAACTATTCTATGGAGCCGGTATTCGCCATGTGGTCCAACCCGTTTTCTGAAATGAATTTTATAAGGATAAAAAAGCAGGCATGGCCGATATCAGCCATGCCTGCTTTACATTCTGATTATTTTAATTGCTGATAATTATCTTCCGGATGATTTTATTATCGCTGCTTGTGAATACGATGGTATAAACTCCAGCTGGAGTTGGTCTGAGATCGATTAGCTGAGAAGTTGTGCCTTCTACCACAAAATCAGTATAAAGGTATATCCTGGCTCCAAGTTCATTATAGATTGCTATATTGAATGAAGTTTTGGTTGGCCAGCTTATTGAAGCAGTAAAACTGCCATTGTTAGGTACAGGATATATGCTGAATGATCCTTCGATGTTTTCATCAATACCTACACCCTGAATGTATTTATGGTTGGAGGTGTCTGATGAACAGTTCTGAAGGGTCACCTGGGTCCAGTACCAGCCAGGCCGGGTCGCAGGAACATTATAAGACTGGGAGGTGGCACCTGCAACGGCAGTACCATTATGATACCACTGATTCCCATCGGCTGCATTTGAGTTCAGCATCTGGCCATTAGCTGTAATGACAGGCGTTTGGGGTACCGGGTTGACGGTAATACCCAGGCTGGCAATTGTACCGTTACCACAAATATTATTCCCATAAACACTAATGCTGCCTGAAACTGCATTGGGAGAATAATTTACAATAATATTATTTGTTCCTGACCCGCCGGCAAGGCTGGCACCAGCAGGGAGTGTCCAAACATAATACATCGTGTTAACAATTGGAGCTGTGGAGTATGAAATACCTTGTTCCCCTGCACAAATGACATTCACACCGGTAATAGAGCCAGCATTGCCGGGAACAGGATTTACTGTAATCGGGAGAATAGTTGGAGTTCCCGAGGTACATCCGTTAGAATTAGTATAGCTAACACTCAGTGATTGTGCACCGGCTGTTGGCCAGACAACCTGTATGACATTCGTGCCGGAACCGGTAGTAATTGTTCCGCCTGAAGTAATGGTCCAGTTATAATTTGTCATACCTGGTTCTGTTGTGTAAGTATAATACCCTGAATTAGCGCAAAGACTGTTGCTTCCCGAAATGGTGGGAATAGGTAATGGGTTCACAGTCACAGTCTGGCTCGCAGTGCTTGAACATAAATTTGCATGTGTCACTGTCACAGAATATGTGCCGCCTGTGCCTACAGTGATAGCTGCGGTGGTAGCCCCTGTAGACCAGAGGTAGGTGTTGTTAATATTAGTTTCCCCTGATGCCACCAGGGTTACCGATCCACCTGAACAGAATGTTGTGCTCCCGCCCGGGGTTATATTAGCTGTAAAGCCTGTACAGATATCCAGGTCAAGTCCTGTAAGCAGATCAGACCTGAATTTGCGGAGGTTTCCCACTAAATCTTTCGCTTCAAATCCATCATTATAGAGTACTACATCCCCACCATCCGTAACAACCTGGATCTGTGATAATGATAACTGGGAATTTACATAAACAGGAATGATACCTTCCATTTTCAAAACACCGCTTGCTGAACTTGGAACTAATACAGGTGCATCTGCAGGGTATCCTGTCCATTTATATAAATCATTTGCACCTCCATCTCCGGAAGGTCCGGCAATTAGTATATAGGTTCCATTGGAAAGCCTGATAATATCCCGTATACCCCTGTTGCTCAGATTCAGTTCGATAGGCTGGCCAAATGCCGGATTTCCAACAGGAGAACCATTGTTAAACCATGATTCAAAATTAAGGATAGGAGCAATAACGGCATTCGTACGGTTGCTCACGGGTACCAAAGGAGCTCTCAGGCCAAGATATAAGGTTGTGTTGTCAGGCCCAAATACCATTCCTTCAAGAGAGAATCCGTTGGGAGCTTTTGAGTCTACTCCTGCTGTGGCGGATGCAGTGAAAGCATAACCATTGGCATCTCCCCAGGCAAGCAAGGCTGTCCTGATATTCACATATCCTGCAAAAGTAAAGGCAGTGGACGCCCCTGTACCAGTGACTGTCGTCGCAAACAGCCTGTCACGGTTGGGCTTATTGGGGAATGGAGCGGCTCCATTGCTCATTGACCCCGACCAGTACATTTTATTTATGACCGAAGGACTTTTAGCTGCTGCTTCCAGGTCTACTTCAGGATGCCCCGGATCGGGCAGTGCAAGGTTTGAAGAGTAATCGTAGGATACAGCAGGTAAGCCGGATGCTGACCTTGAATAAACGTTTAAATAATCAAATTCATCATCCCCGCTGATATAATAATTATTATCCAGTGCTATTGCATCTGAGGCATCCGACATGCCGGTATGCCAGAAAGTGTTTGCCGGAATGATGTCGGGCGTACGGGCTGAAGCTGCATAAGCAATTACATAAGTCTTATTATTAACGCCATCGCTAACCGTAACTGAAATATTCGAATAACCAACACTGACCGGTGTTATTTTTAAATTCCTGATGGCCCCGGTACCCGTGATCACAACATTGGCATTTGGCACCACTGCAATGTTGCTGCTGACGGTGGTCAATGTCAATAAACTTGCAGGGGTTTCGTTATCATTAATAGCAAAATCAATTCCCAGGGTGCTTGCAGGATCAGTAATATCAGCAATCACACCGCTTAAGGTATACGGGCTGGTAGGCGAAACCATTACCCCGCCATCGATATAATCGGAAGTGGTTGCTGTGTTTATTACAATTGTCGGTACCGTATTATCATTATCCAGAATTGTTATAGTCTGGGTTGTTGTTGCGCCAAGTACCATTCCCGGAGATGGGTTGCTTATCGTTAATATGGCAGTTTCAGTGGGTTCAAATATAGCATCGTCAACAACCGTAAAAGTGACTGTACCTGTTGATGCTCCTGCCGGTATCGTGATTGTTGAATTGGAAAGGATATAATCACCTGCTGTAATCCCTGTTCCTGAAACACCAAGAGAAACAGTTTGTGCAGTTGCAACCGGGGATGAAGCAATGGCGGTTACTGTGACTACAGTAGAGGCAGCTTCGGAACCACTGTTTGTGCTGATATCAAGATTAACAACCGGGGTTCCTGAATCAACAGGCGAAAAGGAAATGCCCTTATAAAACACCCCAGCCGTTGCACTTACAAGAGTGGTTGCCGGGGATGATGCCGCTGTACCATTATCTGTAATTTTGATAACCCTGTTCCCTGCAGTTTCAAAGGTAGTTGCATATAATACAGGGGTAGCGGGTACAGAATAATCTGCAACCAGGCCGTATGCTCCAATATTCGTTGCGCCTGTGCCAAGAGTATAAGCAAGACTCCATACACTTCCCGATTTGGTCCATTTCTGGATCCCTCCATTACTTGTATTTAAATTAATGGCAATATAACAAACATTCATCGCCGGATTAAATGAGAAATCTTCAGGAATGATTGCCCCAGTATTTATTACCTGGGTTATTGTAACAGGGTTAGTTGTTGGTAAGCCTGTCATCTTGAATATACCATAATTATTAGCGGCAAGACCGCCATACTGTTTTTGGGTTGAAAAATAGATATCTCCTCCGAAGATCCGCAATCCATATGCTTTAGGAGGATTTGTAACCAAGGTACCCAGTCCGGCCTGGGTACCGGGACCGTAAAAATCTATACCATCAACACCAGCTACTGAGGCCCCTGATGCCCAATATTTGGTACCGTCGGAAACTGCACCCCGTATATCGTTCTGGTTGTAGTAAACATTGCTGAGAGCTAACTGTGAGTAAAACCCTGATTGGGTGACTAAACCGACAGCTCTTGAGATTGCAGCTGCAGTTGTCGCAGTGATATCAGCAAATGAAGCAGACGTTGCATAACCTCCAAGCATCAGGTATTTCCCATCGGTGGAATTGGTCAGGAATCCTTCTGATCCTCCGTAAACACCGGATGTTTGCAAAGGGTAATTATTGATCACTGATGATGGGATAATTATCGTTGCGCCTGGTGTCCCTGATGTGGTAAATTCCTGGAGTGTAATCGGTGAGGAAGATTTGCTTACCGTAGTGGTTGTTTTTAATACAACCAGCCTACCCGGGCTGAAATTAGGCGGATCGCTGACAGGTGACATTTTTACAGGAACAATACCGGGGTTCTCTGTCTGGGCTTTCCCATTCTTAACTCCTGCAATCATTAAAATCATAGTCATTATTACCAAAGGTAAATTTATCAGCATACCTTTCCCTTTCGCCCATAAAATGTTCAGATCCCATAAAGAGGAGATTCGATTGTTTATGTTTCTCTGTTTGCATTCTTTGCCAACAGGCCAGCATCCTTTATTTTCTGTAAGTACCACTTTTTGATTCATCATTAAGGTTTTAGATTTATATATTGATTAATATTCCATAATAATAGATTGAAATAAATGCATCTTTGAACATTGAGTGAGAATACCTTCGGTCATGATAACCTGACCGAAAAGAAAAACACAAAATTACCCTGACATTTTTCCTCGGGTGTTAAGGAATTGTGAAATATTCACAATTGAAGTTGTCTAATGTTAAGGAATAGTGAAATAAGCTACACTCGACACATATTAAAATGTTTGACATTACCCGTGAAAACACTTATATTTAGGGAGAGTTTCGAGATGTGCCCATGTTAAATTGTTTATTACACTGGCCGAACCCTAATGAGGACTTTTTATGAAAAGCATTTATGAAAATTAAAACAGGAAAGATCAGAAAGCTGGATAAAACGGTCAAGGGAATGACTCTATCAGCTGGTATTGCTTTGAAAAACGGATTTTACACAGAAACCATTTGGATACTTTCGGAGATAATAGAAGAAAGGCTGAGAAAGGTAATCGTGATCACGGAAAAGATGAAGCCGGGTGCAGCATCTGGAATTGAACAACATATAAAGAAAGTCAAGCTACTTCTTTCTAAGGAGCACAATGCTTCTTTAAAAGAACATTTTCCATTTACGCTTGTTTCTTCATTGCGTTCCTGGAAGAACAATAGGAATACAATGATGAAAGATATGCTTGCAATGCATGTTTCCTCAGAACGCAAACAAAGAATAGCAAATCAGGGTATTGCAGTTCTAAAGGAACTGGATAAAGTTTACAAACATTACAAACTTGCCGCTTATGTTCAACCAAAGCACGAAGATTATTTACCGGAAATCCAGGTTTCAGAACAGCCGGTTATAATAGAAACCATTGCGCCTCAAACTTAATAATTAGTTAACCATTTGTTTCCTTATTTGATAAAAGGACAGGTTATTTTTGCAATAAAAATGAATCTCTTTCTGGTAAGTCTGGGATCCTTGTTTTCAATTATCAATCCGCTGGGCACAATCCCATTTTTCATGCAATTAACTGAAGGTAAGACCAAACAGTAAATTTTAAATATTGCCTTTAGGACTTCCTTAAATATGTTTATTATTTTAGTAATCTCTTTTTTAGCAGGCAAATTTCTTTTGTCATTTTTTGGTATCAGCTTATATTCTTTGAAAATCACAGGTGGATTTATGATTACCTCCTCCGGGTTTGCCCTGCCTACAGGGTCCTTCTGCAGGCATGATGGAATGAAAAAGAAAGTCAAAGATGATGCCCTTTCCCGGGCTGATATAACATTAACTCCTTTGGCAATACCCATGCTGGCAGGTCCCGGAACTATCTCATTGCTGATAACTTATAACCAGATGTATTCAGTTGTAACAAACAAGCTCATTGTTTTTGCTGCAGTGTTTGCTGTATCACTTCTCACATTTATTTTACTTAAAATTTCACGAAAAATCACACAGGTGCTTGGTGCATCAGGGATGAATTCATTATCAAGGATCATAGGCTTCATCGTAATAGCCATCGGGGTAGAATTTATACTTTCAACAATATTGAATTTAGCTGGAAGTATTGTAAAATAGAATTATTTTTATAAAGTTCATCCTTACCCCTCACTGAAAGGGAGAAGGATTTAATACCGGCGATAATCAAATATTATATGGTGAAAAAAATTGTGATCATTGGGCTGGCTTAGCTGGTTTATCTGCCGGATGTTATGCCAGGATGAATGGTTATGAAACCGAGCTGTATGAATCGCATAAATTAACCGGAGGACTTTGCACCTCATGGAAAAGGGGAGAATACATCATTGATGGATGTTTGCACTGGCTAACTAGTTCCCCTGCTGCCGACAGTTTTTATAAGATTTGGAAAGAATTGGGTGCGATCCAGGATCGCAGGATCCACAATCCGGAAGTATTTTTCCGCTTCACAGGTATTGATGGCAAAACCTTTGTTGCATGCAGTAATGCAGACCGGCTCGAAAATCACATGAAAGAACTTTCTCCCGGTGATGCTGAGTCAATCGAATTATTATGCCGCTTGATCAGGAAGTTTGCAACTTTAAAATCTCCTCTTGATAAAGCATTTGAATTATACAATTTCTTCGATCTGATTAAAATGATGTGGTCAATGAGGTCCTTTATGAAAGACTTCAATTTCTGCAGTAAAACTACCATTGGTGAATTTGCTTCTAGGTTCGAAGATCCGTTCATCAGGGAAGTTTTTCTTTTAATGATTGATTCTGAAGAAGCGAGTTTATTGGTAATAATAATTACATTGGCATTGTTTCATAACAAGGCTGGAGGATTTCCGGAAGGCGGTTTATTGGAATTCTCGAGGGCTATTAAAAAACGATTGGTGAATCTGGGTGGCAGGATTTTTTATGGAGAAAAGGTTGAGAAGATCCTTGTTCAGCATGGCAGGGCATGTGGGATAAAACTCGCAAATTGTAAAGAGATCACTGTTGATTATGTAATCTCCTGCGCTGATCTTCGTGAGACTGTCTACAAATTGCTTGACGTCAGGTATATTGAGCCTCAGCACGAAGAATTATTCCGGATAGCCAAGTTGTATAAGTCCTCCGTACAGGTATCTTTTGGGATAAATATGGATTTCACCAGAGAACCTGGTTGTGTTACACAAATGTTTAAATTGCAGGAACCGGTTCTTATCGGCAATGAGAAGAAGAAGTGGCTCATGGTAAGGAATTATAGTTATGATCCATGACTCGCAGCCAAAGGTAAAACAGTAATCGAATGCATTTTTATGGTTGATGATTTTAATTACTGGGAAAAACTTCATCTGGATCAAGCAGCATATAATGCCGAGAAAGAAAGAATACTCGCTTGCATTTCGGCAGAGTTGGAAAAGAAATATCCGGGATTTCTGGCTGGCATTGAAGTTAATGATGTTGTAACACCAATGACCTATGTTCGTTACACTGGTAATTACAAAGGAACTTATATGACCTGGATCATGACGCCTGAGTTGTTAAAGCGTTTCCGGGTGGTGAAAAAAACACTTCCGGGGCTTGATAATTTCTTGCTATCGGGCATGTGGCTCATGCCACCCGGCGTTGTACCATCGGGGGTAAAATGTTCGAGGGATGTGCTTCAACTGATCTGCAGCAAAGACAGGCAAAAATTCAGAACAACAGAATTTTAATCTGTTTCAATTGTTGTGATAAATCCTTACGTTTTTTCTTGGCCTTATTATGGCTCTTTTAAAATGTAATTTGGGATATCCCAGTATCATCGACTCCACAACCTCATTCCCTAAAGGAATCCCAAATAATTGCCGGAGTTGTTTACTTTGATTGATGGCCGGCCCGATCAATCCGATCACTGTGGCTCCAAGCCCTAATGAGTGCGCAGCAAGCAGGGCGTAGGTCAAATATATGTGAGCATCCACCGTATGCTCCTCAGCTCCTTTCGGGGCATGAAATAGGATCAGGGCAGGAGCGTTTCTTGCAATATCATCTACTCCGTCTTTTAATTTATAAAGGTCTTTGGCAAGATGCGGAACAATGAAATTCGTCACCGTATTGCCTGCTTCTTTGGGCATGCTTTTCCTGATGATCCAGCCCAGAAAAGGAATTTTCATTGCTTTCTCAAGCTGGATGTAAACGTTGGACATTTCAGGAGCAGCTTTCTCAATCATGGTTTTATCAGTAACTACAGTAATCTCAACATTATCCTGACTAACACCGAATGGTGCAGTGGAAATTATTTCAAGTATTTTTTCAATTACTTCCCCAGGTGCAAAATCCGCTGATATTGACCACCTAAATCCGGATGAAAGTGACCACCTTCTTTCCGGCGCAAATTGACCACCTCCATTTTTTCCTCATTTTCTTTTGATTTTATCGGTTTTAGACGGTTATACAAATATACATTTT
>CAILVF010000070.1 GCA_903837605.1 uncultured Bacteroidales bacterium | reverse complement strand
TCCAGTTATCCAGTTATCCAGTAATCCAGTCATCCAGCTATCCAGTCATCCAGCTATCCCGCTATCCCTTTCCCAGCTCCCAGCTGCTCCCTTCTTTCCCGTCTTTCACGGTGATCTGCAGCTTCTGCAAGGTATCCCTGATCTGGTCGGATGTCGCCCAGTCCTTTTTCTCCCTGGAATTCTGCCTTATCTTCAGCACCAGTTCCATCAAGCCTTTGAGGTATTCAGAATTGTCGCCTGAAAGTTCGTTCTTCAGCCCGAGAATATCAAAGACAAAAGTGCTGAAAGTCTGTTTTAGCAGCTCCAAATCTTCTGCCGAAATACCGTCCTTCCTGTCATTTACCGAATTGATGATCCTGACCATTTCAAACAGGTTGGCGATCACAATGGGGCTGTTGAAATCATCGTTCATAGCCTCGTAACAGGCATCACGCAAAGCTGTGATCCGTGAATCGTGACCGGGGTTATGAAGCCCTGCATCCTGCATCCCGGATCCCGGATCCCGGGCCGCCAGTTTGTTGAGTGTCTCTATAGCCGAGAACAATCTGTTCAGCCCCTTCTCGGCTGCCTGTAATGCCTCGTTTGAGAAATCAAGCGTGCTCCTGTAATGCGCCTGGAGGATGAAAAAGCGGATTGTCATCGGGGAGTATGCCTGGGTAAGTCCGGGATGCGATCCGCTGAAGAATTCATCGAGGGTGATAAAATTCCCCAGCGACTTGCCCATCTTCTGGCCGTTGATGGTAACCATATTATTATGCATCCAGTACTTTACCGATTCATGGCCGAGAGCAGCCTGGTTCTGGGCTATTTCCGATTCATGGTGGGGAAAAAGAAGGTCCATCCCTCCCCCGTGGATGTCAAAATAATCCCCGAGGTACCTGCAACCCATGGCTGAACATTCAAGGTGCCATCCCGGGAAGCCATCGCTCCAGGGAGAAGGCCAGCGCATGATATGTTCGGGCTGGGCTTTTTTCCATAAAGCAAAATCGGCCTGGTTGCGCTTTTCATCCTGGCCCTCAAGCTCCCTTGTGTTCGATAAAAGATCTTCCAGCACCCGTCCCGAAAGCTTGCCGTATGTATATTTTTTGCTGTATTTTTCTATGTCGAAATAAACCGATCCGTTAACCTCATACCCGAAACCGGCATCAATTATCTTCTTTACAAACCCGATCTGCTCAATGATATGTCCGGAAGCCCTCGGCTCTATACTGGGCCGTTTCACATTGAGGGCATCCATAAATACGAAATACCGGTCGGCATAATACTGGGCCACCTCCATAGGTTCAAGCTGTTCAAGCCTTGCTTTTTTGGCTATTTTATCCTCCCCTTCATCGAGGTCGTGTTCAAGGTGCCCCACATCGGTGATATTCCTGATATACCTGACCTTATACCCCAGGTGCTGAAGGTACCTGAAAACAAGGTCGAAAGTAATGGCAGGTCTCGCATGACCGAGATGCGGGTCGCCATATACAGTTGGGCCGCAAACATACATCCCGACAAAAGGGGGGTTCAACGGCTCGAATTTTTCCTTCCGGCGCGAGAGGGTATTATAAAGAAACAGGCTTGATTCCATAGTTTTGCGATTCGCCCTTCAAAGTTAGGAATATTTTGAATTTTAAGATTATCGCTCCTCCTAAATATAGGGTAAAAACAAATACAGCATGATTTTGCATTTGTCTCAGAATGAATTATTTTTATCAGGTTTTTATCCGTACTTGCCATGAACAACCTGAACGGAACCTTCCCGCGCTTTTCTCCCTGGGTGGCAGTTATTGCAATCTTCAACATCCTGCTCCATTTCGTCTTTTACAACACCCTTGGATTTCACAGGGATGAACTCCTGTACTTCTCCCTGGGACAGCACCTGAGCGCAGGTTATGCCTCGGTCCCTCCTTTAATTGGCTTCATGGCTTGGCTGATGATCAAAACACTCGGTTATTCACTTTTTGCATGCAGGATAATCCCGATACTCCTGGGAGGTCTCATGGTGCTTGTCACCGCCGCAATTACAAGGGAACTTAAAGGAAAACAATATGCACAGCTTATTGCTGCAATAGCTTATATGGCCACCCCGTTCAACCTGCGTACCTATATGCTCTTCATGCCAGTTTGTTTCGACTGCCTATTCTGGAGCCTCCTCGTTTTCATTATGCTGAAATGGATAAATACCCGGGGAAATAAGTATCTGCTGTTGCTCGGACTTACAGCAGGGTTCGGCATGCTCAACAAGTACCTGATTGCCGTGGAATTGTTTGCCATACTTATTGTTTTTGCATTCTCCTCCTACCGGAAGATCTTTGCAAATAAATATTTTTATTTTGCCTGCCTGCTGGCCATTCTTGTATTCCTCCCAAACCTCATCTGGCAGCTGGCAAACAACCTTCCCGTGCTTACCCATATGCAGGCCCTTCGCGACAGCCAGCTTGTTCACGTAAACCGAACGGCATTTTTTACTGATCAGGTATTCCTCATAGTAATGGCATCCCTGCTGGTAATTCCCGGCCTGCTGCACCTAGGTTGGGCAGGAACCATGAAACAATACCGCCCGCTTTTCATGGCAAGCATACTTTCACTTCTTATCATCGCCCTGCTCAGGGGAAAAAGCTACTACACTATCGGGCTATTCCCTTTTTGGATTGCAGCAGGAGGGGTATTTTGGGAAACTCGTTTGAAAAGCATTGTATCCCGCATCCTGCTTCCTGCATCCATGGTTTTACTTACCATTCCCATCCTTCCCATGGGCATTCCTGTTTATCATGCTCCTAAGCTGGCTGATTACTTTGCAGGTGCGAAACAAGCAACCGGTTTTGACATGGCGCTGCGCTGGGAAACCGGCCGCATCCATTCTCTGCCCCAGGACTATGCGGATATGCTGGGCTGGGATGAGATCGCTGCCGGTGCCGCAAAAGCTTATTCACAGGTTCCTGACAAAAGCGCCTGCATGATCTATGCCGAATATTACGGGCGGGCAGGAGCAGTCATGGTCCTGGGGAAAAAATACCATCTGCCCGAACCGGCTTGCTTTTCGGAAAGTTTTTTCTACTGGTTGCCGCGCCATCCGCAAACAGAAATAAAATCATTGATCTATATTAACGATGAACTGGGGGCGGATGTTCATGATCTGTTCGCCGAATGCAGGCTTGTTGCAAGTGTTAACGACACACTTGCCAGGGAATACGGAACGGGGATCTGGTTGTGCACAAACCCGCATTCCAGTTTCAATGCATTCTGGGAGCAAAGAGTAACACAAATCCCCGACCCGTTTTACCATTGAATTTTTTATCCTCCCCTGAACAATATATTTCCACAGCTTACCCTTTTTCATCCGGTCATTTGCTAAAAATTTCACAGAACTTCCTACTTTTGCCATTCGACATTCATTGTTCAACATTCTCTATTTATTATTCAAACTATGGAAAAGATCCTCGTTATCGGATGTTCGGGCCAGATTGGCTCGGAACTCACACTTGAACTGCGAAAAATTTACGGGAAATCAAATGTTATTGCAACAGATATCCGTCCTGCCCCTGCAGAGATAAGCGAAAGCGGGCCTTTTGAAATACTCGATGTTCTCGATGCCTCAAAACTCCAGCTTATCTGCGAACATGAAAAGATAACCCAGGTCTACCATCTTGCAGCCATCCTTTCGGGCAATGCAGAGAAACGTCCCATGCCTTCATGGGATATCAACATGCGAAGCCTCTTTAATGTGCTTGAGATTGCGAGGGAAATTAAGCTTAAACGGGTTTTCTGGCCCAGTTCCATTGCAGTATTTGGCCCTACGACCCCTCGTTATGATACGCCCCAGTATACCATTATGGAACCGAATACAGTATACGGCATCAGCAAACTGGCCGGGGAACGCTGGATTGAATATTATTTTCACAAGTACGGTGTTGATACCCGCAGCCTGCGTTACCCCGGGCTGATCAGTTACAAGACCGAAGCCGGCGGGGGTACGACCGACTATGCAGTGGAGATCTTCTACGAAGCCATCCGCCATAATAAATATGAATGTTTCCTCGGTCCCGATTCAGCCCTTCCGATGATGTTCATGAGCGACGCAATAAAAGCCACCATCGACGTGATGGAAGCCGACGCTTCGAAACTTTCGCTAAGGTCAAGCTATAATGTTGCCGGGATCTGCTTTGACCCGAAAACACTGGCAGCTGAGATCAAAAAGCATTTACCTGGTTTTGAGATCACTTACAAACCCGACTTCCGCCAGGCTATTGCCGACTCCTGGCCCGCCTGTATTGACGACAGCGTAGCACGCAAAGACTGGGGCCTCAACTATGTTTACGACCTTGAAAAAATGACGAAGGTCATGCTTGAAGAGATAGGGAAAAAATTAAAATAACCTGAGGTTTCCATAAGAGGCTGCATGATCTGCAGCAGGGAACATTCAGGTGTAAAACCTTACCAGCGGCCGGTTTGCCGAGGTGCGGTCAGCAATAGTAAACCCAGCCCGCTCAAAGGATTTATACAGGCCGGTCCAGGCAAAGGAATCAGGAAGCCTTACTGTTGTGGGAATAACCGGGTATGCTTCAATGATCCGTATCCCGTTTTCGCGGGCATAAGCAATAACGCCTTTCAGCAAGGCTATTGAAACCCCGTATTTCCTGAAATCCTTATGGATGAATATGCAGGGTATGGACCAGACCGACCGGTCATCAATCGGCTTATGCACCCTCGACCTGCTGAGCTTGGTAAAATCCTCACGGGGGGCAAACGCACACCATGCTATGGCCTGTCCTTCATACAAAGCAAGTATTCCTGCAGGCTTCCCGGCCTCAACGATCTCTTTCATCGCCAGCTTGTTGCCTTCCTCAAATTTACCTTCCCTGAATTCGGCAGGCCGCAGGCGGTAATACATGCACCAGCAGTTGCCACAGGCCCCCCTGGGCCCGAACAACTGTTCGAACAGTCCCCAGTTCCTGCTGCCCAGGGATTCAAACTTCAGATCGTTTAAGAAATCATCATTCATCCTTATCATCCCCGAAAATCAGTTTCCGGTATTTGGTATAAAGGAAGGAAATTATCAGCAATAGAACTCCGAGCACAATAAAAACAATGGTCTTTGCTATAGTGTCAAGGGAAGAGAGGTCATAGAAAAAGAGTTTGAGCAGGGTGAGTGAGAAAAGCACGATAGCCCCTATGCGCAGATGCAGTTTTTTCTTCCAGATGCCAAGCACGATAAGCAAAACCGAATACACGCCAAACAGGATGCTAAGGCCAAGTTTATATGAATGCTGGGATCCTGAGAGGTCCATCCAGTTGATGAGTTCATTGCTTACGATGGTCAGAATGGTGATCTGCAGGAACAAATCAAATTCAACGCGCAGGTCCGTTCCGAGAAAGTCCTCTTTGATATACCTGTAAACGGAATAAAGCAACACTGCAAGAAACGCAAACAAAATATAGCGCAGGCCGATAAGCATAAATCCCCTGTAAAAATATTTCGACAGCTCCTGGCCGAGGTAACTTTCCCTCAGGCTGCCAAGTGCAATCAGACCGACTGAAAGGCATAATCCCACGGCGGCCAGGCTGAACCCAAGGTTGATGAGGCCTAAAACACTCTTTTTCAGCCAGAGAATATTTACAAAGGAAAGGATAGCGAGAAATACCATTGAATAAATAAGGAAGGAAATGGTCTTAAAATAAGTGATGTTGTCGTTTGAAAAATTTTGCAAACCCGAAACGGGATCATCAACATTCACCCTGCCTGAAATGAACAGCTGGTTCCAATAAGCCGATATTTCAAGGTAAAATGCGAAGTACAGCACAATGAGAAAAAACGAGGGGATGATAAAATTCATCATCCTCCGTATCGAAAGCTGCCAATCGGGACCCTCAGTAATTTTTCTGTCCAGGTTAAGTATAATAATGTATGCGAATGAAGCGATGAACAACAATGAAGTCAGGAAATTCATGTTGAACAGGGGTAAAAGTTTTTCTCCGTCAGCCCATACGCCGTTGGTATGATAGCCTGCCTTCCAGCCCAGGGTAATGCAGAAAAAAGCCAGTCCCATCAGGATATATGAGAGCAGCTCATACAGGAAGGTATTTTTGGTGCGGCCAATCCAAAAAAGCGCAACAGCCTCCGCCGACCAAAGCATGGTCACCCAGTTGCCGTCGAGCTGCACGGGGATCGCTATGGTCAAAAACGCAATAACCATGCCGGCAATAAAATAGAACAGGTTTCTGTCAGACCCCTTTATACGGAAAACAAATACGCTTACTATAAAATGCAGCAATCCGTTGATAAGTGTAAACATCCCCAGGAAATCCTCTCCCCTGATGTTCTGCCGTAATACCGAATATCCCAGTCCGTAAAAAACAGCAGAATTGGCAAGCAGCAAAATGATGTCGTCGATCCTGAATTTTTCCTTTCTAAGGAGTTTGTAAGCAAGAATAATGACATAAAATGTCAGGAAAAAAATGGATATAAAAATCCAGGCCAGCCCGAAATAAGCTCCGTTTTCATACTTCTGCACATACCAGGTAATGAAGATCAGCCAGCTTAACAGGAAAGCTGAATAATACAAGGGTTTCCAATATTTCCTGAATGCGATGACAAGAATCCCGGCATTGATAATAGCCATGTAACTGAACAAAATGACAACTTTTCCCGACCCGTCACTCAAAAGGAAGGGGACAGCATAAGCACCTACGAGACCTATGTGGGCAATGACCTGCCTGTCGTAATACACTGCAGCCGCCACCGTGAAAACGGTGAATAAAACCATCAGCGAAAAAGTGAGAACAAGAGGGATCAGGGCATAAAAGCTGAAGGCCGCAAAAGTGATGAAATACATTATGGCCATGGAACCGCTGAGCAGGACTGCACTGAAATCCTTATATTCTTTCTTAAGGCGGATGGCGAATCCCAGTAAGCCCAAACCAAGGATGTATCCGAGAATGATCCGGGTCCACGGACTTATAAGGTCATGATCGATTGCATATTTGGCTCCTATGCCAACACCGATCACCAGGATCACGATACCTATCTTGTTGATCAGGTTCTCGCCTATGAATTTCTCCAGGTTGGTGCGGAAATCGGAACCTTTTCCCGTCCTGGAATCAGTGCTTTTAACAGCCTCTTTCCACAGGCTGGTCTCATCTTTAACCGAAACAGGCTCTTCCTTCTTTTGTACCACCTCTTCCGTAACAGGAGAAGGTTCTTCTTTGATTTCAACCGGGGATACAACCACGGTTTCATTATCTGTCAGTTCGCCGATAGCCGGTTCGGGCCCACGGGATGCAAGGATCCGGATTTCCCGTTTCAGGGCTTCGATTTCTTCCTGGAAAGACTCCTGCCTTTTCAGCAGCTCTGATAACTTTTCGAGAAGTTTATTGATATTTGCCTGGTACTCACTCATAACAAATCCATTTACAATGCTTTTCAATTTGTGAAAACAAGTAATGGCAGACCCTGTGCCCATTCAGGCCACAGTGGTCAGGGCCGGGGGTTATGATATGGCCGCTGCCAAAGGGAGTGCCTCTTTCAGCCTCACTCCTTTTTCGGTTTCCTGCACCGTGCAACATTCGTGCAGGATGTCGTGCTCCAAAAAGAGAATATAGCCGTTCTCTGCGGCTTCTTTCATGAAAGCTTCCTTTTCGTCAAGGGTGATCAACGGACGGGTGTCGTACGACATCACGTAGGGCAATGGGATATGCGCTGCTGAAGGCAGAAGGTCGGCCATGTAAACAATGGTTTTATCGCCATACCGTATGTGGGGGATGACCTGTCCCTCGGTATGCCCGTGGAACATGCGGAGACTGATACCGGGTAATATCCCGCCATCACTTTCAACCAGGTTCAGCTTTCCATTTTCTTTTAATGGCAGGATATTCTCTTTCAGGAATGAAGCCTTCTCCCTGTTATTCGGGTTGGTGGCCCAGTCCCAATGCCGGCGGCTGGTCCAATAGGCAGCGTTTTTAAACGCGGGGATATAAGCAGTGCGGTCTTCATTCCATTTAACAGCGCCCCCGCAATGATCAAAATGAAGGTGGGTAAGGATCACATCCGTGATGTCATCCGCAGTAAAACCAGCAGCAGCAAGGGATTTATCCAGGCTGTCGTCACCGTTAAGGTAATAATTTGAAAAGAATTTTTCGCTTTGCTTATCCCCAATCCCGCAATCAATAAGGATCTTACGTTCCCCATCTTCAACAAGCAGGCAGCGCATGCTCCAGTTGCAGAGATTGTTCTCATCGCAGGGATACAGTTTGCTCCACATCACCTTGGGAACAACGCCGAACATGGCGCCGCCATCGAGTTTGAGGTTGCCGGTGTTTATGACGTGCAGCTTCATTTATATTCATTCACAACCATCTCGCCCTGCACCACCCGTAACGCATTCGCGGCCATCGCCTGGATCTCGTTATCGCCCGGGTACACCACGACCTTGGCAAGTTTCCTAACGTGCTCGATAATGAAATCGATCACCCTTTCGGAATGCGCGATCTCGCCGGTAAGCAGGATGGCATCAACCTCCCCTTTCAGCACCACATACATTTCGCCAATGCATTTAGAAACCTGATATGCCATGGCATCCATGATCCTTTTTGCTTTTTCATCTCCGCCCTTGATACGGAATTCTATTGCGCTTAGGTCGGTAGTCCCCAGGTGGGCCCTGATGCCTCCGCAATGGGTCAGAAGGCAATACACTTCCTCTGCAGGCTTTTTATCGATCAGGCACATTTTTACGATGTCACCCAGGGGCAGGCTCCCGCTGCGGATCATTGAGAATGGCCCGTCCCCCTCGAAGCCCTGGTTAACGTCAATAACACGGCCTTTGCGGTGAGCGCCAATGGTAGTCCCGTTGCCCATATGCGCTACGATCAGGTTCAGGTCCTCATATTTCATGTTCTGGCTTTCGGCAAAAAGCTTCGCGATAGCCTTCTGGTTAAGTGCATGGAAAATAGACTTCCTCTCTATGCCGGGGGAACCGGTAATACGCGCAACATCTTCCATTTCATCAACAACCGTAGGATCGGCAATCATGGCCCTTGAGCCGGGGATCTCCGCCGAAACGGCATCGGCAAGCAATCCGCCGAGATTAATAATATCCACTCCCACAGGGCTGTTCTTCAGGTCCCGCTTCAGGGCTTCGTTTACGGCATAAACACCCGAACTAACTGGTTTTACAAGGCCTCCGCGTGAGATCACAACCTTAACCTCGCTGAGGTCAAATTCGTTATTCTGAAGTTCTTTCAGCACGATCTGTTTGCGTAATTCAAGCTGGTCATAAATGGTTTCAAATCCCGAAAGCTCGTCGGCCGTGTGATACCTGTTGTTAATGTAAAGGAGTTTGTAATTGTTGTAGACTGCGATCTGGGTAACCTTATCCCTTGGGTTAACCACCAAAATGTTGAATTTCATATCCTTAATTTTATTAGCTACATGTTTCGCCTGTACTGACCGCCCACTTCAAACAAAGCATGGGTGATCTGCCCTATGGAACAGAATTTGGTTGCCTCCATCAGGCTTTCAAAGATATTCATATTTTGTGTTGCAGAATGCTTCAGGTTGAGAATTGCTTTTTCAGATTCTTCCTGCCAGCTTGCATGAAGATGTTTTAGCATCTCTATCTGGTATTGTTTTTCTTCGTCTGTACTGCGGATGACTTCTCCCGGTAAAACCGTCGGGGACCCTTTGCTGGAAAGGAAGGTGTTTACTCCCATGATCGGCAGTTTCCCGCTGTTTTTCAGGTTCTCATAATACAGGGATTCTTCCTGTATCCTGCTCCTCTGGTACATGGTTTCCATGGCACCCAGCACCCCTCCTCTTTCGGAGATCCTTTCAAACTCAAGCATTACGGCTTCTTCAACGAGGTCGGTGAGCTCTTCGATGATAAAGGCCCCCTGGAGGGGGTTCTGGTTCTTTGCAAGTCCAAGCTCGTGGTTGATGATCATCTGGATCGCCATGGCCCTGCGCACCGATTCTTCTGTGGGAGTTGTGATGGCTTCGTCGTAAGCATTGGTGTGAAGCGAATTGCAGTTATCATAAATCGCATATAAGGCCTGGAGCGTGGTACGGATATCGTTAAAATCGATTTCCTGGGCATGCAGTGAACGTCCCGAAGTCTGGATATGGTATTTCAGCATCTGGGAACGGGCATCGGCTTTGTACCTGTACTTCATCGCCTTGGCCCAGATCAGGCGGGCTACGCGGCCAATCACCGAATATTCGGGATCTATGCCGTTGGAGAAAAAGAACGAAAGGTTGGGCGCAAATTTGCTTACATCCATCCCCCTCGAAACATAGTACTCAACATAGGTGAACCCGTTCGAAAGCGTCAATGCCAGCTGGGTGATGGGATTGGCACCGGCTTCGGCAATATGGTAGCCCGAAATGGAAACTGAATAGAAATTCCTGATGTTGTTATCGATGAAATATTCCTGGATATCGCCCATCATTTTAAGGGCAAAATCTGTTGAGAAAATACAGGTGTTCTGGGCCTGGTCTTCCTTGAGGATATCGGCCTGGACCGTTCCCCTTACATTGCATAGGGTTTCGTTCCTGATCTTTTGATAGACCTCCCCGGGCAATACCTTGTCACCGGTCACTCCAAGCAGCATCAGCCCCAGCCCCTTATTGCCTTCGGGGAGCTTCCCCTGGTACTGAGGGCGCTTGCTGCCCTTTTTCTTATAAATGGCTTTGATCTTTTTTTCAACCTCTTCTTCCAGCCCGTGCTCAACGATATATTTCTCACATTGCTGGTCAATTGCGGCATTCATGAAATAGCCGACCATAGCCGGGGCCGGACCGTTGATTGTCATCGATACGGAGGTGTTCTGATCAAGGAGGTCAAACCCCGAATAAAGTTTTTTGGCATCATCGAGACAGGCTATCGAAACTCCTGCGTTTCCTATCTTACCATAGATGTCGGGGCGTATATCGGGATCGAAACCGTAAAGGGTCACACTGTCGTATGCAGTCGAAAGCCTGACAAAGGGCAGTGAGTGCGACAGGTAATGAAAGCGCTTGTTGGTTCGCTCCGGCCCGCCTTCACCTGCAAACATGCGGGTGGGGTCTTCGGCAGTCCGCTTGAATGGAAAAACACCGGCAGCATATGGGAATTCGCCGGGGACATTTTCCCTCAGGTTCCATTTGAGGATATCACCCCAGGCTTCGTACCTGGGCATGGAGATCTTTGGGATCTGCAGGTGGGAAAGGGATTCGGTATGGGTCTTTACCTTGATCTCCCTGCCCCTGACCTTGTAAACATAATTCTCGTCCTTATATGAGCTGATTTTGTTTGCCCAGTTTTTAATGATCCCGTAGTTCTCCGGATCGAGCTTTTTCACGAGTTCGTCAAACAGGAGGTCCAGCTCAAGCATGATATTGCAGTCATGCGAATGCAGCTTAGGGTTCTTTTCCCGTTCCCGGGGCGGTGTACTGCGGATGGCTTCGATGGTTTGAGAGATACCGTATAACCTCTGTGCAATCCCTGCCTGTTCAACAGTCCATTTGTTATAACTTCTAACAGCATCGGCAATTTCAGAAAGATATCTCGTTCTTGAGGGCGGGATGATGAAGATCTTGTCTTTCATCTCATCGCGTCCCTCAAAACTGCTGCTGAATTCCAGGCCGGTTTTGGCGGAGATGGCCTTTATTAGCGCCTTATAGAGCTGGTTCACCCCGGGGTCGTTGAACTGGGAAGCCACTGTGCCGTAAACAGGCATCTCATCAACCTCTTTATCGAACAGCTTATTGTTCCTCTGGTATTGTTTCTTCACATCCCTGATGGCATCAAGGGAGCCCCGTTTATCGCCTTTGTTTACGACAACGATGTCAGCAAAATCGAGCATGTCGATCTTCTCGAGCTGGCTTGCAGCGCCGTATTCGGGTGTCATCACATACATGGAAAGGTCGCTGTGGTCGACGATCTCGGTGTCGGATTGCCCAATCCCTGATGTTTCGATAATGATGAGGTCGAAGCCGGCCGACTGAAGTATGATCGTCGCATCCTTTACATACCGTGAAAGGGAGAGGTTCGACTGCCTTGTGGCCAGCGACCTCATGAAAACCCTGGGATCGGAGATGGCGTTCATGCGGATGCGGTCTCCAAGTAAAGCCCCGCCTGTTTTGCGTTTGGTGGGGTCAACTGAGATAATTGCGATGGTCCTGCCAGGCAGGTCGCTAAGGTAGCGCCTTACCAGTTCATCTACCAGGGAAGATTTTCCCGCGCCTCCTGTACCCGTGATGCCGAGAACGGGGACGCTGGGGGATGGGTTCTGGGTGCTGGGTGCCGGGTACTTGGTTCTGGGTGCCGGGTGCCGGGTGCTGGTTCTTTCAACCCAGTGCCCAGTGCCTTGGTCCTGGTACCCAGTACCCAGTGCCTCCAGCACCGGTTTTGCCTTATCGGGGAAATTCTCTGCCAGTGTTATCAAACGGGCAATCGCATTGATGTTACGATTACGGATCTCATCCGCAGTCACACCTTTATGATCATCAAGGGGAAAGTCGCATTTCTCAAGGAGGTCGTTGATCATCCCCTGCAAGCTCATGTTCCTTCCGTCGTCAGGGGAATAGATCCTGGTGATGCCATAATTATGCAGGTCTTCTGCCTCCTGCGGAAGTATCACGCCCCCGCCTCCTGCAAAGATCTTTATGTGTCCGCAGCCGCGTTCCTTCAGCAGGTCAACCATGTATTTCAGGAATTCATTATGCCCTCCCTGGTAAGAAGTCAGGGCGATAGCCTGGACGTCTTCCTGTATGGCACAATCAACGATCTCCTGCACGGCCCGGTTATGGCCGAGATGGATAACCTCGGCTCCGCTGGCCTGGAGTATCCGGCGCATGATGTTGATGGCAGCGTCGTGCCCGTCGAACAAGGAGGCGGCCGTGACAATCCGGATATGGTTTTTCGGTTTATACGGGTCGGGTAGTTTCATGGTTCAGGCTTTAATCGTTCATGATAGCCCTGGCAATGATGATCTGCTGTATCTCGCTGGTGCCTTCGTAGATCTGGGTGAGCTTGGCATCGCGCATAAGCCTTTCCACATGGTATTCCTTCACGTACCCGTAACCTCCGTGGATCTGCACTGCTTCGGTGGTAACATACATGGCGGTCTCAGCTGCCCAGTACTTTGCCATGGCGCTGGCCGTGCCGTAAGGCCTTCCCTGGTCTTTCAGCCATGCCGATTTCAATGTAAAATACTTTGCTGCTTCAATACGGGTATGCATCTCGGCTAATTTGAAAGCTATTGCCTGGTGGTTGATGATCTCGGTTCCGAATGCTTTGCGTTCCTTCGAATATTTCACTGCCCTTTCGTAAGCCCCCTGTGCAATTCCCAGCGCCTGGGCGGCAATACCGATGCGCCCGCCTTCAAGTGTCTTCATGGCAATCTTAAATCCCATCCCTTCATCACCAAGCCTGTTCTCCTTTGGGACTTTCACATCGGTAAACATGATGGAATGAGTGTCGCTGCTGCGCATCCCCATCTTGTCCTCATGCGGGCCAAGGGTAATACCCGGTGAATGGCGGTCGACGATCAGCGCATTGATGCCTTTATGCCCTTTTTCCTTGTTGGTCTGGGCGATCAGGATATAAGTCGATGCAGAATTGCCGTTTGTGATCCAGTTCTTCACCCCGTTAACAAGGTAATGGTCGCCCATATCGATGGCTGTGGTCCTCTGGGATGTGGCATCTGAACCCGCTTCAGGTTCGGATAAGAGGAAAGCACCGAGTTTTTCCCCCCTGGCCAGGGGTTTCAGGAACTTCTCCTTTTGCTCTTCATTGCCGAATTCCTCAAGTTCATAACATACCAGCGAATTGTTCACCGAAATGATGACTGCAACCGAAGAATCAACTTTTGATATCTCTTCCAGGGCAAGAACATAGGATACCGTATCCATGCCTCCGCCATCGTATTTTGTGTTGGTCATCATGCCCATGAACCCCAGGTCGGTAAGCACTTTGACGTGCTGGGTGGGAAAAATTGCCTTTGTATCCCTTTCAATGACATCTTTGATGAGCTCCCTCTGGGCATAATCGCGGGCACTCTGCTGGATCATCAGCTGCTCCTCGGTAAAATCGAAATTCAACATATGAAGATTATTTGATACAAAGATAGGATTCAGACTGACTTAAACAAAAAACAAGGCAAAAAAAACCCCGGACAAGCCGGGGCTGTATACAAAATTAAAGAGTTATTTTTCTTTCACAAAGACAACATCCATGGTGCTTGCCGATAAATTGACAATAAATTGCAGGGAGTCGTTCGTGAGCTTAACTACCTGGAGATTGGTTTTTGCTTTGGTAACCTGGTTACTCAGTGTCACAACATTTTTCTTGCTCTTCTTCCAGGTATATTTTTGAGTGATGGTATCCCTGGTTATCGTAGCATTCTTTTCGTTTACAAATTCAATTATGGATTTGTTTAACATTCTGCTAGCTGCATTCAGGTCGATATATTTACTTTTGTCATTTCTTGCAATTTTTCCTGACTCTTCCGGAGTCTCTGCTTTTTTATCAGTGCCGGTGGAAGTTGCCGGCTGCTTGGTTGCGGCTGAAGAAGGATGCAGGTTGGGTGTGATTTTCACATTTTTCCATTTTCCCGTGATCTTCCTGAAGTCAATTTGAACCGGCTGAACCGGTTTGGAATTCTTCTGCTGGGCCATAGATGGCAATCCGATTATTAAAAGCGAAACGAAAATTGATAGATACAGTGTTATATGCCTTTTTTTCATAGATATATTTTTTTGTAAAACGAAAAGATGAGTGTTTTATTATATTTCCTTCTCAACTTCTACTGTGGAATCATTGGTATCGGTATGAACTGAAAAACCTCTTTTCTGGAATACTGATATCATCCGTTTATTGTCGGTAGTTGTTTGGGCAACAATCTTTTTCAGGTTCCATTTTTTTGCTATTTCCATGCAAAAATCCGTAATGATATTGCCAAGGTCTTTCTTCTGGTAAGCATCAATAATAAGGATGGCATACTCGACCGTTTCATGGTCGGGGTCGGCGATCAGCCTGCCCACTCCTACCAGCTTCCGCTTATTATCCTCCTTTATTTCGGCCACAATGGCGACCTCCCTGTCATAATCGATATAACAATAACGGGTGGCCACTTCGTGCGACTGCCATTGGAAGAAATACCGGAACCTGCTGTAAAGTGATTCCCTGGAGCAGTTGCCTATCATCTCCAGCCAGAGGGGTTCGTCCTCTGGTTTTATAGGCCTGAGGAGCACTTCTTTGCCGTTCCTGAGAGTAACTTTGCGCACATATTTCTCTGGATAGGGATGAAGGGCCAGGTGGGCAAAGGGGATTTGTTCAGTACCTGCAATCAACGTATCTATCAGGATCCTTGCATCGAGGGCCACAACATCCCCGGTTGTGACAAGAAGGGGGTTTATATCCAGTTCAGTGATCTCGGGGTAGTCAGCTGCAATGTAAGAGAGCCGGATCAGTATCTGTATGAGCCTGTCGATATTCTTGGCCGGGCTGCCCCTGTAGCCTTTCAAAAGCGGGTAAATCTTCAGCGATTCCAGCATTTGCATGGCCAGCCGTTCATTCAGGGGCGGAAATCCCAGGGCCTTGTCTTGAAAGAGCTCCGCTGTAATCCCACCCATACCTACCATTAGAATGGTCCCGAAAACGCTATCCTTTTTTATCCCAAGGATGAGTTCAACAGCATCTTTTTCAGCAACCATCTTTTGCACCGTGATCCCTTCAACCTTTGCATCAGGCCGTTTCAGCCTTACAGAGTCCATGATCCGTTCAAAGGCGGCTTTTAAAAGTTTTTCGTTCCCCAGGTTAAGCTGTACTCCGCCCACATCCGATTTATGCGTGATGTCGGGAGATTGGATTTTAAGGACTACGGGATAGCCGGTTTTTTCCGCAATTTTTACAGCTTCGTCAGGAGTTTGGGCAAGGACCGGCCGTGTAGTTGAGATACCATATGATTCAAGGATAAGCTTCGATACATCCTCCGATAATATTGCTCCTTTATCCCGTATCAGCTTGTTGAATTTTTGGCGCATTTTTTCGCGGTCAATGCTGAATTCAACAGGGATATCCTTTGGAGTTTCATACAATGTTTTCAGGTTCTTTGAATAGGCGACCAGGGTCATGAAGGCTTTGATTGCCTGCTCAGGTGTTCGGTAGGATGCAATCCCTGCTTCCACAAGTATGTCATCAGCCTTGTGCATGCTTTGCCCTCCAAGCCACGCAGCCAGAATGGGTTTCCTGGATGTAGTGACGAGGGCGCTGATCTCCCTGGCGGTAGCTTCGGTATTGGTCATAGCCTGGGGAGTAAGGATCACCAGGATGGCATCAACATTCTTATCTTCCAGTACGATTTGTGTGGCTTTTGAGATCCTTTTGGCACGAGCATCCCCGAGTACATCCGCGGGATTTCCATGCGACCAGTATTCGGGCAGATTTTCGTTAAGCTTTTGCATGGTCTCATCCGAAAGTTTTGCCAATACACCGTTAGAGGCTATAAGGGCATCCGTCGCCATAACTCCCGGTCCGCCGGCATTGGTGATGATCCCCAGCCTGGGCCCATGAGGGAACCTGCTGCGGCCGATAAGCTCGGCAACGGAAAAAATATCTCCGATCTCGTAAACCCTTGCCAGTCCTACCCTCTGGAAAGCCGCATCGTACACTGCATCTTCCGAAGCCATGGCCCCGGTATGCGAGGCGGCGACCTGGGCCGATTCGGGGAACCTTCCTGCCTTGTAAACGATGATGGGTTTTTTTCGTGCAAAGGCGCGGGCTGCAGTCATGAATTTCCTGGGGTTCTGAATCGATTCTATGTAAAGAATGATACAATTGGTATTCTCGTCATCACCGAAATAATCTATGAGGTCGCCAAACTCGACATCCATACTGTTACCTATGGAAACAAAATACGAGAACCCTATCTTGCCTTCGATGGCCCAGTCAAGGACCGAAGTGCACAGGGCCCCCGATTGAGAAATGAAGGCAATATTCCCCTGCCTGGGCATTTCCGCGGCAAAACTTGCGTTGAGTTTCAGGGAAGGGACAATGATACCCAGGCAGTTCGGGCCAAGGACCCTCATGCCATCAAATTTTTTTATTTCGCTGCGGACAGTTTCTTCCAGCTTAAGCCCGGCTTCACCCGTTTCCCTGAACCCTGCCGAAATAATGATGATCCCGCGTATCCCGGCTTCACCGCAAAGCCTCACTGCGGCAGGCACTTTTTCGGCAGGTGAACAGATGATCCCCAGGTCGGGAATTTTCGGCAGGCTTTTCACATCGGGATAACAGGGTATGCCCATTACCGCTTCATGCTCGGGATTTACAGGATAAACCACTCCCCGGAATCCCCCGCTGACAAGATTTATCAACACTTTCCCGCTTACCGAATTGGGATTGGTCGTAACCCCGATCAAAGCGATTCGTTTTGGATTAAAGATGTTGTTTAACTTGTGCGTGTTCATCCCTGTTCCCCATTTAGACTGCAAAGATACAGGATTGAACTTACCTTCCCCGTAGTCCTTTCATAAATTGAAACCCTGCCAGGAACCACCCGGGTTCAATAATTAGCCTGAAATTTCCAAAAAACAATTAATTTTATAGCCTAAAAAATACCTAATCAATGCCAGGGTCATGAAAGAATCAACCTTCAGATCATTCTACCACCTGCTGTTCGACCAGGCCAAATTCGGAATCATTATATTGGATTTGCAAGGTAAATTCCTTGACGCAAATCCATTTATTTGCAACCTGCTTGGATATCATCATGACGAAATTCTGAAGATCACCGCGTTTGACCTGGTAAATCACGAAGATCTGGAACAGGACCCTTCTGACCGGGAACTTGTTTCTGCGGGAAATACCATTGTTAAGGAAAGACGGCTTAAGAAAAATAACGGGGAATATGTACTCGCTGAAATTTATGCCCAGAGGCTGGAACCTGACAGTGTTTTGGTTGTAGTCCACGATATTTCACTTAAAGAGAGCGCAAGGCAGAATAGCGAAGAGCGTTTGCAAACCCTGATCAATGCCTCTCCCGATATAATTTGTTTTAAAGACGCCGAAGGTAAATGGATACTCGCAAATTTCAGCATCCTTGATCTTTATGGCCTTAAAGGTGTTGACTACACAGGGAAATCAGAGTTTGAACTTGCCGGGTTTACTGCCCCGGTATACCGGGATGCTTTCAGGAACTGCCAGGGCTCCGATGACCTTGCATGGGAACAGGGCACTGCCTCAAGAACCCTTGAAAACATACCGGATGTTGAAGGGAATATGCATGTTTTTGATGTGGTTAAAGTACCTCTTTTTCTTCCGGATGGTTGCCGCAAAGGAATAGTGGTTTTCGGAAGGGACATAACCGAAATCAAACAGGCCGAATGGTCACTTCGTGAAAGCGAGCAGAAATACAGGCAGGTAGCTGAAAACACTTCGGATGTCATATGGATGATGAATATGCAAATGCAATACAGCTATGTTAGTCCTTCCATATACAGGCAAAGAGGCTACACCCAGGAAGAATTCATGAAGTTAAAACCTCATGAAATTTACACACCGGAATCCTTAAAAAAAGTTACTGAAATCTATTCTGAAGGTGTCAGGCTGGCAAAGGAAGGAAAAGTAACAAGCGATTTCAGCATTACTGCGGAAGTAAGGCACATGTGCAAGGATGGATCAGTGCGTGATTCTGAAATCATCATTAGTCCGATCCTCAGTTCCGACGGTAGCCTGATCGGCAGCCATGGAGTTTCCCGCGATATAACAGAAAGAAAAACTGCCGAAAAGAAGTTCCGGCTGTTGTCAGACTTCCAGGCGCAATTGATAAAATCCAATGAACTGAAAAACGTTCATGACCTGGTTGTCAGTGTAGTTTATGACCTCCTGGGTGAAGGGATCGTTTTTACTACCAATATTGACGAGCATACAAGTTCGGGGAAATTGGTCAGCTATGAAGGCCTTAATATACCCAGGAACAGCATCACCCATGTTCTTGGTCTCGATCCTCTCGACATGAAATTCTACCTGAAGGATATAACCGAACAGGAACTCAGGTTATACCGGAGCGGGAAACTGGAAGAGGTGGAAGGCGGACTGTATGCGCTCGCAACCCGTCGATTTCCCAAAGCGGTCACACAAATCGTCGAAAAACTTTTAGGGATACGTAAAATTTACACTATCGGGTTTATGTATCATGAGGCCCACCTCGGAGGTGTGGTCCTTTTTGTAAAAAGGGATATTTCAGATCTTCGGGATACAATAGAAATGATTGTAAACCTGGCGGCTATTACCCTCGACAGGATAAAAGCAGAAGTCTCACTTAAAGAGGCCGAGGAAAGATTCAGGCTGGCATTTCTCACAAGCCCCGATTCCATCAATATCCATAACCTGGAAACGGGTGAATATGTTGAAGTGAATGAAGGTTTTTGCAGCCTTACAGGGTATCGCCGTGAGGAAGTTATAGGTAAAACTTCGCTTGAAACCAGTATCTGGGCCGATCCTGCCGACCGTCAAAAAATGGTTGATCTGCTTAAAAAGGAGGGGAAAGCCACGAACATTGAAGTCCCCTTCAGGTTCAAAAACGGAACCATTCATACCGGCTTGCTGTCTGCATCTGTTATCCTCCTGAACGGGGTCCGGCATATCATCTCCGTAGTCAGGGACATAGAGGAAATAAAGAAAGCCGAACGTGAGGTCCTCAAGGCTAAAGATGCCGCGGAGGAAGCATCAAAGCTTAAAACAGCATTCCTGAATAATATTTCGCATGAGATCCGTACCCCGATGAATGCGATCCTGGGATTCACCGACCTTTTAGCAACAGATGATTTCCCCTTATCGGAGAAGGACCGCTATTTCGGGATTGTCAACTCCAATGCAAGGCAGCTGCTCAGTATTATTGATGATGTGCTTGAAATTTCACGCATGGACAGCGGAAGAATTCCTTTCAATCCGGCGCCTTTCCTTCTTCATGAACTGATAGAAGATATTCATCTGTCATTGAAAGAAATGGTGGTCAAGAAGGGACTTCAATTCATCCGTACCATGGATGAAAACAATGAATTTGATCACGTCATTGCCGACAAGGAAAAGATACGCCAGGTCATTACCGGCCTTATTGGAAATGCAATCAAATTCACGAATTCAGGAACAATAAGTTTTGGGTATACGATAAAAGGAAAGGAAATTGAGTTTTATGTCCGCGACACAGGCATCGGGATAGATAAGGAAGAACAGGGAAAGATATTTGACCGGTTTTACCAGGCCAGTTACGATGCCCAGGAGGGTTTAAGGGGAACAGGGCTTGGTTTGAGCATTGCTGTCGGGCTTGCCGAAGTGATGGGTGGTACGATACGTGTGGAATCATCCCCCGGCAAAGGATCTGTTTTTATTCTTACAATTCCCTACCTGGAAGCCGGGTCGCTGGTGATACCTGAACAAAACAAGACTCCGTTTTCAATGGAATCACTCACCATACTGATTGCCGAAGATGAAGATTACAATTATGAATTAATGCATGTGCTGCTTTCCAGGAAGTCAAAACAACTTCTTCACGCAAGAAACGGAAATGAGGTCCTTGAAATTCTGAAACACCAGAAGCCCGACCTAATCCTGATGGACCTGAAAATGCCCTTTATGGACGGCTACGAAGCAACCCGGCGGGTAAAAATTCTCCATCCCGATTTAAAGGTAATCGCACTAACGGCATATACTCAGCCGGAGGAAGAAAGCCGGGCCATGAATGCAGGATGCAGTGCCTTCCTCAGTAAACCCATCCGCAAAGAGGATCTGATGGAAATCATCAGGAGGATCATGAGGAGCTGATAAGGAATTATGGTTACTTGCTGATAATAAATTTCCCGCTGTATCTATTATCCCCGGTTGAGAAAACATAAAAATACAGTCCCGGCATATAGGCATGTGTGTCGAGGGTAAACTCAGCCTGGCCGGGGCCGGGGAAAGCTTCATCCCTCATCCGCCCGTAATCATCATAAATACGTATAATTCCGTGTTCGCCGGCCAGCAAATCCCCGAAACGGAAGGTCACATGATCTTTTGCAGGGTTGGGAAGAAGCTGAAGACCGGCCTGCAGGCCGTGTTCGGCAACAGCATTAACCGTATTATTATTCGAGATGATCTGGTATTGGGGATCGAATATCAGAGAATCAACAGCAAAGGGGATACGCACTTTAAAGAGCTCGCCCGAAAACGTATTGTTGAAACGTATCAGGGTATCATGGACTGCGTTTTTAAACATCAGCTGGATGGGAAGTTGGAAAAAAGACACTGTCGGGCTGCTCTGGGTCTGTGACACCGTGAAGGCTACCGTATCGGCCGTTTGCGACCAGTTGATCCTGTACTGCGGATAACCTTCTCCCGTAAACCAATCGTTGAAATACCAGCCCAGGTCATGCCCGTAAGAACTTTCAAGATGCGTTTTCAGGTCTTCGGTACGGGCAAATCCGTAAGCCAGCCGGTAATCGCTGAGATAATTATTGAGGGCGGCAAAAAATGCCGGGTCCCCCATGATCCATCTCAGCTGGTGAAGTATCATGGCCCCTTTGGCGTATGAAAGACGGCTGTCGAAAATACGGTCAACGCTGGTCGTGTCAGTGCAATAGACTGAACCTCCTGGCAGCGAAGTGATGCTTTGGACCCTAACCATCCTGTACCTTACCCAAAGGCTTGGGTCGAGATGCTCGTAAATAAGTCCGGAAAGATAAGTGGCAAATCCTTCGTTCAGCCAGATGTCGGCCCAGCTTCCGCAGGTGACCTTGTCGCCGAACCACATATGTCCCAGTTCATGGGCTATCAGTTCAAACTGAAAATTCGCAACAAATGTCATCGTTTGATGTTCCATGCCCCCTCCCCAGCCGAACTGAGCATGGCCGTATTTCTCCTTCTGGAAAGGGTAGATCCCGAAAAGTGAATCATAAACCTGTATCATCGGGACTATGATTGGAAGCTGGATGGCTGCTGTAGCAGAATCTTCCGGATAAACGAAGTTGACAACCTTCAGGGTGTCGTTGCCAAAGGGTACTTGTTGAGTGAAACTGGCATAGTTGGTAACGGCTATTCCGACAAGATATGCTGCAATAGGATAGCGATGCTTCCAGTAATAAAAAGTATTTCCGCCAATGGATACCGTTGCTGTCAGGATTCCATTGGTGGCAGTCTTATAACCATCGGGAACACGGATCTTGATATCTATCGAGTCAGCCTTGTCGGTGAGCCCGTTTTTACAGGGCCACCAGTTGCTGGCCCCATAGGGTTCTGAAAGCGTCCAAAGGATGGGGCTCCCGTTATGCTGGTCCTGGACAAAGGTGCCGAAACCGTCATCGGGCGGCACTCCATGATAATACACGGTAACGGAATCCAGCACATTCTGAGGCCGGGGGATTGAAAACATCATGATCAGCTGATCGGTGGTATGGCTGAATGTATTCAGCGGAAAGTTATGATATGATATACTCTCAACCGCCAGGGCCAGGTTCATGTCAAGCACCAGTGAATCAAAACCTGATTGCATAGGAGTAAAGTAAACGGTCACATTCCCTGAAATTTGTCTCACCGAAGGATCGATGATCCAGAAACATCTGTAATATGATACCTTGTATGCGGATGTGGTTATCGCGGGCCCCTGCCTGATGCTCTGCTCATGTGCTTTTCGCTCCCCGTTCGCGATGGTGTTGAGATCATCAGGATTGAATGTAACCTGGGCCTGCAGCATACCCGATAACAGGAAGCAAAGAAACAGTAGTGTTTTGTTCATATTCAGTCCGGTTTTTCGACTGGTTAATTTATACCCGGATAAATCTAACCGGACCATAAAGCTACAGCTTTTTCAGCTAATGCTATATGGCAATCAATATAACCTCTGCAGTAGCTTTCGCTGCAAGTTCCAAACTGTTTTTACTGACTTGTTTTACGCTATTTTCTTATTTCTCTTACATCAGTAAAGAAGTTGTTTTACTGTTTCTTCCTTATCATAAAAATATACTAACGGTCATCAAACTTACAAATGTCCATTAGATACAACGAGGATAATTCATACACATGCGCGATTAGACCACGGTTTATAAACCAACTATCAGCAAGAATATAATCAACAACCAGTATATGTTTCAGCACACGTTGAATCAAAGTAATTGTATTCTCACTTTTTGAAACACCCTCCTTTATCTTGAGGATGTTTTTCGGGCATTCTTCCTGCCTTGTGTTGGCATATTGCATTGCCAGATCTATGGCCTTCAATATTTTTCCCTCTCTTGAAACAACTGGTATTATCGATAATCAGGTAACGTTGTTCTTCAGAGGATTCGTTGTCGGTTTTGGGAACAATCGAAAGAAACCGGTGACTGAAAATAAACATCATGACACGCCAAGTTAAACGGGAATCATTCTTCAGATTATAATACGTGTCTTTGCTGCATCCGTAATGTCTGCCGCAACATACATCCGTACACTTTGATAGGTAACGGTCATAAGCAATAAGTCAAACAAGGTAGAAGAAACACTACGTCCTTTATCCTTTTATTAATCAAGGAGTTTGCTAAGTCTCGAACTTTTAATTTGTTATACAGGGTATGAATAGAATGAACTTTCTTATCAGAATTATCAATAATCGTTTTGACTCAGGAAGATTTTTATTCACTTTGGTTTGTGGAGCCATCCTTTTATGGTTATTTGGCATGTAGCAATCTCAAATATAACCACTTATGAGAAAGACGCCATACTTTTAACACCTACGTTATCATGAAGTTATCAACATATATTACTATTAATCATATGCAGTTCAGCTACCTGCGAAACTTGAGTTAGTATAACAAAAAGCAAATGAAATATTTGCTATGTTATTGATATATAAACATATAAAAAAATGGTCAAAAGTTCGTTTTTTGAAAAACAATGTATATCTTTATCCCTTTATTAATCGGGCTTCGATTTTTCATAGAGGTGCCTTATCGTATTTCACTGTCTAAACATTATTAGTTATGAAAAATTTATTGGTTTTATTTTTTATTTTCGTTTCCACAATAAATATTAGCATTGGTGCTAAGGAAGTTAAAATAACAGTTACACCCTCTGATGCCAAAATTTTTATTGATGGTAATTATGTAGCTGACGGAGTAACTACTGCAACAATTAGAAAGAAAGAGGGCTTTATAGTAGTAAAATTTGTAAAAGAAGGATATGTTACATTGGAAACAAAAGTTTTCTATACCGATAATCGAAGTGCGGTAAGTTTTACTTTGCGCCGAGATGCATTTCAGGATATTTCTGTTGCATCAGGTTTGGTAAATAAATATTTTACTGTCAAGGTTGACCCAGCCTTGTATAAAATGGAAAATGGCAAAAGAAACTCTGAAATGGCCTGGAAAATGATTCACCAAATAATCCTTAATTATTTTGATGAAATACAAACAACTGATATGGCATCAGGATTCATTCAAACTCCATGGATGTATAAATCCTTTCCTGATGCAGAACGTCAGGTGCGAACTCGTGTTTCTGTTAAAGAGAGCAATCTTGGAGGAGATTTAACTTTTCAAATTAAAGTTTCTTCAGAAGTTGCCCCAATTTTCGCAGCACAAAAAGATGAATCATTTCAAGAAATAAATCGCATTTTAAAAGAATTAGAACCACTTATCTCAGAATTTCAAGCAAGATTAGGTAAAATGTAATTTAGTTGGTATTCGCACATAATTTATAATGGAAGTTATTTGAAAAGCCTGATATCTTTTACTTAAAATCCTGTGTTTTTATTTTGACCTTGGGAATAGTTTTACTTGTCCTTAGGACAATGTAAAATTATTAGGCGTCGTATATTTACACATGAATAGATGGTAAATATGTTTTTTTTAACTGTGTTACAAATCGAAAAATTCAAGCATTAAATGTGCATATCAAAACCACGAGAAGATTATAAGTTTGGATTACAGTAGAACTTTTTGAACTCTTCATACTTTAAATGTTAATTTTACTTGTTAAATTTTAATAGCAAAACATGAAAAGGAAATTAATTATCTCAATTGCCGTGCTTTTCGGTAGTATTAGTGTTTTTTCACAAACCCAGACGGAAAATTTTGAGACGAATTCATGGGGCTGGACTGAAACTGCATCAAAAGATGGCGAGGCTATCATTAAAGAAGGTGTTTTTCATCTTGAGGGTAAAAAAACAGGTGGTATAAGTTTATGGGGAGGATCCAAGGAACCCTCATTTATTGAGACTCATTGCTATGCTGGATTTGATCCAACAAAGAATTTCGAAATTAAATGTTCAGCAGTTGTAAAAAAGATTTCTGATAACGGTGATTTTGGGTTGATTCTTGACTATCTTGATGATGGTAATTTTATTGTATTCATGGTAAAAGATGATGAAGCCTGGCTTGTTCATTTTAAAAATTATGAAGTGGTAGGTCGTATTAGAAACTCATTAAAACAAAAAGGTAAAAAACATGTTTCTCTTGATATCTCTGTCAAAAGTACTTTTCAAAAATTACAATTTTTCGTTAATGGTATGATGGCAGTTGAATCTCGTTATCTCCCTATCATTTCGACTGGGATTGGATTTTATGTTAGCGGCACTCAAATTGTTGATTTTGATAACGTTGAGATTAAGCAATGATTTTTTTGATTATATTCTATTGGCAGGCTTCAACAGTAACATCATCGATACTGTATTGTACGAAAAATCCGTTTGGGCTGTATGATCCGCCCAGTTTTTTATGAGTTCATCCTTAAGCATTTCCGGTGTTACGTAAGATTCAAAACCAATAAATCTTGCTTTTGAGAAATCAATACCATACCAGGTAATGTTTTTACTGCGGGCAACATCCATAACTGTTTGCGCCGACAGGCACGTGCTTAGAATTGCCAGGAAAACCAGGCTGAATCCTCTTAATTTCATCTTTTTTGATTTGAATGCCGGAACTAAATGATCTATGGGTCCTTGTTTTTTATTCCAAAAAATACCCGAATCGAATTTAATCACAATTTTTAGCCATATAACTTTTTCCTTACAGAAAGTTATGAACATATAAACAAAATTAACCTATCTAATGTTTTTATATTGAATCCTTTGGTGTTATTGAAGTTGATCTGGTGTTTGTTTTTTGTATTTTTATGTGCGTCAAAAAAAACCGGCACCTATGAAAATCCTTGCAATATCAAAAGAGCCAAACCCTGTTGATTGGGAAAATAAAGAAGCTATCCTTAAAGACGAAGCTAAAACAGCTTATGAATTATACCTTTCGGGCAGTGTCAGGGAGATCTATTTCACCGAAGAATACAATGCGGTACTTATTCTTGAAGCCAGGGACCTGGCCGAAGCCCGGGAAGTGATAAACCTGTTACCCCTGGTTAAAGCGAAACTTCTTGAATTTGATTTGATGGAGTTAAATCCATACACTGGTTATTCAAGAATTATCAAATAAAAAGGAGATGAAAATTCTGGAAGTTCCATTCACATCAATTAATTGGGATGAAATCCCACATACAATCCATCCGGGGGAAAGCGGTTTTGCCACATGGAAGACTGTTGAAAAAGGAAACATCCGGTTGCGAATAGTTGAATATTCGCCCGGTTATCTTGCCGACCACTGGTGCCCCCGAGGGCACGTCATCCATATACTGAAAGGTGAAATGGTGAGTGAACTGAAAAACGGCAGCAAATCTATCATGAAAGCAGGAATGACCTATATGATGAGTGACGATGACATTAATCCCCACAGGTCTTTTACCGAAAAAGGAGTGATCTTATTTATTGCCGATTGAATCCTGGCGTTTGCTGTAAGGGTAATTGATTAAATTATACTTTCGTTTTCACAGTATCTTTCATTATATCCCGGGGATCAGTCGCTTTGTTTGGATTATCTTTCCAGGAAACGTTCCAGTTTACGGATGTTTAAAAGTGGGATTTTAAAAGTATATTCCTTGCCATCCTTGGCCAGGTAAGCGGTTCTGTGTTTTCTGCTTACTTTGACCAGGTATGCCACATTGATGATAGTTGAGCGGTTTATCCTGAAAAAATCCATAGGTGGCAACAACTCTTCCAGGGAGCCTATATTCATGGTAACCAATTCGTTTTTCTCGCTTTCATAAAATATTTCGGCGTAATTCCAGTCAGCATTTATATAGAGGATATCGGCCGGGTTGATCAGGGTGAATCCCCCGGTTGTACTGATCTTTAGTTTTCCTTTATTCGACGAATGTTCAAAAAGACGTTTGATCTGTTGTTCGCGATCCTGCTGCAATTGTTTCACCAGTAAACGGTCAATTGCTGTTGCAAGTTCTTCTTGCTTTACCGGTTTGAGGAGATAATCAAAAGCAGCGTGGCGGATGGCTTCGATGGCATATTTATCAAAAGCAGTAACAAAGATAATTTCGGGTTTACATCCTTGACGGTAAAGTTCACCTGCAATTTCAAAGCCCGATTTACCTGGCATATGGATATCGAGGAAGATAAGGTCCGGCTTGTAATTATCGATAGTTTCAAGCGCATTTGCCGAGCCGGTTTCCTGCGCCACAACTTTAATTTGGGGGAATGATTTAAGTAGTCCAACAAGATTAAGGATGGCTTTCTCCTCATCATCAATAATAATAGTACGAAGAATGGGTTCCATGTGCCTGAAAAGACATTTGAGGCTGCAAGTTAATAAAACCCTGTGGATGTAAATGGAATTTAAGCCGGCCGGTTTATTTGAATTTTAACCGTCACTTTAGTTCCTGCAGGATTTCCTTCCTTGTCGGTGAGATCCTCGATAGCAGTTTCTGCCTTTAATCCGGTGACTTTCTGGTACAGCTTAAGGAATTCCTCCATGGCCTTCATTCCTTTTCCGGTTGAATGCTGGCTCAATTTGGCGGCATTTGCTCTCCCTATCCCGTTATCGGTAATCTCAAGAATAAGAATATGATCAGAAGTATTTGCTCTCACAGTCAGATGTCCTTTTCCCGGCAGGTTTATCAGGCCGTGTTTAATTGCATTCTCAACGGGGGATTGAATAACCATTTTCGGGACTTCCAGGTTCAGGTTAAGCTCAGGCGGGATCTCGAAATCAAAATCAAATTTATCCCTGAAGCGGAACTGTTCCATAGTAAGATAATTCCTTGTAAAATCAAGCTCTTCGGCAAGAGTACATTTAATCTTATCCGCAGTCAAAACCAAATGACGGTACATTTTGGAAAAGTAAATGAGGTGTTTGGTCGCCTGTTCTTTTTCATTTTCATTGATGGCGGATATAACAGAATTAATCGCATTCATAGTAAAGTGAGGATCCATCTGGTTTCGAACGACCTTCATCTGTAACTCGGTGATCTTTTTTTCTGTTTTCTGCTGTTTTAAGATTTGATTTCGCTGGATTCGCCTGATGAGTATGATAAAGAGATAAATTGCAAGAAATATTGCCAGGTATACCGCCCAGCGAGTGTAATAAAAGGGGTTGTACTTATAAGCTAAAATGAGTTCTCTTTCCCCATTAAATATTGATATTTGTGGGGTATTCCCAGGTTTTATAATTACTGATATTTTTTTGTACGACCAGTTTGCTTCCGGCAAAATAATTGAAACAGGATCTTTCAGATCATGACGAAACACGGTAAACAAATGCCGGCTTTCATCTAAGCAAATAATTTCTTTAATGCCATCCGAATCTATATCAAGAGAATCTGGTAAGGAAAACATACCCGGTTTACATTTGAACCTGGAAACAGGATTAAGGGCAGTGTCAAGGCATATGATTTCACTACCTGAAATACTCAGTGCCAATTTGTTTGTCTGACCATCCCTGAAGGTTATGAAAGGAGTTAAAGTTCCAAGTACATTCCCCGGAATTGAATATGTTTTTTTAATATTTCCCTGCTGATCGAAATGTATAAGACTCAGGTTTTTCCCTGAAGATTCAGGCGGGATATAGCAAGCAAACATTTCAGGTTTTCCTGTATTGCCAGGTAATGCCAAAGTAGTTAGTTTACTATACCCGATATCAGCAAATTTCCTGGGAGGAAATAAGCGATTAAGGTTGTGGTCATACACAATCAACCAGCAGCAATTATCATGAACAGGGGTTGCAATAGTATCCTTGACACACTGAATTGCATACCCGTTCAGAATGATTTCATTATACCCATCTCCGTTAATATCACCTATGACTGAAGGCTGTCCAAAATATCCTGTTTTTTGTGAAACACTCAAATTGTCATTTTTAATATCGTAAATATAAACGCTCCTCGGATACAATGAAAACCCTGAATTTATTGAAAATACAAGGTCTTTAAATGAATCCTGGTTCATATCCACAAGCCCCGGTATAAAAATCTCAAAATTAGGTTTCCCGTTCCAGGGTTTGAAAGTTGTAATAAACCTTGTTGATGTGTCGGTGTTTTTTGATTTTGGATTTTGTATTATATTTAAATATATTGAATCGGAAGAAATGGTAAAAACATAGACCTCTTTTTTCCCATCATTATTATAATCTCCTGCAATTAAGAAATTAGGGCTGGCCGGGGGAAAAGATCCCTTAAAATCCCATTCATTAAAGGATTTGGACGGATAACATCTGATTATCAGGGAAGCAATCCCGTTTTCTTTGGCATAGTATTGTGCTTCGACCTTATCGCTGTATCCATTCCCATCCAGATCATCATAGATTATTGAAGAAGTGTTAAGTGGAAATGTCTGATCAACAATTTGAAGATTATATTTACCCGGAGTGGGAATAAAGAGAAGAATAATTAGTGCGGTAGTTAATAAGGAAATTGTGCCAGGGTGAATTAGCACCCTGCCAGCCGCTTTTTTAATTGACATTTTTCACTTCAGTTGTACTTGAGAACAAAGATAATCTTTTAGATAATTTCCTGAAAAATAACAGAATCAGAAATATTTTATATTCTCCCATAATGATATTTGGATAATCAGGGAGTTGATATTCCTACAAAAAAAATATTCTTTCAGATC
>CAILVF010000069.1 GCA_903837605.1 uncultured Bacteroidales bacterium | reverse complement strand
CTCATTGCATTCGCAGGATTAGCTACGCTTCCTGCTCATTGCATTCGCAGGATTAGCTACGCTTCCTGCTCATTGCATTCGCAGGATTAGCTACGCTTCCTGCTCATTGCATTCGCAGGATTAGCTACGCTTCCTGCTCATTGCATTCGCAGGATTAGCTGCGCTTCCTGCTCATTGCATTCGCAGGATTAGCTGCGCTGATCCGTTTGAGGGGAGGCTTAACCACTCAATCCCCTGGCTCGCTTCGCTCGCCCGGTCTTTTTCTTTTTCCGCCTCAGCCACGAAGCAAGCTTCGGGCCTCGGCGGAAAAAGAAAAACCCCGGCACTTTCGTGCCAGGGTTTCGTGGTTGCGGGGGTAGGATTCGAACCTACGACCTTTGGGTTATGAGCCCAACGAGCTACCTCTGCTCCACCCCGCGATATATTTTCGTACCTTTGTCGTTTGTAACGCGGTATATTTAGGTTTCGCGCTGCAAAGATAGGGTTATTTTGCCGCATCTCAAAATTTATAAAAAAATTATGGCTCATAAAGCCGGCTATATTACTATCCTCGGGTATCCCAACGTTGGGAAATCAACCCTGATGAACGCCCTGATAGGTGAAAAACTCTCGGGTATTACACCAAAAGCCCAGACCACCAGGCATCGTATAATCGGGATCCTGAATGATGAAAATTACCAGATAGTGTTTTCGGATACCCCGGGCATCCTCACCCCAAAATATAAACTGCACCAGGCTATGGTATCGGCCATAAGTTCATCATTGTCCGACGCCGACATTATCCTGCTTGTCACCGAACCGGGACTGAAATTCACCCATGATGAAATCCTCCAGAGAATAATAAATACGAATCTTCCTGTTATCATCCTCATCAATAAAATCGATACGATAGACCAGATTAAACTGGAAAGGGAAGTGGAAAACTGGGCAAAACTGCTGCCAAAAGCCGAGATACTCCCGGTATCAGCTCTTCATAAGTCCAACCTTGATTTGTTAAAGACCCGGCTTATCAAACTGCTGCCACAACATCCGCCTTTTTATGATAAAGACGAGCTGACCGACAGGAATGAACGTTTCTTTGTTTCAGAGATTATCAGGGAGAAAATCCTGATGAATTATTCGCAGGAAGTACCTTATTCTGTGGAAGTCGCTATTGATTCTTTTAAAGAGGATGAATCACTTATACGGATCAGGGCGATAATCTTTATCGCCAGGGAATCGCAGAAAGCAATCATACTTGGCCACCAGGGCAAGTCGATTAAAAAACTGGGCACCGAAGCCCGGCTTTCCATCGAGGAATTCCTTGGACGGCATGTGTTTCTTGAACTCCATGTTAAGGTTTCGAAGGACTGGAGGGAGGATGAACTCCAGCTGAAAAGGTTCGGGTATAATTTAAGTGAGGATAAAGAATTGTGATGATCGTTGTGATCGTCATTGCATGATGAACAATTAAACAATTTATGTCGAAAATAGTAGCTATTGTTGGTCGCCCGAATGTGGGTAAAAGTACACTCTTCAACCGCCTCGTGGGACAGCGTGAAGCTATTGTCGACCCAACCAGCGGGGTGACCCGCGACCGTCATTACGGGATGTCGGACTGGAACGGCCACCAGTTCTCGGTGATCGATACCGGGGGGTATGTCGACGATTCAGGTGATATTTTTGAATCGGAAATTAAAAAGCAGGTTAACCTCGCCATAGACGAAGCTGATATTATACTGTTTGTTGTAGATGCGAGGGAGGGTGTTACCATCATGGATGAAGATGTGGCGAATATCCTGCGCCGGTCGGGTAAGAAAGCGATACTGGTCCCTAATAAGATAGACAGCGGAAAGCAGGCAAACATGGTTCATGATTTCTATTCCCTTGGAATGGAACAGATCTTCGGGATATCTGCCGTGAGCGGAAGCGGTACTGGCGAACTCCTTGATGCCGTTACGGAACTTTTCCAGCCCCTGGATGAGTCGTCGCCTGAGAACAACGAGGAATTGCCCGATCTCCCCAAGATATCCATTGTAGGCCGCCCCAATGCAGGAAAATCTTCCCTGGTCAATATGTTGCTTGGGATAGACAGGACTATTGTGACCCCTCTTCCGGGAACTACCCGTGATTCCATACATTCCGTTTACAACTCGTTCGGCCTCAATTTTCTCCTGGTCGATACCGCGGGGATAAGGAAAAAAGGGAAAGTCAAGGAGGATATCGAATTCTATTCGGTCATGCGTGCCATACGATCAATCGAACACAGCGATGTATGCATGCTCATGGTCGATGCTGAAAGGGGGTTTGAAGCCCAGGACCTTAATATTTTCCATATTATCGACAGGAACCACAAAGGTGTTGTCATCGTGGTAAATAAATGGGATCTTGTTGAGAAGCAGACCAATACGCATAAGGATTTTGAAGAAATGATCAGGGAACAGACCGCTCCTTTCCGCGATATTCCCATTGTGTTTACCTCGGTAACCGAGAAACAGCGCATCCTTAAAGCAATGGAGACTGCTGTTACGGTTTATAAAAACAGAATGCGGAAGATCCCTACACGGGAACTTAACGATTTCATACTTCCCGTGATCGAACAAACTCCACCCCCTGCCGTTAAAGGAAAATATGTTCGTATCAAATTTGCCACACAGTTGCCTACGGCTTTCCCTTCTTTTGTTTTTTTCTGTAACCACCCTCAATACTTAAAGGATCCGTACCGGCGTTTTATTGAGAATAAAATCAGGGAGCATTTTGACTTCACCGGGGCTCCCATGGAGATTTTTTTCCGTCAGAAATGATAGAAGGGGTCAGGATAGATAAATGGTTATGGGCTGTGCGCCTTTTTAAGACCCGCAGCCAGGCAACGGATGCATGCAAATCGGGAAAGATCAGGATTGACGGGCATATAGTGAAGCCTTCCAGGGAGGTTAAACCCGGTGATGAGATAAGTATTTCACAGCAGGCATTTACAAAAAACGTCAAGGTGCTCGGAATCCTTGATAACAGGGTAGGGGCGCCCCTTGTGCCTGATTATATGAAAGATCTCACCCCTGAAGAAGAATATGCCAGGATTAAGATGATGAGACAGCTTAATTTTGAATTCCGTGATCCCGGTACCGGGAGACCCACCAAACGCCACAGAAGGGAAATCGAAGTACTCAAAAAATACCTGGGGGAATGAAGTCAAGCCATCAGCCCGACTTGTTCGACATTGTTTTCACTGGAAGGAACCAGGAATACGGAGGATATGTTTTACGAAAGCTCTACCCGAGAAACCTCCTGATCTCGATAATTGTTTCAGTGTTTCTCTTTGTTTCAGTGATTGTGGGGGCATTCCTGTACTTTTTCTTTGAGCCCGTCCCCTTGTTAAACGAAGATTTTATTACCTATGTTGAATATCTGCCTCTCCAGCCCCCTCAGGATGATGATATCGACAAACTGGCCGGGTCCCTCCCAAAACAAACCGAAGAACAGCAAGTTCCCCTTGTTACCGACTCGGTCATGGAGCAAAAACTCAAACCTGCCGAAGAAAGTCCTCCTGTTGAAGAAGAAGCCCCTGCGGCCGATACTATCGGCAAAGGGCATGGCAATGCCATTGACGGCAAAGGGGAGGGCGAAGTAAACGGACTGGTAACGGTGATTGATGCGTATCCAAAGTACCCGGGAGGTGACGATGCCAGGCTATGGTTCCTCCGAAAGAATCTCAGGTACCCCGAGGCCGCCTTAAAGGCTTCAATCCAGGGTGTTGTGGTTGTGGTATTCGTAATCGAACTCGACGGCTCCCTGTCAAACATAGACGTGAGCAAAAGCATCGGAGGCGGCTGCGATGAAGAAGCTATCAGGGTGATAAAACTTATGCCAAGATGGGAGCCGGCAAGGCGTAACGGCAAGCCCGTAAGGGTGGCTGTCAAATTCCCTATAGTGTTTAACAGGATGGTGGGCAAATAAAACAAAAGAGACCGTCCCGGAAGGACGGCCTCTTTTGTTTAAAACAGAAAAGTTCCCAGTTACTTCTTTTCAGGAGCTTTCTTTTCAGCTGGTTTTTCTGCAGGTTTTGCAGCAGGTGTTGCAGCTTTCTTATCAGCAGGTTTTGTGGCTGGCTTTGCAGCATCTTTCTTTTCAGCAGTGGGCTCTTTCTTTGGAGCTTCTTTCTTTTCGGCTGGTTTCTGATCCTTAGCCTGTGGGGTCTGTGCAAAAGTTAAACCGGCAAACAGCAAAATAGCTGATACTAAGACAACGACTTTTTTCATGACGATGTGTTTTTATTGTTAGAGATTAAATGTTTTTAAGCCTTGCAAAGTTATAGGAAGGACAGCAAGCAGACCGAAGAAGCCTGATTAAGATTTTATAAAGAAAATACAGGATCGGGAATCAGCAGAACTTATCTTTTCCCTGCCAGAATATCTTTCATTAATTCGAGAATGCTTGCCTGGTCAAAAGGTTTTGCAAGGTAATGCGTACAGCCCTGGGCGATCAGCATATCCTTATCACCGCTCATGGTATACCCGGTAACGGCAATCACTGGAATATCCTTGTAACCTTCAACTTTCCTGATCTCCTTTGTTGTTTCAATGCCGTTAATGCCGTATCCCAGGTTGATATCCATCAGGATGGCAGAATATTTTTTTGTCTTTACCATTTGGATAGCTGAGGCTCCATCAGGGGCATATTCAAGCCGGCATACTTTCCTGAGAAAAAATTCGGTAAGCTCTTTATTCACCAGGTTGTCCTCAACAAGAAGTACCCAGGGCAACTCAGTCTTTTCGGGTGTTTTTAATTCATTGACTCCCTTGGGTGAGGGTGAAGCTCCTTCAGGGGATACCGCAGTTTGACGGTATGGAAGCCAGATATGAAAAGTGGAGCCTTTGCCGGGTTTGCTCTCCAGGGTGATCTTGCCTTCTAAAAGGTCTATGGTTTTCTTGCAAATGGTAAGACCGATCCCGGATCCCTGGTACTTCCTTCCAAATCCTTCGCTGACCTGCCTGAATTCCTGGAACACCAGGTCATGATAATCGTTTTCAATCCCTATCCCCGTATCGCTGATCGAAATTATTACATACCCCTCTGTTCCCGGAGTATTTGTTGTAACATCGATTGTAACTCCTCCTTTTTCAGTGAATTTGATAGCATTATCAATGATCTGCCGGCAAAGTTGCTTGAGCAGCTGCTCATCGGTATTTACCTTGAAAAAGGGATCAGCGTTTAAAGTGACGGTAAGATTTTTTTCGTTTGCAAGGGGAGCAAGCGACTTTATAACTGAATTAAGGCTTTCCTTCAGAAGAAGCGGCCGTATGGTAAGAGTAACTTTACCCGCGACAAGCTGTGATAAGGTGATCAGTGAGTTGAGGGTCCCCATAAGTCTTCTTCCGGATGAGTGGATGTTCTCGGCCATCATCTCGTGGTCTGTATCCTTCAACTCAGATTTAAGTATTTCGGCAAACCCCAGTATCCCGTTTAAGGGGGTTCTCAGTTCATGGCTCACATTTGCAAGAATGGATGACTTGAGGCGGTCTGATTCTTCAGCTTTGTCTTTGGCGACAATCAGCTGGTTCTCGAAGGATTTTCTGAGTGTGATATCCTTGTCGGCTCCCCGGTAACCTGTATATTTCCCGTTAGAGTCAAATAAAGGAATCCCCGAGGATTCAAGATATACGATATGACCGTCACGATGAATTACCCGGTTTGTGAGAAAATTAAGGGGTTTGTAATCGTGTACAAATTTCCTGAGCTCTTCTTTTACAACTTCCACGTCATCGGGAAGCATAAATGCGAAAGGCGATTTACCCAGCAGTTCTTCAGGCCGGTATCCAGTGATATCATAAACCTTCGAACTAACATAAGTATATCTCCACTGGGGATCGATTTCCCAGATATAATCGTTGGTAAGATCAACGATAGCGCTCAGCCTTTCCTCACTTTCCTTGACACGGGCTTCAGACAGCTTGTTCCTGGTTATATCGCGGAAGATACCGAAAGTGCCTGAGAATTGTCCGTTCGCATCATACTGGGGAGTTGCCGTGACAATGATCCATCTCCTTTGCCCGTCAAGCCTCAGAACCTCCACTTCGTAAATATTTTTCTGACCAAGAATACGGTTCTGGGTTTGCCTTAATATTTCTGTATGTGAAGACGGATGTATAAAATTCAGGAGTTTTTGTCCGACCAGCTGGGAAGGCGGAAGTCCGAAAATCTCTGAGGCAGCCGGGTTTATATATGTAAACCGTTCATTGAGATCCACCACCCCGATCCCTTCACCTATGTTCTCGACAAGATCTTTATAACGTTCTTCACTTTCCTTAAGCGCTTTTTCCTTATATCGTATATCGGAGATGTCTTTAGCGATCAGGAGAAAATATTTTTCTCCCTGGATCTCCACCACCTGGCCATTCAGCTGAACCGGGATTTCACGGTTGTCTTTTCGTTTCCAGTATGACTCGGAATGGGATATTTTATTTTTCCCGCTGTTATTTGAGAATATCTTTAAAATATTTTCCCATTCCTTAGCGGGCAGGACGTCTGTTACTCTCAGGCTGGTGATCTCGTCTTTTGTGTATCCCAGCAATTCCAGGGTTGCCTGGTTTGTGTCAACAATTTCAGAGGTCCCGGGTCTGATCATCAGGATTGTTTCCGAGGCAAGCTCAAACAGGACATGATACCGTAATTCCTTATGCTTTAAAAGCCTGTCGAATTTCTCAAGCCTGATTTCAATTGCTTTTAAAAGTTCAGGGGGATCAGCCGGCTTGGTGATGTAATCGTCGGCTCCCATCTGCATCCCTATGCGAATGTCCTGCTTGTCGGTCAGTGAAGAAAGGAAGATGAACGGGATATCGGCTGTGGTAATATCTTTCTTAAGTATCTTGTAAACCTCGTGCCCTGAAATCCCGGGCATAAGGATATCTGAGAGTATGAGGTCGGGCAGCTGGGTTTTTGCAAGAGATATTCCTTCTGAACCGTTTATAGCCTTTAACACCTCGTAACCTGATGTTTCAAGAAAATCGGCGGTAGTCTCCAGAATAAGCCTGTCATCTTCAATAAGGAGGACCTTCTTCATGCTACAAATATAGTCAGGCCTGAATGAAAAACCAAACTTTTCCTTAACTTAATCAATGATATCATTCCTTGTTTTTCGAGTCTATAATTATAGTCACCGGTCCGCTGTTTACAAGGGCTACTTCCATCATTTCACCAAAAATTCCGGTTTTAACTTCTTTCCCGGTTTCCGCCGACAGGCTGTTTATAAACATCCCGTAAAGGGGAAGAGCATCCCCGGGTTTTGCAGCCCTGATATACGACGGCCTGTTTCCTTTCTTTGTGGATGCATGCAGGGTGAACTGGCTTATAAGCAGGATTTCACCATTGATATCCGTGACAGAAAGGTTCATGTCCCCATCGGTATCGTCAAATATCCTTAACCTGGAAACCTTCTGGCATAACCAGTTAACGTCATCCGCAGTATCCTCATCTTCAATTCCTAAAAGAATAAGCAGCCCATGCCGGATAGAGGCATGCACCTTCCCTTTAATTTCCACTGAAGCTGAAGAAACTCTTTGAATTACTATCCTCATACAATACAAAGTTACAAGCTTTTTATCTCAATTCAGCCTTAAGTATTAGCTTTGCATAAACTCTTCCGATGACTAAATTAAGCGTTAATATCAACAAGATAGCAACTTTGCGAAATGCCAGGGGGGGGAACATGCCCGATCTGCTCAGGACGGCTTTGGATTGTGAACGTTACGGGGCGGAAGGCATTACGGTGCATCCCCGTCCCGATGAGAGGCATGTGCGCTACCAGGATGTGTATGATCTCAAGCCGGTATTAACAACGGAATTCAATATTGAAGGCTATCCTTCTGAAATTTTCATCGACCTTGTAATGAAAGTCAAACCCGCACAGGTCACCCTCGTTCCCGATCCTCCGGGAGTCCTAACGTCCAATGCCGGATGGGATACCATTAAACATGAACGTTTCCTTAAGGAGGTAATTGCAGGATTTAAATCCTGCGGGATCAGGACATCGGTATTCATTGAAACTGATGAGAAGATGATTCGAAATGCCGCGAAAACAGGAGCCGACAGGGTGGAGTTATATACCGAAGCATTTGCATCCGCTTATAAGGCCGACCCTCAAAAAGCGGTGTTACCTTTTCGTATGGCAGCTGAAGCTGCAAATGATTCAGGTTTAGGCGTGAATGCCGGGCATGATCTCAGCCTTGAAAACCTGCATTTTTTTTACCAGAACGTTCCTCACCTTCTTGAAGTCTCCATCGGGCATGCCCTGATCTGCGATGCTTTATATTACGGATTGGAAAATACGATTCAGATGTATCTCCGCCAGCTTAAATAAATACTGCCATGATAAGAACAATATGCATTGCTTTTATACTTCTACCCGCTTTTGCAGGCGTTTGTGGTAACAATACCGACGCAAAACTGATTAAGAAAGCAGCTGACATCCACCGTTCCGTGTTTACCGTGGATTCCCATACCGATACCCCCATGAGGCTGATGGCGGGAGACTTCGATCCGGGCCGGAAACACGATTCCGGAGGTTCCAAAGTTGACTTTCCCCGTATGAAGGAAGGCGGTCTTAACGGTATCTTCTTCGCGGTATTTACCTCCCAGGGGAAACGTGACCAGGCTTCATTTTTAAAAATTAAAAATGAAGCTTTCGAGATCATCGACACTATTTATTCAGTATTAAAAAGGAACCAGGCGATGGCCTCGCTGGCGCTGAAACCTCAGGATGCTTACCGTCTGAAAAAAGAAGGAAAGATCGCTGTATTTATCGGCATGGAGAATGGCTACCCCATAGGGCTGGATCTTTCGCTGGTTGAAACATTTTTCAACAGGGGGGTGCGCTATATTACACTCTGCCATACCAAAAACAATGACCTCTGCGATTCATCCACCGACACCCTTGCATTCGGGGGCCTCAGCCCTCTCGGGAAAGAGGTTGTGAGCAAAATGAACAAGCTGGGGATGATGGTCGATGTTTCGCATATTTCCGACAAATCTTTTTATGATGTTCTGCACCTGTCGAAGTCCCCGGTAATTGCTTCACATTCCTGTTCACGCGCATTATGCAACAACCCCAGGAACCTCAGCGATCCTATGCTGATGGCCCTGGCCGCTAACGGAGGTGTGGCGCAGATGTGCATACTCAGCGCCTATGTCAAAGCCGATCCTAACCCTGCCAGGGATTCGGCACATGCTGCCCTTAGAAAAAAATACCACGATTTTGACGGATTATCAAAGGATGAGCAGAAAAGTGCGAACAAGGACTGGAATGCTGTCGACGATCTTTTTCCCCCGCATCTTGCAACAGTAAGCGATGTTGTTGACCATATTGATCATATGGTCAAGGTTGCCGGGATTGATCATGTGGGGATAGGGACCGATTTCGACGGGGGAGGAGGGGTAAAGGGATGCAATGATGTGAGCGAAATGGGCAATATCACCCTTGAGCTGGTTCGAAGAGGGTATTCAAAATCCCAGATTAAAAAGATATGGGGAGGAAACCTGATGAGAGTAATGAAACAAAACCTTGACAATGCAGGCAAATAAAGTTTCGTTAAGAACGGCATTGGAGGAAGGTAACCTCAAAGCCATCCGCAGTATACCAAAATCAGACCTTCACAACCATTGCATGCTTGGAGGCAAAGCTTCGGTGATAAGCAGGTTTTATGGTGAGAAGCTGAAGCCGTTCCGTGCCGACAAGATGGGCATTGAGCCCCTGAACAGGTGGATTGGAGAGGTCTATGCCCCTTTCCTGAAACGGCCGGGCGCATTTGAAAAAGCCGTTGAAGCAGCCTTTATGCAGGCTAAACAGGATGGGATAAAGGTCCTTGAGATGAGCCTGGATGGATTCTTCGGCAGCATGTTTAATATATCACCTGAGAGGGCTGTGGGTTCATTAAAACATTATCATTCACTGATTGCCCCGGAAATTGATTTCAGACCGGAGCTGGGGTTCCCGAAAACATTGCCATTGCGCACTGTTTTAAAGCATCTTGAACCTTTTCTTGCCTTTGGTTACTTTCGCAGTCTTGACCTGTATGATGATGAGAAAGCACAGCCGCTTGAGAATTTTCGCGAACTCTACCGGTTTGCGCGTGCGGCCGGCCTGAAACTGAAAGCCCATGCAGGTGAATTCGGGGATGCTGCGTCGGTGCAAAAAGCCGTTGAACTGCTTGGGCTGGATGAAGTACAGCATGGCATAGGGGCAGCCGATTCACCCGAAGTGATGCGATGGCTTGCCGCCAATTCAATACGGCTGAATGTATGCCCCGAAAGCAATATCAAGCTGAAGAGGGTGAAATCATACAAAACACATCCTATCAGGATACTCTTCGACCATGGGGTGAAAGTCACCGTGAATTCAGACGATGTGATGCTTTTCAGGGCCGGGGTTTCGGAACAGTTTCTAAGATTGTACCGCAGCGGCCTTTTCAGCAGCGATGAGCTTGAAACGATCAGGCTTAACGGCTTGTCGTGAAAACCGAAGTTCCTTCATCAGGTTTTTCGTAATTTCTTCATCTGCCCGAAATATTCAATGATCTTTCTGAGGGTATTATGCTGAAGCGACAGGTAAAGCAGCAGCGACATAAACCATAAGGCAGCTATATTGAACCAGAAAGTATCTATTTCGAGCGTGCCAAGGTATTTTACGGGTGCATAAAAATGAGACCTGCCGGCCCTGGATTCGGGTTCCATGAAAACCGGGTCTTTTTTCCTGATCAGCCTGTCTTTTCCCTGGATGATCTTATCGGTTGATGCGGAGTTCAGGACAAGGTCGGCAAGATTTTCATTATAATATTCCCGTTTAAGTGCGTAAACAGCTTCCTGCCCTTTTTCATTAACGAGTTTTTGATAAATGGCATCATGAATGTTGTTGGCTTTGCTCAGCCGTGCCGAGAATATTATGCTCATCGAGTCAAGGTATGACCTGATCTTTGTGCTCAGCTCGCTGGTGAGGCCCGAAGGCGTGATATTCTGAACCGGTGAACCACGGCTGAAATCTGCCTCTTTTTCAAGTCCTGTAATTTCGTTACGAAGGATCAGCAGGTTCTGCTGGGTCTTTTTATTGTCTTTCTGTCTTACGATGTTCATCCTGGATTCGTCAAGCAGTTCCTGGAGCGCAGGTATGCGCAAGGCTGTGATATAGGCATACTTTGAAATTTCCTTATCGGCCTGGTAAAACTGCTTTTCGTATTTATTGTCCCTGAACTGGGCAACAGCCATGGCTTCAAAACTCCATCGGGAAGCCATCATGTCCCCTACAAACGGAACATTGACCCTTGAACTTATTGCAGGATTCAGGTAGTCAAAGGAGACTATAGTCCCGCTCAGGAGCAGCTGGGGGACCAGTATGAACGGGATAATAATATAGATGGCAACAATAGAATCAAGCCCGGAAGAAATATTCAGACCTGCCATATTTGCAAAGCAGGAAGTGCTGAACAGGATCAGCCAGTAGGCCATGGTCATACCTTTAATGCCGAGAATCCAGTCTCCTATCAAAACATATAACAGTGTTTGAATGGCCGACAGTACGAACAGGAGTATGATCTTTGAGTTCAGGTAACTGCTGCGGCTGAGGTGAAGGAAGGCTTCGCGTTTAAGGATCCTCCGGTCCCTGAAGATCTCTTCGGCACTTACCATCATCCCGAGAAAAAGAGCCACCACAACGCTCATGAACATATAGGCCACAAGGTTTTTGTTTTCCCCGAAGAAATATGAATCCCCGCTGAAGTACCTGGTCAGGAAGGCCAGCAGGGCAGCCAGTACCGGAGCTTCAAACAGGTTGATAACAAGGTATTGACGGTTGGTTATTTTAGTCAGAAGGTTTCGAATACCAAAGATGCTGAACTGTTTCCATCGTCCCGGAACTTTGAAGAAGTTCAGGGGGAGCTGTTGTTTAATGGTTGAGAGCTTAAGCTTTGGCTGGATGTTTTTCCTGAAATGGGCATACCATTCACCGGGGCTCACTTTGCGGTTCACTGTGAGTTTCCCGTATTCGTTTACAGTCCTGGCCTCTGTAATCTGAAGGATCAGTTCGGGGTTGACGTACCCGCAGTTCTGACATTCGCTTTCGTCGGGATTGGCGTGGTTGCTGAGTGTTTTAAAGTAAGTCAGCGCATCTATGGGGTTGCCGTAATAAATTGGATATCCCCCTTTGTCCATGACCAGCAGTATGTCGAACAGTTTATAGATATCCGATGAAGGCTGATGGATGTTTACCACCACAAGCCGGCCTTTGAGCGTTTGTTCCTTCAGAAGCAGCATCACAAGTTCCGAATCCATAGACGAGAGCCCGGAAGTTGGCTCATCCACGAACAATACGGAGGGTTCCCGTATCAGTTCCAGCGCGATGTTCAGCCTCTTACGCTGTCCGCCGCTGATGAACTTGTTAAGAGGATCGCCTACGCGGAGGTCCTTGATGCCTATAAGCCCTATATCTTTCAGAACTTTCAAAACAGCTTTCATAAGCTGTTGCTTGCTGAAATCCCTGAAGCAGAGTTTTGCGTTGAAATACAGGTTCTCAAAAACAGTGAGTTCCTCAACCAGCAGGTCGTCCTGGGGAACAAACCCTATTACTCCTTCGAGCTCGGTATTATCGGTTCCCAGTTTAAATCCGTTGATAAGGATATTCCCGTTGTTAAGGCAGAGGCTCCCGTTAAAAACGTTTAGAAGAGTCGATTTGCCGACACCGCTCCCGCCCATGATGCCGATAAGTTCACCCGAACGGGCAGTAAAACTGAATGGATGGATACCATTGGTGCTGTTTTTAAAACGGTACTCGATCTCGTTTGCTGTAAATTCTATCTGGATGGTTTTGTCGCCATGCAGGAATTTTGAAGCTATATCGGAATAGTAAACCGGTGTGATCTTAAGGTTGTTGATTATGGCCCCGTTGGCCAGGAAAAACGAACGGTAAGGCTGGATGGTATGTCCATAAAGGTAGAGCTGGTCCTTCCCGAGGTAGCGGGCAAAGAAACGGCGTATGCTTGGGAAGAACAACACCATGATACAGCCGTCGAGAAGTTCCCTGGAGATGTGTTTCAGGTTTGTATTTTCGGGCCGGGCATCGATAAGCAGAAGGTCCTGCGGCAGAATTTTCCCCCCGAAAGGGTCCAGGATAAAGTTCAGGGCATTGTCGTATTCGTTATCGGGGATATTGAATGCCGATTTCAGCAGGGCGGCGTAAGACGTCATATGTTTGCTTTCCTGCAGACCACGGCCTGTTTCGTTCCTCGAAATCTCTTCAATGAATTCAATGAACTTGATAAAGACTATAAGCCTGTCAAGATAAGCCAGGTCCCTTGCGATCTTCTGGCAGATAGTCGTTATTTTATGAGATATGTCGGGTGGCGGATCCCCCGGGGACTCTGCTAACGGCTGATGAAAGGAAAGTAATTCGTCGAAAAGCTTTAAATATTCTTCAAGTTCCCCGCTGTTAAGTTGATCACGCAGGTAGGATTCCAGGATGAGCCTGGAATTTTCAGAAGCCTGCTTCCTCGCTGTTGCCGCAACAGTGGCAAACAGCTGGACCAGGGCCATCAGAATAGGTTCGGTCATTTGATAAAGGAGTCTCTGACACTTTGGGTCAGATCACCGATCTCAGCTGCTTTTTGCTGGGGCAGTTTCTTGTCTGCTTCCAGTCCGTAATTGGTGTATATTGCTTTTAGTTTGCTAACCTCATCACCAATCGGTTTCAGCTCGGAGTCCATATTATAGGCCGTGAGGAGGGTGATCAGCTTATCAAGATTATCTTTCTGCTTGAAAATAACAGTGGATATGGGTTTGTTGTCGGAAGCAACCTGGTTCAGCGATGCAGCGAGATAAAGCGCTTCAACAAAAGTGCCGGTTGCCACTAATACTGCGATCTGGTTACGGTTGTTCCTGCTCAGGAAGTCATTGGTCTGGTTAAAGATCTTTGTGACCATATTCACCAGGGAGTCTTTGTTGTTATTGAACTTTTTAACCTTGTCGACAAGGCCTGGGTCGTATACACCTGCAATACCGAGATCGTTTGCAAGTTTACCTGTACATGCAATGAATTTATTTGTTTCGTCGACAAAATTGTAGGTTGCCGAATAAGCCAGGTCGGCACTGTATATGCCAAGATTCAGCGCTTTTGCCTTCTCGGTGGAATACTTGCTTAAATTGGCAGGAGGGTTGGTGATTTTGAAAATGTAGCCTGCCTTAGCCCTCTGAAGCATCATAGTGACTTCAAAAGGAGTAGGGAACTGGTAGAGCAGGTTCTTGTTTTCCGGAGAAAGATTAACGTCTTTTTTAATTGTATCTGCAGCAGTCTGATTGGCCTGTGAGTCCTTGCTGGCCCCGTTGTTACAGGAAGTCATTGATGAAATTACAGTGAGCGCCACTAAGAGGCTTGCTAAAATTTTTCTGAATGCTTTCATGTCTTTATTTTTTCTGAATGGAATAGCGAATTTACAGGATTTTTTTTAATGTCAAAGTCTTGTTAAAAAAAACATTCACAAGCGGTGATCTATGATGATTTTATGATTTAAGGGATTTTTTGCAGATTCAAACGCTGATAATATATCACTGAAAGCAAATTCCCCCGAGATCAGTGGTGAGGGATCAACAAGTTTCCTCTCCAACAGGTTCAGAGCAGGTTTAAACAAGCCGCACCTTGAACCAAGAATAGTGAATTCATTGATAACAATGCTGTTCAGGTCGGGTTTTGCAGTATCGGCAACCGTGGTTTTCAGCACAAGTGTTCCCCGGGGCCAAAGGTGTTTGAGTGCAAGGTTGATACCTTCGGCATTTCCCGTACAGTCAATACATACTTCTGCTTTTTCATCAGGAAGCAGGTCCTGCAATGACCTTGCATTAATTCCGAGGCTTCGGGCAAAACCAGTTTTTCCCGGCACGATATCAAAGGTGGTATAATCGAAACCCTGGAGCCTTGCAACCATTGAGACCAGCATCCCGAGTTTGCCTGCGCCGAAAATGAAAACAGGTTTCGATGGTTTCAGATGGAGCTGTTCAAAAATTTCGACAGCGGCTGCAAGGGGTTCAGTAAATACCGCTAAACGTCCCGGGACCGAGTCGGGTACTATATGAAGATTTTCAGCCGGGAGGGCAAGAAACCCGGCAAAAACACCCTGGTGGCCGGCAATACCGAGGACTGACCTGTTGTTGCAATGGGTTGGCCTGCCACTGAGGCATAGGTAACACTTCCCGCAGGAACAATTGATCCCGCCAACCACAGTCTTTCCGCACAATGGATGAGCCCCGGTGATGACCTGTCCGACAAATTCATGCCCCAGCACGCCCCTGAAACCCATATATCCCTTGATGATCTCGAGATCGGTATTACAAATTGAAGAGTACAGGATTTTAACCATAACCTCGCCTTCCCCTGGTTCAGGCAATGGGATGTCCTTAAGAACCAGTTTATTATCAAAAAATAATGCCTGCATTACGTATAATTGATTTGGAGAACGAAAATAAATTAATTTTACATTGAATTAAAGGAAATTTCCAAATCCATGCAACATTCACTTCCCCGGCAGGTTTCACGTGCTTTATTCATGCTGTTGCTTGTTGCTGTGCCGGCTGCATCCTGTAATTCAAAAAAGACCGGCAAAAAGTTCAATGCCGGGAACACGGAAGGGAGGCTGCCGGCAGGCGAACTTAAAAAGATCACGGTATATCCTTACTGGGTCACCACCTGCCAGTTCGCAGGGTATTATGTTGGATTGGAAAAGGGAATATTCAGGAAGCACGGGATAGACCTGAATATCCTAGAATACAAACCCTTCATCACCACCGACGATATCATCAAACTGAAACAGGCTGATTTCGCCATTCTGTGGCTTGTGAATGCGATCAAAATGAGAAGCAGCGGGATCAATATAGTCAACATAGCCCAGTTTTCTACCCGTTCATCTCTGATGCTGCTGGCGAAAAAGTCGAGCGGGATCAGAAAAATAGAGGACCTGAACGGGAAGCGCGCAGGTATCTGGGACGGTTATTATCTTCAGCCCAGGGCCCTGTTCTCCAAATATCACCTCGATACAAAAATCGTTCCCATTGGCAGCACGAACAACCTCTTTCTCCAGGATGGTGTCGATGTCATAAACGCCAACTGGTTCGATGAATACCATGCCATCATCAACAGCGGCTTCGATACCAATGAGCTGGTGCCTTTCTTTTTTGAAAAATACGGGCTGAATTTTCTTGAAGACGGGATCTACTGCCTGGATGACAAACTCAAATCAGATCCTGCCATCTGCGTTGAATTCGTGAAAGCAAGCATTGAATCCTGGGTATACGCACTGAACAACCCCGATACAAGCGTAGCTGTGATCATAAGGGCCCAGAGAAAACAGAAAATGCCGGCCAACCATTCTCATCAGCTGTGGATGATAGAAAGGTACAGGGACCTGTATCTTCCGGCCGGGAAATCAACCATGAATATCATGCTGAATGAAAATGATTATATGACCAATGCAAGGATACTGCTTGAGAGCAAGGAGATCAGCTCAATACCCCCGTTCCGGCAATTCTTCAAACCTTATACTACATTGCTTCATCCTTCATCAGAAAAGTAGCCGGAACCCATGACGCAGAAAAAATTCAAAAATCCTATGCGGGGCATCGCCTTTAAAATGATCCTCTACATCTTTCTGTCCTTAGTGCTCATCCTCGGAATTATCTTTGTTTATAATTATAATGTAACGAAATCCATTGTTGTTAAAAATCTTAAGATAAACGCCACCGAACTTACCGGCATGACTATTTTAAAGATCGAAAGGGTATTCTCAAATATTCAGTCGATACCCCGCAATTATGCGCCATTGATCCTGTCGGAGCTTGGCAGCGAGGATAAAATGAAATACCTGTTAAAACAAATGGTTGAGTCCAACCCCGATATTTACGGTGCAGCTCTTGCATTCGAACCCGGGTATAAATCCTCACAGCAAAAGTATTATTCCTTCTATTTCTACCGTGACAAGCAAAAGGTGATGTTCATGACGCTGGGGAACGAGGCGTATAATTATTATACCATGGACTGGTACCAGATCCCGAGGGAACTCGGGAAAGCCCGGTGGAGTGAACCCTATTATGATGAAGGGGGAGGCAATATCATCATGTCAACCTATACCGTCCCGTTATATGTTGACCAGGAAGGGAAAAAGAAATTCATAGGAGTCCTTACGGTGGATGTCTCCCTCTATTATCTCCAGGAGATCGTAAGTGCTATCAAAGTGTATGAAACCGGCTACGGTTTTATGATATCCCATATCGGCACTATTGTTACCCATAAGAGAACACAGGAGATAATGAACGAATCCATCTTTTCCATTGCCGATAATAAGCATCTCATCGATTTGCGTGAAATCGGCAAAAAAATGATAAAGGGGGAGAGCGGGTTTGCAGAGATCCCTTATAAAAACCTGGTAACAGGTAAGGAAAGCTGGATCTCATATGCGCCCGTTCCTTCCAACGGATGGTCTCTTGCCATTGTTTTTCCTGTTGATGAGTTCATGGCCGATGCAAACAAGCTTTACCGCAACCTGGTTGAAATTGCCTTCGGAGGTCTCCTGGTGATTTTTCTGGTGATACTGTTCATCTCACGTTCCATTACGGGTTCTCTCAGGAAGTTTACGCAGGCTGCAGAAAAATTTGCGACGGGAGACTTCAATGTCACCCTGCCTCCCAACCGCTCAAGGGATGAGATCGGCCGGTTGAACAATTCCTTCATTTACATGCAGGAAACACTTGCCAAGACCATTCATGACCTTCAGAGTACTTCCTGTGAACTGAAGCTCTCACATGAAAAACTTGAAGAATACAACAGGACCCTGGAGCATAAAGTGGATGAGCGGACTTTTGAATTAAAAGCAAAAAACGGTGAACTCGATGCGGCATTCAACGGCTTGAAAGCTGCCCAGGCCCAATTGGTGCAGTCTGAGAAAATGGCATCGCTTGGAGCGCTTACCGCCGGTATTGCCCATGAGATCAAGAACCCCCTCAATTTTATTAATAATTTCTCTGAACTTTCTGTTGAGCTTGTGCAGGAAATCCTGGCCGAATCGGGTAAACTGACTTCCGCCCTAGGCGAAAAAGATGCAGATTATATCAAAGGAATACTCCAGGATATCGAAGGCAATGTTCAGAAAATTCATGATCATGGCAAGAGGGCCGACAGTATTATCCGGGGCATGCTGCTCCATTCCCGCGGCAAGTCAGGTGAACGCATGCCTACCGACGTCAACGCTCTTCTGGCCGAGTATGTCAACCTGGGTTACCATGGAATGCGGGCCACCGACTCATCTTTTAACATTAAAATTGAAAGCGGGTATGACCAGAACATGCCCCAGCTGAATGTCATCCCCCAGGATCTCAGCAGGGTGTTCCTGAACATGATCAACAATGCATGCTATTCGACCCACCAGAAAAAGCAGGAGTTTAAAGAGGGCTATTTCCCAATCCTGAAAGTCTCAACAAAGGACCTTGGCGATAAGGCCGAGTTCAGGATATGGGACAATGGCAAGGGAATACCCAAAGCAGTCATCGAGAAGGTGTTCAATCCATTCTATACCACGAAACCTGCAGGTCAGGGTACAGGGCTGGGCTTATCAATAAGCTTTGACATTATCGTGCAGGAGCACCAGGGTAAGATTGAAGTTAATTCAAAGGAAGGCGAATATGCCGAATTCGTGATAACCATTCCAAAGGTTAAAATATAAATGTATAAAACAGAAAAGGACAGTATATGGTAGAAGATTCAGTGATGAAAGTAAAGATCATGGTTGTTGATGATGAAGTCGATCTCGAACCGCTTGTCAAACAGAAATTCAGAAGGCATATCAGGGACGGGGTATATGATTTTATTTTTGCGCATAACGGCCTGGAGGCTCTTGCAAAGCTGATCGAATATCCGGAAATAGGGATCATTTTATCAGATATCAATATGCCCGAGATGGACGGGCTCACACTGTTGATGAAGCTGAAGGAACTCAAGAATCCCGGGCTAAAAACAGTAGTGGTAAGCGCATACGGGGATATGGACAATATCCGCACGGCCATGAACCGCGGGGCTTTTGACTTCCTCACCAAGCCGATCAACTTCGAGGATCTCGAGATTACCATCAACAAGACCCTTGACGAGATCATGCAGATCAGGCGGGGGCTGGAGGAGCATGACCAGCTGATCTCGATTCAGCAGGACCTGCAGACAGCCCGGGAGATACAGCAGGCCATACTTCCCAAGGTATTCCCGCCTTTTCCCGACAGGAAGGATTTTGACATTTTTGCTGCAATGAATGCGGCAAAGGAAGTTGGCGGTGATTTCTATGATTTTTTCATGATCGATAACGACAGGATTGGTTTCGTGATCGGGGATGTTTCGGGCAAGGGAGTGCCTGCGGCCATTTTTATGGCTGTAAGCCGCACCATCATCCGTGCCACAGGCCTAAAGGGCATGCCTACCGATGAATGCATGAATTACGTGAACAACCTGCTTTGCAGCGAAAGCGTATCGTCTATGTTCGTGACCGTTTTCTATGGTATACTGAATACCGCCACAGGGGAGCTGGATTATGTGAACGCAGGACATAATCCTCCCTACCTGCTGAATGCTTCGGGATTTAAAAGCGTGGAGCTTACCAAAGGAACGGTACTTGGCGGGATAGAACATTTCAATTACAAATCCCTGAAACTGCAGCTTTCGCCGGGAGACATACTTTATCTTTATACCGACGGGGTGACTGAAGCTTTCAACCGGCAGGGAGAATTATTCGGGGACGAAAGGCTGGAAGCTCTGCTCTCGGCCAACCTGGCTGCAGATCATAAAGGGATCATAAAAACTGTTCTGAGTTCTGTGGCTGAACATGCTTCAGGCATACCTCCCAGTGATGATATTACCATGATGGCGATCAGGTATTCCGGGAGATGATCACCACCAGGGTAAAGGCATACGGCGCGTACCAGATCATTGAGGCAGAGGGCAGGATTGACGGGCTTACTTCATCGGCCATCAATAAATTATTTGAGCAGTCTGCCGAAGACGGGAATCACAATATCATTGTTGATTTTTCGGCGGTTACCTATATCAGCAGTGCCGGGCTCAGGGTTTTCCTTCATGCCCAGAAAAAACTGAAACCCATAGGAGGTGAGGTGATACTTCTGTCGATGCAGGAGACTGCGATAGATGTTTTCAGGATAAGCGGCATGCATAACCTGTTCAGGATGATCTCATCACTGGACGAACTGGGGGAGGCCTTTGTAGAAGAGCCTGCAGGCAGCGAAGGGGAACATTTTTTCTCTGAAGACAAGGTGTATGAGTGGGAGACCCGGAAGGTGCCTGACGGGAAGTATTCAGGAATAGGCAATGCCGGAAAACTGAAAAACTCTTCTTTTATCCGCCAGGATATTATTACGATCTCCCAGTCGGAACTGCAGTTTGCCGTGGGTCTTGGATCTGTTGGTGAAACAATGCAGGACTATTGCGATCTCTTCGGCGAATCCCTGCTTGCTGCCCATAATTTTTTCGGCTACCCTGCCACTGAACAGCCGGCAGTGGATTATGCATGGTATTCAAAAACGCATCCCGGGGCCGTGCATTTTCTGCATGGGTTCAGGTTTGCGGGTGAGTTCAGCACTCTCATGCGCTTCAATTCAAAAGATCCGCTGGAACTCCTCTCTATTGCACGGAAATCAGCGGAAATCGCAGGGAGCGACTTTTTCGGACTGGTGTTTATTGCGAACAGTGCCGGGATCTACGGCCTCAACCTGAAAAAAATTCCCTGGCAGGAGAATATGCCTGATCCGCCGGATATCATGCATGATTCGGTTTTTCCCGCCTGGTTTGATTTCCCGGTTGAGGATACCGACCTGCATAATACGGTACTGGCGGTTGGGATTTACTCGAAGAGCGGTGAAGAAGAGGAGCTGCATATGCATGGGGTTATTTTTGCAAAAGGACTGGCCGGCCGGTCGGGCATGGACCTTAATGCTGAATTGCAGAGGCTCATCCATGCTTCGGAACCTATTAAAGTGGTTCACCTTCTTGAAGAGAGCAGGTTCCTTTACGGACTGGCGGGTATAATAGCATTTTAGTATGGATCTCTGGATAGGCGCGGTAAATCTTGGTTTCCTGTATGCTTTTATGGCATTGGGAACTTTCATAACCTACCGGTATTTCAATATTGCCGATATCACCATCGATGGCAGTTTTACACTTGGAGCCGCTACCGGGGCTATCCTTATCGTTGACGGATGGAACCCCTTCCTTGTTCTGCCGGTTTCTTTCCTTGCCGGGTCATGCGCAGGATTTATAACGGGCTTTATACACACAAGGTTTAAAATTGACGGGCTGCTTGCAGGCATACTGGTTATGACAGGCTTGTATTCGGTGAACCTGCATGTGATGGGCAAATCGAATATACCGCTGATGAACCACCCTACCTTCGAGACGGTTGCAGCGGGGATCAACCCGGGGCTTCACCAGGAACTCTGGACCTGCATTTTGCTCCTCGCGGTGATTATCGCAGTATGGCTTCTGCTTTCGGCCTTTCTTAAATCGGACCTGGGGCTGACCATGCTTGCTACAGGGAACAACCCTACGATGATCTCGGCCCAGGGCGTAAGCACCAACAGGATGAAGATGCTGGGTATCACCCTGGCGAACGGCATGGTCGGCCTCTCGGGTATCCTGATCGCGCAATACCAGGGCTTTGCCGATATAGGCATGGGCATTGGCTCCATTATTTACAGCCTTGCAGCGGTAATCATAGGGCAGGCCCTTTTCAGGACAAGGAAAGTCTGGCTTGCAGTCATGGGGGTGATCCTCGGGGCTGTGCTTTTTCGCCTCGCTGTAGCCCTGGCTTTGAAGTCAGGGTTCGATCCAAACGACCTTAAAATTCTGACGGCGCTCTTTGTCCTGCTGACCCTGGTGATTTCAAAGTCGGTGAAATCCGGCACAGGCCAGGAAACAAGGCTGAAGATCCTTGTCAGAAAAAACAGGAAACTGATAATTTCAGCTTCCATACTTGCGATCCTGGGGTGGATGATCTACCTGCTTGCCGGATCGGGAACACCTCTAAAGACAAGTGAGAAAAAAGTCAGGATAGGTATCGTGATGGCTAATCACAGCAGTGTTCTCACAAAGACCCGCGACGGCTTCATGACAGAGATGAAAAACCTGGGTTATGTCAACGGCAGAAACTGCCTTATCTCGGAGCTGAATGCCGAAGGAGACATCCCTGCCAACAAATCCATGGTTGACAAACTTATTGCCGATAAAACCGATCTTTTCCTTTCATTCTCTTCGGCTTCAACCCAGGCGGTGGTCAATAAAGTGAAGAACAAACCCGTGGTGTTTGCCACAGTGGCCAGCCCTTTTATACTGGGGGCGGGAAAAACACCTATCGATCATCCGGCCAATGTTACCGGGGTATACGGTCAGGCTCCCGTGAGAGACCTTCTCAAGATACTTACTAAATTTTTCCCTGGGAATGTCAGGATCGGGACGATATACAACCCTGGTTTCCCGAACACCCGTGTTAACCTCGGTGACCTGAAGAAAGCAGTCAAGGATTTTCCCCGGATCACCCTTGTTGAGATGAGTGTAAGCGGAACTTCTGAAGTTCAGCAGGCTGCGCAATCACTGGCTTCCAAAGGGATACAGGCATTCTACCTGATCACCGACCTTACGGTTTTCGATGCCTTTGAGTCGGTGCTGAAAGTCTCCAGGGCAGGCAGGATTCCCATTTTCGCAAATGATGCCGATTGCCTTGAAAGGGGGGCATTCCTGGTGTACGGTTATGAATTTTATACCAGCGGGGTGCAGGCTGCGCGCCTTGCCGACAGGATCATCCGCGGGGAATCTCCGGCGGGGATCCCATATGAACACTATGCCCGTTGCCTCCTGGGCGTTAACCGCGACCAGGCAATGCAGTTCGGGCTGACCATCCCCGACACCCTGGTCAAAGCAGCCGAAGCGACAATGTATAAGAACAAGTATTCTAAAAAAACGTTCAGGCTGCCGGTCAGGCCGACCCAGGGCAGGGTTGCAAGGATTGCGGTGTTCCAGTATACAAACAGCACCCTGCTCAACCGTTCGGTGCAGGGTTTGAGGGACGTCCTCATCAGGGAAAAATATGCCAGGGGAAGGAAACTTGATATTACCTTCTACGATGCCTTGGGTGATTACGGTACTGCACAATCCATTGCGAAAGATATTATTTCAAAGGATTTCGATTATATCGCAACCGCATCCACCCTTGCCATGCAGACTCTTGCTGCTCACAATAAAAAAGTGCCTCATGTTTTCTGTGCTGTTACGGACCCTTTAAAATCAGGGGTTGCCAGGTCTTTGGAGGATCACCAGGTCAATCTGACCGGGCTTGCAACTCCCCAGCCTGTTGCAGCCACCATACACCTGATGAGGACGCTGCTGCCAAAAGCGAAGAAAGTCGGGATGATATGGACCAGCTCGGAGATCAACTCAGAAATATGTACCAAATGGGCGAGGGAAGCTTGTGCGAAGGAGGGATTCATTCTTACCGAGAAAACGATAACAAGCGTGGGTGAGGTTGATGCGGCTGTAAAATCACTCATATCTTCGGGCATAGATATCTTTTTCATGTCGGGAGATGTGACGGTATCCCAGGCGCTGCCTGTATTGGGCCGCATCATGCAGGACTTAAAAATACCTTTCTTCAGTAATTCCGCTGATGATATTAATTCAGGCACCATGGTGAGCCTCGGGGCCAGCTATTATGATGTGGGGAAGAAAGCTGCGGGAATACTTCTGGGTATAATGGATGGTGCAAGTCCCGTAGATATACCGATACTGATTTATGTTCCTCAGACCCTTGCCATTAATCTTGCACTGACAAGGAAATTTGGAATCTCCATCCCTGATAGTGTACTTCAGAAGGCAGTAATTAAACTTGAAAAATATTGATCGAGCTAAAAGACATAACAGTCCGTTTCAACCGTGGTTCAGTTGACGAAGTACTTGCACTTAACAATGTCAACCTTACAATAGGTGAAGGAGAGTTTGCAACGGTGATAGGTACCAACGGCTCGGGCAAATCGACTCTCCTAAACCTCATCGCAGGTGATATCATGCCGGATGAAGGAAAAGTTATCCTTGACGGTAAGGATGTGACACGTTGGCCGGCATACCGCCGCGCTGTAATCCTGTCAAGAGTGTTCCAGAATCCATACCTCAGCACGGCCCCTGATATGACCATTGCCGAGAATCTGCTGATGGCATGGTTCCGAGGGAAAACCCGCTACCCGAAATTCAGCCTCAACAGAGCCCTTCTGAAAGAATTCAGGCTAAAGCTGGCCGATCTTGAGATGAACCTCGAAGACAGGATAACCAATACGGCAGGTACCCTGTCGGGCGGACAAAGGCAGGCATTGACATTGCTCATGGCTGTTCTTTTGAAACCCAGGATTCTTTTACTCGATGAGCATACTGCCGCGCTGGATCCCAAGTCGGCTGCACAGGTTATTAAACTCACTGAAAAATTCGTATCTTCTTACAGACTTACTTCCCTCATGGTAACCCATTCGATGAAACAGGCCCTGGAAATGGGAACCCGCATAATTATGATGCACAGGGGCCGGATCATCTCTGATATTCCTGCGAGGGAAAAGGAATTGCTTACGGTCGACGACCTGCTGGGAAAATTTGACAACATCCGCAAGAAGGAAAAACTCAGTACTGAAATACTGGCGAATTTCAGGAGACAGTATGCATGAGGGAAGCAGGAAGCAGGAAGCAGGAAGCAGGATATCAGAACCTGTATATATATATCGCTTTTGAATCTCCGTCCTTGTAATAATCGCGGATCTCAGCTTCCAGCTTGTACCCGAAGTTCAGGTAAAATTTTCGTGTAGGGGTGTATTTCTCAAGGCCGGAGGTTTCGGCAATTACGTATTTACCTCCAAGTGCTTTGATAAGCCTGTGGGTTTCTTCCAGGATGATCTTTCCAATGCCTTTCCCGCGGTAGTCATTATGAGTAATGATCCAGAAGAGGTCATAACCTGCTTCGGTGCCCATGATTTGGCCGTAGCAGGTATAGGAAACAGGTTTCCCGTCCACCTCGGCAAAAAGGAATTTGTACGGACTGTGTTCTCCGTCAATCAGCGCATCCTCGACAAGTTCAACGGCAACCGGGATTTCAAAATCATAGAAAAAGCCCGTCGATTCGGCCATTTCTTTCACTGCGGTTACGTCACCCGGAAGAACGTGGTGGCGGTAAGTAATTTCAGGGGCAGACATATGAATTTATATTTTATGATTTACGAATTACAATTTACGATTTCCTGGTTCCCGCTTCCCGCTTCCTGCTTCCCGGTTCACGGTTTAAGCGCATCCTCTATAATGCGTTCCACAACCTGGGGGAATGTCAGTCCTGCCTGTTTGATGGCAGCGACATACCCGCTTTCGGGCGCAATGCAGGGATTCCCGTTGATTTCGAGGATGTAGGGTTTTTTGTTTTTATCAACCCTGAAATCGACCCTTACGTACCCCCTGAGTTCAAATGCATGCCAGCATTTAATTGCGATGGATTTCAGTTCTTCCACCAGGGGCAGGTCTTCCTTCTTATAGCGGAAGGTTCGTGGTGTGTGGTTGTATTCAAATGAATCCTCTGTCCATTTGGCTTTATAACCCACGATATGGTGCTTCCCTTCCGGGTAATCCTTGAACAGGATCTCTGCGGGCGGCATCACCTGTGGGCCATTCTTTCCGCCAAGAACTGACAGGTTGAATTCTCTTCCCTCGATAAACTGCTCAATAAAGATCTCTTTTGGGTTCAGCTTTTTCAGCTTTTGGATGTATGCTTTATTGTTTCCCTGGAAGATGTTCTCCTCGTCAAGGCCGAGGGAACCGTCTTCCCAGATGGGTTTTGCAATATATGTTTCATCCTTCTTAAGTTTGCCCAGCTGATTGAGGGTATACCAGTCGGAAGTGGGCAGGCCATGAAGCCTCATCTGCTGTTTACCCAGAACTTTACTTGTAGTAAGGAACATGGCCTCGAGCTGTACGCCGGTATACGGGATTTTCAGGACATTCAGGATGGACGGGCTGATATGAAGCAGGGCTCCGGTTCCTTCCATCATTTCCACCATATTGAAGACCAGGAGCGGCTTCATCTTTTTCAGCTGCGCGATGACTTCATCGAGGTGGATGTCGAAAGGGACTTCAAAGGATTCGTACCCCAGCACTTTGAGAGCCTTTTTAATGAACCTCATCTGCCTTACAACATCGAGTTCATCATCTTTCGGGTTTTCGCTCATCCTGTTGTAGAGGAAGACAACGCGATTGTTTTTCATACTTTTTAAGTTATAAGTATATTCATTTAGTTTGAAACAGGATAAGGCGCTTCGCGCCGATAACTGGATAACTTGATCAACTGTTGCGCAGCGATTACTGGATATCCAGTTTCCCAGTTTCCCAGTTTCCCAGTTTCCCAGTTTCCCAGTTTCCCAGTTTCCCAGTAACCCAGTTAACCAGCTATCCAGCCCTCACTCTTTCCACCGCCGAGTCCATGATCCATCCCATCAGTTTCAGGTAAGGTATTCCCTGGAGGTTGCAGATGATGGGCAGGTCGGAATGTTCGGGATGAAGCCCTGCGAGCGGGTTTACTTCCATGAATCCCGGATTACCTTCTGTATCCAGGCGGATGTCAACTCTTCCGCCATCCCTGCAGTTCAGGGCCCGCCAGGCATCAAGTGAAACCTGTGCACAGCGGTTGGCGAGTTCATCGGATACAATCCTGTACTGGACCCTTTCTTCACATTCTTCCTTATTCACATAAGTATAGGCATCAGCTTCGGCCCCGGTACCCAGGATTACTTCCATCACGCCTACACATCTTGCTTTTAAGCCTGTGCCTGTAATACCGACTGTAAATTCGCGGCCGGGCAGGTAGGTTTCAATGATAAGTCCCTGTTCAAAACGCGGCAGGAGTTCCATGCATACCGCTTCCAGTTCAGCAGCTGTGCTGACCTTGCTTTTCGAATCTATGCCCTTGCCTGTACCCTCGCCCAGCGGCTTGACAAAAAGAGGATAAGGGAGATTAACCAGGGCGATATCGGCCTTCATCTTAACCTCTGCAAAATCGGGGGTGGGCACGCCGCAATCCCTCACCACGTGTTTGGTCATTCCCTTATGTAATGTGAGGGCAAGGACAAGTGGGTCGGAAAAAACGTAGGGTATGTTATAGGCGTCGAGCAATGCAGGCACCTGGGCTTCACGGCCCATGCCGTACATCCCTTCGCAGATATTGAACACCAGGTCCCAGCGTTCGCCACCGGCCAGTTTCTGCACAAGATGCCTCACATGTCCTATACGGACTGTTGAATAACCAAGTTGCTGAAGGGTATTGTCAATAGCATCGACCGTACTTTCGCGGTCAAATTCTGCTGTTTCTTCTTCCGAAAAACCTTCTTTCAGATAATCTGACCGCAGGTCATAAGTAAGGCCGACTACCATAGGCTAAGAAAAATCAGGATATTGGAATTCCTTGTTTTCGAAATTCCTGAGCCGGGCATAGCCGTCTTCATCCTTGCCCATGTAATAATCGGGCAGGAGGGGGATCTTCCCGCCCCCGCCAGGCGCGTCAACCACGTAAGTGGGAACGGCATAACCGCTGGTATGGCCCCTCAGGCCTTCCATGATATCCAGGCCCTTTTTGATCGTAGTCCTGAAATGGCCCGTGCCGAGGACAGGGTCGCACTGGTAGATATAATAAGGCTTAACCCTGGCGCGCAGCAAGGCATGCATAAGGTTCGTCATCACCTTCACATCGTCGTTAACGCCTTTCAGAAGAACCGTCTGGCTCCCGAGCGGAATCCCTGCATTGGCAAGCTTTTCACAGGCTTCCTTAACTTCGGCTGTAAGCTCATCGGCATGCGTGAAATGGATGCTGAGGAATAAAGGATGGTACTTCTTGAGCATGTTTACCAAAGGGCGTGTTATACGCTGGGGCAGAACCACCGGGACTTTCGTGCCAATGCGGATGATCTCCACATGCGGTATTCCACGGAGGCGTGAAAGCAGGTATTCGAGATGCAGGTCGGGCATGGTGAACGGGTCGCCGCCTGAGATCAGCACATCACGGATCTCGGTATGGTTCTGGATATATTCCAGCCCGGCTTCCCATGCTTTGACGCCAACATGGCATTTGTCCTTGGCCACCATGCGTGTGCGTGTGCAATACCTGCAGTAGGTGGAACAGAAACCCGTGACAAGAAACAACACGCGGTCGGGGTAACGGTGGACAATATTTTCAACAGGGCTGTCATGCTCTTCCGACAGCGGATCGGCGTTTTCGCCCGGATGGACGATGAACTCATCGAATACGGGCACTACGCTTTTACGCAAGGGATGATCGGCATTGATCCTGTCGAGCAGGCTTATGTAATAGGGGGTTATCCGCAACGGCAGGGAATGATTGTTCCCATCGGGCTTGACTTCGTTGTCGGAGAGTGCAATAAACCTTGATAGCTGATGAATTGAACGTGCACTGTTCTTGATCTGCCAGTGCCAGTTATTCCAGTCCTTAAGTGTTGCCTCAGGAAAAAATTCCTGCATAAAGGCAAGAGAACGTTCAGAGGTCAGGGATTTGTCGCGATCGCTTCGCGATTTGAGATATTCATCCAGGAAGGATGCTTCATCGATGAAAGATGGTTTACTTGGAGGCTCTTCGTCTTCTGAGAGTTCCGGACGAGGCACGGCCAGCTTCTCGTTGGGTGATTTTTCCATTTCTCTTTTTTGAGTATTCAATTGATATTTAATTAATGAAGTTTATTATATTAAATCGGATGAACAAACGTTGAAATTCCAAAATAGTATATAAAGAATTAATAAACTTTCAGATACTATTTTTTTCGCGTACAAAAATACATCGCATATCCATGGATTTTTATTTATTTTTGACAAATCTCATAGATTTTGTTAACAGGAATTTGTTAATAAACTTCCTCTAAATGAAGCTGTTCTGCAGGCAATTTGGAAGCGGTCCACCCATGGTCATTTTGCATGGACTGTTTGGTATCTCTGACAATTGGGTGAGCCTAGCGCGTGTACTTGGCGAGCAGTATACTGTTTACGTTCCCGATCTTCGCAATCACGGGCAGTCACCGCATAGTACGATGTTCAACTTTAATGTGCTCGAGGATGATCTGCTGGAGTTGACCGAAGAATACAAGCTTGAGAACATCGTGCTGATGGGTCATTCGCTTGGCGGGAAAACGGCCATGTACTTCGCGCTCCATCATCCGCAGAAAATAAAAAAGCTGGTCATTGTGGATATCAGCCTGCGCAAATCAGGAGTTAATACCGAACACCAGGCGCTGATCGACGCTATGCTGGGCGTAGATTTTTCAAAGGTTTCAGCGCGTTCGGATGTGGATAAGCAGCTTGTTGAGAAGGTTCCCGGCCAGAGATTAAGGCAATTTCTTTTAAAAAACGTTTACTGGCGCGATAATAAGACCCTTGACTGGAGGTTGAACCTGGAGGCAATAAATGAAAATCTTTTAAATGTTTTCGAAACTGCCGATATAAGCTCACAATATACCGGCCCGGTATTGTTCATACGGGGCGGGCATTCGGATTATATAAGGGATGAGGATATTGCGGAGCTCAAAAATAAATTCCCCGGGGCAAGTGTGAAGACCATTCCGGGGGCCGGACATTGGGTTCACTCAGATTCACCCGGGGAATTCCTGGAAGCCCTCAGGGCTTTTCTGGATCAATAGCGATTCACTTCAATACTTGAGACAGCGGTTTCTATAGTGATATAGATCTTCTTCTTACTACTGTTGAAGTTCGAAGTCTGATACATCCGGTCAGCTTTTTTATCGAATCCTTTAAAATTACGACTGATCAGGAAAGACTCTGAGTTGATCTGGCAGCCCGTACCTTCGGGCACTTCAACCTTAATTGATGAAGCTCCCGCATTCAGCGATACATGGGTACAAGGGCTTTTATCTCCCAGTTTCATTTTGATTGATGAAGCTCCTGCATCTACAGAAACTGTATCAATGATATAGTTAGTCAGATCGAGGTTCATTTCTGCCGCACCAATGTCGAATATCATTTTCCATGAAGGTTTTTCATTCAGTTTGATATCCACTTTATTACTGTGAACGGAACTTCTCACATGGTCCTTTTCAAGCGAGAGGTTGATCCTTTTCACTCCAAGGGTATCTTTTGATGTAAGGGAATAGTTGCCTATATCGCCTGATTTATGGAAGCTTAAAAAATCGGAAGTCAGTCCTTCGATGGTAAAGGAACCGGCTGCGGCATCAAGGTCAAGAACTCCGTGTTTGGTAAGGGAATCGGCCGGTACGCTGAGATTCTGTTCTGAATAGGTCCTTGAAGAAGAATCATTCTCATCATCGCTCCAGTCGTAATGGTTCCGCCAGCCATTATGAAATCCCCACCAGGGAGATTTTTCAGTAAGGCGGTTAAAGAAAGTCACAGTAAATGCGAGGATGATGATGACCGAAATGATTTTATACAGATCCTTGATAGGAAGCACTGCAATTCCCCAGAAAACGAGGATCAGGGGCCAGAGGTTCCAGAGGATGCGCCATCCTGAATTAACGAATCCCAGGTTGCTCAGCAGGATCAGCAGTCCGAGAGCGATCAGGATAACGGGCCAGAAAACATGTCTGAATTTCATATGCATTATATTAATATCGTGAAATTTATTTTTTACCGGTAAAAGCATTAATGAGCAGCCCGCCGCCAATAACTACAAGGAGAAGGGGCCAGAGGTCTCCGAAATCAACATTCGGAACGAGTTGGTTGACAAGGAAAAGGGCTCCAAGGGTGATGAGGACGAGACCGCCTACAAGGCTGCCTTTGCCTTTTTCGTGTTCTTTAAAAGGGTCGCCGTTTGGGGGCCTTGAAGTATCGGCCGGTTTAAAAGGATCTTGTTTTGCGAAAGGGTCCTGTTTTGCAAAAGGGTCCTGGGGCTTGAAAGGGTCAGCTGGTCCGCCGGTTTCAGCACCGGTAGCGGATCCGGCATTGGGTTGTGATTTGAACTGTTCGTAGGAGACCGGTTTTTCGGGGGTCACGATCCAAAGAATGAAATAGACCAGGACACCGCCGCCACCGGCAAGTGCGAGAACAACAAAAGCGAGACGGAGAAGTAAGGGATCCGTGTCGAAATATTCAGCAAGGCCTCCGGCAACGCCCGCTATTTTGCGGTCGGTGAGGCTACGGTATAAGCGTTTAGGTTCCATGTTGTTTATGTTTAATGAAAGCTTAGACGTAATGGAATGTATGAGGTTACAACTCAGCCGGCAGGCAGGTTTTTCCTGCGGTACATGCGGGAAGAGAGAAGGATGCTCAGCTCGAACAAAGCATAGAGGGGGATAAAAACAATAAGCTGGCTGAACATATCGGGGCTGGGGGTTATAACACCCGCAACAATTAAAATGATAACCAGTGTATGTTTCCTGTATTTTTTAAGCATTTTGGGAGTAAGAATCCCTATTTTGGTTAAAAGCAGTATCAAAACCGGAAGTTCAAATACAAGGCCCATCAGCAGTGTAAGCAGGGTTATATTGCTCACATAGGAGGTAAGTGCGATCTGGTTCTTTACTGTAGCGCTCACGGTATACCCTCCCAGGAAATTTATCATCAGGGGTGCGACAATAAAGTAGGAAAAGAGAACCCCGGTGACAAACAGGAAGAACACCGAGAAAACAGAACCTCTCGAGGCACGGATCTCCTTATCGTTAAGACCTGGTTTGATAAACCTCCATAATTCCCATAAAATATAGGGTAATGCAAGGACCAGCCCTGCAACCAGGGAAATATTCATATGGGCAAGGAACTGCCCGGCGAGGCTTATGTTGATGAGTTCAAAATGCGAAGGATCAATGCAAAGTGAGGGCATGGAAATCATGTTCCCCAGCTTGCAAAGCATCCGGTAAGTAATAAAATCCTTTGACTTGGGCCCAAGGATAATCGTGTCGAACAGTATGTCCTTGAAAGCAAAGGCTACCAGCGAAAAGAGGAATGCCACAAGCAATGAACGCCAGATAGTCCCCCTGAGCACATCAAGATGCTCCCAGAAGGTCATTTCATCGCCTTCTTTATTTTTTTTACTGAAACCCGGAATCCCGATCATATTATCGCAAAAGTAAATATAATTCCCGATCCCGGAAATCTTCCCGTCCATCTGATGGCATTTTACCTAAAGTCTTTATACATTTTAAATATGCCTCTTGCGTATTTGGGGATTTTCATGTAGGTTTGAAATCTCATTTAAGCTAAAGTGAACGCCATTACAAAGGGTTTTCAATTTTTTCTGCTACTGCTGTTTATCAACCTGGACGCATTCAGCCAGGACCATTCCCTTGAATACTATATCAGCAGGGGTGTTGAAAACAACCCCGGGCTGAAGGACCTTTCAAACCAGATCAGGTCAAACCAGTATGACAGCCTGATCACCCGGGCAAGTTATCTTCCCCAGGTGAATTTCAATGCTTATATGATGTATGCCCCGGTGATCGATGGCTGGGGTTACAGCGACGTGATCACCAACGGCCAGCAGCTCATCGGCACGCTTAATGTGAACCAGCAGATATTCAATAAAAAAACAAGGGAAGTCAATTACCAGAAGTTCGGGATTCAGAACCGCAGCCTGGAAAATTCCAGGAACCTGGGCATCAATGAGCTTAAAAAGGCTATCACAGCGCAATACCTGGCAGCTTATTCAGCCATTATGGAAGCTGAATTTCAGCAACAGATCCTTTCGACCCTGAAGGAAGAAGAAATAGTATTAAAAATGTGGGTCCAGAAAGGGACTTACCGCCAAACCGATTACCTGTCGGTCAAAGTGGAGATCATTCAGCTTGAACGAAATATCAGGAACCTTGAGTTCCAGTACAGGAAGGAATTCTCGAACCTGAACGTGATATGCGGTATCAGCGACACGGCGGTTTACAGGTTAAGCCTTCCTGCAATTGAGGAAATACTGAAGCATTCACCTGAAAACTCGATTTTCTTCAGAAAATTTGTCATTGACAGTTTAAAGATCCAGACCGAAAAGCTTTTGATTGACCGTAAATATAAACCCACCGTCAACTGGTTTTCCGACGGGGGCATCATCAATAACGAACCGGTTTACCTGTACCAGAATTTCGGGATCAGTTTCGGCATGAGCCTGAGCCTCCCGGTATATGACGGCAACCAGCGGAAGCTGAACTACAGCAAGCTCAGGGCAGAAGAGGAAACCAGGAAAAACTACCAGGATTTTTTCAGGACACAATATGGTTTACAGCTGAAGCAGCTGAAGGATGAACTTGACAATGTAAGGATACTGGCCCGTGACAACGATAAGCAGATCGAAGTGGTGAAAATGCTGGTTGCACAGGAAAGGGCCGAGCTCAATAGCGGAACCCTCACCATAACCGATTATATACTGGCGTTAAAAAACCTCATTGATGCAACGCATGAGGCTGTTCAATACCAGATCAGGGCCCAGTATATTTTAAATGAAATTAATTTCTGGAAACAATGAAACAAAGGCGGTTGATGATGTTCCTCCCCGGGCTGGTATGCCTGGTATTCCTGTTCGGCTGCAGGAATGTGCAGGACACTGAAGAAAAGGCGGTGAGGGCGGTAGTCCCGGTAACTGTCATCAATGCAAGGACAGGCACAATGGCCGAATACGCGGAGTTCCCGGCCACTTCATCATTTCTTGAAAAAGCCGTCATCAAATCGCCTATCACAGGATATGTGGAGAAGTGTTTTGTGTCGGCAGGCGACAGGGCAAAAATGAGCGAAATGCTGTTCGAGCTCAGGACAAAAGAAGCTACCGTGCTTTACCAGGACAGCATACATGCCCTCGGGATCACAGGACTTATCCAGGTAAGGGCATCCATAGAAGGGCTGGTTTCGGTCATCAATCATCCTAAAGGAGATTTTATCCAGGAAGGCGAACCCCTTTGCACCCTCGTTTTACCTAAAAGTCTTGTATTCATACTGGAACTTCCCTATGAATTGAAAGATTATATACGACTGGGAACCGATTGTGTTCTTCTCCTGCCCGACAATGAAAAGCTGAGCGCCTCCGTTCATGCTGTTTTACCGGCTATGACAGGGGCATCGCAAACCGTGAGGGTGATCCTTCAGCCGCGTTTACCCAAGCCCTTGCCTGAAAACCTTATGGCTAAAGTGAAGATTATCAGGTCGATCAAGAACAAGGTGCTTATCCTTCCGAAATCAGCAGTCCTGAGTGATGAAGTGATGAAGAATTTCTGGGTGATGAAGCTCATCAATGATACGGTCGCGGTGAAAGTTCCTGTTGTCCCTGGCATTACCGGGGCCGACAGTGTTGAGATTGTTTCCCCGCTTTTTCTACCGGTGGAACGTTTCCTTACAAGCGGAAATTATGGATTGGGTGATACAGCCGTAGTGAGGATATTAAAATGATAAGGGATAACTGGATTACTGGATAACTGGATAACTGGATAACTGGATAACTGGATTACTGGATAACTGGATTACTGGATAACTGGATAACTGGATAACTGGATTACTGGATAACTGGATAACTGGATAACTGGATACGGGATAAATAGGGGACAATTAACTATTCACGCTAAATGATCGACCAGGATTTTTACAGGAAATATACCAAGCCAACGATATTCGTTCTCGTGGTATTGCTCATACTTGGCGGGTTTGCGTATAGTAAAATGGAAACTTTGCTGTTCCCCGATGTGGTTTTCCCCAAGATCAGGATCATTGCCGATAATGGAGAGCAACCCATAGATAAGATGCTGATCACCGTGACACGCCCGCTTGAAATTGCCATCAAAAGGGTTAACGGCATTGCAACGGTAAGGAGTTCGACCAACAGGGGAAGCTGTACCATCGAGGCTTATTTTGAATGGAATACCGATATCAACATAGCACGGATGCAGCTTGAAGCCAGGATAAATGAAATCAAGAATGTGCTTCCCCCGACCACCAACCTGGTAATAGAGGCCATGAGCCAGAACATTTACCCGGTAGTGGGGTATACGCTTGAAAGCGACAAATACGGGCAGGTTGAGTTGAAAAATATGGCCATGTTCTTTGCCAGGCCGCGTTTCTCGGAGGTGCAGGGGATATCGAATGTATTTGTAAGGGGAGGGAAGACCAAGGAATTCGTGATCAAACCCGATCCGATGAAAATGGTGCAGCTTGCCGTAAACCCCCAGGACATTATCGATGTCATGGGAAAGACCAATTTCATAGAATCCAACGGGTTGCTTTCCGATTACCGCCGCTTGTACCTTTCGGTGACCGACAGCAGGATCAGTACCCTCGATGACCTGAAAAACCTGGTAATACGAAACGACGGCAACAGGATCATCAGGCTTGGCGACCTGGCCATGATTGAATTCCAGGAGCAGCAGGAATTCATACGAATCAATGCCAACGGGCATGAAGCGGTCATCCTCGATATAGTTAAGCAGAAAGGCACAAACCTTCTAGATTTTGTGAGGGAAGTGCAGAAAAAGGCAGTGGAGATCCAGAACCAGCTCCCAAGGGGAATGGTGTTAAAGACCTATTACAATCAGAGCGTGTTCGTGACCGATTCAATAAACAGCGTTCTGAGGGCCATATATGAGGGACTTATCCTGGCCCTTTTGGTGGTAGTACTTTTCCTAAGATCGTTCAGGGCCAGCCTCAATGTGATCATCATCATCCCGGTAACCCTGGCTCTTACCTTAACAGTCCTTTACCTGAGCGGCATAACCCTGAACATCATGTCACTGGGAGCGATTGCTGCTTCCATCGGGCTTATCATCGACGATGCCATAGTCGTCATCGAACAGATCCACAGGGTTCACGAAGAGAACCCCGAAAAAGACCAGCAGTCAGTGGTGAGAGATACAATTAAAATGCTTTTCCCTGCGATGGTAGGCTCTTCGCTGAGCACCATCGTAATTTTCTTTCCATTTGTGATGATGAGCGGGGTTGCCGGAAGCTTTTTCAAAGAGCTTACCGCGACTATGGAAATTACCCTGGTATGCAGCTTTTTCACAACCTGGCTGGGATTGCCTGCATTGCACCTGGCGCTTGGATACAGGCACAGGAAGAAAGCAGCGGTAAGTGAGCACGGGAAGCAGGCAGGTAAAAATTCCTTAAGCTGGCTGATATGGTTTTTCGATAAGCCGGCATTTGCCATTGGCTTTATTCTGATCCTTGCCGCCGGCGCCGTGTTTTTCATTCCCAGGCTGAATACGGGTTTCCTTCCTGTATTGGACGAAGGGACCATTGTATTTGATTATCTCACCCCTCCGGGCACTGCGCTTGATGCATCCGATGCGATGATGCGCAGGGTAGATACGGTGATACTGCATCATAAGGATGTGGCAACATATATGCGGCGTACCGGGACCAATATGAGTTCAAGCATCAGTATGGCAAGCGGTGTGATCCCTCCGAATGAAGGCGATTACCTTATCCAGTTGAAGCCCGGGCTCAAACGGTCAACCGAAGACGTCATTTCCGAACTCAGGCAAAAGGTATCGGCCCAGGAACCTGCGCTGACCATAGAATTCGGACAGAGGATTGCCGACCTGCTTGGCGACCTTATCGGCCGCCCGGAACCTGTTGAAATTAAAATTTTCGGTGACGACAGGTCTCAACTGGAAACCCTTGCCATACGGGTGCAGGGACTGCTGTCAAAGGTAAAAGGCATAGCCGATCTTAAAAACGGGATCGTGGTGGAGGGCCCTTCCATCAGCATCATTCCTGATGAGGCCAGGCTCGCACAATTTCACCTGAGCCCTGCCGACCTGCAGACCCAGCTGCAGGCAAATAACGAGGGGGTTAAGGTTGGGGAGGTCCAGAGCGGGGAGCAAATGCTGAGGATAAACCTGAGATTTACAGATTTCAGGGAGAATTACCTCGACAGGATCATGGATCAGCCTGTATTCTCTCCCGGCGGTTCATACAGGCCGCTGGAATACTTTGCCACTACCGCGTTGTCAAAAGGCACACCCGACATTACAAGGGAAGATCTCAAATCAAATCTAGTGGTTACCGCCCGCCTGGAAAACCGTGACCTGGGATCTGCGATCAAGGAGATCAAAAGCATCCTGGAGGAAAAACTTATAATGCCCCCCGGTTACTATATAGTTTACGGGGGCACCTATGCCCAGCAGCAGTCCTCATTCAAAGAACTGCTTATGATCTTACTTTCGGCAATAGTACTGGTATTTTCCATCCTCCTTTTCCTTTTCAGGGATCTTCGGATCCCGCTCCTGGTGATCTTTATTTCGGTGCTTGGAACTGCCGGCTGTGTATGGGCCCTGTATATTACAGGCATCCAGCTGAATGTTGGAAGCTACACGGGAATTATAATGATAGTGGGTATTATTGCCGAGAATGCCATATTCACCGTGAACCAGTTCATGGCTACGATGAAAACCTCTTCAGGAGATGTGGATGCATCCATACGCTACGCGATATCCCTGCGTATAAGACCTAAGCTGATGACCGCTATTGGAGCCATTCTCGCACTGACCCCGCTTGCGCTGGGGATAGGAGTGGGGGCACAAATGCAACAACCCCTGGCTATTGCAGTCATAGGAGGGTTTATTGTTGCCATGCCTTTGCTGCTGTTTGTATTCCCGACCCTTATAAGGTGGATCTACTTCAGGAAGGCTACAACCGGCACAGTCAACAACTAACTTATTACTTATTCAAGGATCTTTATCTCCCAGCTGACCGGCATGGCCTTTTTCAGAGTCGCCGAAACACCGCAGTATTTATCCTGTGAAAGACTGACCGCTTTCTGCAGTTTCTCAAACGGCAGGTCCTTCCCCCTGAATTCAAAAGTGATATGCATGCTTGTATACTGCCTGGGGTGTTCCTCGCTCACCACGCCTTCGACAACCATATTGAAATAATCAGGGACAACCTGCATCTTCTTCAGGATGGGAATGATGTCCATGCCGGTGCATCCTCCGGCCGCAACAAGCAATAGCGGTTTCGGCCTGGATCCCAGGTTATGCCCTCCAACCTGCTCGTCGGCATCCATCATGATCTCATGGCCGCCCGACGTTCCTTTGAAGGCCATATCCTTCTGCCATTCTACAGTAACTTTATGTGTTGACATGCCTATTCCTTTTTCCTTGTATTGATTTTAAACGGAATATATAAGGGGCAAAACTGTATCAGGCTCGTGAGGACAAAAACAACGGCCAGCACCAGTAAAATAATGCCTAATACGTGAGGAACTGCATTTGTAAAAAACAATACAGCAAAAAGGATTGCGACCAGTATCCTTATCACGATATCAATGGTTCCCATGTTCTTTTTCATGATTCTCCGGTTTTTAGGTTTATATTAATGAATGCAAATATAAACATATTTGGTGATACTTAAGCGATATAAAATTTTATCCGCTGTCAGTGAGTATAAATCGAAGAAGCCTGGCGGTATCCGGCCAGATTCATGTACCAATCAGGATATGAAGCTCCGGCACTCTCGGCCCAATCGTTGAATTTCAGGTATGCTGTATTAATTGCAGCCCTTTCAATTGGATAACTGAATTTACCGGCAATATTAATTGCCCAGGGAAGATTATTGGTGGTCTTATAATACCGGCCCTGAGCGGGGATGCTATTGTCGTCGACAGTCCCGAATTCAGAACCGTTCACTTTATCGGTAGGAGGCTGGTCAGGAAGATGAACTTCCCGGTTACGGGTTCCGTTTGCAATGATAAAGGCGTTAAAAGGAGGGATACCTGCCTGGCTTAAGCTTTGTGAACTTGACAGGGATATGACAAGATTCAGGGTGTCGGGAGTTACGTAAGGAGCACCCAATGTTGTATTGGATCCCAGGCCCTGACCGGGCATAGGCAAATGATCGAAGGCATCGTCAAATACCACAACTACTGCTTTTGTCTGACCTGCCTCTGTATTATTGGCCGATAATGTTATGTATGAGTGTTTTAAACTCATTCCTGTCACATTCGATATTTTATCAGGTGTAAGTGGAAGCTGAAATGCAAAACCATTGTGAAAATTAGCTCCTGAAGCTTCCGGGATAATTTTAGCATCAATCTCTACTACCTGGTTTTGCGCATTGGTAACCTCATTGAACCGATAGGATACCACTACATCGTTAAAATCATAGTCTCCTTTACCCGGCCAGAGGTCTTCAAAGGCCAGGGAACTGTAACCTGTTTTTGAAGGTGTGAAATTGTTGAATGCCTTTTTGGGATCGTTAGGATAATCATCAGAAACATCCGGAACACCGTCATGATCGGCATCAATAACGGTTGTAGCCATCAAAGGCATATTCGTAGTATTGATCCCCTGGATTGAGGGGTTGATTGTCAGGTAAAACACGTTATCGTTAAAATCCAGGTCTGCTCCCTGGTATTTACCCTGGTCTTCCAGAGTAAAAAGGATTTGCTGGCGTGAAGGGTCCTTGAAAAATAAAATGTGTTTGAGCATGAGAGGGTCGGTAGTGTTAAAGGAAGGTATGGAGTACCAAACATCACTTGAGGAACCTACGTAAGTTGAGATGCCGTTCCAGCCGTGGGGAACAAGGGCAAATCCAATTGATTTCCCGGCAGGGAATTTGCCTAAGTAAATTTTATTACCCGGGTTCAATCCCCCGCCGCTGCCCGAATTGCTTACATTTGGGAAAATGATGTGTATCGTGTCGATAGCTGCTGCTGAAGCAGGAGGCTGGTTCGTATTAAATGTAAAATATCCCAGGCTGTTCATCCAGCCGGCTCCTTCGGTGATATAGGTGATGTAAACATCGCTTACGCTAAGGATTTCAATGTTGTCGGGCGCAGTGCCGTTGAACCATTCGGGATGATAAGCAACTTCATTTTTATATTCGGGAAGAGCTGTATTGATATCATGCATCAGAACCTGGTCAACAGGGTCGTTTGTTGGCATCAGGTTTCCCGGGACTCCCTGGGAATCACGGGTACTCATGTATACCCATTTAACAGAATTGGCGCTTTTAATTTCATTTAAGCCATTTAAGGATTTTGTTCCAACAGGCTGGGGGGACTTTCCTCCGAACTGACCGCTTATTGTATTATCTGTAATCGTAATTTCCGCCTGTCGTATCAGGCCCAGGAAATTATTAAATACTGTTACTTTACTCATAGCCGTGGGCAATGAGGCAATGGAATTCCACATGCCGTCGTTGCCGGTGAAGCCGCTTACAAGGTAAACTCCCCCGGAATCGGGGTTGGCCGTATAAAGCGAAAAGCGAACACCAGATATCGGGTTGTCAAGGTTATCTTTGGCGGAAATTGAGATTGTTACATTTTTCGTAGTGGCCCAGCTGAAGTTTGAAGGTATGACCAGCTGATCGATGGTCTTTCCGCCAGTCGTTCCCGAGCCTGGATTATCCTGCTTGCGGCATCCTGCAAATACAAGCATTATCGATATACTTACAATTGCGATCGATAAATATTGTGATCTCTTATTTGAAGTTGAAAAAAGTTTCATCGTCTTCTTTTTTAACAAAGGTAAGTGTGGTTTGAGCTTTATGCAAGGTAAAATATGTAAGCGTTGACATATTATACGTAAAGGTGATAGAATTGGCCAATCCGGACTCACCATACAGTGATGGCTTTCCTGTTGTTATAAAGATTGCTGCAAAAAGACCCTGCTATTGACTATGATGGATGAAAGACGTATATTTGATCACGAAAAGTCAACAAGCCAGTATTTGGATCTGATAATAATTCAATGATGGTTCAAGGCAACTTAAAACAATCCCGAACTGTAAATGAGCTTGAGTCTGCTCTAAGGGATAAAGAGAATGCACTTTCGCTGGCCCTGGAGAGATTAAATGAATCTGAACAAAGGTTCGGGTCGCTTTTTGATACCCTGTCACAGGGTATTGTTTACCAGGATACCGATGGAAAGATTATCCTGGCAAACTCTTCAGCCCAGGAGATGCTTGGACTGAGCCTCGACCAGGTAATGGGCCGTTCCTCCAGGGACCCACATTGGAAATCAATACACGAAGATGGTTCCGATTACCCGGGAGAGGAACATCCTGCCATGGTTGCATTAAAAAGCGGGAAAAAAGTCACTGATGCCATCATGGGTGTATATAATCCCCAGGCCGGATCATATAAATGGCTGCTGATAAATGCTACTCCATTATTCAGAAATAATGAACCGGCTCCTTACCAGGTTTACACCACTTTCAGCGATTTTACAGAACTTAAAGTGGCAAATTCGGCACTTCGCGACAGTGAAAAGAGGCTGATGAACCTGTACACCAATATGGGTGAAGGCGTGGCCTTACACAAGCTGGTGTTTGATGATCAGGGAGAAGCAAAGAATTACAGGATTGTCGGGATCAATCCACGGTTTGAGAAAATTCTCGGAATCAGGGAAAAGGATGTCCTCGATAAACTTGCCACGGAAGCTTATAATGTTGAGGATCCACCTTTCTTCGAAGAGTATTTCAAAGTAGTGAAAACCGGGATCCCGCATTCTTTCGAGGTCGATTTTCCCCCTCTTGACAAGTCTTTCTCAATTTCGGTATCCCCATGGGACCTGGATGGATTTGTAACCATCTTTACCGATATCACCCACAGGAGGCAGGCAGAGGAAAAGCTCCAGGAGAGTGAGGCGAAATTCAGGTCACTGGCCGAAAATGCACCTTACGCTATCATGATCTACCAGGATGACTTCTGGGTTTATTGTAACCAGGCCGGGGAAGCGATAAGCGGCTTTACTGCCGAAGAATTATGCAGGCAGAAATTCTGGGAATTTGTTGCACCCGAGTATACTGAGACTGTGAAGCAGGTGGGAAAGAAACGACAGACCGGTGTAAGAGCGCTTTCCTCTTATGAATTCAGGATAATCACAAAAACCGGCCATCCTAAATGGGTATATCTTACAGGCACATCCACTGTTTATGAGGGGCGGCCTGCAGGTATCATTTCTGTCGTCGATGTCACGGATCGCAAGCGCATCGAACTTGAATTAAAAGCTGCGGTTGAAAAAGCAATGGAATCAGACCGCCTGAAATCGTCTTTCCTTGCTAATATGAGTCATGAAATCCGCACACCCATGAATGCCATCCTCGGTTTCTCGGAATTAATAGGGCAGCCTGATGCATCCCAGGGGGAACAGGAACGGTTTGCAGGGATAATCAGGAATGCAGGAAAGAGATTGTTGCATATCATTGATGATATCATTGATCTTTCCAAACTTGAAGCCAGGCAAATAGAAATTTCAAGGAGTAATTGCAATCTGCATCAATTAGTAAATTCAACAGTTGAATCATTCGGGAACATGGAATTGTTAAAGAAAAAGACAGAGCTCCGGCTTGTTTCCGATTTGAATGATTTCCCCGTGGGTTTTGAAGTGGAGACTGATACTGACAGGCTGCAGCAAATCGTTGATAACCTGATCTCAAATGCGATTAAATACACTTCAAAAGGGACTATAGTTTTTGGGTTAAGGAAAAAGCAGGAGAATGACCAAGATTATATCGAATTCTTTGTCAGGGATACAGGTAAAGGCATTCCGCCGGAAAAACTTGCTATTATTTTTGAAAGATTCCGCCAGGTTGAAGAGAACGAGTACCACGAAGGGGCCGGACTGGGACTCAGTATCTGCAAAGCTTTTGTAGAACTTCTTGGCGGCCACATCCATGTTGAATCGAAAGTCGGAAAAGGAAGCATCTTCTCATTTGCAATCCCGCTTATCCCATTGGCGGCAGCCGGGAATCCCGTTGTTTCACCTGCTGCGAGAAAATCGCCCGATCTGAGTAAAACAGTAATCCTTATTGCGGAAGATGAGGCAGACTCATATTTGTACCTTGAACATTTACTGAAGGAGACAAATGCAAAACTGTTAAGGGCAGTGAACGGAAGAATACTCATGGAAATGCTTGCCACGAGTGTTCCTGACCTGCTTCTGCTGGATATCAACATGCCTGGTTTGACCGGGTATCAGTGTTTAACGGAGATCCGTAAAGAGGGATATCCGTTGAAGGTCATAGCTCAGACAGCTTACGCCATGACCGAGGAACGGAAACGTTTATTGGATGCGGGCTGTAATGCCTACCTGGCAAAACCATTCAGCAAAAAGGACTTATTCGAAAGCATCGCTGAAGTTTTAAGTGAAGACTGAGTGATTTGACCTTCCTTTTGTGATTGATGTCACATTTTATAAATGACATATGAACTTTTATTATTTTTAGCATTCTGAATTTATACAAATCAAAACCTGACCTATGAATCATATTGACTTTTCGCTGGTAGACTGGTCAAGGGCCCAGTTTGCACTGACTGCATGCTATCACTGGCTTTTTGTTCCGCTTACGCTCGGGCTTTCCTTCATCATTGCTTTTATGGAGACGATCTATGTTAAAACCGGGAATGAAGAGTGGAAGCGCCTGACAAAATTCTGGATGACTGTTTTCGGGATCAATTTTGCAATAGGGATTGCGACAGGACTCATCCTGGAATTTGAATTCGGCACGAACTGGTCAAATTATTCCTGGTTTGTGGGGGATATTTTTGGCGCACCACTGGCCATAGAAGGCATTATGGCGTTTTTCCTCGAAACGACATTCATAGCTGTTATGTTTTTCGGATGGAATAAGGTAGGGAAGAAATTTCACCTGCTTTCCACATGGCTGGTTGCAATAGGCAGTAACCTGAGTGCCTTATGGATACTTGTTGCAAACGGATGGATGCAGTTACCCGGCGGTATGAAATTCAATCCCGATACGGCAAGAAATGAGATGGTCAATTTCTGGCAGGTCCTCTTTTCGCCCGTTGCCATCAATAAGTTCCTTCACACTGTTTCCTCGGGGTATGTGCTCGCCTCTTTATTCGTTATCGGAGTAAGCGCCTGGTTCCTGTTGAAAAAGCGCGATATGATCTACGCTAAACGGAGCATCATCGTGGCTGCAAGTTTTGGGTTGCTGGCTTCTGTATTCATCATGCTCACGGGCGACGGGTCGGCACGTGCAGTTGCCCATCACCAGCCCATGAAATTTGCTGCCATGGAGAATCTATATGTGGGACAGCAGAATGCGCCCCTGGCAGCTTTCGGCATCCTGAAAGCAGACCCTTCAGCTCCTGGCCATAAAAAAATGGACTTCAGGTACCTGGTCGAGATCCCCGATGTCCTTTCATATATGGCTTTCCTCAATCCGAATGCTTATGTACCGGGTATATATGACCTGGTTCATGGAAACCCCGCTCATGGCATACCTTCTTATAATGAAAGGATAGCTAAAGGACTAACAGCGATAAATTCCCTTGCTGCATACAAAAGGGCCAGGCTGGCCGGTAAAGACAGCCTGGCGGCTGCAAGCCTTACAACATTCGAGGCGAATTACAGCAATTTTGGTTACGGCTATTATGCAAACCGTGACGTGCATGAACTGATACCAAGTATTGCCACCAGTTTCTATTCTTTCCGCATCATGGTCTTCCTCGGACTGCATTTCTTTGCACTCCTTCTGGTCGTCCTTATATTGACGGTAAAAAACAAGATAGAAACTAAAAAAATAATCCTGTATACTGCACTCTGGACTATCCCCCTGGCCTATATCGCTTCCATGCTGGGCTGGATTGTTGCCGAGGTAGGCCGCCAGCCCTGGGTGATCCAGGATATTTTACCAACCATTGCCGCCGTTTCACAACTGAAAGCTTCCTCGGTCCAGCTTACTTTCTGGGTGTTTGCTCTTTTCTTCACTGCCTTGCTGATAGCCGAAATCGGCATTATGCTGAAACAGATCAACAAGGGTTTTAATGCATAATTTTATTTGTCACAAAAAAACCACGATACCATGTTCGAATCATTATCCCTGTTAAGCCTGCAAGAATACTGGTGGCTGATAGTTTCCCTGCTCGGAGCATTACTGGTGTTCCTTATGTTCGTCCAGGGAGGACAAACACTGATTTATTCACTCGGGAAAACCGAAGAGGAACGAACTCTTCTCGTTAATTTACTTGGGCGGAAATGGGAACTGACCTTCACCACCCTGGTCACTTTTGGCGGAGCATTCTTTGCATCATTCCCACTGTTCTATTCTACCAGTTTCGGCGGAGCCTACTGGGTGTGGATGGCCATCCTCATCGCTTTCGTGATACAGGCGGTTTCATACGAATACCGTAAGAAGCCAGGGAATTTCCTGGGCCAGAAAACCTTTGAAATATTCCTGGTGCTGAATGGCCTTCTCGGAACCCTGCTGCTGGGAACCGCAGTAGCCACTTTTTTCACCGGCTCAGCTTTTTCGGTCAATAAAATGAACCTCCTGGATCTTACCTCGGGGAACATGCCGATCATCTCGGAATGGAAAGGCCCTGCTCACGGACTAGAGGCCGCCCTGAACCCTATAAACCTCAGCCTGGGGCTTGCCGTGTTCTTCCTTGCCAGGGTGCTTGCCATACTGTATTTCATGAATCGTGTAAATCATGCCGTGATCATGGAACGCCTGAAAAAGCAGCTCCTTCATAATGCTGTTCCCTTTCTTGTATTTTTTCTTGTCTTCGCCGGATGGCTATTGTTTTCAAATGGGTTTGCGGTTGATCCTAAAACCGGGATTGTAAGCATGGAGCCGTATAAATACCTCCATAACCTACTGGCGTTGCCGGTAGTTGCTATTCTGTTTGTACTGGGCGTCGCAGCGGTATTACTGGGGATCATACGTTCGGCCTTCTGTTTTGAAAAATGCCATACTAAAGGGATTTGGCTAAGCGGAACCGGAACTGTCCTCACGGTTTGGTCGCTGCTGTTACTGGCTGGTTATAACCATACGGCCTATTACCCCTCAACCTACGATCTTCAAAGTTCCCTTACCATTGAAAACAGTTCGTCGAGCCATTACACCCTTACAGCCATGAGCTATGTATCATTATTGGTACCTTTCGTACTTGCTTATATCTGGTATGTATGGAGGGCCATGGATAAAAAGAAGATCAGCACAGAGGAATTAAAGTCCGAATCACATGTTTATTAACAAACCTGACTTATGACAGAACAGATCTTTTGGCTGATTGCATGGCCGGTTTTCATACTGGCAGCCTGGTACCTGACCAGTCTTATGGTAAAAAAATTTGAGAAACAGGGCTGATTTACTGAAGGGCCTTTTCAATCTCCACTTTTAATCCTGACCTGAAACGGTCGGGATTGCTTTGCCCGTAATCAAAGGCAAAATGTGTAAGATCATTTTTTGTTTCCTTCCCACTCTTCAGTTTTACAACATATAAAGCCTGGGCGTTGATGTCGAACCTGGCTACGGTTTTAGCCTGGGATTTGTCATCGGTATTGACGACCTGGAATTTTATAGTACCATCTTTTACCTCTTTGGCAAAGCTGCTTTGCATCAGTTTAAGGAGGTTTTGTTCAATGGACTGGTCAATCGGGCAGCGTTCCGACGGATGGAAATAATAGACTTCGGCCAGTGGTTTGGGCGAAGGGGTTTTGGATTGGGCAAACCCGCACTGGAACCCGGCAAACATCAGAAGGAACAGTATTATAACAGATAGTTTTTTCATAATGTTTACAAATTAAACCTGCGGTCAAATTCTTTCAGCAGATAGTCTTTTGATTTTACCCCGACGATCCGTTTAACTTCCTTCCCATTCTGGAACAAGATCATAGTAGGGATGCTGCGTATCCCAAATTTAGCCGCCGTGGCTTTTTGCTCGTCAACATTCACTTTGGCAATGGTCACTTTTTCGCCGGCTTCTTCAGCAACTTCATTCAGTACAGGGATCATCATTTTGCAAGGCATGCACCAGGCAGCCCAGAAATCGACCAGGACCATTCCCGTTTTTATTTTATTCTGGAAATTCTGGTCGGTCAGTTCCTTTACTTTATCGCTTGACCTTACATCCTTCAGGTTTTTCATTTTTTGCCTTGCGTTAAAGATGAGAAATCCTATAAGGACCACCAGGACTGCAAGTATACTAATCGTAATCCACATACATTAAAAAATTTATGCAGCAAAGGTAATAAGAAAAATTCAATCAGTGATAATAAAGCGATTTAAAAAAAAGAATGCAGCCATAAGCTGCACTCTGATAATTTCCTAAAGTGTTTTATCACTCCCGGTAAATTCCCCGCAGCTTGCTGCGGAATCTGGGTCATAGGCTTGCCAAGGGGTTCATACCATTGACTTAATCTGCAACGATAATTTTCCTGAAATCGGTTTTACCGCCGGAGTACAAAGCACAGATATAGGTTCCCGGGCTGACCCTGGAAGTATAAAACTCTGCTTTATATTCTCCGGCCTGTAAAAAATCGTTAACCAGGGTAGTAATATTCCTTCCGTTCATATCGAGGATCTCGATTTTAACTTTCCCGGGAATACTGATGTGGTAAGGGATGTTGGTCATGAATGATGCCGGGTTCGGATAGTTTTGTAAAAGCTGGTTGTCGGATGGGATATTCCCGCTGACCGGTTTTATTCCCAGAGGGTTATAGCCATGCGGGCCCGGAGCCGCCGGGGTATAGCCATGACAAACCGAACATGTCTTAAGGGTGCCTGCGAATCCCTGGAGGGCAATGTTCTGGACATTGTCCTCGGCCCTTTCGGAGGGTAAAATAGAATGGGGCGAGCTGTGGCAGGTGCTGCAATATAATCCGCCATGGCCTTTCGACTGGCGGAAGAGTTTGCCTGTTTCTTCAGCATAATTGGGGCCATGGCACGCAGTTGCGCCACAGGAAGGTTCCTGCAGCCAGGGGTTACGTCCATTGGCAATTGTATTGCCCACATTGGCAACACTGCCGTGGCAGTCCTGGCACTTGCTGACGCTGCCGCCTGATGCTCCCGCAGTATGCATAATATCCCTCCAGCACTGGGTATTCGGGCCCGGATGGCATTTGTAACAATCAGCTACAGTTCCTGTATGGATTATACTTCCGTGCTTCTGATGTATGGCCTGTGAAAACGGGGGAGTTCCTGCATGACCCGGAGCGCCAAGGGCATTGTCGGAATGGCATGTGGCACAAAGGATTGGCTTATTAGCGATATTGAAACCTGATACGGATTCATGGGACTGAAGGATGTTCATTTCGCTCGAATGGCAGCCCGAGCTTACACAACTTATCTCATGGGAAATGGGAATTACACTTTGGGTCGAGGCCAATTCCTGCCCGCCCGCCGTATAGGCTTTAATTAAAGTCAGCTGATATGGGGTGGATGTTGTTGGAAAGGCATCGGGGAATGCTGTGACAGGTATGCCCGTTGCATAATGGTAGTTGATGGTATCGGCATTAAGCATTATACCTGCTAATCCGAAGCCTGCAAGACCCATGTCCGGTGCAAGAATTACGCCAAAAAGGTGCTGGGAGTAAGTCCAGAAATTGGTTTTCCCTGCCGAAAATGTATTCCCGGGTATTGAATAGCTCACGTAAATCCCGCTCGAATGGGGCATAACGGTTGGCATACTGGAGGCGTCGCCCTTCATGATAACATGCGCTTTCTGGTTATTATAAGGAGGCAGGATACACATGTTGGAGAAGTCGAGGTTGGCACAATGCATACCCAGGTCATTCCAGGCAATCACAATGTATTGGGCAGTTTCGGGCTTGGCAGGTTTTTCGGGTTTAAACGAGGCCAGGATCAGCGGAATTACAATTCCGATCATCAGCAAGGTAAACAGCTTTTTCATTCCGGGATTATTAATTAACGTATTAATATATATAGATGTAAATATAATTAATTTTCTTATACCCCTGACATTATGGTTAAAAAAAAAGGAACATTAATTAAGCGGAAGGTTGAATTAATTGCGACGTATTATTACGTCATCGCAAAATACAACGTATATTTGCGTCATATTTATTCATTATGGCCTATTCAAAAACAGACTTATTCGATGCGAAACTGAGTTCCGCTTCGGTTTTGTTCAAAGCCTTAGCCCACCCTGCACGCCTCGCAATATTGCAATACCTGGCCGAAACCAGAGTATGCATGACCGGGGATATCTGTGAGGAGCTTCCTTTAAGCCGGACTACGGTAACCCAGCATCTGAAAGAATTGAAGGATGCCGGACTGATACAGGGAACGGTAGATGGCGTGAAAGTGAATTACTGCCTGGATCCGAAAAACATTTGTGAACTGGGGAAGGTATTCAGCCGGTTTTATGAGGTG
>CAILVF010000068.1 GCA_903837605.1 uncultured Bacteroidales bacterium | reverse complement strand
CAACTCAACCGTTACAGTGTCGCCTGCCGATGGAAAAATACTGGCATATGCCAATATCAGCAACAGCGATTTTATCATCAAAGGAATCCGCTTCAATATTTTTTCGTTTTTGAATAATACCCGCCTTGCTCATAATTACATTGACGGCAGCCTGGTGATCATCCGGCTTGCCCCTTTCGATTACCACCGTTTCCATTTTCCCATTAGCGGAAGTGTATCACCCATCACCCGGATTGACGGTGATTATTATTCAGTTAACCCCCTTGCTTTGCGCAAAATGACTGAAATATTCTGCCTGAACAAAAGGGAATTTACCATCATGTCAAACCCCTTGTTTGGAGATGTTGTGATGACTGAAGTAGGAGCAACCATGGTGGGAAGTATCGTACAGACTTATACAGGGAATTTTGTAAAAAAAGGGGAAGAGAAAGGGTATTTCAAATTTGGGGGTTCCACGGTAGTGCTGCTGTTTGAAAAAAACAAAATTCGCATCGATGAAGATTTATTGATTAATACTTTAAAGGGTTATGAAACTGTGATCAAAGAAGGAGAAAGAATTGGTGTGTCGATGATTTAACCAACAGTTTCGAGGTAGGGATTAATTGGTTGGTTCGGGACTGGAGTGGACAGGACGATAAAGTTGACCATCTCATTACTTTTTCGGGCTGGTAAAACCGGCGGAACGTGGTCATATTTTCCGATTTATCCGATAGTTGCCAAAATCCAACCATTGAAAATGAAGAGCTTGGATTTAATTCAGCGAAATAGTCGAGTTTGTGCCCCAAACCAGTAGCGAAGTTGCTCCGGTGGTATTCCACAAACATTCGCGAACGGTCATTGTCTTCGTGGCTCCGTCAATGGCGATAACCTGGAAGGATAGCTTGGTTTCATCGCCAATTCCATCGGGTGCATCGCCTCCCGAAACAAGGCCTTTCATCGGAGAATCAACTCTGAACACCTTCAGGCTTATATTGTTATCGGGGCCTTTGTAAACATAAAATTCGTTTTTATTCTCATTCCCGTGAAAATATGCTTTAATATTCTGGTGGGCCTGGAGAAACGACACAAAGGCTTTCTGTTCAATTGTAGTGGGGGCGGATGTCGTGATACCGTCTTTACAAACCTCAGCAACAATATTTTCAAATTTGTCGGTTGAATTTATAGTATGGGTTCCATTTGGATTTGTGAGATGGTTTGTTTCAATATCGGGTTGATCATGGGTGAAAATAATGACTGGCGTGGTTGAACTGACTTTCGACAGATCGTTTGCCATCCATACCCTGGCAGCCGAATCGGGCCAGATGTTTACAAACATTAGGTGAACACCCACAATGTCTTTTGAGTAGTTGATCTTATCAGTAGTATAATCATACGACGCATTGGTCTTGTAAGTCGTGGGTTTAAGCATCATATTATAGATATTGACCATGGTTGTAGGATCTTTTTCAGGAAGCATGGCCTTGTAATAACCGATCGCATTCGAAACATCATGATTCCCGTCTGACAGTAATATGACTGAACTCTGGTTGTATGCATTTTTAAGGCTGATCCCGCTGAGATACGAGGTTGCAAACTGTGCCCAGGAAGTAGCGGAAGACTGGATCTGGGGAGGTCCTGTCTGCTCGCGGTTTGAAATATCTCCTGTGATGATCAGGTAATCTATAGTGCTGATTTTTTTTCCTGTATTGACACCTCCGTCATTCGGAAAAGTTGCCGCAGGAACGGCATTGATCTGCTGAACGAGAGCCTGATTTACTGTGGAAGCGTCAGCTGTCACACCCCTGAAAGTTCGTGAAATACCATAGTGCAGGTCGGATGTATACACAATCTGCGCCACTGTTTGGGTTGTTGTAACCTGATCATCACTGCTTTTTTTACAGGAATAAATTGACAGAGTTAATGTTGCAATAAATAATAATTGTATCATCACTGCTTTCAATTCGGATGTGATTTGTAATGAATTTGCGGCTGTTATTCTTTTCATTTTTTTTTTCTTGTTTCTAATTCTGATAATTACCATTCAGGTCTGTAAAAGTATCGTAAAAACCCACCCTCTGGCCTTGATTATAAGTGGACGGACCGTACACACTGACTACCTTTCGCCGATTTTGGCTGATCCCTTTAACCTTTTAACACTCAACGAATAGGTATGGCCCATTTACATTGGCCCGAGATGATTAAAACTATCGGCTTGTCCAACTTTTAATGATCGTATATTCATATTGTTTTCTCCTTGAAGTTTTAGGATAATTTTTGTTCACCCGAACTCACATAATCAGATGTAGAAGCCGCTCAAAGTTACCACCCTTTGGCCGATTTAACAAGACCTGTCTTGGCCAGGGTTCAATGACCAAAACAGCGTTGGTAGTTTACCCCGACCTTTTTTCTTCTAATGGAAAATTTATTATTCAGCCAGACGGAGTTGCAACACGATAATCTCTTGTCTGCAGTTTTACAGTGTTGATCATGTGTTGTATGAAAACAAAGGACATATAAATTTTCACACCACCGGTGGTCAGCTGCTTCGGTGCTTCATGAACTTGCAATATGTGAAACATGTAAGGAATTCCCAGAAAAGTGTAATACTTCCTGAATTAAACAGCACGAACTTTGTGTCATCATCCGGATTCAACAAACCCCGGTCAGGGACATGACAATTGTAAATAAAGACACCACTATGAAAACTGGAGAAACACCCGAAAAGAAAATTATCGTTGTTTACAGGAAGGACGGGAAGACTCCCGATTTGAGGTACAAAAGTTCAAGATTATATGTTTCATCGCAACACCTGGAGAACGACAAGGAACAAAAAAAAGACCGGAACACAGTCGATTTGAGATACACAGGTTTGAGGGATCATATCTTATTACATCAAACAGCAATGCTTAAGGATATACCAGTGCAGATAAAACCTGCCGGGAAAAAACCGGTTTGGAGAGTTAACAATTAAAATTATGTGTCTTCCGGGCAAGCTGGCAGGGGCCGGACACATTGACCACATCACGCCGATTAAGATTGACTGGAAAAACCGAAGGTCCTGGCCACACTCTGCCGATTATAGTTGATCACTTTATCTTTATAAGTTTCAATGAGATAAGGTGGTCAAGACTTTCTGGAGAGAACGGGTTAATGTGAGCGCTTTTTCCGCCTGGGGCATTATTCAATAGTCAAACCATAAAATACTTCTACAATTAATTCTTTAACAGAAGTTTCGAAACGATGTCGTCGAAATAAGGCTTTTCTTTGAGGCTGGATCGTGAGCCGGGGAAATAAATAACCTTTAATTCAATCCTGTTGCTTTTACCTGCCAGGTGGCCGGAATTATTGAACCTGTTTTCGCTGACAAGGCTGTTCAGAACCACGGCAAGCCGCATATCATTTTTCAACCTTGTATTGTCGATCATCGGAAACTCGAAATAATTAACCATAAACTCGGTTTGACGCGGCATTTCGGGAGCTATGTTTTTGCCGGGATAATTGGTTTGAATCGTCAACCGTACTTTTACAGAAGCATCGTTCGTATCGTAATCCAGAATTTTAATTCGTACAACTTGTTGCAGGGAATCCCAGGTCTTTCCATTGAAAACTGAATCCGGATATGTGCAGAATGGTTCTGTCCCATTTAATGCTGTTGAATTTTGTTCATATAATTCATCGATCCGCGCTTTGAATGCGCTGTCAGTTTTATACTCCTTTTTGTTTTTATAGGTAAACAAGGTGTCTACATAAGTTAAAGTAATTGGTGATGATACAGCTTCTAGGGTAGATATTTGCTTTGCGATGGTTGCTTTCGACATTTTGATCAGCCTGTATTTATAAGCTTGTTTTAAAACCGGATCCCTTTTTTCTTCATTATTGCACCTGTTCAGGTATTTAAACAACGGCATCAGGTTCAGAGATTCATGAAAATTATAGGTGAGCAGTTCAAGCTGAAGTATTTTTTCATCAAGGGTTGCACTGGCTTTATCTTTCAGAATATTGCTCATGATGGAATTGAACATATCTTTTCGAAGTGCGCTTTCTGATTCTTCACGCTTTGTCATTAACTCGGTGTAAAGCTTGGTTCTGGCGTCCTTTTCCTGGTTTTTACTTAGGTAAGCTGAAGCAGTATAACTGACAAACGCAATCGTAAGGGCTGTGATCAGGGCACCAAAGGGACGCAAAATAATATCCGCCTTTTCCCAGGCGTCTCTTTTGCCTTTTGCAGGTTTTATTTCTTGATCAGTTGCCATTTCGAATTGTTTTGAACCAGGATAAATGTGTATCCGGTTGGACTGTTATTTGAAGTTACATCTGTAACGGCTCCTCCTGCACTCAGCTTAAATTGGCCTGGCTGCTTGATGTTCATGGTGAAGTACCCGAAAGCATCGGTACTGTCAGATTTTATTACAGTACCATCGTTGGTAGTGATCTTTACCAGCTGCTTCGCAAAAGGTTTCCCGTTTTTAGTTATGGTTCCAAAAATGTCTCCTGCAAAGGTCAGTGCGGGGATTACAAATAATATTAGAAGAAGCATTTTTTTGATTTTCATGGCTGTAATTTTATGGACACTCTAAAGGTACCATTATTATTACAATTGGAAAAACCGAAGGTCTTGACCATGACCCTCGGCCGATTTAAAAAGACCAGTCTTGGCCAAGACCCAGTGACCAAAACATAGGTGGTAATTTACCCTGCCCTATGTGCCTTTTAGTAAATTGATATTAGAAATACTAAGAGTTGGAACTACCGAATCCCTTGACAGGAAAAGAAAAAGCCGACATTTCTGCCGCCTTGACTTGTGATACTCCGGTTACCGTTCAAAGGTGAATTTAATTCGAATGTTCGAATCCTAAGTCCAAAACGCAAAATGCGAAATGTAAAGTGCGAAGTATTTCACATTTCGCATTTCACATTTCGCATTTGTCTTTGCTCCCCTTACTGCTCAAAGTTGCAACCGGATGACTTCCTGCCCGCAGGGTGAAAGTACTGAAAACCGCAAGCGATAAGTTAAGTGTCATCTGCAAATATAAATTTTTATAATTGCAGAAAATGGTTTAACTGCGAATATAAATTCTTATATTTGCAGAAGGATAAATTGTGAGCCATGGAAATAACCCGTTTTAAAGCAGGAAGATACAATAAACAATATGGTTATTCAAGTTTCTCACCTGAACTTGTGAATCACGAATGGCTGGTAAGTGATGCAAAGGTAAACCGACTGTTGAATGATGCTACAAGGAAACTTGGTGAGCTGAATGCCTTTTCGATGATGATTCCCGATGTGGATTTTTTTATCCGGATGCATATCACAAAAGAAGCTACCCGGAGCAGCCGGATTGAGGGAACTCAAACCAGTATGGAAGAAGCCATTCAGAATGCTGAATACATCAGTCCTGAAAAACGAGATGATTGGCAGGAAGTTCATAACTACATTAAAACAATGAATTTTGCAATTGCTCAACTGGAGGAACTTCCTATAAGTACACGCTTGCTGAAACAAACCCATGAAAAACTATTACAGGGAGTCCGGGATAAATACAAATTGCCCGGAGACTTCCGTACTTCGCAAAACTGGATTGGTGGCGCTACGCTGAATGATGCAGCATATATTCCGCCTCATCACAGTGAAGTGCCCGGATTGATGAGCGATCTTGAAAAACTATTGAACAATGAAGATTTACAAGTGCCACCGCTTATCCGAATAGGAATTGCACATTACCAATTTGAATCGATTCACCCTTTTCTTGATGGCAATGGCAGATTAGGGCGGTTGCTTATAACACTTTATCTTGTAAGCAACAAAATACTTGGCAAACCTTCGTTATATCTTTCCGATTTTTTTGAGCGGAATCGGTCGCATTATTACGATAATCTTACCGCCGTTAGGACTCAGAATAACCTGGTGCAATGGTTAACCTTCTTCCTTGTAGGAGTTCTGGAAACTGCAGAAAATTCAATTCAGACTTTCCATGAAATCATGAAACTACGCAGTGACCTGGAAGAGAAAAGAATTATTATGCTGGGCAAAAAGGTCCCGCTTGCAATGAAACTGATCCGATATTTGTACACCAAGCCTATCGTAGATGCCTCCGAAGTGGCGAAGGTACTTTCTGTGAATATTTCAACGGCAAACCGGTTAATTCAGGACTTTGAGAAACTCGGAATTCTCAGCGAAAAAACCGGATTCAGGAGAAACCGCATCTTCATTTTTGAAAAGTATCTGAATCTATTTGAGCGATAGCTATACAGGGTTTAGGTGCAACCACCGAATCCCTTGGTACTAAAAGAAAAAGCCGGCATTTCTGCCGGCTTGTCCAGTGAGGCTCCCCCTGCTGGACTTGAACCAGCGACCCTCTGATTAACAGTCAAAAAACACCGCTTTTGTTAAATTTTGTAAAAATATAGAAATAGGCTATAAATCAATTACATACATGGCATCTTGTTGATAAATATTTTTATAAAATTTGTAATTTTTAGCCTTTTCATGTGTACTTTTATGTGTACTTTTTAAAAGCCATTATGAAAACAGATAACACTCCCGTTACTGGGATTATCCTCGAAACCCGTAAAAGTAATGCCGACGAATTGCATCCCGTCAAATTGAGAGTAACGTTTAAAGGAGATCGTAAATATTACACGTTGAAAGGCCTTGATAAAAAAACTTTATACATGTCCTCTGATGACTTTGATAGAATTTCAACATCCACTAATTTAAAACCGTTGAAGATTCATCTAACCGAGATTGAGAAAAAAGCCATGAAGGTCATTGAAGAGATGGCCGTTTTTTCCTTCGAATCATTTGAATCTATCTACTTCTCAAAACCTAAGGACGATAAGGATCTCTTTTCCATCCTCGATACCACCGGAAAAAAGATGCGCGAAGCCGGCAGGATCAGTACAGCAGTCAGCTTCGAATGTGCCCTCAAATCCCTTAAAGAATTTACCGGTAAGGAAAAATTCCCTTTCGCAGCGGCCAATGTTAAATTCTTCAAAGACTACGAGAAATGGATGCTCACCCCCAAAGTGATTGAATGGAAAACGAAAACGGGTAAGACCAAATCCAGGACAAAAGTAAACGGTCGTACAACCGTTGGTATTTATCTACGGAATGTTCGTACAATGTTTAACCAAGTCAAACCGGTAGGGGTATTGTATCCATTTGGGAAATCAAATCAAGGCTTGTATGCAATCCCAAAGGGAAAGAATGTGAAAAAGGCATTGACACAGGCCGATGTTGCAAAGATCGCTTCATATTCTGCCGCCAAAGGAACGTTTGAGCAAAAGAGCCGCGATTACTGGTTATTCAGTTATCTCTGCAACGGGATCAATATAAAAGACATGGCCCGTCTGAAGTACGCGAACATTAAGGGCGAGAAGATTACCCTGATCAGGGCTAAAACGGCTGAATCGGTCGATGAGGAAACAACCATCGACATCATGATTACCAAGCAAATCGGCCGCATCATCGACCTCCACGGCAATAAACCGGGCACCAGCGATCAGTATATATTCCCTATCCTGTATCAGGGGATCACCCCCGAAGATGAATACCGCTTAATCCAGCAGACAGTGCGTAATATCAATGACAACATGACGAACATCTGTAAAGAGCTTAAGATCGATAGGGCTACCACCTATACGGCCCGGCACTCATTCGCCACAGTTTTAAAACGATCGGGGGCCTCAGTCGAGTTTATCAGCGAATCATTGGGACATAAAAGCAAGCAGACCACACAGAATTATCTTGCCAATTTCGAGGACGAAGAAAAAAAGAAATGGGCGAATATGTTATTACCTGAAAAGGATGTTTAATCTCCTCTGGTGAATTCTCCGCCGTTGCTGTGGAATCCGGAGCGTGGATTCATACCATGGATGCTCTCCTGTTGAATTCTCTGCATGCTGTTGAACAAAGGGTAGGGGAGTGGGTTTTGCCCTGTTTTTATACCCTTCATTTGAATCCCGGAAAAATGCAATGATCCATTTCCATCTTGTTAACCGTTTCTCCTATGTTAATAACCCTACCAAGGTGGTTATTCCCAGCGCGGTAATGAATATTTTTTAGGGTGCTATATTGTTGAAAACATAAAGAAGAATAATTTTTATCAACACATAGTCCTCGATCTTTCATTATAATTTTGTTTGTTTCCCCTTTTCATGGGGTTGGTCAGCTTGGCCGGAATAAACAAATCCAATCTTGTTATGAAGGTCGCCGAATATGTACCCAGGTATGGGTTACTTATGAATCTTGATCATACCATAACGGTCCAGGATAAGAAATTGCCGGTCAAAGAGCTATTGAAAAATTATCCCGATCTTGAGCTGACCGACGATCATGTTGAACAACTTAATACTATTGATCTTTCTTCTTTATATATCGGGCTTAATCAGATATTTGTCAATGAGGAAATTATTATAGCGATTTTGCAGAACCTTCTTGATACTTATATCAACCGTGGAGGGGATTCGCTAACCTGGCTTTCAGCAACGTTTCAGAAAGTCCATGAGAACCCCCAGAATTTCACTCCTGAACTACGGCGGATTGTCGAAGGCTACCTCGTGAAAATGATTCATAGTTTGAATTTCCCGCCCACCATTCATTCTATTGGTTTCCTCAACCCCAAATCATTAACATCCTATGCCATAAAGTCGAAAAAACCATCTTTTACCAACCTTCTCGAAGCATTTAATAATGTATCAGAGTATCAACAGGTGATGGGGACGCTTCAGCAACAGGGCTTTTGTACATGCAGTGGAACCTGGCATGACTACCGGCCGGGGTGGAAGTTGATCGTGGTAAGTCTGGTGAAATGGCTTGCTATTTATGGATTTTGCAAGAAAGCTAAATTCACCATCTCCGAAATCCAGTCCATCTGCACGAATACCTTCAAAACTGAGGATATCAGTTCTTCAACCATCACGCATGTTCATCCCTCTCCCAAGGAGTTTTCCTATCTGTTCAATGAGCTGAAAAAGAACATCATAGTTTCAGTTATCCCTTTTCTTGTCTTTCTTGTCGACGCACTGGATATCGATTGCCTGGTTTGCCTCGTTTGCTGATCGGCAAATCAGGCAAAGGCAATTTTGACTCCTCGCCTTTTGTTGTATTTTATTTGCTGCTGGTTTAAAAATCAAATCAGCAATGCAAGACTTCATTTTATCCCCCCTTACCCTGAATGAGCTTGAAACCCTCATCTTTAACCAGGTTCGCAAAGCATTAAAGGAATCCCTTCTGGCCAGTAACGATCCGGTCAAAGATGAACTCCTGACTATCGAATCGGCAGCTGACCTGTTATCCGTTACCGTTCCCACGGTTTATGGGTATGTGCACCAGCGGGCTATTCCCTGTATGAAACGCCGGGGCCGATTGTATTTCTCAAAAGTGGAACTCCTTGCCTGGATCCGCTCCGGCCGTCGTTCAACCACCGACGAGATCAAAGCCAACGCACTGGCCAGCCTCGTTCGATGAACCTATACCCAGTTCTCAAATTCAAATAATTCAGGATCATGAAAGGTCCACCGACGCTCAACTGAAGGATTTCCTCTTAAAGCCCGAAATGAAGACCCCACAGGCCAGCCCGGGTCCACTGGAGGAACCGGTCAGCGATCTTCCATTCTGATCATCTTGTATACGTAAAATCATAATTTAACTCTATCCAAACAACAAAAAAATGTCCAAAGACCCGGCTTTTCTGTTCTACCCTGGTGATTGGCTTGGTGGAACACTTGGAATGACCCTTGAAGAGAAGGGAGCATATCTTGAACTTTTAATCTGCCAGTTTAATTCTGGTCATATGACCTCCCATATGGTAGGTCGTATGGTTGGTCAAGTTTTTGGTCAAATTCAGGATAAGTTTAAAAAAGACGAAAATGGTCTTTGGTACAATAAACGGCTTGACGTCGAAATTGAAAAACGCAACTCATTCATTAACAGCAGAAAAAACAATCTAAAAGGCTTTAATCAGTACAAAAAAAATGGAGGTCATATGGAAGGTCATATGGAAGATGAAAATGAAAATATATATAAAGGAAAAGGGGGTGTGGGGGAAAAACCCAAATGGGCCGAAAATTTCAATAACTACAATCCAAAAATAAAATACCCTTTTGAATCTGAAAAGTTTGGCGCCATCTGGGACTACTGGCTGAAGTACAAAAAAGAAAGAAAGGATAAAAAATATACCACTACCGGTGAGCAGGCAACCATAAACAGTTTATCCGACAAGGCCGGGGGATCCATGGACAAGGCTGCCGATATCGTAAACCAGAGTATTCAGCAGAACTGGGCCGGGTTGTTCGAGTTAAAAAACAATCAGAATATGGAACAGGTAACCGACTTGGCTAAAACAGGGAGGGTGTTGAACTGATGATAACGATTCAGGCAAACGTAAAATCCGGCAGTGTTTCTTACACCGAGTTATCGGTTATAATTGAAAAGATTAAAACCGGAGGCAGTAAGCTTGATTTGATAAAAGAGCTCAGGGGATTGCGCGAATATGATGTCGAAAAATACAAAATAAGAAAAAGTGAAATGCCTGTGGTTATATTCCAGGGTAAGTTTAGCAAGCGTGACAATGAATCACTCCTTGAGGCTTCCGGCTTGATGGTGTTGGATTTCGATCATACCGGCGTTGAGCTCAAGGAGCGTTTAAAATCCATCCCCTTCATCTATATGGCATTTGTGAGCCTTGGTGGCGATGGCGTTAAAGCCCTCGTTAAGATTCCGGTTGTTAAATCCGATGCCCAGTACAAGGAATACTGGTCGGCGGTCGATAAGGCGTTACGCGACATATTACCGGAGGTTATTGATTCTGCCTGTAAAGATATATCCAGGGCCTGCTTTTTCTCATACGATCCCGATGTATACGTGAATACCGAAGCGATGGTGTTCACCGGGCGGATGAAAAAGGATGAAAAGAAGACCACCACGGCCGAAAAATATGTAAAGAACGATTACAAGCGTGCCATGGTTCCGTTAAACTATATACGCTCAGCAGTCGATGGTGAAAGGCATACAAAGATCCTCAAAGCCTCAAGGCTCATGGGGGGTTACGTGGCTTCCGGGATTATAAGCGATCAGGAGGCCGTAAGGTTGCTTGAACAGGAGGCATATCACATCGACCCGTCCGACTTCCAGGTAAACCGCAGGGCCATTATCGATGGAATTGAAAACGGGAAAACAGATCCGGTAACCGATACGCTTGAAGCAGAAATCAAGACAGAGCAGAAATACGGCAAACTATATTTCACTCTCAAAGAAGTTGAACCGGATATTGACGAAAAGTTCAAACACGGAATAAGTCGTGGATATTATGTGGGGTGGGATGCTCTTGATGAATTCTACACCCTTAAGCTTGGAACAACGACCTATATCTATGGCGCTCCTTATAGCGGAAAAACAATCCTGTGGTACGAGATTCTGATAAACTGTTCCCGGTTCTATGGGATGAAGCATATTGTGTTTAGCCCTGAAACCGGCGGCGCCTCGGATATTTATATTCACCTGATCGAAATAAGCACAGGAAAGAATTTCTATTCGAATCACGGGAATCAACTTTCCACAAGCGAACTTGATGAGGCAAAACGGTTCATCGACAAGCACTTTATTGTTGTTGACCCCGACGACAACATGCTCACCGTCGAAGATTTCTATGCATACTGCGACATCATCGAGAGAAAGTTTAATACTAAAATTCATACGACAACGATCGATCCATGGAACGAACTATTGCACGACTTCGCCGACAAAGGCAACCGCCAGGATATTTATCTCGAATGGACATTGGGTAAAATCCGTCAGAATGCACGGGTTAACGACAGGCATAACGCGATCATTACACACATAACCCATCAACAAAAGGTTAAAGATGCCAATGGGAACTTCTATTATCCCCCGGCCGATTTCAGGGAAGTCTCAGGAGGACAGTCCTGGGCACGAAAAGGCATGAACATGCTAAATATATACCGTCCACCCCAGGGATTACAGCATGACGGCATCATAATGCCCGATAACGCGACAATCGTCTCCGTTCAAAAGGTCAAACCAAGAGGCGTCGGTAACAAAGGTGAGGTGATTCTGTATTTCGATTTCCGCTCGCACCGGTTTTATGAAGATAAATCCGGCAATCGCATCTATTCACGAACCAAGGGAATAAAAAGTGAAGAATTGCAGCTTGATTTTGCCCCGTTGCCCTATGTTGACCCTGAAGAAGCGCCGTTTTGACTCATGTATATGAAATCAATTAGAATCCTCAACAAACTAATCCTTTCCGATATGAAGAATCGGTATCCCGAAATACCCCCCGATCTTCTTTATTGCAAACCCATCAAAGCCAATTCAGCAAACGAACTCACCAAAGCAGTCATTAAATTCATCCGCTTATCTGGAGGCCAGGCCGAACGCGTATCAGTCACCGGCCGGATCATCAACAAACGCAAAACCTACGTCGATGTGCTTGGCCACCGTAAACAGAAAAGTTCAATAAAATACATACCCTCAGCCATGACCAAAGGATCCGCCACAATCCTGGGCAAATCTATTAAAATCGAAATCAAATGGGGCAATGACCGCCAGAGTCCCACTCAGGCAGAAATCGAAAAAGCCGGAGGCATCTACTTCATCATTCATACATTTGATCAGTTTTACGCCTGGCATACCTCCACTTTTCTTCAATGATATTTCCATTTCGGGCAACTTGACCTAAAAAAACTCTAACAATCACTTGACTTTTCTACATTTTATCTTATATTTGAGGCAATTAATTAAAATATAGATTTGTTCAGGGAAGAATCTTTAAAATACGTTGTAAGAAATGAATAGTATGTAACAACATGATTATAAAATTGCGTTTAGCCGAAACAGCCTGCTATTGAAACCGACCAAAATTCAAAGTAAACCAGGAAGTTTAAGCATAAACGCTCACGATAAGCGTGAGCGTTGCTTAACATGGTTTGCGGGTCCTTGGTCGGACCTCAATAGCGTGTGATGGCAATTGTCTCACGCTTTTTATTTACAATATTAATACCCTTCGTCAACCATGTCATTGATTATTTAGAAATATTTAAATTAAACAGTGGAATCCAGAGCCCACTAAAAAAAACGGGGCGCAACTGAAAAGCCTTATGAGTAGGAAGACTAAAATAAAAAAGATGAAAACAAGACTACTATTTTTCGTATTAATTAGCGGATTCCTTTTTGTAGGATGTGTTGCAAAAAGAGCAACATTGAAATCTTTCATTGATCCTTCTATTCAATCGACAGCTGTTAAAACAGTAGCAGTATTTGCTATGCGTAACACTGCATTCAGCCCAGGGGAAACAATGGAAATGGATCGCACAATTACACAAGCATTTTTTCAAAAAAACAGTTCCGTTAATGCAATTGGAACAAGCGATGCTGCAACTTTGCTGAATAAAGAAAATTTGGCAGATGAATATGCCTCTTTTTTAACTGGCTTTGAAACATCAGGAATGGCTAATACCGTTTTTTTAAATAAACTAAAAGCAAAATTAAATGTAGATGCCATATTACAAGGCAAATTGTCTGAAGTTATGCAACAAGACAAGATGAGGGGTCTACCAGCTAAAACAACGGTAACAGTAAGATATACCTTATTAAGTACAAGTACAGGAAGAATTCTTTGGGAATCAACCAGTAATGCTGTGATACAAACTCATAAAAAGTTTGCCCCTCCAGTATATGAAGTTGCAACATTAGCACAAAATAAAATTATTAGTTCAATTCCTACCCTCGCTAAATAAATCATTGAAGGTATAGCTAATAAAATGGTTGAAGCATTCAATTTGTTTGTAGGAGGTGTTAACACAAAAATGATTAATGTTCAATGCGGGCATCATACTGCTTCCTCAACTGTAACTCTATTAACAGTATTGATTTTCATGACTGGTATCTGTCATCACAAAATAGACTTCGACTGATTCATGAACGACGAATGAAAATATAAAATTACTCTGCTGGTGATTATTGGGATTCAATTGATATTGAAGTCCAAATAAACAGTATCAAAAAACCTGATGATTGTTGTGTTTTACAGTTAGGTAAAGAAAGTAAACTCATTCACCATCATTAAAAAACATGTTACTATGTCAGGACAGTTAGGAATTTTAAATTTCAGCGCTAGGTAGGGAGTTATTAACATCACCTCCAAAATATGTATTTACAGATTCTTTATGGTAAATTTTCCATTAAATTTTTGAATACAAGAATTTGAAGTAATTTTTTGCTTTGAGGTGATTCCTTAAAAACATAGTTATGAAAAGAATTTTATTCAGTTTCCTGTTTTTATATTTACTCTTTATTCCGGTATTTGCACAAACTGCAGTAGAATATTACAGATCAGGTTGTTCTAAGTATTCTCTTCAAGATTACACAGGTTCTATTCAGGATTTTACTAAATCTATTGAGATTAATCCTCAATTTTCCGAGGCATTTCATAATCGGGGTTTGGCAAAGGTTAAACTTCGAAATTGCAATGGAGCTATTTATGATTATAATAAAGCCATTCAAATAAATCCTAAATACACAGAGGCATACTGTAATCGCGGTGCAGCAAAAGAACATCTTCAAGATTTCAACGGTGCTATAATAGATTTTAATAACGCTATTGAGATTAATCCTCAATTCGCAAGGGCATACAATAATAGGGGTAATGCTAAGCAAGACCTTCAGGATTACGAAGGTGCTTTAGAGGATTTTACAAAGGCCATTGAGATTAATCCTCAGTATGCAGTAGCATACAATAATCGGGGTTTAGCAAAGGCTTCCATGAAAGATTACAATGGTGCTATTCAGGATTATAATAAAGCTATTGATCTTAATCCTTTTGACACAAATGCATGCATTAATCGCGGTGCATCAAAAGAATACCTTCAAGACTTCAATGGTGCTATAATAGATTTTACTAAAGCTATTACGATTAATCCTCAATTCGCAAGGGCATATAATTATAGGGGAAATTCCAAGCAGGACCTAAAGGATTATGAAGGTGCTATACAAGATTTTACTAAAGCTATTACGATTAATCCTCAGTATGCAGTAGCATACAATAATCGGGGTTTAGTTAAAGAGTCCCTTAAAGATTACAGAGGTGCTATTCAGGATTATAATAAATCTATTGAGATTAATCCTCAATACGCAGATGCATACAATGATCGAGGTGTGGCCAAACATCTACTTGGTGATAAAGAGGGGGCTTGCTTTGATTGGAGGAAAGCCGTTGAACTTGGTCTCATAAATGCTTATGATTTCATTAGCGAATATTGCAAATAATAGAAGTGGAGTCCAGAACCCACATAAAAAACGGGGCGATACCGAAAAGCCAAATGAGTAGGAAAATTTTAATTTTATTCCTATGAGTAAAAATTTACATTTTGAACCAATGGTAAAAATGTTTCAAATGCATAGGATTTTCATTGTCCTAATTATCATTTTTGCCTCAATCTCAACTGTTAATGCTCAATTTTGGGATGAGATGAGCAATCCTAAAGTTAATATAAGACTCACACATCCTCCTGGACTTGGATTAAAAATCAATAAAATTGCTTTCGGTCCGTCAACCGGAAATTGTGCCGACCAAGTAGTTTCTGCCTTAATAAGTGATTTTACTAACAATAAAATTGAAGTCATCGATCGGGAGAATCTCACATCTATTTTGGCAGAACATAATTTTACATTTAGTGGATATGTTGATCAAAGTAGTGCTGCTGCCATTGGTAAAATTATCGGGCCTTCTGCACTAGTTTTTGTTAAGGTTTTAAGATGTGCAACTAAACAGGATAAGCTATATAATAATGAGAGGCAACATGATTATAAGACAAATACGGATTATACTGTGGTCGCTTACTTTTCACGAACCAGGGCTTTCCTTCAAGTCTCTATTCAAACAGTAGATTTAACTACAGGTCGCATTTTTTCTGCCAAAGTATTTGATTATTCTCCTGAAAGAAGTAACAAAGCATATGGTAATTATCCTGAGTTCCCAACTGATTTTGACGTTCAGGATATTGCATTTCAACAACTTGTTGGAGATGTGCATCGAATGTTTCTTCCTTGGGCTGAGAATACCGCACTTTATTATTTTGATGATAAACAGGGTGGTTTGAAATTAGCATTTCAAGCTCTCAAAGCCGGTGATTTAGACCAAGCCTTTAATCTTTCTCAGCAGAACCTTGAGACCTGCAAGAATACACCAGATATTAAAGACAAGGTTCTTGCACATGCATATTATAACATGGGGATGTCATATATGATACGAAATGATTATGATAAAGCTCTAGAATATTTTCGTGAATCAGCTAAACTTAGACCAGGTAATATCGTTACTCAAGCCATTACAGATTGTCAAAGGGCGAAAGACTTGATGACCGCTATGCAAAAGATAGATGAGAAAGCCTCATTTGAAGCTGATAAAAAGCAAGCTGAGGCTGATAATAAAGTCAAAGAAGAAAATGCTAGTACATTAACGAACGCTGATATAATAAGTTTGTCTCAAAAGAAACTTCCCAACTCTATTATCATTTCGAAAATCAACAATTCCAAATGCAAATTCGACACATCTCCAGATGCCTTAGTTTCGCTTACAAATGCAGGTGTAAGTGAGGATGTTATTTCTTTGATGATAGGGAAAAGTAAATGATATTTTTCAACGCTGCGTACCTGAATATATTCAAGTACGTAGCGTTACATTTAACGAGAATCTAAATATTATTAAAATGAAAAGGATATCATTAATTCTGTTATTGCTTGCAATATTACCATTATTGCCGGGCTGTAAGAAAAAATCGAGCGAAGAAAACAATCCACCACAACCCCCCATACCTACTCAAACAATCTCAGGGACATTGACATTGCCAGTATCAAGTGGAATATCAAATAATGAAATCAAAGTCTATAGCGCATCGTCTTCAACTAATGTCAATAGTGACGGAACTTATCAACTTGCAAGTTTTACAAATGACAAACCCCAGATAATCCTTGCAACAAATAGCAGCAATAAGCCAATTTTGCTTGGTTTTGTCTTGGTAGGTCTCAATACTTCAGCGCAAATTAATGTAACCTCAACTGCCAAAGCCTTGATATTGCTTAATCCTGTTTTTATATACACCACCAATGAGCAAAGATTATCCATTTTAAATTCCTTGGATAATTATCCGGAATTTAATAAATTGGTAAACGACATCACTACTTTAGTCCAATTGGATGTAAATAATGTGTTAGATCATTCTATTCATCCTACTATCTTTCAGGAAGCAGCACAGATTGCGAAAGGAATTTTACAGAATTCAAAATCATCCAGTCTTCATGTTAAATCGCCAAAACAAACTTTAGAAAATCCTTGGGTTGAAGATGCTCCAGGAGATGATGTTGTTTTCAAAAACCCTAAAACGGTTTATTTTGGTGCAGACATTTATCCTTCAGGAAGTCAAACCCGGAAAGATCTAATTGTTCTTGATGCAAAAAGTTCGCTTATTTCACTTCAATTTGGATGGCCTCCTATAATCATAACACAGCCTACTGAAACCACTTATAAATTAGGAGATGGGAGTTATAATGTTACTATGACTAAAGGGTTTGATTTTTCACAACCTATATCCAGTTTTTTTGATCTGAATACCGTACACGGTAAAGCTACATTATGTAATACGGCAAAAACATTTCTTTTAGCCATGGATTTACTTATTGGATATTATCCCACTGTACCTGTGACCAATTTACGTTTAGACCTTACTCAGTCGGCTTATATACTAGAAAAAATGGGAATTGATTTTGCTCAAAAAGATAATATCGCACTATTTAAGGATTTTCTTGATTTAATGCTCGCAAACTCAGATCAAATATGTTATTGGTTGTGGCAAGATGCCTCAGCAGAGGCTGGAAGGATATTTGCAAGTCAATTATTAGAAATCATGGGGGGTATAGATGAAATTTTAAAGGGGATTGACTTCGTCAATGAAGATCTTCCTTTTTTATATGACATGGTAGAAGGTGATAGATGGATTACACTTCAACTAACGCAGGAAAACGGAGTGTTGACAACAAATATTATTAATCATTCGCCCGATAAACCTGTAGTGTTATCAAATATGGTAATGTCTCAAACAAATGTTCCGATAAATTTTCAAGTATATTCAACGGATCAGGATGGTGATAATATTTCTTATCGTTTTCATTGGGGTGACGAACAAAGTAGTGACTGGTCAAATTTCAGTAGTTCAGGCGAAACAGTTTCGTTAAATTATAGTTATTCAACCCCTGGCCGTTTTATTGTAACCGTTGAAGCTAAAGATATACGAGGGGGAATTTCACAACTTTCCGATCCACTGATAATAACAATAAATCAACCCGGTACATTATTTCAATATAATTTCGATTATGACAATGTTGGAATGTGGCCTTCAAATCCACCTTTTTATTCAGAACAATTAGACCCAAGTTATCTGAACGTTGAAAATTCGGTGGTTTTTGGTGGGAGTGGATATAGTTGTGCATTTTATGATGCTGATCCTACGATTGGAGGCAATACGGCAAACGCTTATGCATATATAGATGCTAATATAACAAGCGAGAGTTATGGAACACTTGAATTCGAGTGGAGAATTAAATCTCTGAATGATAATTTCGGGGTAAGGGCGTGGCAAAATATAGGAACTTGGTCAACAATGGGATATTATGTTTTATTTATAGATGGAGCCATTAATTATTATGATGATTATGGGCAGTTTCAAGAAATAATGACCATACAACCAGAGAGATGGTATAAAATGAAGCTTGTTTATAATATATCCAATTTGACATATAACATATATATAGATAATGTCCTTAAAGTTTCACAAGTACCATTTGCAGGAAATCCAGGTACATTGAATGATTTACAAATCGTTGCATTTTCAGATGCTAACTGTAACACTGGGTATATCGATAATATTAATCTGACAGGAGCTAAATTGAATAGTATTAAAAAGTCAACCAATATTCCGTATTCAGCAACAAAAATAAAACAATAGAATTTTTCAATAAATAGAAACTTTAAGCAAAAAACATGAGCAATTTTATTATTTATTTCATTATTGCGATTGCAGTTCTTGTAGTTGTATTTCTGATATTAAGAGAAGTCAATTGCTGGTATTGGAAGATTAATGAGCGAATAACTTTGCAGCAAGAAACCAACTCACTATTAAAAGACATTTTCTCTAAAGTATCTAATGGCAGCGATATAGTATTCGTTTCAGACAAGGACGAAAATTTGAACAAAAACAGTCCAGAAGCAATTGCAATTCCTGAAAATCTTCGTGAACCAGTTTTAATACAAGACAAACTTAAAGGAGAACGACGATATATCTCAAAGCACGAATGGGAAGAAATGAAAAACTCTGGACTTGATCAATTTTATTTTGTTGTCGTATAGCTTGGTTTTACCGGGAATTAAGATGGAGTGATTACTCTTTATAATTTTATGGAGAAGTAGCTTACTCCCTCCGCAACCGCTAATCCATTCACTCATTCGGCGGTTCCGCTCCGTTTCGTCGCAAGCTCCTCACGGCTTCACCGCTCATTCGTTCAGGCTTAGCCCTTGCTCCGGGTTATAAATCGGTATACACCCGGTGCTTCGTTCCTCGCACCCGGTGTATTAATTTTCTATTTGCAAGCTCTTCCGGCCAGGAGTGTCCCTTAAACCCTTATCGCCAATCCACACGGTTTCAACCAACGCGCCCATTTGCCAGGCATGCATAGCACGCCCGCCCGCCCAGGAAACAAGAATTTTCCTTCCCTCAGTATAACGAGTCCTTTCTATTTAACATAACATGATATTATATGCGAAAAGGGGCGGTGCACCTGGTAAAATTCATTGTCCATTAAACCAGCAAAATCTCGGCAACAATCCCTCACCCGTCCTGATCCCCTTTTACATATAATCACATTATGTTAAATAAAACGTTAGACTCACGAGAAGATTGAGAGGGTGCTCATCCGGCCAGCAGTACAAGTTATTTGAGTTCGAAGCACAAGAATATCGGCAGCGCATTTTTGCCTCGATATAAGTGCATTAAGCAATACCTGCCAACACCAACTGGTCGTTTCCGGGCTTCAATGTCCGCTCCGTTTCACACCCAGCGCTTCGCACTGGACGCTCCACTCCGGTCCCATGAAAGCCCTCCACTCCCTCACCGCAGGGCCTTTCGAGCTTGCACCGCAGCAAGAAAAGGCTGCCGTGCAACCATCTCAGTCCCTGCTTTATTTTTAGGTAAATACCGGTATTGCTTAACGCACCTGAAATGACAACCCCCAAGGTTCAAAAACCGGCAAATGCCCTGCCTCCAGTTTCGACGGGCCGGACGAGAGCCCTTCGTCGCAACATCCCCCGAACTTTTAGCAGGTATCCCAGCCATTTCCCTTGCCAAGCAGCGTAAAAAAACGCAGCTTGGCTTACTTGCATTTCTCTGTTCGCAAAATTATCTGCGCACCCTTGGCATATGCTCATCCTTCGCAATGCCAATAGTGCGCTTCGCATTGGCCCAACATGTTCCGGAATTCCTGGCCCAGCATCATCAGAAATACTCGGTTATCAGTACCACGAGTTCCGGCAACGCATTCTCACCTCGTTTATAACCCATTAAAGCTACCGTATTATTCCGGGCCTCGCTACAGGCACTCGCCATGCATCCTCCTGACGTCGGATGCATGAGCTTCGTGCCCTCCGCTCACACTCCATAATAGGTACTTTAAAGCGTTATTGTCCTATCCCATTGCCGTTTGCCGGCAACGGTGAATGCATTGCCTCTTCAGCTTCGTTTGAGCAGGTGCGCCAGCCAAGTCCATGACCAAGCAGCGTGAAAAACGCAGCTTGGTTTGCATAATTTTGTCGGTCGGCAAAGCGGCCTTGCCACCTTATTCGCCCTCGTCCCTCGGGCTTCATAACGTGGCGGCTAAATCCAGCCTTGATTCCGACCCTCCCCATTCCCTGAAAAGAGGGAGGGTCGGGTCATAATTAAATCATAATCTCCGTCAAAGCTACCTTCAAAATTTTTCTACTCGCAAGGCCAGGGCCCTTCGGGTGCCGTCATTTTTTTGAATTATCCATCTATTTATTATGGTAAAAAAATGACCGGCAGCCTTGCAAGCGAAAAATTTTTCCGCTGTTTGTTGCCTACGATTTTGATTTAATGCTGCATTATATTCTCACCTAATGAAAATCAGGTTTGAATCCTGATTCCGGAGTCCGATTTCCTGATACCGGCTATCTTAGGTGCCTTGACGTCTTAATTAGCCGGTTCCCCATGAAAAGCCTGCCCATGCAGGCATAACGTATACCATCAATGGCATGATTGAACCGGTCCACCGGGACATTCAGAGGCTTGCCTGATGCATCTTCCTTCCATTTGTAGTTTTTCAGCTCCCGGATGAGGTTGACCGACCGTTTGGTGATCCGCATGGGATACCTTTTCAGGATATCAATCCCGGCCAGGATCGAGTCCGGACCTTTGAATGTTGGCTTGATGTTGTACCCCTGCTGCCTGATCTCATAAATGCACTTGGGCTGGTTATCGGCAATGATCTCATCGGCCTTGGTAATGCCGATCTGGTTCATCCATTTGCAGATGTCGGTATTGGTAAGGCCCCGGGAATAAATCAGCTCGTCAATATAGAGATCGCCTGCGCTTAATCCTACTTTGACCAGGGTGGTCGGATCATTGCTGAAGCCAAAATCCATCCCGTAGGTGATCCATTTGCAGGATTCCGGCCACTCATCAACGGTCCTCCAGTTGGTGAAGATCAGTTCGGTGATCTGCCCGATCTCGCCCAGTCCATAGATTCTCCAGTAATTTTCATCAACTGACTTAAGGTTCTCGATTTCCTTCACTTGTTCCGGTGGTAAAAACTGGATGTTGTCCAGGTAGGTCGAATGGATGAAAGTGCAGTCTTTCCGGGGGATGACGATGTCATAGATCCAGTGTTCGTCCATGGAGGGGTTGAAGTCCAGGAAGATTTGTTTTTCGGTTCGCAGGGATAGCTGGACCCAGTCTTCCAGGCTGAGTTCATTGGCTTCGTTGATGAAGAGGTAGGCCCGCTTGGCGCCTCGTTTCTTCTGAGGCTGGTCCAGGCTCATGAATTCAAACAGGTTTCCGTTTAACTGGTAGGTGTTCTCGGTCTTATTGTGGCTACGTTCATCATATAGTTCGGCCATCCTGAGGATTTCGAAGAAGTCTCGCATGGCGGATGCTTTCAGGGCCGGCATGCTCCGGCGCACGATTGAAAATACCATGTCGGTCTCTTCGAAAGCCTTGACCAAAATGAGCAGCTGCAGGATGGAAAAGGTCTTCCCCGACCGGCTGCCGCCCTGGTTCACGACGATCTTGGTCCCGGCTTCATAGTTTTTCCGGAATACGGTCGATACCTTGATGGTCTTTTCCAAGGGGTAAGGTTTTAACGGTTCCGTCGGCAAGCATGGCGCTTTGTATTACTTCAAAGGTGATCTTCGTAAGTTTGTCCTCGGCCGGGCCCAGGTCAACATTCATCCGCTGGAGCTTCGGCCGGATATATTCCTGCAGGTTCATCCACAAATCAACCTGGTCTTTTGGTTTCAGCTTCCTGATGCTGTCCTCGAGGGTTTCATCCAGCAGTTCAAGTACCCATTCAACCCGTTCTTTATATTCCCGGGTTAATTTGTTTGTCGATCCCTTGGGGCGGCCTCCCTCCCCGGGTTTGAATTGTGTACTGTTTGCTTTTCGTTCCATAACACCATATTTTTCCCTACAATAGGGCATCCATTGTGTTTTTACTCAGTAGCCTTTTCAGCCGGTCATTTCCTGTAAACCAGCTTCTCAATCGTACTTACCGACACCCCGTAACTGTCGCTCAGCTCATTTTTGATTTGGGTATAAGTCATTCCTCCTTTTTCCAGGGTTTTTCCCTCGCGGGCATAAGTAAAGTAGAGTTCTTTTACCAGCCATTTTTTTGCCTGGTTTACAGGGAGCAATCCTCTTATCACGAGCTGTTCCACTTCAATTCCGCAATGTACTCTCAGGTCAATGATCACCTTTTCAGTCTCCGGATTCATATAGCCATTTCTTACAAAAATACTAAGCTATTAATAATATAACAAGCTATTAAGCAACTTTTTGCCAACATGTACTAAACAATTACTTTAAGTCAGTTGTATGTTTGTGGTTATCAATTTTTATCCACGGTATGAAGTCCTTTTCCACTCCTCCCATCGCTTTTTCAGTAGCAAGTGTTGATGAAGTTGCCGGTACTCTGAACAGAGTCATCGTCGCCCAGGCCGGGAAGGTGAAATCCTATTTCGAGCAGATCGACGCCATTACCCTGGCCCAGATCGAAAAACTCGGTAACGAAAAGGAGAATGGGATCAAGGCCCGCTTTGGTCATCCCAATATGTGCAGCTCTTCATTCGGCACCTATATCGGCCGTTTTAAGAATTTCAAGGTCGATGGGGATAAAGTTTATGGTGATCTGCATCTGGATGAGGTCTGTAAGGAATCTCCTTCAGGCAACCTCTATGCGTATATCCTGAAGATGGCCAAAAATAATCCGGACATGTTCGGGGCGTCCATTGCGTTCATCCCGGGGGAACCGGTGATCACCGACGATGAATACCCTGCCACCCGCATCGAAGATCTTCTGGCGACCGACCTGGTGGATGATCCTGCTGCTACGAATTCTCTCTTCGCGGTGGATTCCTTCTCTTATCAGGCTACCCGTTTCCTCGATGAGAACCCGGCCATTGCCTGGCTCATTGCTAAAAAGCCCGACACTATCATTGAATTCATGCTTAAATATTTCTCAAACAACAACACCATGAAAAAGGAACTTTTCCAAAGGCTTAAAAACCTCTTGAACCCTACACCGGATGGAGCAAATGCCGATGCTCTGAAGGATTACAACCAAACGGTTGAACAGCTGGAAGCCGACTATCAGAAACAGATATCGACCCTGGAGGCTGATCACCAGAAACAGCTCTCCGCCCTCCAGGAGCAGATCACCACGCTTCAGGACCAGCTCAAAGCCCGGCCTACAACCGTCGAGGGCGCCGATCCCCAGCTTAAAGTCGGACCTTCCGAAGAAACCTTCGGCAAACAGCTCTTAAAAGAAATGCCCATCCACCTCAAAGACAAACTCAAAAGTAAAAGTTAATCGTCACGTTCATTACGACCATCACGATCATCACGATCATCACGACCGTCACGACCATCACGATCATCACGAACCCAATCTGTCACTCAATAAACCCCAAATCCCATGTCCAACATCTTCTCCCACGCCATCAGCCCCGCTTTCACCAAGCAATCTATCCGTGAATTTTTCGTCAGCCCCTTCTTCATGGGCGAAGACATCCGGGGCGCTATCACCGTCCGCACCGATGTCAAAGGCACCGAGCTCCTGAACAAGATCTCCCGTCCTTCATTTATTACGAAACCCAAAGCTGCTCCCGGCTTCACCCCCACCGGCACCTTTGCCCTTTCTACCCAGTCCATCACCGTAGCTCCCATGGCCATGGAGTTCGAACAGAATGCCCGGGCTTTCTGGGGTTCCATTGTGGAGCAGTTGCTGGCCACTGGCTATAAGGAGGATGATATCGAGCGGATGAAGGAACCCGATATCTGGAACAAGATCATGCTTCCGATCATTGCTCAGGCTGGTCAGCAGGACCTGATCCGTCAGATGTTCTTCGGCAATCCGGTCCAGGAAACCTTGTCTTCTGGAATCCCTACCGGTACGGTTGATACCAATTTTTCAGGGTATACCGGTTTCTTGTCGCATTTTCTTGCCAATCTCTATGCCGGGTCCATTCCTTCCGCCCAGCATGTGGTCATTGATTCGGCTACCTCGGCTGTCAAGGCTGAGAAAATTCTTACCTATACATATGGTGCAACGGATACATTGATTACAGTTACGATCAATGGCGTGGATTATACTCAGGCTTACGCCTCCAACGCTACAGCTACTGTTGTTGCCTGGCTTGCCGCTCATAAAGCCACTATTGAGGCTCGTGCAGGGATCAATGGGGTCATTGTGACCAATCCTACCGGTGCCCAGATAAAGGTTGTTAGCAGGTATAAAGGCCAGACTTTTTCCTTTACTGCCGTGGCTAATAGCGGTGGTTCTTTTGCAGCTACTGGAACTGTTGCAGCGGTTAAAGCAGGGGCTTTGGCTTCCGGCGAAGCAGATGCTACCCTCGAAGAAATGATTGATACGGCCCGTCCTGAACTGTTTGAATTCCCTCTGGTATTCATGGTTACCCGTTCCATGTGGAGGAACCTGGTTCATACGATCAAGAATAAAACCGGCGATCTTCCGCTCACCATGATGCTGAACGGAGTGAATGTTCCTTCCTACGAAGGATATCCGGTTCTCATCCGTCCCGACTGGGATACCTGGATTGCAACTTACCAGAATGGGATTCAGCCGCATCGTGCTCTCTTTACAACTCAGCAGAACCTCATCTTTGCTACTGATGGGCTGATGGATCCCCAGGATATCGAGTCCTGGTATAACCCCGATCTGCAGATGAGGCGTTACCGGGTCCAGTACAAAGCCCAGACGGCTTATCTTCATTCCGAACTGATTATGCTCGCCGGCTTTGGCGATTAATTCACTCATGCCTCATTGCTCATGGCTTATGGCTCATCACGGATCACTTATAACTCATCACTGACCCTAAATGTCCGCTAAACAAATCACGGCCCCCCGTTTTTTCGAGTTCAATTACGCTCCGGTCCTTGATTTGTTTGATACGGATTATATCGCTTCCCGCACCAATTATCAGGACTATATCCCCTTTGGCGATGATAACGCCCTCCCCCGCCAGTTGATCAAGCTGGCCCGGGAGGTCCCTGTTCACCGGGCCATCCTGAATTCAAAAACCAACTACATCATTGGTCAGGGCATCCAGTCCTCCGATCCGGCAACCTCAGCTTTTATCAACCTTTCCAATAATATCAGGGAACCTTTTTTGTACACGTTAAAGAAGCTGTGTTTCGATTATCTCACCTTCGGAAACTGCTATTATGAGCTGGTTTCAAATACCAAAAGGTCCTTTGTCTTTGTCTACCATCAAGACGCTTCCAGGGTAAGGTTGCATGTCGATGGTAAGCAGGTTCTGATCCATCCCTGCTGGGATTTGTTCAAGGGCAAGGATGACAAGGATTTACAGACCCTGGCTCTCTTCCCTGAATTTTCAAAGGGTTCCGACGGATTGTTGCATTCTATCGTCCAGATCAAAGATTACGAACCTGAGTTTTTCTACTATGGCATTCCGTCTTATTTTGCCGGCATCCGTAATGTCATCATCTCGGGTCTCACGAATATCTGGAATCAGACCCGTTTGGAATCTTCCTTCGCCACTCCTGGTCTCCTGGTGATCCCGGGAGTAAACTCCGATGAGGCCGCCGATGAACTCGATGCCATGTTTCAGCAATACAAAGGCGCTCTCAGTTCAAAGGCCAACGAAATCATCATTCAGTATCTTTCCGATCTTGGGCCTGGTATCAGTTCCCAGGAAGCCAAGTTCATCTCCTTCAACCGTGACAAGGAGGACAACTGGACCAGTCTGCACAAGCAGTCCGAAATCTCCCTCATCACCATCCATAATTGGTTCCGCACACTCACTCCCTACTCCGACGAGAAAGCCGGCTTCGACTCCGGCCGCATCCTCAATGAGTACGATATCGCCATTTCCACCGTCATCCACCCCATCCAGGAAGTCTTCATACAATCCCTGGAAACCTCTCTTTCAGAGTGCAACCTGAAATTCAAAGACTTCGAATTTATCAACACCCCACCCATCAGCCGTATCAACCCCATGAAATACGTATGGGAAATCCGCCGCGACACCGGCCTCGACTACGACAAAACCGACCCCGTCCAAAAACTACTGGTCCTTCAGTTAAAGAACATTTATCCATCCTCCGACAGATTAAATATATAATTCATCACGACCATCACGCCATCACGTTTATCACGAAACCCATGCCTCTCATAACTGCCACCGAAACTATAGCCCTCGCCTACGTCACCGAGCTCGACCCCACGATGATCAAATCCGAGGTCATCCAAACCGCCGAGCTCAAATACGTGAAACCCGTATTGACTGCAGCGCTGTATGATGATGTTGTTGCCAATCCCGATGATTATGCCATCCTCATCACCTCTTATATCAAACCCTGCCTCGCTTTCTTCGTCAAATATGCAATGCTCAACCAGCAGTTGCTCGAAACAGCCCAGTACACCCCCGGCGCCGATCCATCATTGTCACCTGCCCTGGTTGAGATCTCCACTGCCGTATTGCTTCCACGGGACCATCGCCGCGATACCATGCAGGAAGTACTTTCCATAGCCCGTTCCAAACAGACCTTGCTACAGGAATATGTAATCACCCAGAATTATCCCTTGTACACAGCCCCCGCCTCCAAAAGAGTCTCCGGCTTCAGAATAGTATCAACCAATTCGTAAATCGTAAATCTCATCACCATGTCTATCGCTCGCAGAATGATTCAATGTTCGCTTCCCATTTCAGCCGGGAATGCCAGCACTCCTTATATCCAGATCCCTAATGGCGCAACAAAATTGACCATTCAATTTGTCTATACCGGTCTTGATGATGATATTGTCTTGTCAATGAACCAGAGCCTTGATGGGTTCAATTTTGATGCCTGTGTCAATGAGGATGATGCACCTATTACCATCACCCTCGACAAAGATTTCACCTCAATGACTCTTAATGTTGCTGACCTCCTTACTACCTGGATTCAATTTTCCATGGATGTAGGCGAAGCCACCACCGGCACCCTTGACAAACTCTACGTAATAATGACTTAATATTTCACCATTTAACCATTTAACATATGGGCAGCTCTAAATACTTCCTCATGGGTCAGCAGAACCGGGGGACCACCAACTATCGGGATTTTACCCAGCAACTTTCGGCCCCGGCCCGTCCGCGTTCCGGGATAATCCGGGCCTGGCTCGATAGCCTGGGTATCCTGAATTTCCTTGCAAGTACAGGGCCTGCCATTAAAGCCATCCTTGGGATCCAGGCCGATTATGATGATGCAATCTTAAAAAAGCATTCCAATGCCAGTGATCATACGCATGCCAATGCCACAGCATTAGCTGCGGTCTCCGGGAACAATACCGGCGATCAGGACCTTTCCACATGTTCTAAAGCTGTTCAGGGTATCTTATCAGCCGGTTCCCTGGCCGGCAATGCCCGGGGCGCCAATGCAACCGATTTCCAGTTTGTCCGCGAAGCCGTTACCCGGGTGGCCAGCGGTGCCGGTTCATTCATTGCCGGCGGACAGCATAATCAGGTATCCGGTGCAAACTCGATGGCTGCGGCAGGTTCTCACAATGAAGTCAGCGGGGAATTTTGTGTGGTTTCTGGTGAGCATAACGAAATCACCGGTGACCATAGCTCTGCCTTCGGTGATCAACATCAGGTCAGTGGTGATAAAGCAATGGCAGCCGGTTCCGGGCATGTTATATCCGCCGAAACAGGCTTTGCCGAAGGGGATGGCAATATTGTTTCTGGTTACGCCGGCCATGCCGAAGGGAGCATGAATGAATGTGCCGGGGATTATTCCCATACCGAAGGCTGCAATGCAAAAACCTATAATATCTACCAGCATGCCAAAGCTTCCTGCGGCTTCAATAATCCCGGAGAGTTCGGCGAAGCCCAATATACCAATATCATTGCCCGGGTCACCACCGAAGATGACGGACCATTGGCCCTGCTCGTAGGCGAAGAGCAGTATGTTACTCTCATGAATAATAAAATGAATGCCTTCCGCATCATGGTTGTAGCAGCTTCAGACGATAATACAGAAGGCGCTGCCTATGAATTCAAAGGCCTCATCAAGAAAGATGCAACCTCAGCCTCCACCGCCATTATCGGTTTGGTAACAAAGACTGTAATCGCCGAAAGCATCTCTGCCTGGGATGTCACCGTGGCCGCCGATACAACAAATGGCGCCCTCGGGATTACCGTCACCGGTGAAGCTGAAAAAGTGATTCGCTGGGTAGCCTATGTCGAAATGGTCGAAGTTGCCTTCTATGGCTCGTAATCAGTCTTTATGATGAAAGAATGGAAAATATTCGGTCTCCCACTTCCCCAGGCAATCAGCCTGCTAACATTTCTTGTGGCCATCATTTCCATCTGGATTCACATGGAAATCCGTCTGGCCGAAATAAATGTCGAACTCTCCAACCTCAAACAGGATCTCATCTTCCATAAAGCTGATAACAGCCGTGATCTCGAAAACCTCCGCACCGACATTAAATCCGATACCCGCGAAATCCTGAAAAAGATCGACGAAATCCAAATCTATCTCCGAAACAAATAATTCATTCAATCAATGGTACATCGTAAATTCTAAATCCATGAACTCGAAATTTCTTAGTCTGAACTGGATAGACCTTTTAAAAGGTCTGCTCATTGCTATCATCGGTGCAATGCTCACAGCAGTTTACCAGGGCATCCATACCAGGACGTTAACTTTCACCTGGACCTTCTTTCAACCCATTGTACTGACCGGACTTGATGCTGCTTTTGCCTATTTATTAAAGAACTTCCTGTCAAACAGCCAGGGTGAACCGTTGAGGACCGAAAAATGACTACATCAGAAAAGGGGCTTGCCCTCATCGAACATTACGAAGGCATCCGGTCATTGGCATATCGTTGCCCTGCAGGGGTGTGGACGATCGGTATGGGCACAACCATCTATCCCGACGGAACTCCCGTCAAAGAAGGCGATAGAATATCCTACGAGCAAGCCAAGGACTATCTGACGCATGATCTCCGTAAAATCGAATACCAGCTTGGCCAAATGCTTACAATCCGCCTCCTGCAGCACCAATTCGATGCACTGGTATCATTTGCTTATAATGTCGGCTGCAACGCACTCCGCAAATCATCCCTGCTCAGGTATGTCAATGATGGGGACACGAATACCTCCATTGAAATTGCCTTTCTGATGTACACAAAATGCCCGGGTGCTCCAGGCATCGACGATGACCATGACGGCCAGATCGACGAACCAGGCGAAAAGCAAGACTCCCCAGGCCTCACCAAAAGGCGGAAGTCCGAAGCCTGGTTATTCATCAATAATGAACTGAAATATTTTTAGCTATGGCATTTCCAGTAGATTCATCCAATAATTCCGGGACAATAAACCGGCCACTAATATGGATATCCATCATCCTTGCCTTATTGCTTATCGGAGCCGTTGTAATGGAGCGGGTTTTACATGACTCCTCCAGAAACAAGATACTTCGGGACCAGGCAGCACTGATCTCAGCATTCAAAAACGCCCCGGTCCGCATAGATACAATCCACGATACCATTCACCAGCCCGGCCAATTCATCATCAAGCCCATTCCGGTTAAAACAATCATTCACGACACCATCCTGGTCCCTTATCGCGAATGTTTGTACGATTCCATATTCAGCCAAACCGGCATCCGATTCCGCTGGCAAGCAAAAGGAGATCTCCAATTCATCTCATTCTCCGATTTCGCCTGGCCCAGAGACATTATTACCATTACCCGTCAGGTAGATACCTGCATCATCAAACCCATCCCAAAACAACCCATCTTTCGAATCGGTCCATATGTTGGCATGTCTCTCAATTCATTTAAAACCTTCCCCGGCCTTGAAGCCGGCGCCCAGTTCGTCATCAAAGATCAACTCACCTTGTCAGCTGGCTGTCTATATATCAATGGATTCTATGGCCATGTGAGGTTTGGCTGGCTATTCAAATAAATCAGTTGTTTGTATTCATGATTTATCTTGTAACTTTACTCTGTTATAAGGATATACTACGTTTGCCTTTATAATCTCCCAAAAGTACTAACCTGAGTCTATGGATCTTCTTAATGCATATAGAGCATTATTTTTCATGACTTACTCTTTTCAGGTAAAAGGAGCAAAAAGTTCATCAATTAATGAACTGCTAACAGACATATGGCGGTTATACATATTTAGCGGTAATTCTATTTTGAGAGGAAGCTATGTATTCTATAATCAATAACTAATAACAACATGAAAAGTGCAATTTCACTTTGGGAATTCTTGGAACGATTTTTCATCAATAACTGGTGCCTGATTATTCTCTTAATATCTGTATCTCTGATAGTTTATGTTTTATTAAAGAGAAAAGTTCAAAGCTTTTATGATCCCAAGATCAAACTTTCACGACATGATATTATAAATATTAT
>CAILVF010000067.1 GCA_903837605.1 uncultured Bacteroidales bacterium | reverse complement strand
ACCAGCATACGATCAACAGGATCAATATCCTGTTTTACTGCTGTGCCCGAATCTTCAATGGGTGCAAGCTGATCGATGATCATCAGCCGTGGGCTCTCTCCCGATTTTTCCCTGACCTGCCTTGCCATTTCAAAGGCTATCAACGCCCCCATTGACCATCCGCCTAAAATCAAATCATCTATACATTCAGGCAAAGATACCTCCTCCAGGTAATAACGGGCCATGTCGATAACGTTATTAACCGGTTTCCCTTGCAAACCAGCTGCCTGCAGACCGTACACTGAATATTCCTTTCCCAGTTCCTTTGACAGTTCATAATAACAAAGCACGTTGCCGCCGGCGGGATGTACAAGGAACAATTGCTTTTTCCCCGAACCAGGCCTGACAGGCACAAGGCAGGTAGATTGCTGGATTCCGCCGGATGTGCGGATGAGTTCGGCCAGTTTCATCACGCTTCCGCGCTCGAATAATGTGGCCAGGGGAAGGTAAATCTGAAATTCTTTTTCAATCGCAGCAAACAACTGTATGGCCAGAAGCGAATGCCCACCGAGGTCGAAGAACCCGTTTTCAATCCCAACCTTGTCTGTTTTCAGAATGTCCTTGAAAATATTGAGAAGTCTCAGTTCGGTAAGGTCGCGGGGGGAGCCGGATGGTCGTTTGCCGACTGTAGTCCCTTCAATTGTCCGCTGTAGTTCCTTAAAATCTGTTTTTCCGTTAGGTGTGAGAGGAATACGTTTCAGAACATAAAAAGCCGATGGGATCATATAGGAAGGCAGATGATGTGAAAGCCATTGTCTGAGAGTATTTTCGTCATAGTCTATGCCTTGCTTCAAACTAATAGCAGCCTGCACTGAACTCACAGAAGTCATATTCTCCGGAATGAGAACTACAGACTGTTCAATGGCTGGATAAGCGTTCAGAACATTCTCAATTTCCCTCGTCTCAACCCTGTAACCCCTGATCTTTACCTGATGGTCCCTTCGTCCCTCGAACACAACCGCCCCGATTTCATTCATCCTTCCGATGTCACCGGTGAAATAGATACGTTCACCCTGCCTGAACGGATCGTCAGCAAATTTCTCAAGAGTCAGCTGAGGCTGGTTCATGTATCCCCGGGCTATATTTTTTCCGCTTAAAATGATCTCCCCCGGGACGCCCTTCGGAAGAAACTGCAAGCCCCGGCCTGCTATATATACCGATGTGTTGTCAAGCGGGAATCCAATGGGAAATACAGAAGTTGACCGGCCTGCATCAGGCGGGATCTCCCATGTGAGAGATCCAATGGTAGCCTCTGTCGGGCCATAATGGTTAATAATTCTAAGGTCTGGAGCAATGTCCCTCACTGTTCCCACAATATCAGAACTGCATCGTTCACCTCCAAGTATCAGCAGTTTCCGGGGTAGGAGTTTTCCGGCCCGGGCTAAATGGAGCAGGCTCATCATATGAGAAGGAACGATCTTCAGGCAATCGACAGGCCAACGGGTCAGCCAGTCGGCCAGCAGTGAAGCGTCGGTGGCGTGATCTTCGGGTATTATCACCACTTCACCTCCATGGATCAGGGGTGGAAATATGCTTGTATTTCCAAGGTCGGCAGCGATAGACGAAATCGTGGCAAACGAATCACTGGCATTCATTTTCATCCGCTTCCATATTCCTTGTGAATAATTCAGCAAAGCTTCAAATCCTATACAAACCCCTTTGGGATTACCTGTGGTACCGGAGGTATAGATCACATAGGCCAGTTCTCCCTGACCGGTGTCCCCTGGCGTGAAATCTCCTGACCAGGGCTCTGCCATAGCATCCTCAAAGGAAAGAACGGTCAATCCCGTGCAGGCGAGCTCTGCCGACAGTTCTTCCGAACTGATTAAAAGCCTGAGCCCTGCATCTTTTGCAATGAATTTCAAGCGTTCCTGCGGCAAATTTACATCTAGCGGAACATAAGCTGCACCGGATTTAAAAATCCCCAGTATGGAGATTATCAGTGAGGCATTGCGCGGAAGAAATAATCCTACCAGGTCTCCCTTTAATACACCTTGCCTTGACAGGACATTTGCCAGGTGACCGGAATCCCGGTCAAGCTCAAGATAAGTAAGCTTACGACGAATATCTCTTAATGCTATCAACTCAGGGGTTGACCTGACCTGAGCCTTAAACTCTCCTATCCAGGTTTCAGGTAGTGAAGTGCCAGGGGTTTTAAACTCAGTTCTGTTTCCCAGGCAAAACGAACGCTCCTCTTCGGGAAAATACTTCAGACTTCCACACTGTTCCTCCGGATTGCTGATTACAGAGTCTACCAGGATCTTGTAATTATTCAGAAGTTTCTGAATGGTTTTCTTAAGGAAGATGTCGCATGGAAAAGTAACCGAAAGGATGAGTTCCTGATTGGCTTCTTCCACCCAGAAATTCAGGTCGAATTTGGAATACGAATAATCTATGCTCTCAGGTTTGACCGATAAGCCTTTGACGCTGTAAAGCGAGGGGATGTTCTGATGAACAAAATGAACCTGGAACACCGGGTTGGTGCTCAGGTTTCGGTCGGGATTAACCTCTTCGATCAGCTTCTCAAAGGGAAGCTCCTGCCGCATGAAAGCCTGCTGGCAATAGGTTTTTATCTCTTTAAGGAATGTTATGGCAGTGGTTTTTTCATCTGTCTTTACCCTGAGTGGCAATGTATTGATGAACAACCCCATGGTTTGCTGGAATGATAACTGGTTGCGCCTTGCAACAGGCACCCCTATCATGATGTCCTTCTGGCCGCTGTATTCAGACATCAGAAGCCCGAAACAACCAAACAGCAAATGAAACAAGGTTATATTTTCACGCTGGCAGAACTGTCTGAGCTTTTCAGTTTCCACGGCACCCATGGAACTGACCTCCTTGCTGCCGCGATGCGACATGATGGCCGGACGCTGAAAGTCCAGGGGGAGATTAAGGGGCTCAGGAAGATCTTCTAACTGGGTTTTCCAGAAATCAAGCTGTTCTTTATACACAGGAGTGCCCATCCAGTCCTTCTCCCATTTCACGAAATCAATGTACTGATATTCAGGGACAGGGAATGGCGGAGGTTCTTTATTTTCCAGTGCTGCATAGGTCATCGAGAGCTCTTTGGCGAATACTGCGTTCGACCAGCCGTCTGAAATAATATGATGGGGGTTGATCAGCAGCATATATTCCAGGTTGTGCAGATGCAGCACCCTGAACCTGAGCAAAGGCAACTGATCCAGAGGGATCGCAGTTTTCCCGTGTTCAATGGCTTCATTCATTGCCCTTAATTCCCTTTCATTTAATGGAAGGTCCCGCAGATCTTCATAAAGTATCTCCGGTTTTCCCTTCGCGTGAACCTGCTGAACGGGCTTTCCTTCCTTTACATGGAACGAGGTCCTGAGTATTTCATGCCTTTCGGTGAGTATGCCCAGGCTCTGAACCAGGATATCAATATTCAGCGGGAATTCTGCGGATATCCTTAAAGCAACGGGATTGTTGTAGAGGGCTTCCCCTTCGGTAAGCTTGTGAAGGAACCACATCCGTTCCTGGGCCTTTGACAAAGGATAGAGCCCGTCGAGATTCCTTTCCATTTTAGGTGGTTTCCCCAGGCGCGGGGCATCAACATCCCTTCCTTTTCTGAGCAGGGCTTTAAGCTTTTCAGGACTTAATCCCGACAAGCGTTCGTTCAGTGATTTTTCCTCCTTTGCCAATAGTTAATTCGATTAGGGATAAGTGATTACAAGTTTTCCTATATGTTTCGAGCGGGACAGGGCAGTCAATGCTTCCTTTAACTGACTCACAGCGTAGATCTGGCATGGAACGGGTTTAAAAATTCCGGCATTGAACAACCCTGCAATCTCCAGGAGCTGTTCCTTCATTTTCTGCGGATGTATCAGGTACAATGAAATATCCAGCACTGCGTAAGTGATTCCTTTCCGGAACAGGTTCATCGGCAAAAGTGTGTTTTTTGCAATGTCCTTTTTATCCAGCTGTATGAAGCGACCGAAGGGTGAAAGAATTTCCAGACCCTTCATCATGGCATCACCCGAAAGCGTATTCAGCAACACATCCACTCCCCTGCCCCCGGTTAATTCCATGATCTCCTCACCAAATGCCAGAGACCTTGAATCCATTGGATGCGTTATGCCCTTCTGTCTCAGGAACTCCCTTTTCTCATGGGAACCTGCTGATGCATATATTTCAGCCTTTTTCCAGGAAGCAATTTCAAGCGCTGCAAGCCCGACGCCTCCAGTGCTAGTATGTATCAAAACCGATTCGCCCTCAGTAATATTTGCAAGCCGGATCAACCCTGAAAAAGCCGTCAGGAAAGCTGTAGGTATGGCCGCAGCATCTGTAAAGCTCAGTACCGGCGGTTTAGGCACCAGCTGGAGTTCAGAAACGTTGAAGACATTGATAAAATGGCTGTCGGGCTGGATCTTTCCGTCAATGAAGGTGCCTGCCGACAAAGCAATCACCTCATCCCCTTCCCTGATCTTTTCAACTCCCTTACCCACACGGGTCACTACACCTGCAAAATCGGATCCCATATTGGACGGTACACCCGGAGCCTCCGGATACTGTCCCATGGCTATCATCAGGTCCCTATAATTAAGGCTCGCTGCCCTGGCCTTTACCTGCACATACCCTTCAGGGGGATCAGCAGCAACTGCTTCTCTGAAACTGATATTCAGTGAACCGGGATTACCCATGATGCAGGAAAAACAATCCCACTCAATAGGCTTGTTTTGTATAGGTTTGCCATCCTCTTTGGTACCCTTTCCGGATGAATAGCCAAGCCGTTTCAGCAGTAACTCTTTCTGCTCTGGTGTAAGATCTGCTATCTTCTTCAGCAGTTCGTCATTTTTCATTTTCCATCTCCTTCAGCATAGCCTCAATCTCATCGGACCCCTTCATGGCAATGATCATTTCCACAATCCTGTCCGACAATCCTTTTACAGTCGGGTTCTCAAAAAATATATTCGGTTGGAGCTCAAGATCGAACTCATCTGCAATATTTGAAATGGTCTGTATAGCGAGAAGCGAATTTCCCCCGAGCTCCATAAAGCTGTCATTCACCCCTATCTTGTCAATTCCCAGAATTCCTTTCCATATACCTGCTACAACGTTTTCGATCTCGTTCGCCGGCGGCTCGAAAGGTGTCGAAAGCTGCGGGCGTTCATAGGTTGATGCACCTTCACTCTTTTCCTCCTCTTTTTCCTGTTTTTCCCGTTTCTTATACGAAGGCCTTTCTTCCAGTATATCCTGGTTCAAGTCTGTGGTGTTGATCACGATCTGGGGGAACTGCTTGAATGCGAGCAAACGTTTGAATACTTCAACTCCTTCATCCGGCAGAATATCGTTCTTCCCAGCGAATGCCGTCAGATCCTGCACATTTTTCTGTACTGCCTCTTTGGCCGGTTCCTGGCTGGCTTTGCCGATGTTCTGAACCAAGCGTATGAAAGAAATCTCTCCGATGCTCATAAGGACACGGTTCTCAGGATCTATAAGCTTGACTGCAAATTTCATTTCTTCATCTGCGGATTTCCACTCATCGTTAAGCCTGGCATAACACCAAAAATGGGCAGGCAATGGATGGTAAAGTGCAATATCCCTGTATGAGTATGGAAGAAACAATTCTTTCTTAACATATGGTATGGAACAGGATGTGGCCACGTCGAGCAATGCAGGATGAAAGGAGAAATAATTCAGGTCATCGAGAAACTCATCCCTGAGTTTGAGTTCGATCAGGAACTCCTTTCCGTTATACTGGGTTGAACGCTTGCAGTCCCAGCGGTTGTCATATTTCAGTACCGGTCTGCCTTCATCATTCAGCAATTCGAGGAAATGAGGTTGGTTGTCGACCTGTCCTCCTATTTTTTTGGATAGGTCCTGAATGTCGATGTTGGCGGATTTCATTTCTCCGGAAATCCTGAATTCACCCTTAACATGGTCCATCCAGATTTCACGGGAGGAATTGGCTTTTTCTTCCCTGCTGCTGATCCTGAACGACAGCAGTTTGCCCGATGGCTTCACCAGCAGTCGCAGTTTCCGGTTTATACCCGTATCATAAATGAGAGGCGTAACAAAAGACAGGATTGAAATCTCGGGATGTCCGTGAAGATCTTTGATTTTTATGTAGTGGTCCAGTATTTCAAGCGTGGAAATACCTATGAATGCCGGCTTCCCGGATAATTGGTGCGAGCTCAGCACCCAGTCGTGTTCAGGTTCAATGTCGATGATATAGTTATCCTGGCCATTTTCTGAAGACTGAAATTCCAACCTGATGCCGTTGCGGATTTCTTTCTGGGTCAGGTTTTTCCCGGATTGCAGAAGCTGCTTCTTCTCGGCTTTGGTTTTCTCCCAGTTTGCAGCCATTCCAACCACACCCCACTGTCCCCAGTTAATAGAAAGAGTTCCGTCGCCAATCAGCCTTTTCCTGTATTGGGCAAAAGCATCCATAAAGGAATTCGAACCGCAGTAATCGACCCTGGCAGCTTCCCCGAAAATGGAGGAGACTGAAGAAAACAGGAAGAAGAAATCCAGCTTTCTGTCTTTGAAAATATCATGAAGGATGATGGTACCATGCAACTTGGACTTCAGCACAAGATCGGCCTGTTCCTTGTCTTTTAGGGCGATGACCCCGGCTCCGGGCATACCGGCTGAATGTAACACTCCCCTGACCGGCCCATGTTTCTTTTCTACTTTGTCAATAATCTTCTTCGTCCCTTCATAATCCGAAGCATCCAGCCGGGCAAGGATCACCGTTGCCTTTAGGGCTTCCAGTTCCATGATGTCGCGAACCCTCATGGCAGTAATCTTTTCAGCATCCGGCGATTCGACTATACCCTGCCATTCGCTTCGGGGAGGCATCGCAGAACGATGGGTCAGAACTAATGTTGTTTTCACCGTACGGGCAATGAATTTTGCAAGTTCCATGCCAACGCCGCTAACACCACCCGTAATCAGATAAACTCCGTTATTAGCGAGGATGTTCTCCGTCAATCCGGCATTTTCGGGACATATTGCCGTATAATCCTCGACCCAGCGATAACCATGCCGGTATGCAACAATATTGTCATCAGCTGCCAGACGACATTCACTGATCAAGGCAGAACCCAATTCCTTAAGTTGTTCCTGGCCGGAATCAGAGGGCAGGTCAATAAGGCGGGCAATAATCCCCGGATGTTCCTGCCCAATGACCCGGGCAGGGCCAATGGTCAAGGCCTTCTCAGGGGCAAGCACAGCTTCACCGGATACATCAAAAAGATGATTTACTGCAAACAACAGGAACTGGTTTTTCACAAAGCCTTCGCTGATGAGAGCCTGTTCAAGATACATGGGGCCGTAAAAATGATCTGCTGCCAGTTGGTCCGCATGAAGCGGGTGAAGATGGACGGCATCCGGTTCACGCCCGTAATTCCATGCATAAACTATATTGCCGGGATTCCAGTTTTCTGATTTCAGAGCTTTCATTAGCTGAAGGTAATGCTCCTTCAGGCCGGAGTCAAGAACAAACCCATTGTTCTCCCGTTTGAACTCCATTCCCTTTGTTACAAGGAAAACAGGAATGCCTGCCTCATTCAATTCGTTACTGATCTCCCGGCACAAACCCTCTTCATCTGCAAAGAGCAGCCAGCATGCCTTCTCTGAAGTCTGCTCCGCGACAGCCATCCCGTTGACCGGTATCCTCTGGGGAGGAGCTGTCCTTTTCCATCCGGGAATATAGAACCATTGACTTATGTCGGATTTCTTTTTATTCTCTGATTTGGCTTTTGCTCCTTCTTTACGGGAAAAATCGATAATATAGGGTTTGCGTTCGAAGGGATAACCGGGATAAGAAACCAGTTTCTGCCTCGTGTTATCAAACAATTCCCACTTCACATAATCTCCATTGGCCCAAATCTGTCCAAGGGACGAATAAAAATAGATCAGGGGATCGGCTTTGTTATCCAGAGACGGGATTGTGCTAATGATTGCATGCGGACTGTCTTTTCCAAGCTGACGTTTAACCGCTGATTCAAGAGACTGCCCAGGTCCTGATTCCACAAAAACAGCAGGAGCCGTATCAAGGCATAATCTGGCGGCATCGGCAAAGCGGACGGTCTTGCGCACATGCTTTACCCAGAATTCGGGATCGGTCGATTCTTCTGCACTAAGCCATTGTCCGGTCACAGTGGAAGCAATCGGGATAGTGGGAGCCGAAAGTCTGATTTCACTGAAAAGCTCAGCGAAAGCCGGTAAAGCCGGTTCCATCATTGCCGAATGAAAGGCATGGGAAGTCGGGATCTTTTTATTGAAGGTTTTTGTTTTATTAAGTTCCTCTGCAAACAGATCGATCAGATCCACAGGTCCGGATACGACACATAATTCCGGGCTGTTTATCACTGCTATCTCAAGCCCTTTGGGCAGCATGGGGGTCAGTTGTTTCTCGGTGAGCAGTATTGCCAGCATGGCCCCCCCAGGCAGGTCCTGGACAAGGCGGCCTCTTCGGGATACTGCCTTCAGCGCATCCTTCAGGGTAAAAACACCCGAGATGGTCGCGGCAACATATTCACCAACGCTGTGCCCGATAAGCATGTCCGGCTCAATCCCAAGAGATATCAATAGCTTAGCCTGGGCATAGCTTACTATGAACAGGGCCGGTTGGGTGATATATGTTTCGTTGATCTTAATCGAAGCAACTTCCTCATCGGCCATCGAAGGAAACAGTATTTCCCTTATGTCCAACCCCAGCTCTTCTTTCAGTATCTCTGCACATTCATCAATGGTCTGTCTGAATATCTCCTGGTTCTCATACAACGGCAAGCCCATGCGGATATACTGATTCCCCTGACCCGGGAATATAAAAGCCACTGGCCTTTTCTCCTCTGATCTGATGGTTGTGGCAGTTTTTGTGCCAAGCCCTGCAAGCAGTTCTTCCCTGGTCCGGAAGGGTATGGCAGTCCTATTCAGGAAATGATGCCTGCCATGCCGTGAGGTATATGCTATTGCATGTGGATCGACATCAGGAAATGTTTGAAGGAAGGCTTTAATCTCTGCCTGGGCTGCAGTGACTGCATTCGGACTACGGCCTGAGACCAGGAGGAGGTCACAGGGAATTTTATGAAGTTCCGTACCGACAGCCGGAGCCTCCTCAAGAATAATACAGGCATTGGTCCCGCCAACACCGAATGCATTTACAATGGCACGGAGAGGCATACCGTTTTGGGGTTGCCAGTTTCTTAATTTCGTATTGACAAAAAACGGGCTGTTCAGAAAATCAATCTTCGGGTTTGTCTCATTGAAATGCAGGGAGGCTGGGATTTGTCTGTTCTTTAGGCAGAGAGCAGTTTTAATCAGGCTCGCAGCACCCGAAGCGATATCAGTATGGCCAATATTGGTTTTCACTGATCCGATTGCGCAATACTGTTTCCGGTCGGAATACTGCCTGAATGACTTTGAAAGCGAAGTGACCTCAATGGGATCCCCAATGGGCGTTGCAGTGCCATGAGCTTCAACATAGGTTATGGTATCTGCAGAAATTTCTGATAAGGCAAGGGCTTCGGTGATGACTTCTACCTGCCCTTCAACCGATGGAGCTGTAAATCCCACTTTTTTGTTCCCGTCGTTATTAATGGCGCCGCCCAGTATAACAGCATAAATATTATTGTGATCCCGGATTGCATCTTCAAGCCTTTTCAGAATAACCACCCCGCAACCCCGGCTGAAAACAGTACCATTTGCATCCTTGTCAAAGGTGCGGCAATGCCCGTCAGCCGATTCCATACCGCCGGCCTGGTACAGATACCCGTGCCTTTCCGGTATTTCAATGGTGGCTCCCCCGGCAATGATCAGGTCGCTCTGATAATTCATCAGGCTGTTTATCCCCGTAACAACAGCCACAAGAGAAGTGGAACATGCACACTGGACATTAACACTAGGACCACTCAGGTTCAGTTTATATGATACTCTTGTTGTAACATAGTCTTTGTCGTTGCTGGTGACAATGGATGCTCCGCTTGCGTTTTTCCTCACCCAGGGGTTTTCCATGGTCTCTATAAGATGAAGCGGAGTGCCTGTACCCCCGAATACACCTATATGCTCACTGGTATTATATGGGTCGCAGCCGGCATCTTCAAGGGCATGCCATGCGCATTCCAGGAAGATCCTCTGCTGAGGATCCATTAATTCAGCTTCCCGGGGCGTATATCCGAAAAATTCGGCATCGAAAAACTCTGCTCCGTCAATAATGCCCCGGTTCCTGATATAATTGGACTGACTGAAGACCTCAGGAGATACTCCTGATGCTATCAGCTCCTCATCTGTGAATGTGGTAAGCGTTTCGACCCCATCTAACAGGTTCTTCCAGTATTCGTTAATGTTTTTTGCACCGGGAAGACGACAGGCCATACCAATAACTGCAACTTTGCCTTCAAGGTTCTTGACTTCATCTGATTGCATAAAGTATAGTTTTTATGATTGATTTTTATTAGGAAAAATGCGCTTAATAATTTGTTGCCTGATGTTCCTGTTCCGCATGGCAACCCTTCTTGCGATATCTCCATGCGAATGATCCGACTTGTCTTTACGAAGAAAGGCTGCTAAGCTCTTTATTGTTGGATATTGAAAGAGGTCGACAATGGTGACATCTGTCTTAAGCTTTTCGGCAAGGAGGTCCTTTATCCTGACAAGAAGAAGGGAATGGCCTCCCACTTCAAAAAAATTATCCTGGGGTGTAAATGACTCATGATCAAGAATTTCTTTCCATATCGCTGAAAGGATAAGTTCAGTCTCATTCATGCGCCGATGGAAAAATTCAGGGATTGCAGGTACCCTGGGACGCAGGTTCATCAGGGCCTTAAAATCTGTTTTGCCGTTTGGAAGTGTTGGAATGTCAGGCGCAATGATGAAGCTCCCCGGGATCATATAGGCCGGCAGATGAAGCCTTAGAAAATCCTTTAGTTCATTCTCATTGATTTTTGTCTCTGGTTCAGGTACTATAAATGCTGTCAGACGAACATCTTCCTCTTTCTGCTCCATTGCATCAACAACAACATGTCGGATCCCAGAGAAACGAAGAATTGTCATTTCAACTTCGCCCGGTTCAATCCGGAATCCCCTCACTTTTACCTGTTGGTCGGTCCTTCCCAGAAACTCCACAGCTCCATCGGAAAGGAACCGTCCCAGGTCGCCGGTTTTGTAAATTCTGCTCCCCTGGTTTTCGGTAAAAGGGTCGGGAAGGAACCGTGAAGCCGTTTGGGATGGATCCTTAAAATATCCTTCTGCAAGTACCCGGCCGCCAATATAAACTTCCCCTGGAATTCCGACAGGCAGGGGATTACGGTTCTCATCAAGAATATATATACATGCATTTAAGATAGGATAACCTATTGGGACCATCCTGAGTGAGCTGTTGCGACGGCAATGCCAGCAGGCCATGTATATGGTTGCTTCTGTGGGACCGTAGAGGTTGATCAAAGACCCCTCAAATTCTCTGAAGATTTGGTCCTGTAAACCTTTTGACAACTTCTCCCCTGTCGAAATAATGTTTTTAAGATACCTGGTGCGACCGAAGACTCCGGCATCACTCAATGCTTTGAGACCTGAAGGTACAAACTGTACGGTATTTACCTGCATTTCATTAAATATTGCTTCTACCTTTTCAGGAGCCTGAAGTTCGCTCCTTTTTTCAAGTACCAGTCTGCCCCCGCTGATCAGGGGAGTGAAAAGCTCAATTAATGATATGTCAAAGTTGATGGATGCTGTAGATAAAAAAGTATCACTGCTGGAAAAATTTAATTCCTTTTTTATCCAGACCAGGACATTAACCAGGCTGTCGTGACGTATCATCACACCTTTGGGATTACCTGTTGAACCGGATGTGAATATGATGTATGCAAGATCCCTGGGGGTATATGCTTCAAAGGACCTGTCAGGAACTGGCCCTGATGGCTTAGCCAGCAGATCAGTTACGATAATGATATTCTCTGATAATTCCTTTCGCCTGTTTCTTTGCTCCTCATCAACGATAAGAAAATTAATTTTTGTTTTTTCTATGACATAGCGAAGCCTTTCCTCAGGATAATATGGATCAAGGGGGATGTATATGCCACCTATCCTGAAAACAGCTATAATGCACATGACCATTTCGGGGGAATTTTCCAGATGAATTCCTACCGGAACGCCTTTATGAACTCCACGAAGGCGAAGGTTTGCAGTCATAATTGCCGTTCTATGATCCATTTCTGCATAGGTTATGACTTCATGCCGGGAGACGAGGGCAGGCAGGTCAGGGGTTTTTTTTACCTGCAACGCAATAAAGTCGGTAATAGTTTCTTTGACATCATGTGATAACGCCGTCTGGTTCCATTCGTAAACAGTTTTGTTATACTCCTTGGGGGAAAGGAGATTTAAGGCTGATACCTTTGTTTCGGGGGCAACACAGATATGCTCAAGAATCTGTATAAAATGATCAAGCAATAATTCTATTGTTCCGGCATGATAGAGGTTCGATGAATATGTCAGCACTATTTCAGTCTCTTCAGGCCTGTCGAAGATCTCGGCAAAAAGATCGAATTTGGAACGGCCGAAAAACTCTTCCCTGGCTGCCCCGCTTATACCAGTATTGGTTAAAAATTCCCATGCTGTTTCATGAAAAGCAAACATGACCTGGAAAAATGGGTTAGTCCCCGGTATCCTTTCCGTTTTAAGAACTTCGGTCAGATGACTGAACGGGAATCTTGAATGGGAAAGATTTTCCAGGATAAGATCTCTTACCGACCCAAGCCAATCCGTGAAAGACAAGTCCGGGTCAACCATTGCCCTGAAAAGCATTGTGTTTACAAAATATCCGATCTGGGTAATAAAAGATTTTTTACCCCTGTTCGCCACTGGACTACCAATGAGAAAATCAGTACGGCCGGAATGAAAGTACAGGAGAACTGAAAATGCTGCAAGGCAGGTCATGAACATGCTAGTTCCGTGAGTATCGCTCAACGTCCTGAGCCTGGCTCTGAGTACCGGGCTGATCCCCCTTCTGACCTGGCCTCCCTCCCATGACGGGATTTCAGGACGCATAAAATCGGTCGGAATTTCAAAGAATGTAGGCACCCTGACTAATTGTTTCTGCCAGTATTGTTTATCATCTAAATACTCCATCCCGCTCATATACAATCTCTCTTCCCGGCAGAATTGAGTATAGGCCGCCGGCTCGATGGGCCAATCTGATTTGTTTCCGTTATTTGCATTATCATAAAAAAACGATAGCTCCCTTAACAATATATCGAAGGAGAATCCGTCAAACACAATGTGATGAACGATAAAAGCAAGCAAATGCTGGTGTTCTCCGGTTTTATAAAGGATGAACCGGAAAGGAGGTCCCAGTTTCAGATTGAAAGGATGCGCTGCTGTAATGCGGGCATGATCAAGGGCTTCGGGAACAGTAACATACAAGCTGTCGTGTTGTGGATTAATAATCTCTGGCATCCGGTTATCAGGAAGGTTAATAATTCCCTCTGATTGCCTATGATTGAACTGAAAGACCGTTTTCAGGGATTCATGCCTTCCGGTTATGCTCAGGAGCGCATGCCCAAGGCTGCCGATATCCAGCATACCTGTAAGTGTAATACTGTAAAAGATATTATAGGCCGAAAGCTCAGGTTCCGTCTGCTGAATGAACCATAAAGCTTTTTGGTTTTCGGATAAACCTGATTGCACGATACCTTCTGACTCAGTTTTTTTTGAAAGACTTTCAGGTAAATCAGTCCTGAAAGATACAGTCCTGAATTCTGTTGCAGGTTCTCCACTTCGGTTGGCATGATTTACAGAAACCTGCATCAATAATTTTTCGGGCGTTGGACAATCGAAAATGCTTTTGATCTGCACCGAAACTCCCGTCCTGGCCTGTAATTCCATGACAAGTGCATTGGCTTTAAGCGAATTTCCCCCAAGATCAAAAAAATTATCTTCCATACCTATTCCTTCCAGTCCCATTACCTCCTCCCATATCCTGATCATCTTTTTTTCATCTGCTGTTGAAGGGAATAGGACCGGATAGCCTAGATCGGGGCGCTGAACACCAGGAGCGGGTAATGATTTACGGTCAAATTTCCCATTGGGAAGCTGAGGAAATTGTTCCAGGGTTACAAAGACTTCCGGTATCATAAAATCGGGCAATGTTCTCATCAGAATTCTTCGGAGTTCATCAACCGGTATAGAGTTGTTTCCTTTGTAAACCAGGTATGCCCCCAATCTTTTCCCGTTTCGGATGTCCTCAACTACTTTTACGATGGCATGTTTAACATCCGGGATAGCCAGTAGGGTCATCTCAATTTCAGGAAGCTCGATACGAAACCCGCGTATCTTGACTTGCTGGTCTTTACGTCCGATGTAAATCAGCCTTCCTGATTCGTCTTCCTTTACCAGGTCACCGGAGCGGTACAGGCGTATGGGATCTCTTCCGTTAAGTTTTAATGTTATAAATGTGGTTCCCGTCAGCTCCGGGAGGTTCAGGTACCCTCTTCCAATGCCCTCTCCGCTGGCAAGAAGTTCACCGGTTTCTCCCGGCTGAATCATATTCAGATCATCACCGGTAATATAGATCTTTGTTCCTTCAAGAGGTTTCCCGATATTGGCAGGTTCACCGGGGTACAAACGGCCGGCTGTAATGTTTGCTGTTGCTTCGGTAGGGCCATAAAGGTTCCACAGTTGCAGATCCGGCAACAAGCGGAAAGTTTTTCTCAGCAGTTCATTGGTCACAGCTTCGCCCGAGAGGTAAACACAGGAAGGTGCCGGCCTGGTATTGCCCGCTGCATCCGTGGTCTCCAGGAAATACAGGATTTCAGACCATAGTGTAGGTACACTATACAGGCCCATTCCAGGATGGCAGGCATACCACTCCATCAGTTCCGCGGGCTTCCTGATCAGTAAAGGATCCAGGATATGAAGTGTTTTCCCCGATAGCAGTGTGGAATAGAATTGGGTTACAGCTGCCGCAAAAATGAAGGAGGAAGTCAATGGCAGAACAACCCCGGTTTCAGGCATTACATGCTCGCAAAACCAATGGATATAATAGCTCAGGTTCCGGTGCTCTATTATCACCCCTTTGGGATTCCCGCTGGAACCGGAAGTGTATAAAATATAGGCACAATCTGATGCATTTATCAGCCTGGTCTCCGGGATTCTTTTTTCGGAGTGATTCTTCAAACCTGACCAGTCTGGAATGAACCATTGAGTGTGATTGTCAGGCAAATGCTGAGGAAGCGAATCATCGGTGATTACAAGCCTTGCATCGGCATCCTGAAGAATATACCGTATCCTCTCCTGAGGAAAAGCCGGGGACAGAGGGATATAGGCAGCTCCTGTTTTCAGAACGGCCAGAATTGAAATAGCCAGGTTAACAGAAGGGTTCAGGTAAATCCCAACCATCGACCCGGAGCCTGTTCCGGTTTGCTGTAACTGCCAGGCAAGGTCAGACGAAAACTGGTCCAATTCGGAGAAACTGATACGTTCATCATCGCATATAACGGCAGATAAATCCGCTGAATCCGCCGACTTAAGAAATATCTCCTCATGTAATGGAACGAATCTTTTCATCGATGATACGCAGCCGGAATAACCCGGTCAGTTTAAAATGTGTTATTTAACACTAAAGTCCCAGAGATTGTACTTCAGCAATTGATCAGAATTAGCAGGAAAATCACCAATCAGGTATTTCAGTGCGATTACCTTTGTTATAATGGCCTGACGTCCGTTTTCCACGTTCAGAAGGGCGGAATTATAATCTTTATATGTGTTGATCACATCAATCTGGGTAGAAGCTCCCATATTATATTTCTGAAGTTCATTATTATATGTTTTTTTCTCAAGTTCTGCCAGTTCAACCTGGTTTTTAAATAAGGGGAAAAGATGCCCAATGTCGCTTAAAAGCTGAATAACCTGCATTTTGGAATCGAACTTTACCTTTTCAAGCTGAGTTTTGTAATATTCATATGACGAAAGCTTGGCCAGGTAATCACCCTTGAGTTCCTCGTTTTTAAACGGTATTTTATATGAGAGGGTTAGATTTAATGAAGAACCCGGGCTCCCGTTTAAAAAGGACTTATTGAACTCAGAGAAGGGTTCATATGCTGTTGTGCCAAAATACATATAACGGAGATCGAGATTAAGATCATTTAATTTATTATACCTGGCGCCATT
>CAILVF010000066.1 GCA_903837605.1 uncultured Bacteroidales bacterium | reverse complement strand
TTCGAAGACGTGCTGGGCCGCCTGCCTTACTTCAAAAAGAACGACGACCTCAACATCCTGCTTCCCGCTAACTGGAAGCCCGCATCATAAAACTCAGCAGAAGCCCTGCAGCCTTGAGGTGTAGTTTACCAACCCCTTACCCCTGGAGAACGTAAAATCGATATCTTGAATTCCCGGATGTAAATATTAATCTGAGAAACCTAGAAGCCGGTTTTAAAAATACCGCTTGACCGAGAAAGAGAAGAAACTGCTTAAACAATAACCCCAGGTGCTAAGTTCACCCTAAAAGGTACCAAGCTCTCTGTTCTGGATTGGCCTGTTAATCATCCTTTTACAAAACCTTTTTATTCTAAACCACCTGTTGTTCAACGAAAAGGTACCAACTCTCCCGTTAATATAACTACTGATATTCAGTCACTTATTAACGAAGGAGAAAAAAAGGTACCAACCTGGCATAAAAAAAGTACCAACCTCCTTTATAAAAAATTGTTTACCTATTGTCTATTCTGGCTCTCTGTTCCGAACGTATTAGTCTAAACGACCTGATTAAGTTCATGAAACAGGAAGTCAGGTGCACAGGTAAGTGCACAAGTAAGTGCACAAGAAAGTGTACAAGTAATTTCCCGGGATGTGCACAAACTGTTTCAATCTTTGATGTGTACTTTTATGTGTACTAAAGAAAAAAGCCACCTACATTCTCTTTGTAAGTGGCTCATTTTCAGCTCCCCCTGCTGGACTTGAACCAGCGACCCTCTGATTAACAGTCAGATGCTCTAACCAACTGAGCTAAGGAGGAATTCAGGGGCGCAAAATTACAAAGAATAGCCGAATTTCCAAGCTCCCCCCAAAAAAAATCACAAACACTTACCGGTTAATAAGGTCAATTCAGCGATAATCAACCAGCCTGCGTATAATTTACCTGGTTTTTTAATCCATTATATGTAACTCTGCAGGTAAAATTGAGTCTTATGTCTTGCTGTCCCTGAACACGGGATAATAATGCGTTACCATGATAAATATCAGCAATATTCATAAAACTTACATCACAGGCAACAATAAGCTTCATGTGCTTAAAGGCATTGACCTTAAAGTCGAAGCAGGAGAAATGATCTCGGTTATGGGGGCCTCCGGCTCCGGGAAATCAACTCTGCTGAACATCCTGGGAATCCTCGATAATCACGACCACGGGGAATACCTGCTTAGCGGAATAAAAATCGAACACCTTAACGAACGCAAGGCAGCACAGCTCAGGAACAAATACCTTGGGTTCGTATTTCAGTCGTTTAACCTCGTCTCCTTTAAAAACGCTGCCGAGAACGTGGCTCTGCCGCTTTACTACCAGAATGTTAAACGCAAAAAGAGAAACCTGATAGCCATGGAATACCTCGACCGCATGGGTTTGAAGGAATGGGCCCATCACCTGCCGAATGAACTTTCGGGCGGACAAAAACAGCGTGTTGCCATCGCCCGGGCCCTGATCGGAAAACCAAAAGTCATCCTTGCCGATGAACCAACAGGGGCCCTCGATTCAGTTACATCCCAGGAAGTTATGGATATCCTTACCGATATCAATAAAAATGAAAATATTACCATGCTGATCGTAACACATGAACTTGATATTGCAAGACGTACCCAGAAAACTATCAGGATCACCGATGGTTTGATAACTGAAATAGTTAAGAATTAACAAAATGAGAGAAATGTTGACAAACTGTGCGATGTACGAATACATTGTTCACCCACTCATCACTCATGGCTCATCACTCATAACTCGATAAAATGTTCTCCCTCGACCGCTGGCAGGAAATCTATCTCACTATCAGGAAAAACAAATTAAGAACTTTCCTGACAGGGTTTGCCGTGGCATGGGGTATCTTCATGCTCATCATCTTGCTTGGATCAGGCAACGGACTTGAAAATGGCGTGAAAGAACAATTCAAAGGCGGCGCCATGAACGGGATCTGGATCAGCAGCGGGGTTACCAGCGTTCAGTATAAAGGATTGAAAACAGGAAGGGAAATAAAATTCACCGACCAGGATTATAAGCTGATCAAGAACTCCATCAAAGGCTATGACCATATTTCAGCCAGGCTGTTTCTCGGAAGCGTCCTGGTTTCCTATAAAAACGAATACGGCACATTCTTTGTCTCACCAAGCCATCCTGATTACGGCTACATAAAGGAAGTGCAGATACTGCAAGGCCGGTTCCTTAACCAGATCGATATCAGGGAATGCAGGAAAGTGGCCACCATAGGTGAAAAGGTAAAATCCCAGCTGTTCAAGGGAAGAGATACTGTTGCACTTGAAAAATACATCAATATCAAAGGCGTACCGTTCAAGATCATAGGGATCTTCCGCGATTTCGGTCGTGATGATAATGAGCAAAAGCGGATCTATATCCCCATAACAACCGCCCAGAAAGTATTTTATACCAGCAATGTCATTAACCAGATATCATTCACTACAGGCGATGCCTCACCTGCAGAAGCTGATGCCATGCTCAGAAAAGCCAAACTGACCCTTTCCCGCTCGCATACCTTTTCTCCAGATGACCCCAGGGCCATCGATATCATGAATAAAAGCGAAGATGTGAAGCGGTTTAACGCTTTGTTTGCCGGCATCAGGATGTTCATCTGGATCATCGGCATCGGGACCATCATCGCCGGGATAGTCGGCGTAAGCAATATTATGATGATCTCGGTCAAGGAAAGGACCAAGGAAATCGGGATCAGGAAAGCCCTGGGCGCAACCCCTGGTTCCATCATCGGGCTGATCATGCAGGAAGCCATCCTTATTACAGGATTTGCAGGTTATGTAGGGCTGGTGCTCGGGGTCGGCCTCCTGGAACTGATCACCAAAAACATGCCGCCTTCCGACTTCTTCAGGAACCCTGAAGCCAATTTCGCAATTGCAGTGGGGGCAACAATATTACTGATCATCGCCGGGGCTTTTGCTGGATTTTTTCCAGCAATAAAGGCAGCGGCTATAAGGCCGATAGAAGCGCTTAGAGAAGAATAATATGTTCGATTTAGACCGTTGGCAGGAGATTTACCATGTTCTGAGAAAGAATAAACTCAGGACCTTCCTTACCGCTTTTGGCGTGTTCTGGGGCATTTTCATGCTTGTGATCATGATGGGTTCGGGCGACGGCCTTAAAAACGGGGTCTCCCAGAACTTCGGCGACATGGCCACCAACAGCGTGTTCATCTGGGCCCAGCAGACTTCGGTTCCGTATAAAGGATTTACAAGGGGACGACAATTTTATTATGAGAATGCGGATGTCAGAGCCCTGGGTGAAGCAATCCCCGAAATAAAATACCTGGCTCCGCGCACCAACGTGGGCGGGTTTAACGGTGCGAGCAACGTGATCCGCGGACTTAAATCGGGGGGCTTCCAGATCTTCGGCGATTATCCCGTATTCGACAGCATAGATCCCGTTAACCTTCTGCAGGGCAGATTCATCAACGAAATTGACATAAAGGAAAAACGTAAGGTGGCCGTAATAGGAGTGAGAGTCAAGGAACTGCTGTTCGAAAAAAATGAAAACCCCATCAACCAGTATATCCAGGTCAACGGGGTTTATTTTAACGTGGTGGGAATGTTCAAGTCAAAGCGCACCGGGGAAGCCGCCAGCAATGACAACCAGAGGATCCATATGCCGTTCACAACCTGTCAGAAAACATTCAACATGGGTGATGCCATCGGCTTTTTCAATATCACTTCAAAAGACGGTATCCCTGTTGCTGTTGTTGAAGAAAAGGCGATCAGGGTGCTGAAAAAACGCCATTCTGTCGCTCCCTCAGATGATGCTGCTATCGGGCATTTCAACCTGGAAGTAGAATATAAAAAGATGGTCGGACTGTTTTTTGGGATCAAAGTGCTGGTGTGGATCGTTGGCATAGGAACCCTTTTTGCAGGCGTGATCGGCGTAAGCAATATCATGCTTGTTGTAGTCAAGGAAAGGACGAAAGAGATAGGCATACAAAGAGCCCTGGGGGCAACTCCATGGATCATCATCAGCCAGATCATCACCGAATCGGTTGTTCTGACAACTTTTTCGGGTTACTTCGGACTGACACTGGGAGTGGGCCTGCTGGAACTGATCAATTACCTGCTTGAATCCTCAGGTGCCGGTACCGAAATGTTCCTGCACCCGGGCATTAATTTCAGTGTCGCGGTCATTGCCCTGGCGATACTTGTTGTTGCAGGGGCCGTCGCCGGACTTATCCCGGCCCGGAAAGCGGTGAGCGTGAAACCTATAGATGCGTTAAGATATGAATAAAACTGGATAGTTGGATAGCTGGATGACTGGATAGCTGGATAGCTGGATAACTGGATAGCTGGGTATCCAGTAATCGCAGCACGCAGTGCTGCTTATCCAGATATCAAAACGAAAATATAATTATAATCACGATACCATGAAAAAAATACTTCGAATCGCACTGCTTGTAATCATCCTGGGATTATTTGTTGCTACGATCTTTTATCTCTACAACAAATCAAAGGAAAAACCTGTGGTTTTCAAGACCGACAAACCATTCATGACCAACATCGTCAAGAAAACGGTTGCTACGGGATCGGTCATCCCCAGGAAAGAGATCGAGATCAAACCCCAGGTCTCTGGCATTGTTGAAGAAATATACGTGGAGGCAGGAAAAAAGATCAACAGCGGCGACATTATCGCCAAGGTCCGCATCATTCCCGACCTGGTTAACCTGAACAATGCCGAAGGCCGGCTCGAAAGGGCAAAAATTGCCCAGGATGATGCGAAAATGAATTTTGACCGCAAGCAAAAACTCTACCAGCAGGGAGTAATAGCAGAAGCTGAATTCCAGCAAACCGATATCGCATACAAGAATGCGAAACAGGAAGTTGATGCTGCCGAAGCCAACCTGGAACTGATCCGTGAAGGGGTGAACAAGAAATCTGGCAAAGCCACGAATACCCTGATCAAATCGACTATCAGCGGTATGGTCCTGGATGTTCCGGTTAAAGTGGGTTCCTCGGTTATCGAAACCAACAACTTCAACGCAGGCACAACGATTGCTTCCATTGCCGACGTTGGCGATATGATCTTCCAGGGTAAACTTGATGAAACCGAAGTAGGCAAGATCAAGCCCGGCATGAACCTCTCGCTTACTGTCGGGGCAATCGAGAATGACACATTTACGGCCATTTTAAAATACATCTCTCCGAAAGGGGTCCTCGAAAACGGGGCCGTTCAGTTTGAGATCAAAGCCGATGTTGTGCTGAAGAACGACCAGTTTATACGTTCGGGTTACAGCGCGAATGCGGATATCGTTCTCCAGAGGGCCGACCATGTTCTCGCTATCAAGGAAGGGCTCCTGCAATTCGAAGGTGATTCGGCTTTCGTCGAAGTAGAAACTGCTCCGCAGAAATTTGAAAAGAAATTTGTGAAAACCGGGCTTTCCGACGGCATCAACATCCAGATCCTTTCGGGTATTGACAAGGAAGCCAAGATCAAGATCCCGCAGATGGCAGGCGCAAATAAATGATGGATGACTGGATGACGCCGCTACTCCATTAAAAACGGTTCACAAACCCATGGCAATAAGGCTCACTGCCTTTGTGGGTGTAATAATCCTGGTGGTAACCCTCGGCTTTCCAGAATATTTTTGCCGGTTTGACCTCGGTAACAACTTTATATCCCCTGGCCTTAAGCTCTGAGATCAGCTTTTCGGTGACCTTCTTTTGTTCATCATTGCGATAGAACACGGCCGAACGGTACTGCTCACCCCAGTCGGGACCCTGGTGGTTCCACTCGGTAGGGTCGTGGATCTCGAAAAACAGTTTAGCAACTTCTTCATAGGTGGTTTTGGAAGGGTCGAATACCACCTCGATGGCTTCATAATGCCCTGTATTCCCAGCACATACTTGCTGATAAGTAGGATTATCGGTATGCCCCCCGGTATATCCCACGCTGGTTGAAGTCACTCCCTTCGCCTTCTTCATAAAATACTCCACACCCCAGAAACATCCCCCTGCAAAAATTGCCGTGTCGGTTTTAGCCAGGGATTTTGCAGGAATGAAATCCATGGAGATCGAATTCACACAATGTCTGGTGTTTTTAGCTGTAAGCCCCTCGCCTTTGAAGACATGTCCCAAATGGGCGCCGCAACGAGCACACAGGATCTCGGTTCGCATTCCGTCTGAATCGGTCTGCTTTTTAACCGCCCCGGGAATCTCATCGTCAAAACTGGGCCAGCCGCAACCGGCGTCAAACTTATCTTCAGAACGGTATAAGGGAGCGCCGCAACGCTTGCAAACATATGTCCCCTTTTCCCAAAAAGTCTCGTATTTCCCGGTATATGGCCTCTCGGTGCCTTTATTCACAATCACGTTCTCCTCTTCGGGGGTCAGTTTTTTAAATTCCATCTTTCCTTTACTTTGTTGTTTTACATCTTTATTGCCCTGGCTGCATCCGCCCAGGCAAAAAGCTGATAAACCAATGATTATTAATAGTATACGAAGCATAAATCCCTGTTATTAAACCGATCCGCCATCCGCAGTCAAAAAAATAATTTTGAATCAGTCTAATTAAGACGTAAAATTATCCGAAATATTACATGGAGGCAGAATTATTTGCGGATGAGAAACAGGATGAGCATGAACCTCGTTTGGCAGAGGATCAGCCGCTGGCATTGCAGCAAAAAAAACGGCGCCTGCATGGCGCCGTAATGGTTTTTGGTATAATGGATTGGTGGTTTTCTAGAGAACAAAGATCTTTTCAACCTGGCGAACGGTACCGTTGGTTGTAAGTCTTACAAAGGCAATTCCCCGTTTGACCTTTCCCTGGAGGTCAAAAGTCCGCACGTTGGTCCCGCCTTCCCAGTATTCGTTCATCAGGGTGGTGATTAGCTTGCCTTCGCAGGTGAAGAGTTCGATCTTGACCATCCCTGAATCCTGGATGAAGGAAATAATATTAAGTCTTTCCTGAACAGGGTTCGGCATCACCTTAAGCTGGTAATTGACAACCTGCTTGATGCCCGGCCTGCTGCAGCCCTGGTCTTCGGGTATATAAGGCATGTCCTGAAAAAGGCTATACCTCTTAACCGGGGCTTTATATACGATAGGCTTCGGCTTCACAATCTTCTTTACAACCGGCTTGCGACAAGGACAATCGTCAATAAGGGCGAAACTTTCCACTGAAAATGCCGTAAACAGAAGGGCTATCATCAGAAATCTCAGTGTTTTCATGGCTGTTTTTTCTTGGTTATACGGGAGGGCTTGATTTTGGTTGCGTTTGAAGTGACACAGATTCGTAACCGTAGAGATTTTACCAGAAAATGTATACTTTTGCGGGGGAAAGGGATGCAGGATGTATGATACAGGATGCAAGAGATAAACACTTCGACGGTCATGTTCGTTATAACCGTAATAAACATCACGAAAACAATACGTTATGAAAAAAATATTGGGTATAGGAAATTCCCTGGTCGACATCATGGTACGCATAGATAACGACCAGATCCTCAGCGAGCTGGATCTGCCAAAAGGAAGTATGCAGCTGATGGATAAGACCCGTTCAAACCAGGTCCTTGACAGGGTGAGGGCTTTTGAAAAATCCCATTCGGCAGGTGGTTCAACGGCAAATACGATCCATGGTTTGGGCATGCTTGGGGCAAAGACGGGATTTATCGGTGTAGTGGGAGAGGATGAATTCGGAGGTTCTTTTGTCAGGGATATGATCAATGCCGGCGTAGACCTTCACATGATCCACAGTAAGAACGAGACAGGTAGGGTTGTTGCCCTGGTAACAACCGATTTCGAAAGGACTTTTGCGACCCACCTTGGGGCATCGGCTGAATTTTCGCATGAATTTGTTTCAAATTTTAAATACGCTGACTACCATTATATACTTATTGAAGGATTCCTGGTGCAGGATCACGAACTCGTGAGGACAGTGGCTGAGAAGGCCAAAGCCGCAGGGCTTACCACTGCCATCGATCTTTGCAGTTACAATGTGGTTGAGGCCAACAGGGATTTCCTGAACGAGATCATCACGAAATATATCGATATTGTTTTCGCCAATGAAGAAGAGGCGAAGGCGCTGACAGGGCTGGAACCACGCAAAGCATTGGACGAGATCGCTTCCAAAGTCAAAATTGCCGTAGTCAAGATCGGGAGCAAGGGCTCTATGATTAAAAGCGGGGAGGCTTCTTGGGATATCGGGGTAATCGATGTCAGCCCTGTTGATACGACAGGTGCCGGCGACCTCTATGCAAGCGGATTTCTTTATGGGCTGTCGGAAGGCAAGTCGCTTCAGACCTGCGGGGAATACGGGGCCATGCTTAGCGGCAACGTCATTGAATTCATAGGATCAAAGATGGACAAGGACCGCTGGAACAGGATCAGGGCAGGGATCTGAACCCATGATCTCAGCGTTCCGCTGTCGAGATTCAATCTATATATCACTGTGTATTTGATTATTCCAACCTTATTAATAACTTTGCAAGCCTTTTCCGAAAATTAACATTTTCATCATAAAAACAGAATAACACTACTTGACATGAAGGTTTACCAGACCAATGAGATCCGTAACATCGTGCTCATAGGAGGCACGAAAACAGGAAAAACGACTTTAGCTGAAGCGATGGTATTTGAAGGTGGGTTGATCACCCGCCGCGGGACTGTCGACGACAAGAACACGATTTCGGATTACCGCCCGATAGAGCTGGAGCGCCAGGCTTCGGTGAGCGCATCGCTTTTGTATACTCTTTGCGACAATAAGAAGATCAATATACTTGATGCCCCCGGTTTCGATGATTTCATAGGAGAGGTGATCGGCGGATTACGTGTTGCCGATACTGCAGTAATGGTAGTGAATGCCCAGAACGGGGTTGAAGTTGGTACTGAAATCACATGGCGCTGGGCTGCACGGGCCGACAAGCCAGTGATCTTTGCAATGAACCAGCTGGACCTGGAACATGCCAATTATGACGAAACACTTCGCAACCTTAAAGCCCGTTTCGGCGCAAATGTAACCGCATTGCAATACCCTGTAAACCCAGGCACGGGTTTCAATTCCTTCATCGACCTGCTGAAGATGAAGATGTACAAATATCCTGCAGGCGGCGGAAAACCTGAGATCAGCGACATCCCGGCCGATGAAAAGGACAAAGCCGAAGAAATGCAGGCAGCGCTTATCGAAGAACTTGCTTCGAAAGATGAAAAGCTGATGGAAGAATTTTTCGAGAAAGGGACGCTTACAGAGGAACAGATCAACAAGGCTATGAAGATCGGCCTGATCTCAAGGAGCATGTTCCCAGTTCTCTGTATTGGTGCAAAACACAATATGGGAGTTGGCCGCCTTCTGGAATTCATAGCCGGCGCAGTACCTGCTCCCAACGAGATGCCCGGGGCAAAGACAACTGATGGGAAACAGCTGAATTTCAAGTCATCGGATCCCACAGCCCTGTTTATTTTCAAAACCTCCATTGAAGCGCATATCGGCGAGATCTCCTTTTTCAAGGTATACTCAGGCGAGATCGTAGAGGCACAGGACATGATCAATCCCAGCCGTAACCACACAAAGGAAAGGATCTCCCAGCTGTTCGTCGTTAACGGGAAGAACCGCGACAAGGTTGAGAAATTCATGCCGGGTGATATTGGAGCTACCATTAAACTGAAGAATGTCCATACAGGCAATACCCTGAATTCGATCAAGAACCCCGACGATATCATCGAACCCACGATCTACCCTGAACCGAAATTCCGCGTTGCAGTGAAGGCAAAGAATGCTGCAGATGATGAAAAACTCGGGGCTGCGATCAACGAGCTTGCAAGGATGGACCCCACCCTGTTGTTTGAATATTCAAGGGAGCTCAAGCAGCTCATCCTCCAGGGACAGGGCGAATTGCAGCTCAACTTCACAAAGTGGATCATTGAAAATCTGGAAAAAATTTCCATAGAATATCTTGCCCCCCGCATCCCTTACCGTGAAACCATCACCAAACCTGCCAAGGCAATGTACCGCCACAAGAAACAATCGGGAGGTTCGGGCCAGTTCGGCGAAGTTCATATGATGATCCAGCCGTATAAGGAAGGCATGGCCGACCAGACCGAATTTCCTATCCGCGGCAGGGATCCTATAGAACTCGAATGGGGCGGAAAACTCGTGATGCATAATTGTATCGTCGGAGGTGCCATCGATGCACGTTTCATGCCGGCCATCCTCAAAGGCGTCATGGCCAAAATGGAAGAAGGCCCTCTTACCGGTTCTTACGCCCGCGACATTGTCTTCAACGTATATGACGGCAAGATGCACCCGGTTGATTCAAACGAAATCTCATTCAAACTCGCAGGCCGTAATGCCTTCAGGGAAGCCTTTAAAAACGCTGGCCCCAAGATCCTTGAGCCTATTTACGATGTGGAAGTCCTTGTACCCGAAGATAAAATGGGTGAAGTTATGACCGACCTCCAGGGCCGCAGGGCTGTTATCATGGGGATGGACAGTGAAGCGGGGTTCCAGAAGATCATTGCAAGGGTGCCGCTGGCCGAACTGAACAGGTATTCCACCTCCCTGAGTTCAATCACCAGCGGACGCGCAACATACAGCATGAAATTTGCCGAGTATGCCCAGGTTCCTTCCGATATTCAGGATAAGCTGCTGAAGGCATACGAAGACCAGGAGAGCGACGAAGAATAGGCCATTGGATAACAACCCGGAAAAACATGATGCTTACGCAGTCTTGCGCGTAAGGGATTTTCGTTTATTTCTTAGTTTCCGCTTCTTTGCGACCATCGCCTTCCAGATGCAGAGCATCATCGTGGGATGGCAGGTTTACCAGATCACCAGAGATCCTTTGTCGCTTGGCCTGATTGGCCTGGCTGAAGCCATCCCCAATATAGCATCAGCATTGTTTGCCGGGAATGCAGCCGACAAGTATAACAGGAAATCCATCATCATATGGTTCATGCTGCTCTTCCTATGCGGGACCCTGGCGCTATTCATTTTTACCCTGCCGGCTTTCGGGATACTGGGTAAGGTAGGCGTCTATCCGATCTATTTCGTGGTTGCATTTTCAGGTGTCGCCAGGGCCTATCTTTATCCTGCAATCATTGCTATGATGGCCCAGCTGGTCCCCCGTTACCTTTACACCAACTCCTCGACCTGGAATTCCATGGTATGGCACATTGGAGCCATTACGGGTCCTGCCATAGGAGGATTGGTTTACGGGTTCTTCGGGGTAAGGGCGGCATATTTAAGTGTTATCATTTTCCTTTGCATTGCCTTTTTCCTGCTGATCTTTGTAAAAAACAGGCCCACGCCTGCAATACAAAAGGGCGAGACCCTGGTTCAAAGGCTGTCGGGCGGACTGAAGTTTGTGTTTAAAAACCAGATCCTTCTCGGTGCTATGTCGCTCGACATGTTCGGTGTATTGTTCGGCGGAGCGGTTGCCATGCTTCCCGTTTTTGCAGCCGAGGTCCTGAAAGTCGGCCCGGAAGGACTCGGGTTCCTTAGAGCGGCTCCCATGGCCGGCGCAGTGATTATGGGCGCATTCCTTGCACACAGGCCCCCCATGGTTAAGGCAGGCAGGTATTTGATCTTCAGTGTTGCCGGCTTCGGATTGTCTATCATCCTTTTTGCACTTTCCAAGAACTATTTTCTTTCATTCGGGCTGCTTATGATAAGCGGGATGTTTGACAATATCAGCGTCATTATCAGGGCGACCACCATGCAGCTGGTAACCCCCGATGCGATGAGGGGAAGGGTGGCTTCGGTAAATTCAATATTCATCGGGTCCTCCAACGAAATAGGGTCTTTTGAATCAGGGCTTGCCGCAAAACTTATGGGGCTCATCCCATCGGTGATCTTCGGGGGCCTGATGACCTTGCTGGTAGTCGGCATCACTGCGAAGCTTTCGCCTAAACTCAGGTCCTTAAACCTGAGAACAGTCCGATAGGTTTTTTATGTAATTTTACAGGCGCTAAACCCAACTTTTTTACTTCCATGTACGGTAAATTTCAGAAACATCTGCAGAAGCAGCTCGAAGGCATCATCAGTGACGGCCTGTATAAGACCGAAAGGATCATCACAACTCCCCAGGGAGTGGAGATCATGACCAACGGCCGCAAGGTGCTTAACCTCTGTGCCAACAACTACCTTGGACTGTCGAACGACCCCAGGACCATGGCCGGGGCCAACATGACATTCTTCAGGTACGGCTACGGGATGTCGAGCGTGCGTTTTATCTGCGGAACCCAGAAGGTTCACAAAGACCTTGAAGCCAAGCTCAGCGAATTCCTGGGGACCGAGGACACCATACTGTATTCTTCTGCTTTTGATGCCAACGGGGGAGTATTTGAACCCCTGCTGGGAGAACAGGATGCGATCATCAGCGACGAGTTGAACCATGCTTCCATCATCGATGGGGTAAGGCTTTGCAAAGCCCAAAGGTTCCGTTACAAGAACAATGACATGGAAGACCTGGAAGAAGTCCTGCAGGATGCATCCGAAGCCAGGTTTAAGCTCATAGTAACCGACGGTGTATTTTCGATGGACGGCATCATTGCAAAGGTTGACAAGATCTGTGACCTGGCCGAAAAATACGATGCCCTCGTGATGGTGGATGATTCGCATGCCACGGGCTTTGTGGGTAAGACCGGCAGGGGAACCATCGAGCACTGCAATGCACAGGGGAGGGTCGACATTATTTCCACAACCTTCGGTAAAGCCCTGGGCGGCGCATCGGGAGGATGCATCTCGGGTAAAAAGGAGATCGTTGAAATTCTCAGGCAGAGGTCGCGCCCCTACCTTTTTTCAAATACTCTCGCCCCTGCCATTACAGGAGCCACACTCGAAGTGCTGAAAATGCTTTCTGAGACCACGGCCCTTCGAGATAAACTGTTCGAAAACACCCAGTTATTTAGAAAAGGGATGCAGGATGCAGGATTCAGGATAGTGGATGGCATACATCCAATTGTCCCGGTTTTGTTCGGGCATCTTCCCAATGATGCGAAACTTTCACAGGAATTTGCCAATGCATTGCTCGAAGAAGGCATTTACGTTATAGGTTTTTACTATCCCGTGGTCCCCAAAGGCAAATCGCGTATCCGCGTTCAGATAAGTGCCGCGCATTCGCTTGAGCAGATAGGGTTTGCACTAGATAAATTCAGAAAAGTAGGTAAACAACTCGGAGCAATTTGATCTACGGAACAGGCATAGATATCATCGAATGTGCACGCATCCAGAAAGTGATGGAGCGCGACATTGGTTTCCGGGACAAGATCTTCACAACGGGGGAGATTGAATATTGCGAAACAAAAAGCAGGAACAAATACCAGCATTATGCAGCCCGGTTCTCAGCCAAGGAAGCGCTGATGAAAGCCATTGGCACAGGCTGGAGGTTCGGCATACGGTTTGCCGATATCGACATTTACCACGATGAACTTGGCCAGCCCCATATAAGGTTAAGCGGCAAGGCAAAAGAATTAGCCGAAAAAGAGGGATTTTCAAAAATTCATGTATCTTTATCGCATGTTAAGGAATTAACAACTGCGGTAGTGATTATTGAAATCTAGGTAACTGGGCACTAGGTACTTGGCACTGGGTAAAAAACCCCAGAATCCAGAACCCAGAACCCGGAACCAAGTATTAACCTCTAAAACCTCAACCTCTTATGTCGAACATCGGATCCTACGACGATAGGATTAAAAATTTCGATTGGAGCATTGCAGAAAAAGAACTTGATTACCAGGCCGGTAATGTGATCAACATCGGCTGGTACTGCTCCGACCGTATCTGCGAGCTTGGAAATGGAAACAAGCCGGCCCTCATCTGGGAAGGATCCCAGGGCCAGGAAAAACGCTACACCTACAACGAACTTCGCCTGACCTCCAACGGGGTGGGGCAGTTTCTTCGCGATCTTGGAATCAAACCCGAAGACAGGGTCTGCCTGTTCATGGACAAGATCCCGGAGCTTTATATAGGCTTCCTGGGAGTTCTTAAAATAGGCGCCATTGTTCAACCCCTGTTCTCTGCCTTTGGTGACGAGTCGCTGATCGTGCGACTTGACAATGCACAGACTACCGCTGTTATCACGCAACGCAAGCACGCCCCCAAGGTGAGGAAGATCCTCGACAAGATGCCTTTCCTGAAGCATATTATCATTGTGGATGCCGATCCTTTAAAACCGCTTGGTGAAAGGGAGATAGCTTTTGATATGGACAATGCACCCAAGCCGGAGAATTTCGAGATCCATCCGACCAAAGCCGAATCGCCCTCGGTACTTCATTATACTTCAGGAACTACAGGCCAGCCCAAGGGGGTAAAGCATGTTCATTACAGCCTGATCTCGCAGTACCTTACAGCAAAATGGGTTCTCGATCTGCAGGATTCAGATATTTACTGGTGCACCGCCGACCCCGGATGGGTCACTGGGACATCCTACGGCATCATAGGCGCATTCTCAAACGGGGTAACCCAGTGCGTGCTCGATGCAGGGTTTTCGGCCGACAACTGGTACAAATTCATCGAGAAGCATAAAGTGAGCATGTGGTATTCAGCGCCTACCGCCATCCGCAGTCTGATGAAAGCAGGCGATGAAGTCATCAAAAAATATGATCTTTCAACTCTCAGGCACCTTGCCTCAGTTGGAGAACCGCTCAACAGCGAAGCCGTGATCTGGAGCGAGAAAGTTTTCGGGAAACCCTTCCTTGACACTTACTGGCAAACCGAAACAGGAAGCATCATGATCACCAATTTCCCCGGCATGAAGATCAAGCCCGGTTCTATGGGCAAGCCTTTCCCGGGGATAACGGCAACCGTGATCGACGCCGATAAATTCGAACCTTTCGACGGTCCGGGGAAAGTAGGTCTTATTGCGATAAAGCCCGGATGGCCTTCGATGATGCGCACATACTGGCGCAACGAAGAGACTTACCAGAAGAAATTCAAAAACGGCTGGTACCTTCCGGGTGACCGTTCAAGCATAGACAAGGAAGGATATTTCTGGTTCGTGGGACGTGACGACGATGTTATCAATACCGGAGGGCATCTTGTAAGCCCGTTCGAAGTTGAGTCGGCGCTGCTGGAACATCCTGCAGTAGCCGAATCGGCAGTTGTCAGCAAACCCGATTTCGTGAATATGGAAGTCGTGAAAGCCTTTGTCACCCTGAAGCCCGGGTTCGAACCCAGCAAGGACCTCGACCTGGAGATCATGAACTTCGTACGCAAGAAACTCTCGCCCCTGGCCATGCCCCAGGAAATCGAGTTCATCGAAACCCTGCCCAAGACACGCAGCGGGAAGATCATGCGGAGGATACTCCATGCGAAGGAGTGGGGAGAAGAGATCGGGGACACGAGCACGCTGGAGAATGACTGATAACTGGATGACTGGATGACTGGATGACTGGATAGCTGGATGACTGGATAACTGGATATCCAGTCATCGCAGCGAAGCTGCTAATCCAGGAACCCTGCAATCTGTATCACAAAGAAAATACGTAATTAAAAAGGTCAATATCAATTAGCAAACCAAAAAAGGAGAAACACACCATGGAAGACATGAAAGAAATTGTACGAACCTATGTTGTCAACGAATACGTTGAGGATGATACTGAAGTTACCTTCGACACCCCCCTGATCTCGGGCGGGATAGTCGACAGTTTTTCGATGGTATCACTGAAAAGGTTCCTCGAAAACAAATACAAGATCTCTATTCCTGACGACAAGGCCACACCTGAGGCATTTGACTCGGTGAATAAAATTTGTATGCTGGTTAAGGAATTCACAAAAGAATAAGGAGGGTTTATGGCATATACCGACAAAACCCGCGGGATGTACAACGACATCCTCACCGGGATGAAAGACGCAGGCTTATTCAAGCAGGAACGTTACATCCATTCGGCCCAGGCAGCCGACATTATAGTTGAATTCCCCGAAGGAGCCGAGCTCAAGAAGGTCATCAACATCTGTGCTAACAATTACCTCGGATTGTCGAGCCATCCGGAAGTCGTAAAGGCTGCACATGCAGGCCTCGATTCGCACGGGTATGGCATGTCGTCCGTCAGGTTTATCTGCGGCACACAGGACATACACAAGAAGCTGGAAAAGATGGTAACTGAATTCCTCGGGACCGAAGACACCATATTATTCCCTTCCTGCATGGATGCCAACGCCGGTGTTTTCGAAGCTGTATTGACAAAGGATGACGTCATGATATCCGACCGCCTTGTGCATGCTTCCATTATCGACGGAATCCGTTTGTGCAGCGCCATGCATGACACTTTCAAGCATTCCGACATGGGGCACCTGGAGGAAAAGCTGCAGTTACATAACGACAAGCGCCAGAAGATGGTGATCACCGACGGGGTGTTTTCCATGGACGGCGACACAGCCAAACTCGACCAGATGGCGGAGCTTTGCGAAAAGTATGATGCCATGCTGTTCTGCGACGAATCCCATTCCAGCGGGTTTATCGGAAAGACCGGAAGGGGCACTCATGAGAAATGCGGGGTGATGGGCAAGATGGATATCATCACAACCACCTTCGGAAAAGGACTGGGCGGGGCATCCGGCGGATGTGTTTCAGGGCGCAAGGAACTGGTTGAAATGTGCAGGCAAAAAGCACGCCCGTATCTTTTCTCCAACACCATTGCACCTCCCGTTGTGGCCGGTGTGATAAAGGTCCTGGAAATCCTGTCGGCTACAACCGAACGCCGTGACAAGCTCGAAAAGAATACCGAGTTCTGGCGCAAAGGCCTCACCGAAGCAGGCCTCATCATCAAGGATGGTGATACTCCCATTGTCCCGGTGATGCTGTTCAACGCCAAACTTTCACAGGATGTTTCAAAAGACCTTTACAACGAGGGCATCTATGCGATTGGGTTCTTCTTCCCCGTAGTTCCGCAGGGAGCAGCAAGGATACGCACCCAGATATCCGCAGGCCACGAGATACATCATCTCGAGAAGGCATTGGATGCATTCAGGAAGGTCGGCAAGAAATACAATATTCTCGGCAAGACCAAAGCCGAAATCATCGAGATGTATGGAATGTAAACTGGCCAACCCCGCACCGCTCGGCCTTATGGGCTTCGGGATGACAACAGTGTTGCTGAATCTTCACAATGCAGGGTTTTTCCCTGTGAGCGATATGATCCTCGCCATGGGTATTTTCTATGGCGGCATCGCCCAGGTGATCGCCGGCATCATGGAATTTAAAAAGGGCAACACCTTCGGTATGACTGCTTTTATTTCATACGGCATGTTCTGGCTGAGCCTTGTTGCGATCTTCGTGTTTCCCGATATTACAGGAGGCAAAGGTGTGCGCAGCCCCGACGCTTTTATCGGCTGGTATCTTTTCATGTGGGGCTTGTTCACATTCTTTATGTGGATAGGTACCTTCGGAAAGAGCATCTGCCTGAGTTTCGTCTTTCTTTCACTGTGGATACTGTTCTTCCTGCTGGCTGCCCGCAACTGGACCGGTTCTGCCTTTATAGGGCATGTGGCAGGATGGGAAGGCATCATCTGCGGCTTATCGGCCATTTACCTGGCCATGGCCGAGGTGTTGCATGAGTCATGGGGGAAGAAGATTTTGAAATATTAAAAGCGAAATCTTGTAGCGAAAGGCGAAATATGGAACTTTATTTCGCCTTTCACAATTTATCCCTATCAATTGCATCGTGCATTTGTGTGGTCATTTTAGCTTTGCCAGAAGCTTTTTCCTTGCTTTCATCTTCCGAACATTATATCTTTACCTTATTTATATGATGAGATGAAGCCCAGATGCTTAGGGATTGACCGGATTAATCTTCATCCAAAGTTGAATGTATGAAGAATATGATGTGTTTGCTGTTTTCCATGCTGTTGACCTATGGTTACAGCCAGGCCGAATGGAAAACTTTCAATAAATCAAATTCCGGCCTTCCATCCGATACGGTAAACAGTATTGCAATCCAGTCTGACGGCAGCAGGATCATCGGGACCAATGCCGGATTGGTTTTTTTTGACGGAATAAACTGGACTGTTTTCAACCGCCGCAACAGCCCGCTTCCCGGAGACACTGTTCAGGCAATTTATATTGACGGGAAAGGGAACAAATGGATATGCACCAATAACGGGCTGGCCTGTTTAAGCGGGATCCAGTGGAAAGTTTTTGATCTGCCTGCTGAAGGAGTTACGGTGAAGTCTTTCTGCGCGATGACAATGGATACTGCAGGTATTCTCTGGCTGGGGTCCTGCTCCAATGGCCTGGTATACAGTTACATCGATTCACAATGGAATTCCTTCAGTTTGGAAGGGTTTGGACAAACTGTATTTGGAACCAGGCAAATCGTCGTCGCTCCGGATAATTCAAAGTGGTTCGCTTCAAACGGCTGCGGGATCCTTGAATACAATGACAACACCTGGAATATCTGGATCAAATCTACATCAGGCTTACCCAACAACAGTGCTTCATCCATCGTAATCGATTCCCTGGGGAATAAATGGATAGGGACTTATACCAGGATCATGAAGGCCGATTCGGGCCTGAAAACATGGACGACTATCAAATCAATAACCGATACCAGGGCCATGATGCTCGATAAAAACGGTGTGTTATGGGCCGGAACTTATGGTGGCGGGTTGTTCGATTATAATGGGCAGACCTGGAAGCAGGATACTGTTCTTCCGGATAAAAATGTGAAATGCCTTGCAATTGATCACAGGGGAACCAAATGGATAGGAACACAAAAAGGACTTACAACTTATAATGAGAATGGGCTGGGTACCCGGGATATCCTTCCTGCTTCAGCCTCAATTTTGGTCTTCCCGAACCCTTCATCCGACAGTTTGAATATCAGATGCGGAAGAAAACCGATTTCGGCCATGATATATTCCATCAGGGGTGAGTTCATTCGCAGCCTTTCACTTGAGAATGGGCTTAACCAATCCGAAATCCGCAGTCTTTCTGAAGGAATATATCTTTTAAGAGTGATTGAGGAAGGTTCGACTCGGACTGTAAAGTTTGTAAAACAGTAAGTCTCTGAAATCATGATGATTTTATGAAACGCAATATACTAACAGCAGTTTTGCTCCTGTTTCTTTCGCATGGAACTCTTGCGCAATGGAAGTGGGTACATCCACAGCCATGCGGGAATATGGTTCTGACAATAAAAGCAGTTGATTCTCTTCATGTATGGTTCAGTGGAACGGGTGGAACTATTTTATCTACAAAAGACGGCGGAAGGACTTGGGAAACATACCAATGCAGTTCGAATGATCAGATTGTTTCGACTAGTTTCACCGACACCCTGAAGGGGTGGATGAGCGGGTTGAACGGAGTTCTCCTGAGGACGATAGATGGTGGAAAAAACTGGAGCAGGAATGTGGTTGGAAATACCTCTTATGGAGATATCTGCTACGTGGATTCACTCCATGGCTGGCTGGGTAGTTATTTAGATTTAGATACCATGTTATATCATTCCGATAATGGTGGAATAAACTGGGAACCTGCTTCAACAAGGATCAGTTCCGGGAGCGGAAAAATTGCCTTTGCAGATGCCCTCCATGGATGGATTGGAGGCAGCGCATCACTACTTTCACATACCTCCGATGGTGGAATGACTTTTCAATCTCAGAATCTTGGACTGCCGTCGGAAGTCGGGGTTCTTTGTTTTCCTGATACTTCCAATGGTTATATTATGCTCCCTTCCTGGGACTCAAAAATAAGGTACACCAGAGATGCCGGGGAAACCTGGAAATCTGTCGACATGCCATTTTTTGATCCCAACAACTTGTATTTCTGTGATAAAAACCATGGCTGGGTTGTAGGTAACATAAGTCGATCCGCCCCGGTTTATAGTAATGGCAGAATTGCCAGGACTACCGATGGGGGAATTTCCTATTTTAATATTTATAGCCTGATGGACAGATCCTTTATGAGAGGGATCACGGCCTCTGACAGTCTCCATGCATGGGCGGCAGGGGATGGCGGGATGATTTTCGGAACAACCGACGGGGGAGTTCATTGGGAAAAGAAAAGTTTAAGCTTTGGGGACCCAGTCATGATCAATGATGTTTTTGCACTTAAAAACGAACATAAAGCTTGGGCAGTCGGTTATGGAGGATTTATTCTGAAAACCGAAGACAACGGCAAGACATGGGTTAAACAAAACTGCGGTTCGGATCTTATTCTGACTTCCGTTTATTTCTTCGACGCAAACAACGGCATCATTGTTGGTGAAGCATCACGTATTTACCGGACCAGTGACGGGGGTGCGCACTGGGCCACAGTAACAACTCCTGTCCTGGGTAATTTTACCAAGGTTTGTTTTTCGACTCCCACCCACGGCTGGGTAACTGCAAGCAGGACAATTATTGAAACCCGCGATGGGGGGGCTACATGGGATTCCTGCTTTTTGCTAAATGATGACATCGACCTGTTAAGCATATCTTTTTCAGATTCGTTACACGGATGGGCTATAGGGTCAGCGCTTAACGGCCAGGTATTCTACTCAATGATGGTGAAGACCAGAGACGGCGGAAAAACCTGGACCACTAAGGAATTTCCTACGCCTCAGCTGAATTCTATCTGTTTTACTGATAGTTTGCACGGCTGGATCTGCGGTGAAAACGGGAATATCCTGAGAACAACCGACGGGGGAAATAATTTCAGCCAGATAGTATATAACAGGTATGACGACTTTTTCTCTGTGCATTTCACCGATTCACTTCATGGCTGGGTTGTCGGGGATGGGTCACTTTGGCCTTATTTCGGGGGCATTGCCCTATATACAGAAGATGGAGGACGAAGCTGGGTCCGTAAGGACAATGGAGTGGGTATAAGCATGCATTCAGTATTTTTCACTGATCCAGGGTTCGGTTATATTGCAGGGGATGACGGCGCCATTCTCCGCTGGGGGGAAAACCCCATGGGAATTACTGACCCAAAACCGCTTGAACCAAAGATGGAATCGGGCAATTACCCGAATCCATTTGAAGATAAAACCAAGATCTGGTATATTTTGCCTGGCAATGAAAATGCGTCCATCACGGTTTACAACATTTTTGGTAGGATTGTAAAACTAATCCAATTGAATACCCATAATACAGGGTATAATACACTTGAATTCAACAGGGATCAGCTCCCTTCCGGAATCTATTTCTGCCGCATACAACAGGGGAAAGACACAAAGACAATCAAATTGCTTGTCAGGGATTAATGATCAGGGCGGGTACCTGCTGCTTCTATGAATTCCGAATTTTATAAATTCAGCGTCATAATCCTACCTGGATAATTTTCAAGGCATGAGCAGGAAAAAATACCTGCTTTCAATATTCTTTCTCGGAATTCACAGAGAATTTCAGGGCATTGGTCTATTAGTTTTTGCGTATTTTGCAGTTAGCATTATTTTCGGGGGATGGCAGGGGTAAAGGATAGTTTTCAGAGGTTGGATCTCGGATATCGGAAATCCGACATCACATATCCAACATCCCGCATCCTGCATCCTGCATCCCGCATCCTGATAATCCTCTTCCTCCTGTCCTGCCTCGTATCACAAAGTCAAACAGATTCCAGCTTTCTGGCCCGCAAGACCATCCAGGCAATGCGTATAAGCAAGCCCCCCAAAATAGATGGCAAGCTGGATGAACCGTTCTGGAAGACCCTCCCGGTAGCCGGTGATTTCGTGGAATACAACCCGAGAAACGGAACCCATCCGCCGTATAAAACAGAAGTGAGATTCGCCTATGACGACGATGCGCTGTATGCTGCAGGGATAATGTACGATCCTTCTCCCGACAGTATCTTTAAGCAGCTCGGACGAAGGGATATGCTTGAACAGCTGGCTAACGACTACCTCTCGTTCGACATCCTTCCTTACAACGACGAGATGAATATGTATGAGTTCAAGGTGAACCCCGCGGGAGTTCAGAACGACTGCAAATATTCGATGGTGGGGGTTGACCTGAGCTGGGATGCGGTATGGGAGAGCGCAACGAGCATCAACGATTCCTGCTGGATACTCGAGATCAAATTACCCTTTTCGGCGCTAAGGTTTCCAAAGATAGAAAACCAGGTCTGGGGCATCAATATGTGGAGGAATTTCTACCGCAGGCAGGAGTATTCAACCTGGTCATGGGTGGATAACAACACCCAGACCATATTCAAATATTACGGAAGGCTTGTGGGGATGAACAACATCAAACCCCCGGTGAGGCTTTCTTTTGTGCCTTATCTCTCTTCTTATGTGATGAAAGATCCCGCATCCAACAGCTGGTCCTACCAGTTCAGGGGAGGGATGGACCTGAGGTACGGAATTAATGAGAGCTATACTCTTGACATGATGCTGATACCCGATTTCGGACAGGTACAGAGCGACGACATCATCCTTAACCTGACGCCTTTTGAGGTAAAATATGTCGAACGGCGGCAGTTCTTTACAGAAGCAACGGAGATGTTCAGTAAATGCGATATTTTTTATACCCGACGGGTGGGAGGACCGCCAAAATACGGCAATGTCCCGGGCGACTCAGCGAAGTCATCCGAAGTCATCACTAAAAATCCAGATGAAACACGAATCATCAATGCAACAAAGATATCGGGCCGTAACCGGAAAGGCTTGGGAATCGGCTTCTTTAATGCCATGACTACCAATACCTGGGCCACACTGGAAGACACTGTCAAATGGACCAGCCGGAAGCTCATGACCCAGCCGTTTACCAATTATAATGTACTCGTGGTGGATCAGAACCTGAAGAACCATTCATATGTCACCCTGATCAACACCAATTACTGGATCCCCGATAACAGCTATTCGGCCAATGTCACGGGTTTTGAAAGCAGTATCAGCAATAAGAAGAATACGTTTTCGGTATTCGGGAGGCTGAATGTAAGCCAGCTTTACCAGGTGAACACCCAGCCTGTGTTCGGCCACCAGTATGTGATCTCCTTATCCAAGCCCAGCGGGAAGTTCCAGTTTGAACTGGCAAGGCAGGAAACCGGTGATCATTACGATCCCAACGACATGGGTTTTTTGCTTTACAACAACGATGTGGTGAACCAGCTTAACCTGTATTACCTTATCCTCAAACCCACCTGGAAGTTTATCAATAATACGACTAACCTTACCATAAGGCATACCTCCCTTTACAAACCCGACGATTTTAAAAGCTTGTCGGTAAGCCTTCAGAACCAATGTACGTTTACCAATTACTGGAACCTCTACCTTCAGCTTGGCATTATCCCTCTCGGGTACAACGATTATTACGAACCCCGCACCTGGGGCTGGGTATTTAAAAGCCCGCTGAGCTATACCGGGTCGTTCAGGTTCGGGACCGACAGCCGCAAGATGTTCAGGTATGCCGAGAATTTCACCATCACCTCTACTCCTGGAAACAACAACCTGGATTACAGTTTTGAATACATTCCGCGATTACGGCTGAGCGACCGTTTACAGCTGAGCCTTGACCTGTATACCGAGCAGAACCTGAACAATTACGGATGGGTTGAAACCGCAGTGGATTCGATGAACAATACGGTGATCTATTTCGGGAGAAGGGATATTATAACCTGGAACAATGTGATCTCAGCCACCTATATCTTTAACACGAAGATGTCGCTCTCCCTCAGGGTGCGGCATTACTGGTCAGAGGCAAAGTACCTGCAGTACTACACCCTGAACCGCGAGGGGAACCTCGATTACAGCAATTACAACAAGAACAACAATATCGACTTCAACGCTTTTTCGGTGGACCTTCAATACATCTGGTATTTTGCCCCCGGCAGCGAGATCAGCGTGGTATGGAAGAACCAGATCCTCAGCCAGGGCACCGAGATACAGGGGGGCTATTTCAACAACCTGGGCAACACCCTGGGCAGTCCGCAGGCCAACAGCTTTTCGATACGTGTTTTATACTACCTCGACTATGCTTACCTGAAGAAGTGGTTTAAAAAAAGTAATAAACCCCAAGAAGGAACCTCAGGTTAGCCACTTCGGTAGTATTGTAAACATATCCTTTTTCGTTTGTGGAACCGTAGCCTGCGGCCGTATATTCAAGTTCCCCGGCCAGCCTGAGTTTGCCGGCATTGAACACCAGCCTGGGAGAGATGCGGTAAGCATAATCAATATTGCCGCCGCGTGTGTAGTAAGGGCCTTTCACCTCTTCACCAACGCCCAGGTTCTTGCCATAAGCCAGGAAGAGCCCCGGCTGCCAGCGGGTTGCATTCGTATGGAATTCGGCCCAGGCTGCGAAGCTGCGCACGTTTGCATAATCGACGAAACCCCGGGTCGGGTCGGTAATTGATTTCACCACATAACCTCCCAGCATGGTATAGGCATTGTTGTTGCCTCCGTATTCCCCGCCGATCTTGAAAGTGAAATGTTTTATCCTGAGTTTGGCATAGGCATTATATGCCATGGCCATGGTTTTTACATCGGTTTTATACGTTGCTGTGACCGCGTCGTGATGGAACACCTTGCCATCTATGACCGTATCGTAGGCGGGGCTGAGGATCATGGTTGACGACAGCCTGGGCGTAAGCATCTGCCAGTTGATCCCGAAGCCGCAGAGGAATTCGGTTCCTTTAGCGGGGTTCGTAGTCACGAACTGGAACTGCAGGTCCGATTCGGGGATCACCGAATTGCGGATATACTTGGTATTAGCGCCTTCAGGACCGTCGCTCATGAAATCCACCTGGGAAAGCATGGTCAGGGCTACGCTGAATTTGCCGATATGCTGGGTTATTTTTATCTGCGGATTGCGCGAGAACACAACGAAAGGCGCACCCGTGTTGAAAGATACCGTAGCCGGTGAGCATTCGGGGACGAACATAGGGTGCCACCACTGACCAACCATCAGTTCGGTATGAGGCCATTGAAGCTTCACCCAGGCATGGCGAAGCCTGAAAGAGTTGATGTTCGGGTTTATATTCCCGAAAAATTCAGCTTCAAAGTAGGCGGAAGTCTTTGCTCCTATTGCATCAGGTCCCCATATAGAGCCGCATAGGCGGGTCTGGATGGAAAGGATGTTGTATGCCGATTTGGCGTTTATATCCGCCCCGTCGGCATCGTATTTAGGCCCTTCGGGGAAGAGCAGGAAATGCCCGTCGCGCAGTCCGACCGTTTGCCTTGTATCGAAAAAGATATCCGTTTTCACATAACCTGAAAAAATGATGCCGAAAGCAGCTTTCTTTTCGGGGGTTTTCTGTTCGCTTGATTCCTTTGAGTCTTTTGTTTCCTTTTTTTGCTCAATGTTTTGTGCCGTTAAGTTAAAACAGAGCAGCAGCGGAAGCAGTCCGCAGAGTAAAATTCGTTTCATTTGTTTGGGATTAAAAATGCGGGCCAGAGAAAAAGTAGTCTGCAAAAGGCATTATGCACAGCAGTTTTTCTTAACTTTGAACCGCGATTGTTAATTAATAAACAGCAAAAATATGAAAAAAATCATACTGACACTTACACTCCTTTTTGGAGTAATCATGGTAAATGCACAAGAGAAGCCTAAGCCCTATAATGAGAACCAGGATGCACGTGCCGATATTAAGAAAGCTATAACCCAGGCCCAGAAAGAGCACAAGAACATCATGATGCAGTTCGGCGGCAACTGGTGCCCCTGGTGCATGAGGTTTCATGCGCTTGTAATCACTTATCCGAAACTTGACTCACTGATGAAGGCCAACTATGTATATGTCCTCATCAATGTTCCCTCGTCAAAGGACAAAGCCAAGCGGGACTACACCCTGTTTGCAGAATACCAATACCCCAACCGTTTCGGGTTCCCGGTTTTTGTGATCCTTGACTCACAGGGGAAGCGCCTGAACACAGTTGACAGCGACGGTTTCGAATACCCCAACCCGAAAGTTCCCGGTTACGATACCGCCAAAGTCGAGCGTTTCCTGAAGATGTGGAGCGTGAAGGCATTGGATGCGAAGAGTTACCAGGCAAAATAGATCATTAACGATTTACAGAATTATAATTAAAACCATATAACTGCCCAATATTTAATATAGGCTGGTTAAAATGGGTAAGGCAATCCATTACCATTGTTGTAAAGTGCATGAACTTCATTATTCGTCAATGCCCTACTCCATAATCCCACTTCATCAATTAACCCAATGTAATTTCCTTGGCTTCCAATCCCAATCGAAAATCCCATATCATCTCCTACTGAGATTACGTAGGATGAATCTTCCGTTACTAATGCTCCATCTAAATATGTTCGAATGGTATGAGTGTTTGAAGTATAAGTTACAACAATATGATGCCATATTCCATCCGCTAAGATATCATTATCTGCACCTATCCTGACTGCCCCATACCAAGAGTCAAACATCCAATAGCTATAAAGTTTAATGCCAAATTGCTCATGATCTGCCGGATTCCCAAGGTTAATTATACCACCACTGTTTAATACATCATTTGAAGTATCTGGTTTTATCCAAATGCTGACACTTTTAGAAGCTTCACCACCAATTCCAAGTTGAGATGCTGTTTTCCCAGTTGTCAAACCGCCACTAGATTCGATGAAAGCAGCGGATTTATTAATCAAACCACTCTGATTAATAGTGACTCCACTTTCAATTGTACAATTATTTGATCCATAAGAATCAAAGGACGTTGTTCCAGATGTTTCATCTATTTTCCAGTAACTAATCAGATTATCAGTTAATGAGCCGGTTACGGTTGTTGAGAATTGTACATTAACTCCATAAGCTGTCCCAACACTATTGGTGGCATAAGATCTGACGTAATAAGTGGTGTTCGAAGTCAATCCAGTCATATTACTGATAAAGCTTCCGGTTCCAGTGCCATCTGTTGTATGAGCTGAAGAAATGGTTGGATCTTGAGAAACACTCCAGCAAACTCCCCTTGCTGTTACCGTTGCCCCTCCATCATTTGTGACATTGCCACCTGATGTTGCAGCATTTGACCCGATATTTGATACAGCGGTTGTAGTCACAGTAGGAGCATTACTTGGACTATCAGAATTTCTAACACAACGAAGGGAAAAGCCCATTGTCTTGCTTCCAATGCCTGTCTGGCTGCCGCCACTGCTGAAACTCAGGTCCCAGCAGAAACTGGCATCGCTTTGCGTACTGCACCTATAGAAGCCGAAAGAGCCGCGAACGCTCAGCGAACCATCGACTATCTCCCCAGCAGCATGCATTTTTAAACCAGAGTTCCATGGGCCATACCAATCTGTCCAGTTTCCTGCCGCATCAACATTAAGCCATTCTGTATAGGTTGGAATACGCCAGCTACTCCCTATCTCAATGGTACACGGATCATTTGCAGTCTGCCAATCAGAGTTTTCATTAATCGATGTAATCCATGTAGTATTTGGTGTCCTTATAGTCCCATCATGTTTATACCCCTGTTTAAGGTTAAACTGCCAGTACCAACCTGCTGAGGCTTCGGTGGCATCGTTAACAGCAGTTGCCTGATGATCGGCGCCAAGGTTGCTTGTAATCCAGCACTTTGATAGTTCACCGGGTATATTTGTAATAGTGCCGTAAGTAACGGTTTTATTAACAGGAGCAACACCTCCAGATGTCGAATGGGTAATTGCAAAGGAAGAGCCGCAAGTAAAACTTGATGAAGTGGTAAAACTAACTTCGGACCCATAAGATGTTCCAATGCCATTGGTAGCATAAGCACGAACATAATACAATGTATTAGGAGCAAGTCCGGCGATATTACTGACAAAAGTCCCCGCACCATTGCCATCTGCGGTATGGTTGTTTGTGATTGTGGGATTGGGTGAGGTATTCCAGCAAACGCCCCTGGCTGTTACTGGTGCTCCACCATCATTTGTGACATTACCTCCTGAGGTTGCAGTATTTGACCCAATATTTGATGCAGTTGTTGTAGTCACTATAGGAGCAGTGGCTGGACTCCCAGAGTTTCTGAGGCAACGGAGGGTAAAGCCATACGCCTTGCCGCTGGTGAAGCTGCCCATGTAGCTGTAGTAACTGGAGAAGGCTAGGTGCCAGCCACCTGAAGCATCGTACTGCGTACTGCTCCAGTAGTAGCCTGTCGAGCCGCGCAAGGAAAGCGAACCATCGGAGTATCCGAGAGTCCCGGCAGCATGCATTTTTAAACCAGAGTTCCATGGGCCATTCCAATCAGTCCAACCCCCAGTTGTATACACATTGTTCCATTCAGTATATGATGGTATTCGCCATCCACTTCCGAGTTCAAGTGCACAAGGGTCGTTGGAGGACTGCCAGTCAAGGTTTTCGCTGATCGAAGTAATCCAGGTCGTATTTGGAGTGCGGGTTGTGCCATCATGTTTAAATCCTTGTTTGCGGTTAAACTGCCAATACCAGCCAGCAGAGGCTTCGGTGGCATCATTTTTAGCAGTTGCCGGATGGTCGGCGCCCAGGTTAGAGGTAATCCAGCATTTTGAAGTTTCTCCCGGGATATTGGTAACAGTGCCATAGGTAACGGTTTTACTAACCGGTGCTACACCTCCTGAAACCAAATGATTAATTGTTAATGAAGAACCACAAGTAAAACTAGATGAAGTGGTAAAACTAACTTGATTACCATAAGTAGTTCCCACGCTATTGGTGGCATAAGCCCGGACATAATATAAGGTATTTTGTGTGAGACCGGTGAGATTGCTTACAAATGATCCTGTGCCGCTACCATCAGTGGTATGGCTGTTTGCAGTTGACGGGCTTGATGAGGTGTTCCAACATACTCCCCTTGCCGTTACTGTTGCCCCTCCATCATTTGTGACATTACCTCCTGAGGTTGCAGTATTTGACCCAATATTTGATGCAGCAGTTGTAGTCACAGTAGGGGCACTGGCTGGACTCTCAGGGTTTCTGAGGCAGCGGAGGGTCGAGCCGTACGCCTTACCGGCGACGTCTATACCGCCCCAGCTACTGGCGAAGCACAGGTTCCTGCCATAAGCGCCACTGCTCTGCATACTGCTCCAGTAGTAGCCTCTCGAACCACGGCCGTCCAGTGAACCACCGGGGGAGTTGAGGAGGTCTCCGGCAGCATGGAGTTTTAAACCAGAGTTCCATGGGCCGTTCCAATCCGTCCATCCACCACTTGTCGATACATTGTTCAACTCTGTATATGTGGGTATGCGCCATAAACTCCCCATTTCAATGGTACATGGATCATTTGAAGATATCCAATCTGAATTTTCGCCTATGCTGGTTATCCATGTTGTATTAGGTGTCCTTGTTGTACCATCATGTTTAAATCCTTGTTTGAGATTAAACTGCCAATACCATCCAGCCGAAGCTTCGGTGGCATCGTCAACTGCAGTTGCCTGATGGTCGGCGCCCAGGTTACTTGTGATCCAGCACTTTGATGGTTCGCCGGGGATATTGGTGACAATACCATAGGTTACAGTTTTATTAACCGGAGCCACACCGCCTGAATTAAGATGGTTTATGGTGATTGATGTACCACAAGTAAAATCGGAAAGGGTAGTAAAACTAACTTCATTACCATATGCTGTCCCAATACTATTGGTAGCATATGCCCTTACATAATAAAGCGCATTCTGGTTAAGTCCTGTGAGGCTGCTCACAAAATTTCCGACTCCGCTTCCATCAGATGTATGGCTATCAGCAATTGTTGGATTGGAAGAAGTATTCCAGCAAATACCCTTTGCCGTAATTGTGGATCCACCATCAGAAAATAAGTTTCCGCCGCTGGTTGCTGAAGTTAATGATATGTTTGTAGCAATTACAGTTATAACAGTTGGAGGATCCTGGGTTGGTAATGGATTATTGCTTCCATTAACATCTCCTACACATAGAACATCAAAATTCTGTATAACATTGGCTCCGTTGACTATAATAGTATCTCCTCCGACTATTGGTTTAGCGATAGTCCAGTCTCCACGGTCAAAATAAGAATCCAATGCTGAAAATCTTCTTTTTATCTTGATGGCATCTGTTGCATTGATAGAATTGCTCATATTGACATCTGCGGCCTGCAGTCTCACAGGATCAGTCATGATCTCGAGTCCGGCAAAATGACGCTGTACTTTGATAGCATCCGTTGCATTAACACTTCCCCAGGGTTTAGTTGTAAAAGCAAGAAGTTTATATGTTCCGTTAGCAACCGAAGTGAAATTATAATGTCCGCTCACATTGGTCATCACTGAATCGATCCTTAGGGACCCTTGTTGAAGAACCACCTTCATCACATCCATCGGGGTTGAAGATGCGTTTAAATAATTGAAATTTCCGCTGATAGACCAGGTTGATTGCCCGAATACAGATGAAATCATCAATCCTGAAAGAACCAGAGTGAGAAGGAGGGTTTTCATAAGTTTTTTCTTATGTTTATTTTATAGTGAAATTCAGTCAAAAAGGAGATGATATTAATCAGAAAAGATCATGAAATAACTTTAAAGGGAATTAGAAAG
>CAILVF010000065.1 GCA_903837605.1 uncultured Bacteroidales bacterium | reverse complement strand
GGCAGTGGACATTTCGTCAAAGATCACTTTAATGGCCAGGAATCCCAGCAAAGGCATGGTGAGTTCTGCAATAATAAGGATCATAGTGACCGCCCTGAATTTATTGTAGCCGGGGAAGTAATTCAGGAAAAAGTCGGTGAGCCCCATGAAATTATGTCCCCATGAGAGTGTTATCGAAAGTATGGTTGCCGCAAGCAGCCACCATTTCAGGGGGCCTTTCACGATGATCAGCCCGAGAAAGAACAGGAAAATAACGATTGCACCGATATACACAGGGGATGTCCAGGGCTGGTTTCCCCAGTACATCAATCCCGACTGGGCTGCAAACTGCCTGATATTATCATCGGGTATGTTATTTGTGCGGAGGACTTTGGCGATATTGGAGTTCATGCCGGGCGACTCATTTGAGGAACCACCATAAAAATCGGGGATCAGCAGGGTCATGGTTTCGCCCACTCCATAGCTCCACTGGGTTGCATACGATTTGTCGAGACCCGAAGTACGGTTGGATTTCTGGCTTGTGAGGTCCGATTTCCCCCTGATGGTATAGTTCCCGTACTCGTAAGTGGTCCAGAGCAGCGACAGGTTTGTAAGGACTGCAAAAGCGAGGGCCACCAGCAGCAGGGAGACCGATTTGATATAAGGCACGAAAGTTTTATTCCTGAAGGCATACAGCAGTTCAACCAGCCCCAGTGTGATGGCTGTCAGGGCCAGGTAGTATGTGATCTGAAGATGGTTTTGTTTCACTTCCAGGGAGAGGAAGACCGCTGTGAGGATAAATCCCCAGAGGTATTTTTTTCTCAGGGTAAGTATCATGCCGGCAAGTACCGGGGCGATATAGCCAATGGCATGTGCCTGGGAATTGTGCCCGGCTTCAATGATGATGAAAAAATACGATGAGAAGGCATATGCTATTGCTCCCGCCACTGAGAGCCAGGGATTAAGCCCGAGAACCAGCAGAAGTATGAAAAAACCGACGAAATAGAGGAATACCATATTTGCCGGGTGGGGCAGGCCTAGTGTGAGGATATTGTCGAGAAAGCCAAGCGCGTTTCCTGTGTAGCGAGTCGAGATTTGGTATGCAGGCATTCCCCCGAACATTGAATTCGTCCACAATGGTTCCTGTCCGGTTTTATCCCTGAAATCGGTGATTTCCTTGGCTGCGCCTTTCCAATGCATTATGTCGCTCTGGAGGATCTGTTTCCCTTCGATAAGAGGGGAGAGGAATGACATTGTGATGACCAGGAAAATAACAAGGGCGACCAGGTAAGGCCATGCCGATTTGAAGTTCAGGTTTTTCATGCTTGGGTCTTTAACGAATTGGTTGTCAAAAATAAAAAAAGAAGATAATGTGAAATTATCTTCTTTTCATAACGTCATAACCGGGTTAACGGTATTTCCAAAACCGTGAAAATTATTTCTTGTCGTTTTGTTCGTCTGAAACGGTCAGTTTTTTTCTGCCTGTTGCTCTTCTGTTTGCAAGAACCCTGCGTCCGTTAGCTGTAGACATTCTTTCACGGAAACCATGTTTGTTCTTTCTTTTTGTGTTCGAAGGGTGAAATGTTGGAGCTGCCATTGTATTCTTATTTTAGGGCTGCAAAGATACAAAATTAATTTAAGCAACCAAATGAAACTTAAAATTTTCGGGACCTGCCCCGGTTTATGCTGCCGGAGCAGGGTTTGGCCGGGATACTGTTCCCGGTTTTGCCGGTATTTATTTCGCCGGGATGTTTTTTAATGTTTCCAGCAGGTAATCCCAGAATTTCTGTACGGAGGCGATCTCTGCTTTTTCATCCGGTGAATGTGGTGAAACGATGGTCGGGCCTACCGAGATCATATCCCAGTTGGGATAAGGTCCGCCGAGGATGCCGCATTCAAGACCTGCATGGATGGCTGTTACAAGCGGTTCTTTCCCGAACATTTTTTTATAGAGGTCCTGCATCAGTTTCAGTATGACTGAATCGGGATTTGGTTTCCATCCCGGGTATTCTCCGTCGAAATTGATATCTGCCCCGGCCATGGTAAAAACGGCATCGACCATATTCTGGAGGTCGAGTTTTGCAGAGTCAACCGAGCTGCGGAGGAGGGTTTGGCCGATCACCATGTTGTTGTCGGTTTTAAGAACCCCGATATTTATGGATGTCTCGACAAGCCCGGGCATTTCGTTGCTCATACGGATCACGCCGTTGGGGCAGGCATAAAGGGCATTGATGATATTCCCCTGGCTGACTTCATCAATCAGGGAGAGAGGTTTTTCGGCAGGGGTGAGGATGATCTTCATATTGGGTTCCACGGCCGAGAGTTCTTTTCTTATAATTTGTTCGAGACCGGCAACCATTGCTGCGAGGGAGTCTTTATGCTGAACCGGGACCACTATCGTTGCACTGGCTTCCCTTGGGATGGCGTTCCTGAGGCTTCCGCCTTCAAGTGCGGCGAGCCTGAGCCCGAAATTTTTACTTCCTTCCCAAAGCACCCTGGTCAGGACTTTTATTGAATTTCCTCTTTCGAGGCGGATGTCAACACCGCTATGGCCGCCTTTCATGCCGGTGACCGTAATTTTGAATGCTTCAACAGCCGAAGGAAGGGCTGCAGTTTTGAAACGGAACGAGAAGTTACCGTTTGTGCCGCCGGCGCAACCGATGTAAAGTTCGCCTTCTTCTTCGGTATCAAGGTTAAGGAGGATGTCACCTTTAAGAACTCCGGGTTTGATGCCCATAGCCCCGGTCATCCCGGTTTCTTCGTCGGTGGTGATGAAGGCTTCAATAGGGCCGTGCTGTATGTTCTTTGATTCAAGGACAGCCATTGCTGCTGCAACGCCCAAGCCGTTATCGGCACCAAGGGTAGTCCCTTTTGCCTTTACCCAGCCATTATCTATATAGGTAGTGATGGGATCTTTTTCAAAATCATGTTCGGTATCGTTGTTCTTCTGGGGAACCATGTCCATATGTCCCTGCAGTACCACGCCTTTACGGTTTTCCATGCCGGCAGTGGCAGGTTTGCGGATGATTACGTTGCCTACTTCATCCTGTATGGTTTCAAGGCCAAGGTCTTTACCGAATTTAACAAGAAAATCCCTCACTTTATCTTCGTGTTTCGAGGGGCGGGGGATCTGTGTAAGGCTGTAGAAATTTTTCCACAGCAGAGCTGGTTCGAGGTTTAAAATATCTTTACTCATGGTTTAGGGATTTTACATTGGTACTGAACTACAAAGATAGGAAAAAAAACTATTTGCCGACAGTATCCTGATCTTTTTGGATCTCCCTGAACGATATGAATCTCTGCTGGTAGAGCATTGACAGGAACGTGCTTACCCGATCCTCTGTTTCCTCAAGCGGCTGGAGTTTTTCAGGAAAAGTATCCCTGAGTTTATTACATATCTCCCCTGTGCTTTGGTTCCCGTCGAGTTGTTCCCATACAGTCGATCCGAAGGCATCCAGTTTGATTTTAATAAATTCCTCTTTCCATTTAGGCTGAAACAATTTGTTTGCAAGGCTGTTCTTAAACCTCGGGAGGAGGATGTTAAGGGTCTCCTCGTCACGTTTCTCAGATCCCAGCAACTTTATGGGATGCAGGTCGAGGGTGTTAGCCTGTTTGAGGATCTTTCTCCGTTTGAAAAACGATACTTCCATATGGTAAGATAAAACGGGGCTGGCAACCTTTCAGGTGCCAGCCCCGTGATGAAGGATATCCCGATTACATGCCTGATGCCGGGGGAGCCGGTTCATCGGGCTTCCCTGCGTTCTTAAGGGGTATCTGGATGAGTACGAAAGCTATAATCGCAATAATAACAAGGCTGACAAAGTAGGTCGGGTTTTTGAAGAAAACGAAATGGTCATAGAGGAAGATCTCGAAAGCCGCGAAGATGGCAATAACGAGACCCATCAGGGCCTCTCCCGCAATCATCCCGGATGCCAGCAGAACTCCTGTGTTCTCGACCCGTATCTTTTGTGCTTCATTGAGTTTTCGTTTACCGGTAAAATAGTCAACACCGCCTTTGATCAGTCCGCCGACAAAAATCGCGAAGGTGGTTTCAAGGGGGAGGTACATACCCACGCTTACGAGCATAGGGCTGCGCACCTGCATGAGGATGAAAGCCACACCCATGAGCATCCCTGAAATGATGAGGGGCCATGCCATGGCGCCTTCAACAATACCGCGGGAAAGGATAGCCATAAGGCCGGCCTGGGGGGCCGAAAGGTTGCGGCTGCCAAACCCTCCCTGGTAACCCAGGTTTTTACCCGAAGCAATATCGCCTTCGTTGAGGTAAGCAAGTACTACAAACATCACGGCGCCTGCGAGAATAACGCCGATGATATCACCGATCTGCATTCTCCAGGGGGTACCTCCGAGGATATGTCCTGCCTTCAGGTCCTGAAGCATTTCACCTGCCACGGCTGCTGATACGCAAACGATAGCGGCAACGCCGAGAACGGTAGCAACGCCTGCATTACCCTGTACGCCTAAACCGACGAGTATGAGGGCTGTAACCACAAGTGCAGTAAGTGTAAGTCCGCTGATAGGGTTATTGCTTGATCCCATGATGCCTACCAGGTAACCCGATACGGCTGCAAAGAAAAAAGCCAGGATGATCATGACTGTTGAAGCAACAACAGCGATCAGGATATTAGTCTCGAAAATAAAGAAGGTGATACAGAAAGTCAGGACTGCAACTGCGAGAATGCCTATAATGATAGCGCCGAAGCTAAGGTCTTTCTCGGTGCGGGGAGCGGCATGCCCCATGCCCTGGGCTGCTTTTTTAACGTCGGTGATAGACCTGCCCACTCCGGTGATCAGGCTCTTTCTCATTTTATATAATGTGAAGCCGGCGCTAACAAGCATCCCGCCGATTGCGATAGGCCTTACGATGAATTTCCATATCTGGAGCATCTGGTAAGCCGGGTCATTTACCTTGGTCATGGCCTGTTCCAGGGTCAGAGTAGCGTCTTTGCCCATCAGGAAAGCGGCCCATGCCTGGAAATCCATGCTCGGTAAAATGAAATACATGATCATGGGTACCATGAGTCCCCAGGCAAGGAGGCCCCCGCTGAAGTTAAGGGCGCCCAGTTTGGGGCCGATGATATAACCTACACCCATGTATGCAGGGCTTACTCCGGGGGAACTCATCATCATCCCTCCCTTGCCCGTGAAAACGGTGCCCGAGATGGTTTGTTTGCCCCAGTAAACGAATTTTTCCCAGAGATACAGGAAGAATTTGAGTTCTCCGAGAAGCTTTACAGCAGCGCCCAGTCCCATGGCCCAGAACAGGAATTTGGACCCGCCTGAACCGCCCTGTCCGGCCTTGTGGATCTCGGCAGCGGCAACTGACTCGGGGAAAGGAAGCTCTGCATCTTCAACCATTACACGGCGAAGCAGGGCAACAAACATGATGCCCAGGATACCTCCTGCGATCAGGATAAGCGATGAAGTGATATAGTGACCCATGGTGAAGAACTCAGGCCATATACCCGACACAAAAAATGCAGGCAGGGTGAAAATTGCGCCGGCAGCCACGGATTCCCCGATGGAACCGACAGTACGTGTGAAATTTTCTTCAAGGATCGTCCCCCGCATGATACGGAGCAGGGCCATTCCAAGAACAGCGGCAGGATAAGTCGCGGCTATCGTCATCCCTGCTTTAAGACCCAGGTAGGCATTTGCAGCCCCAAGGATAACGGCAAAGAACAAGCCTACGATAAGAGCCCGCAAGGTGAATTCCTTCATATGCGTTTCGGCGGAGACGAAGGGAACATACTTTTTTGCTTCAGCCATAATCGTGATTTTTTTAATTTTTTGCTAAATAACGAAAAAAGAAGCAACCTAACAAGGAATTTTGAATTAGTGAAAGGTGAATAGTGAACAGTCAGCAGTCAGCAGTCACTGATCACTAGTCACTAGTCACTGATCACTGGTACAGATGCAGGAGTTTTTTGGTAAGGAAATATTCTTCAGTGAAATAATCGGAAAGGGGGTAAACCGTCCATTTTGACTGGAGGCTTGCCAGTTCTTCCTCGAAATCGCCTCCTTTTAAATACAGGAACCCGTTTTCAAGGCTGTTATTCCCGTTCCTGATGATAAGTTTTTTTAGTTTGGCGCTGAAATCGGCAATATTGGTCACTGCCCGGCCAAGGATAAAGTCGTATGGCTGTTTTAGGTCTTCGTACCTGCAGTTGAGGGCGCTGGCATTGTTGAGTTCCAGTTCTTTGATAATGGAATCGGCCACATGGATCTTTTTTCCTATGGAATCTACCAGTACGAATTCCGATTCAGGATGCAGGATGGCAAGCGGTATGCCCGGTAACCCTCCACCTGTCCCTGCATCCATGATCCAGGTGCCGGGATTGAATTGAATGATTTTGGCTACAGACATGGAGTGAAGTATATGCCTTTCCTCCAGGTGTTCAATGTCCTTTCGGCTGATGACATTGATGCGGCTGTTCCATTCGGGGTATAATTCAAGCAGGCGGGCAAACTGCCCAAACTGTTTTACCGACAATGAAGGGAAGTACTTCCTGATCAGTTCCATAAAAAAGTCCGGGTGCTGAAAAACACCCGGACGGAATTATTGAAATAGTTTCAAAGCCTCGGAAATTTGTTCCGGGCTTTATTCCTTCGGGGCTTCAGCAGGAGCTTCGGCTTCGGGAGCTGCTTCTTTGGGTTCTGCCTTCTTCTTTGCTTTAGGAGCTTTTGGCTTTACTTCAGCTTCTTCTGTTTTCTCAACAGCTTTTTTGGCGGCAGCCTTTTTTGCAACTTTCTTTTCTTCAACTGCGGCTTCCACTGCAGCTGCTTTTACGGGTTCCTCGGCCGTCTTTGCCTTAACCTTAACTTCCTTTGGTTTAGGAGGTGCAACAATTCCTTTTTTCTTTCTCCGGGGACGGCTTACGCCGAAAGATCCGATGATGATCTTCCCTCTTCTTGATTTTTTATCACCTTTTCCCATATGACTGTTTATTAAAATTTTATTGTTGAGCCGGAAACTGGTCGGATTACGATTTACGATTTACGAATAATTCCCGGAATGCAAAGGTATAAAAATCATGCTTCTGAAACAGGTTCAGCCCGGATTTTTCTTCAGAAAATCCCTGATTACCACATCTGACTTTCGAACCGAACAGGCAGCCCAGCGTAGAAGGACGTCATTTTTTTCTTCTTCACCGAGGGCCCAGCTTATTTCTGACTCACGCAGGCGTTTGGTCAGGGATTGCAGTAGGATAGCCGCAGAAACACTGATATTGAGACTTTCTGTAAACCCGAACATTGGTATCCTTATGAACTGATCGGCCAGGGATATCGCTTCTTCCGACAGGCCCTGGAGCTCCGTCCCGAAAACCAGGGCGAAGGGGCTGTCGATCGGCAGGCTGCCGGGAGTGAAATCGTTTTTATGCGGAGAGGTGGCGACGATCCTGTACCCTTTTTCTTTCAGAGTACTAATACATGCAGCGGTGTTTGAACCTGTTTTATTATATTTAAATAAGGTTAGCCATTGGGCGGAACCCAGTGCAACATCGGGGTTCACTTCATATTTGTTCCTGTTCTCAATAATATGCACATCCTGTATGCCGAAGCAGTCGCAGCTGCGGAGCACGGCGCTCGCATTATGCGGCTGGAAAATATCTTCGAGCACGATGCTCATATGCCGGGTTCGAAGGGAAACGACCGCAGCAAACCTGTTTCTTCGCTCTTCGGTCATCAGGCCCATCAGGTGGTCAAGCAGTTTTAATTTTCTTGTACGGTCAAGAGTTTCAACATCTGTAATCATGAATGTGCATCTGAAATTTTCATTTCAAAGGTAAAAAAATGAATCAGTTGTAGGGTGTAAAGGGAAAAAATGTAACTTTGCAACCTCAAATTTTTCAAAAAGATGGCACAAAAGCTTGATAAACAGGCAGACAAGACTGAAGAACGAATTGTTGCTGTAGAAGAGGCATTCGGTAAAACCGAGCAATTTATTGAGAAGCACCAGACGGTCATTCTTATTGTGATTGGTGTAATCATTGTAGTCACACTGGGTTTCTTCGGATTTAAGAAGTTTTATATAGCCCCAAGGGAAAAAGACGCACAAGGACAGATGTTCATGGCCCAGAAATATTTTGAACAGGATTCCCTTAAGAAAGCGTTGAACGGCGACGGACAGTATCTTGGCTTCCTTGCCATCATTGATGAATACGGGATGACCAAGTCGGCAAACCTTTCTCATTATTATGCAGGGATGTGCTACCTGAAGCTCGGCCAGTTTGAGAATGCGATCACCCAGCTGAAGAAATTCAGTTCAGGTGATAAAATCATATCCCCGCTTGCAAAAGGTGCTTTAGGCGATGCTTATGTTGAGCTGAACGATATGAAAAAAGGAATCAGTTATTATATTGAAGCTGCTGATCTTGGCAAGAATGAATTCATTACTCCTTATTTCCTTATGAAAGCCGGGATGGGTTATATCGAGCTTTCCGATTTTGAGAACGCCCTGAAAGTCTATAAAAGAGTAAAGGAAGAGTATCCCCGTACCAACGAAGGCAGGGATGCCGAGAGATACATTGCGTTTGCCGAAGGGAAGATCGCAGGAAAGAAATAAACTGTATTATCTTTTTTTAACGAACTTTGCCCGGGATTACCCGGGCATTTTTTTATCCAATATCCAGCTATCCAGTTATCCAGCATCATGCATCCCACATCCCATATCCCGCATCCCGCATCCCGCATCGTCTTTTACGGAACGCCCGAAATCGCTTTGGAGTCTTTAAAGGCATTGTTTGAAGGCGGATATCAGGTTGCCGGTGTCGTAACAGCTCCCGACAAGCCTGCCGGAAGGGGGATGAAGCTCAGGGCCTCCCCGGTCAGGCTGTATGCCGCTGAGCATGGACTGACAGTACTCCAGCCCGAAAAGATGTCTGATCCTTTTTTCATTGAGCAGCTGAAAGCCCTGAAGCCCGACCTGCAGGTTGTGGTTGCATTCAGGATGATGCCCAGGGCTGTATGGGAAATGCCGCCAATGGGGACCTTCAACCTCCATGCCTCGCTTCTTCCTCAGTACCGCGGAGCCGCCCCGATAAACTGGGCCGTTATTAACGGGGAGACAGAGACCGGGCTTACTACTTTTTTTCTCAGGGATAAGGTTGATACCGGAGATATTATTTTCAGGGAAAGCATGAGTATCGGCCCCGAAGAAACAGCCGGCGAGCTTCACGACCGAATGAAGGTGAAAGGGGCTCAACTTGTAGTAAGGACAGTGCAAAGCATTTTTGCCGGAAATGTAACGACCTTCGACCAGTCCCGCTTCCCGGTTCCCGGTTCCCAGCTAAAGCCTGCGCCCAAGATCTATACCGAAACATGCAGGATCGACTGGACACAGCCATCCGAAGTCATATTTAATTTAATACGGGGCTTATGCCCTGTGCCCGGAGCCCATACCGGGATAAAACTGAAAGATGGGACAAAGGCTTCAGTTAAAATTTTCAGGGCAGGCCTGGAAAAACAGGGGCCATCCGCAGCTGTGGGAGATGTAGTAAGCGATGGCCGCAGTTTCCTGAGGATATCGGCTTCGGATGGAGATCTTAGCATATTTGAGCTTCAGCTTGCAGGCAGGAAACCCATGAGAACAGAAGAATTCCTGAGGGGGTTCGGGAAAAATATCGTCTGAATACCCTGTGAATATTACGTTTCCCTGATGGAGTTATTAACAAAAACTTCAATTTTTCAACATTTTCAATGGTTTTCAGCTAAAACCTCTTGACAAATTCCATACAGACCTTATATTTGCAGGGATTATCAAATTTGAGTATTAATTTAAAACCTTAAAAAATGAACAAGGCTCAGTTAATCGAAGCAGTTGCAAAAGATGCAAAAATTACCAAGGCAGAAGCCAAAAGGGCTCTGGAAGCTGTTATCACTTCCACAACCAAGGCTCTTGGCAAAGGTGAAAGAGTTGCTTTAGTTGGATTTGGCTCATTTGCCGTTTCAAAGCGTGCTGCCCGTAAAGGCCGTAACCCCCAGAATGGCAAAGAAATCAAGATCCCTGCAAAGAAAGTCGTAAAATTCAAAGCAGGTGCAGAACTTGTAAAGAAAGTTAAGTAAACAGCTCACGCAATTACTTCACGAAAAAACCACCTCCATAAGGTGGTTTTTTTTGTCTTAGCTGAATCTGTATGAAGAAAAACAAACATACACTTGCCTGGATAAGCATTTTTCTTGCCGGGTTAACCGTTATCAGCCTTGTCGGGTTCAGGCAATTTCTTGATAATTACAAGGAAAAGTGGAACCTTCAATGCCTGCAGATTCCAGTGAAGCTTCTTGCAACTACCCGAAGGCATGCTGACCAGCTGCTTATGCTGCAGAAAAACCTGGCGATGTACCTTAAATACGAGAGAGTCAATCTTACCCTTCCCGGCCAGGGATCCGACATGAGGGCCAGGTTCGTGTATTCACGGTCCAATGCCGACAGTATGCTTGTGCTTTCACCCACGAAACTTTCCGATAAAGAAGTGAATTCATGCAGGATGATCCTCAACGCGTTATATCCCTCGGTCAGGAATATTTCCAGCGACTACGGCGAAGTCGAAAGAGTGTATCTCCGTTTGAATACCGGGCATGTTTTATTGTTCCTGTTTGCAAGTAATCCACCCGATTCCATTCTGATTCGCGGGTATAATGAAACGCCTGCTAGGTTTCATCTCAAAGACCTTGGGCTAAACAATGTGGAACTTACCCCGCCATTCATCGGCCGCATTTCGAAAAAGGAACTGATGACCCTTTATACCGGGCTGGAATGCCAGGACAGCATCAGAGGCCAGATATGCCTTGATCTTGCCACCAGGTATTACAACAACTGGCTTGAGCTGAACCTTGAACATGCCAACCTGGTCCTCTTTGATACCAGCGGCACCATCCTGGCTTCGAATGACAAACGGTTTTCAAGAACCGATTCCCTGCATAACATATACAAGTCGATGCCCGATTTTAATATTAACCCTGCCATCAGGGCGGCTGATCCCGATAAGCCACTGTATTTTGAAAAGGACGAAGGCAGGTTTTATGTATATTTTCATAAATTCGGCAGGTCCAAGGTCCTTGCGCTTTATGCAGGGAAAAGCGAAGTAAGAATGATCATTTTTATTGAGATCATCCCATTCCTGCTGGCCTTCATCACACTCTGGGCAGCTTCCTGGGCTTACTACTCCCAGAGGCGGATCACCAAAAAACTCAAGAAGATGTCGGCAGAACTGGAGGTTGCTAAACAGGAAGCCGAAACGGCCAATGATGCAAAGAGCGTCTTCCTCGCCAATATGTCACATGAGATCAGGACGCCTATGAACGCCATTATAGGGTTTTCACAGATCATGACCAACCTTGTCAAAGACCCCGTTCAAGCCAATTATCTTTCGTCAATCAGTTCCAGCAGCAAGATACTCCTCAGCCTGATCAACGACATTCTCGACCTTTCGAAAATAGAAGCAGGTAAGCTGGAGATCCGTCCCGAACCCTTTTCAATACGGAACCTCATGGCTGAAGTGGAGTCACTCTTCCTTGCAAGGGTTACCGAGAAAGGCCTGATTCTTAAGGTGCTGGCGGATGAGCGGTTACCTGAATACATGGTTTCCGACGAATTGCGCATCCGCCAGATTCTCCTGAACTTCATGAGCAATGCCGTGAAGTTCACCGATGAGGGAGAGATCATTTTAAGTGCCGGATTTCTCGGGCAGGAAGGAAACAGGGTGGGTATGAAGCTGAGTGTAAAGGATACCGGTATCGGCATTAAACAAGAACAGCTGAAGCATGTATTCGGGGCATTTGCCCAGGTCGAGAACCAGGATACCCGGAAATACGGGGGAACCGGGCTTGGACTGGCAATTACCGAAAAACTGGTCACTTTGCTGGGTGGAAAGGTAGAAGTTGAAAGTGAGCCATTCATAGGAAGCACCTTCAGCGCCATACTGCCCTCCCTGGAAGTCTTTGAGGGTGATCTCACCGCTCCTGCAGTTCAGAAAGACAAAATGGGTAAGGTAAGGTTCAGGGCGGCAAAAATCCTCATTGTCGACGACGTGAATAATAACAGGAGGGTACTGGCCGGCCTGGTGAGCGGACTGGGCCTGGACTGCACCGAGGCAACCAACGGTAAAGAGGCATTGGAGATGATCAGGAGTGAAATGCCTTCCCTGGTCATGATGGACCTCAGGATGCCGGTGATGGACGGTTTTACCGCAGTAAAGGAAATACGCGCCGATGCCGCTCTCAGCGACCTGCCTGTGATTGCTGTAAGCGCCTCGGCCTTTCACCAGGATGAGCGCGATGTGAAGCTGAAGGGATTCGACAGCTTCCTGAGGAAACCCGTGATAGCCGACGAACTGATCATTGAGTTATGCAGGTCCCTTCCTTATGACAGCGTTGAGGAAAATTCAGTACCGACCGCTGCGGTCGAAATTGAAGCCGACGGTGTCAATCCTGAAATCCTCGCGGCACTCATCAACACCTTATCGGGTGAATTAAAGGACCTGGCTGCAACTGCACTCAGGAAAAGATCGATACAGAGCTCGAAAATCCTCCTGGAGACTGCGGGGAAACTTTCGGCGAATTATTCGTGGGAGCCCTACTCAAAATGGGTCTCCTCTTTAAACCTGGCGGTGGAATCCTTCGACATTGCGCTGATGGAAGCCGCTCTCAGGGAGTTTGAACCCCTGCTTAAAAAAGCAAAAGATATCCTGTCGGGACTTAATAAAACATAGAGAAGCATGGCTGAAAAAATACTGCTGGTCGACGACCAGCCAAAAAACATACAGGTCGCAGGGACATTGCTGACAGCAAACGGCTACGAGGTTGAATTTGCCACTGACGGGTCCAGGGCCCTCGAATGGCTGGCCGAAGAGAGCTTTGACCTGGTCCTCCTGGATGTGATGATGCCGGGAATGGACGGGTTTGAGACATGCCGCAAGCTCAAACAGCTTAAGGGAGGGCCTGATATTCCTGTCATTTTTTTAACGGCAAAGTCCGATACAGAAAGCCTGGTAGAAGGTTTCGAAGCCGGGGGAGTTGATTATCTCACCAAACCATTCCAGGCCGAAGAGCTGATGGTAAGGGTAAAGACCTACCTGGAAATGAAGCAAATGAGGGCAAAACTGAAGGATGTCAACAAGTGGCTGCAGGCCGAGGTGGCTTTAAAGACCGTGGAGTTAATGGAAAAGAACCAGGAGCTTCAGAATGCCCTTACCAAAGTTCAAACACTTGACAGCAGCAAGGATAATTTCCTTAAGATCATCAGTCATGAGATCCGCACTCCCCTGAACGGCATCATTGGCGCGAGTTTCCTGCTCAAGTCCATGGCCACTTCTCCTGAGCAGATCGAGTTTTTCGATATGCTCGACATTTCCTTAAAGAGGCTTGAAAGTTTCTCCTTTGCAGCCCTGCAGATCACCCAGCTCCAGGCTTCAGGGAACACCTTCCCTAAACAACAACTTGAGGTAGGGGAACTGGTGGAGGAAGCTAAGACCATTGCATTGGCAGGCCAGCAAAGGCAATTTTTTCTTGAGACTACCGAAATCCCACCCATGCATGTCAACAAAGATCTTTTTCTTACAGCATTGGTCAAACTGCTTGATAACGCAATCAGATATTCCCAATCGGGTTCCGCAATAGTATTGAAGGTACAGAAGCAGGCAAACGGCATTCATTTCAAGCTTACCGACCAGGGCCCGGGATTTTCGCCTGAAGTACTGCTCAGGAAATTTGAACTTTTCGTCACCGGCGAAACCCATGTAGATAAAAACCCCGGGATGAGCCTGCCCCTGGTGAAATTCATCATTGAAGTCCATGGAGGGAACATAGACCTTTATAACAACCCATCAGGTGGGGCTGTTGTTGAGTTCTATATTCCGGAAATTTTTTCCTGAAATAAAAAAAAACCAGTATTTTTATCCCCTAATTAAAACTCATGAATATGAAAAAGATAATTCTGCTTTTTGCCCTCGCAATGTTTGCAACCCAGCTATCATACGGCCAGTTCGCCCTCGGTATTAAAGTGGGTTATAATGCAAGCAAACTCTCAACCAATATTGATACTATTAAATCGCAGGTCAACAGCGGGTTCCATGTCGGAATCTGGACCCATATAGGGAAAAGGTTGTACTTCGCCCCGGAACTTTTATATACAATGAGCGGCACATTATTCACCAGCTCAGGTAACCTGGCTGTTAATAACTGGCAGCAGAAGGTAACGGTAGGAACCATGGACGTTCCTCTCTTGCTGGGATTCAAAATCATACATTCATCGGTCATAACCTGGAGGATAGAAGTCGGTCCTGAGGCCTCCTTTGTCGTTAATAAGAAAATCAAGGATGTAAGCGGTGCCGGTACGATCACGGGAGCAAATATCAATACGGCAAACTGGTATATTCTCGGTGGCACCGGGATAGATGTCTTGTTTTTAACGTTTGATATCAGGTATCAATACGGGCTTAACCAGTTTGTAAAAGACGTCAACAATTCCGGCTTGAAATCCACGAACAGCCTCTTCCTGGTTTCAGTGGGCTTCAGGATTTTCGGAGACAAATAAAGGGATTTACGATTTACGAATGATTTCTTTGCACTCGTAAATTATCATAGTTCCGTTCTGAACCTGTAAGGCAGGGTTGCATCTTTCCCTGCATATTCAACGCCTATGCGGGGTCCCGACCAGATACTGCCGTGATCAACATTGATCCCGCGATCTTCTATCCATATCGCGTCTTCTGCGCTCTTCGAAGGTTTCCCAAGCAGGCTGCTGCCGGTATGTGAAAAGTGAATTCCCAAAAGTTTGGCCACTTTGCCAGGGCCGTCACCAATGCTTTTCACCAGCTTCGGCTTGCCCGTGCGTTTCAGCATGATGCCGGGATTATCAAGCGGTTTTACAGCTCTCACCAGCACGGCATGAGGGATGTCTTTTCTGTTTGTCACCACATTGAACAGGGAATGCATGCCGTAACAGAGGTAAACGTAGGCGGTACCGCCATCATGGTACATGATTTCCGTCCTGGCAGTCCGTCGTCCGCCGAAGGCATGTGAAGCAGAATCAATAATGCCGTTGTAGGCTTCAGTTTCATAAATGATCCCGGATGTGGTTATCCCGTTAATCCGGCTTACAAGCACTTTGCCAATAAGCTCGCGTGCTATGAGAACAACATCTTCTCTCGAATAAAAGGAATAAGGGAGGATCATGGGGCAAAGATCGGAAAGAGATTTCAGATGTCACAGCTGTTTACTAACTTTGTGAGTGTCGTCAAAAAATCCATCATGCCAGTTTCCGAAAAATCCTTGTTATACGATGAGCTCCCGTTCTGGTCGGCCCCCTTCGGGCTGTTGCTGCTCGACACCGTGAAATATAAAAAGAATATCAGGGTGCTTGATATCGGCTGCGGATACGGCTTCCCTATGTTGGAACTGGCAGACCGCCTGGGCAAGGGGAGCGAGGTTCACGGGCTGGATCCGGCTGATGATGCTATTGAGGTTCTTACGGAAAAGATCAGGATGCGGGAAGTTACCAATGCATTTGCTGTACAGGGGAGGGGCGAGGACCTACCTTTCGGAAACGGGGTTTTCGATCTCATTATTTCGAACAACGGTTTAAACAATGTGAGCGACCAGGGTAGGGTGATTCACGAATGTTTCAGGGTGTGTAAACCCGGCGCCCAACTTGTATTTACCATGAATCTTCCGCATACCATGACCGAGTTTTATGAAGCCCTCAGGATTGTATTAGGCCGGGTGGGACTGGCTGAAAGCATAGCAGCCATGGATGCACATATATTCGATAAACGCAAGCCTGTTGAATACCTCCAGGACCTTATAACCGGCTGCGGTTTCCAAATTATCTCCGCACAACCTGATGGTTTTAAATACCGCTTCACATCGGCCCAAGCCTTTTACGACCATTACCTTGTGAAGAACTTTTTCCTGCCTCACTGGAAAGCATTTTTGCCCGGGGACCGGCAGGATGAAATATTGTCGGAAGCTGCGTTGATCCTCGACCGGGAGGCAGCTGAAAGCGGAAACTTTGAGATTTCAGTACCGTTTGTGTGTTTTGACTGCAGGAAAGTAATTTAGCGATGCATCTCACGCAAGCTGCCTGGTGCTTGGAGCGAAATTATTTCCACCTGTATTTCCCGTCGCCGTCTTTCACAACCTTCCCGTTATCCATCAGCCACCGTGCGACGAGGATCACCTTATCTTCATGAAAGATTGATGCAGCAGCCACCATGCTCCCTATGTCGGCGCCCCCGGTTTTCAGGACCGGCTTGATCAGTTTCAGTACCCCGTCGAATTCCATTTCATTCAGCCCGAGCTTGTTCCTCTCGACGCAGACATCGCAGCGGCCGCATCGTTTTGAAGTCTTCTCCCCGAAATACGTCAGAAGCTGCTGGCTGCGGCATTTATTGGAGGTTTCGGCATAGTGGATCATAGCTTCAAGCCTGAGTTCCGCTTCCTTGAGCCTGTCCTGGTAATACACCGGGGAGATTCGGATATCCTTGCCGTCGAGGCGGTCGTCGAGGTAAACCAGCTGGGGTTTATCTGATGCCGGGGTATAATCGATGAGCTTCAGCTTTTCCAGCCTTTTCAGGTGTTTCACCAGGTCTTCGATGCTGATGCCCGCCCTCCGGGCCAGTTCGGCTTCACTGAAGCCCACAAACTCGGTAAGCACACCTGTATAGGAACGGAGAATGGTTTTTAACAAAAGGTCGTAAAACTCGTTTTCAACCTGAAAGCGGTAAAGGGTTTCCTTGTCGGCTTTCACATAGATCCTCGAAGGACGGTGGATAGCATCCGAAAGCATGATGTAGCCTTCTTTTTCAAGAAATTTCAGGGAATTGTAGGCAATGACCGTCTGAAATTTATATTCCGAAGCAAAGGCGGCCAGGTCCATATCAAACCTGGCATCCCTTCCGCTGCCCACAGGTATCTGGAAAAAATTCCCCAATGCCTGGTATACCGACCTGATCGTGCTGAGTTCCGGGAAAGTCTGGGAGAGGTTCTTTCGGGCAGCCAGCAGGTCGGAATTTTCATACAAAAGCACGGCATAGGCCTGTTTTTCGTCCCTTCCTGCACGACCTGCCTCCTGGAAATAGGACTCAACGCATTCGGGCAGGTCCATATGCACCACCACCCTCACATTCGCTTTGTCGATACCCATCCCGAATGCATTGGTGGCGACCATGACACGGACCTTTTCACTGATCCATGCATTCTGCTTTTGGTCCCGCACTTTCTGGATGAGCCCGGCATGGTAATAATCGGCGCTGATACCGTTCTTTTTCAGGAATTCGGCAATCAGTTTGGTCTCCCTGCGGTTCCTCACATAAATGATGCTGCTGCCTTTGACATTGTTCAGGATCTTCAGCAAACGCCCGGGTTTGTCCTCCTCCTTAAAGACTACATAAGCAAGGTTCTTGCGTTCAAAGCTTTTGCGTAAAAGATGTTCACGGCGAAACTGCAGCTTCTCCTGTATGTCTTTCACCACTTTGGGAGTTGCTGTCGCAGTAAGGGCCAGCAAGGGCGTCCCCTGTATGAATGGCCTTATCTCTGCTATTTTTAAGTATGGAGGGCGGAAGTCGTAGCCCCATTGCGAAACACAATGTGCTTCGTCGACCGCGAGCAGGTTGATCCTGGTTTTTCGCAGCAGTTCCCTTATCCGTTCGGTGGCAAGCCGCTCAGGCGAGATATACAGGAGCTTGATCGCCCCGAACCTTGCGTTGCTCAGCACCCTTTCCTGTTCATCGGGATGCATCCCCGAATGAACGGCTGCGGCGGCAATCCCCTTGCTTTTCAGGCTGTCGACCTGGTCTTTCATTAGTGAAATCAATGGGGAGATCACCAGGCACATTCCGTCCATTGCAATTGCCGGGACCTGGTAGCAAATAGATTTGCCTCCCCCCGTAGGCAGAAGGGCGAGGGTGTCTTCCCCCTTCATGACCGACTGGATGATCTCTTCCTGCAAGGGCCTGAAGGAAGAGTAACCCCAGTATTTGGTTAGGATCTGCTGTATTGTCAAACGCGCAGGATTACTTTGCAATTTTATATACCGAATCTATCACAGTGCCATCCACCCACTTTACCACCGCTACGATCTCATCGGTGAATTTGGGTTTTTCGGGTTTGCCGCAGATCTTTTCGGCTTCATCCTTGAGCTCCTGAATGGTCCTGATGGGCAGGCTGGTGTTTTTCATCTTCTCAATGAGATCGGTGCGGAGAGGGTTAATCGCAATGCCCCTTTCAGTCACAATCACATCGATGAGTTCTCCCGGACCGCAAAGAGTGGTCACTTCATCTCGGATCACCGGTATCCGGTCACGGAACAAAGGCACAGGAAGGATCACAGTCTTACCAAACAGGGTGTTCATCCATCCGCCGATACCGTGTAAGAGGTAGCCGTCGGAATGGGTCACTACGTTTGCATTGAAGTTTACATCGACTTCGGTGGCACCGAGGATCACGATATCGACAAGTGAAGAGAAGTTCCCTTTGCCGTGGTAATTATAGCTGGTGAACGGACTGGTCCATGTATGATGCGGGTTGTCGCGCATCGACCTTACCCCGTCAAGGTCGAAAGTTTGCCCGTCCAGAATATATTCAACAAGGCCTTCCTCCAGCATTTTAACAAGATATTTATTGCTGCCTCCACGGGCAAACCTTGCTTTCCATTTACGTTCCCGGAGGATATCGGCAAAATAAATGCCGATCGACAAGGATGTTCCGCCGGCGCCTGCCTGGAAGGAAAACCCGTCATAAATGAGACCTGCTTCATCGCAGAACTGCGCGCTCCACTCGGCCAGCAGGAGCCTGTCGGGGCTCTTGGTGATCTCGGTTGTGCCGCTGACGATCTTCTCGGCTATCCCGATCTTGTCCATCACGACTACGTAGTCCACATAATTCCCGTTGATCTGCCAGGGGATGCAGGGGAATTTCACGAGGTTATCAGTCACCACGATCACATGATCGGCAAACTGAGCATCGGCCAGTGCAAACCCAAGCGGTCCGCAGGCGGTGGGGCCGTTGACGCCGTTGCAGTTGCCGAATTCATCGGAAGAAGGGGCTGCGATCACGGCTATGTCGATATGCACCTCCCCGTCCTGTACGCTCTGGTAGCGGCCCCCGTGGGAACGGAGGATGCCCAGGCCTTTCATTTTGCCATCCGAAGTAAACCGGCCCAAAGCGCCGTTCATGCTGCCTTCGATATGGTCGATAGTTCCGTCTTCCAGGTATTTCGTAAGAGGTTCATGGCAGGGGAAGGATGCCGATGGAAACCACATCAGCCCTTTGACACCCAGTTCATGGGCAATGTCGAAGATGGGATTGGCAACCAGGTCGCCGTTCCTGAAGTGATGATGGGTCGAAATACACATCCCGTCCTTAAGCCCGCATTTGATCAGGGCATCTTTCAGGGAACCGACAACTTTGTTCCCGTCTTCAGGGTAATCAGCGCAGGAAGCGATTTTCGTTGAAGCTTTGAATCCTGTAGGTTTGTATTTTCCGACGCCCATGTAGGGTACTGCAGGTTTCCCGTTGATTATCGAGGGCACTACCCGTCCTGCCGCATTGGTTACCAATTTATCATATTTGCTCATAGCTTTCCCTCCAGTTTTCGGCAAGTTTGTTCATTTTAACAGCAAGGTTTATAGTATTCAGGGCCCGTTTTACAACAGGGGGGTCTATCATTTTGTTTCCGAGGGCCACAACTCCCAGCCCTTTCTTTTCCGCTTCATGGAAAGCGAAGACGATTTTCTTTGCTTTTTCTATCTCTTCGGAAGTGGGAGCGAAAGCCTCATGAATTACCTTTATTTGCCTGGGATGTATGCACCCCATGCCGTCGAAGCCGAGGGCTTTGGAGTTTAAAACATTCTGCCTCAAAGCTTCCATATCGCCTATGTCGGAGAATACCGAGTCAATAGGCTGTATGCCGGCTGCCCTTGCTGCATTCACTAGCATGCTGCGGGCAAAAAAAGATTCTTTTCCTTCCAGTGTACGCCGGGTGCCGAGGTCGGCGGTGTAATCCTCCAGTCCTATTGCCAGCGCGACCACGTTATCCGCAGACGAAGCAATAGAATAAGCATTAATGACCCCGAGCGCGCTTTCGATGATGGGCATGATCCAGACCCGGGATCCGGGATCCGGTTCCCTGTTCCCTGTTCCCTGTTCCCTGTTCCCTGTTCCCTGTTCCCTGTTCCCGAGTTCTGTGATTTTTTTATTTACAGCGTGGACCTGCTCTGCATTTTCACATTTAGGCAGTAAAACCAGGTTCACATTATGGGCAACGATATATTCCAGGTCTTCAATTCCCCGTTCACCCTGGTTGATTCTCACCATGCGTTCGGCTCCATAGAAATCGATGGAGCGGAGGGCATTGCGCACGAGGAAGCGGGCTTCGAATTTCTTTTCAGGCGCTACCGCATCCTCCAGGTCGAGGATGATCCCGTCGGGGTGGTGGATACCGGCATTGATCATGAGTGCAGGGCTGTTGCCCGGGAGGTAAAGCCTTGAAAAACGGTTCCTGTCCCTGGTTGTGGTATACTTATTCTCCTCCAGGACCGGCATGAGGAATTCCTTTTCGGTTTTAACCAGCTTTTTTATTGCAGCTTCTATGCGGGCTGCAAGCACCAGCGGAAGTGCGCCAAAGTCTTCGATCTTCAGGTTCGCATGTTTGATACCGAAGAACCCCATGATCTCAAGGGCCAGCTTACGTATTGATTCTCCAAACATTACCTCAACCTTGGATTCGAGCTGGAGGTTGATCCCTCCTGCTGTTGTAAGTTCAAGTGTAACAAAGCAATCGGAGCGGATGCCTTTGCCTTTATTACCGGTGTTTACAATTTCTGCCATAGCATTCAGAATATGTTAGTGAATTAACAATCAAAATTACTAAAAAAAGGCATTACTTTTGTGTCAAAATTGCGAAGGCCCATTATGGCAAGAAAATCAGGGAAATCAGCAAGATCACGATCCAGAGGAAGTTCAGGAAAAGGTTTCCGTAAATGGTTACGCTCTTACAAAGGGAATATCCACGTAATTTTATTCCTTCGCCTGCTTACGGTGACGGTATTCCTTTTTCTTTCGAGGGCGGTGTTTTACGTATTCAACCTCAAGTATTTCGCAAACGTCCCTTCGGCAGAAGAGCTGATGATATTCTACCACGGGCTGAGGTTCGACCTGGCTGCTATACTGATGGTTAACCTGCCATTTATCGCGATGTACCTGCTCCCGTTCAAATTCAGGGAGAAAAAAGGGTACCTGCTTATTGCCGACATTTATTTTTACCTGGCCAATATTACAGCCCTGCTGGCCAATTTCGTCGATATCATATACTTCCGCTTCACTTTAAAAAGGATCACCGCAGATATCTTTACGTATCTGCAGGTGGGAGGGGACTTCGACAAGCTTCTTCCCCAGTTCCTGAAGGATTTCTGGTATATCCTTATTGCATTTATCGTCTATATCTTCCTGATGGTCCTGATCGCTTCCCGTTTCAGGGTCGGAAGCACCGGCCAGAAGATAAAGGGAGGGAACTTCAGTTATTACGTGGTAAATATTTTCATGGCTCTCCTTTTTGCCGGACTTTCGGTTATAGGTATACGGGGCGGGCTCCAGCTCAGGCCCATCAATGTTGTGACTGCCGCCATGTATACCACGGCCAGGAATGTACCCCTGGTGCTGAACACCCCCTTCTCAATTCTACGCACCTGGAACAATGAGAAACTTAATTCCTTACGCTGGTATAAAACCGAAGCTGAACTTGATAAAGTGTATACCCCGGTCCACCAGGGGAAACAGGGGAATTTCAAAAGGATGAACGTGATGATCATCATCATGGAAAGCTTCTCGCGTGAACATATCGGCCTGCTGAACCATGACCTGGATAACGGACGTTACCAGGGCTTCACCCCGTTCATGGATTCCCTCATCCGGCACAGTTTGTATTTCGATGCCTATGCCAACGGGAAGACCTCGATACAGGGGATCCCCGCTGTACTTTCATCCATCCCTTCGCTGATGTACGAGAGTTTCATCCAGACTTCCTATGCCTCGGGCAAGTTCACAAGCATTGGCGGCCTTCTTAAAGCAAAGGGCTATTCCACGGCTTTCTTCCACGGGGGATCCAACGGAACCATGGGGTTTGACTCCTATACCCATTACGTAGGCTTTGACAAATATTATGGGCGTAACGAGTATCATAATGAGGCTGATTATGACGGAAAATGGGGAATAAGGGACGAGCAGTTCTTTCAGTATGCGGCCAAAGAAATCACTGCGATGGGGCAGCCATTCTGCGCGGCTTTCTTCTCTTTATCCTCACATCACCCGTATTTTGTGCCTCCAAAGTATATCAACATGTTGAGAACAGGCAACCTGCCGATCCAGCAAAGCATCATGTATGCCGACCTTTCCCTGGCCGGGTTTTTCCATTCCATTCAGCATTTACCCTGGTATAAGAACACCTTGTTCGTAATCACTGCCGATCATACATCCGAAGCTTATTATCCTTACTACCAGAGCAATGCAGGGCAATATGCCATCCCTTTACTGTTTTACAGGCCTGGTGATGAGATTAAAGGCATGTCGAAAATAACGGCCCAGCAAACCGATATCATGCCAACCGTCTTAAGTTACCTAGGTTATGAAGGGAAATACCTTGCTTTCGGCACCAACCTGATGGATACCTTAACCCCACATTTTTCGGTTCATTACAGCAGCGGGGTATACGGGATGATGAAGGATAATTACCTTCTCGAGTTTGACGGGGCCAGGAGCACCCATTTGTTCAACCTGCTGAGGGATCCCATGCAGAAGACCAACCTGCTCAATTCGGAAAAAACAGAAAAAGAAAGGCTTGTGTTGTTCATGAAAGCCTTTCTCCAGCAATATAATAACCGCCTGATCGAAAACAGGCTGATAGCAGAATGAAAAAGATCATCTTTATTGTCAATCCTGTTTCGGGGATTGGGAAACAGAAGGGGATAGAAAAGCTGATATCAAAGCATCTCGACGCCTCTGTTTTTGATTACTCAATTGTTTACTCTGAAAAACCCGGCCATGCAGCTGAGTTAAGCCGTGATGCCGTCAATCATGGAATTGATGCCGTTATCGCAGTAGGAGGGGACGGCACGGTGAATGAAACAGCCCAGGGCCTCATCGGCAGCGAAACCGCCCTTGGGATTATCCCCACAGGTTCGGGCAACGGCTTGTCGAGACATTTAAAGATCCCGATGGACCCGGCAAAAGCCATCCGCATTCTGAACAATTATAAAATCAGCAGTATTGATACCGCCACACTGAACGACAACCTTTTCGTCAGCGTGGCCGGCGTAGGCTTTGATGCCAGGGTGGCCAAGGAGTTTGCAAAATCGGGAAGACGGGGCTTCAGGAAATATTTCAACATCGCAACAAGCGCATATACCCATTACAAGCCCCGCAAGTATACCATGGTCATAGACGGGGAGGAGATCACAAGAAGGGCGCTGATGATCAGTTTTGCCAATTCAAGCCAGTTCGGGAACAATACTTCTATAGATCCGAATGCTAAGATTGACGACGGGTTTATCGATGTATGCATCGTAAGCAAGGTGCCATACTGGAAGACCCTTTTCCTGGCGCCCCTGCTGTTCATGAAGCGCTTTGACCGGACATCGTATGTCGAGATCATACAGGCGAAGGAGGTTGAACTGGTGAGGAAGAAAGGCAAGAGCGGGCACGTTGACGGGGATCCCTTCGTAGCCGGCAAGAATGTTCATTTAAAGATACAACCGCTGTCGTTAAAAGTTATTATTCCTTAAAATACAGATTATGCTGCTCACCTCAAACGTAAATGTTCAGAGTATAGGAAGCGGGTTCAAAACACTGCTGCTGAATTGGGGCTTTGGAGAAACAACTGCCGGCTTTGTTGTTGATTTTTCCTCCCTCTTCGTGGTTTTACTTATCTCGGTGGTCATTTACCAGGTCGCGAAGTTCTTTATCAACCGCGTGTTAAAGCGGATGGTCGACAAATCGGAGAACAAATGGGATGATCACCTTTATGAACAGAAGGTGTTCACCCGTCTTACCCTGATGCTTCCGCTGATCATACTCCAGGTCTCGCTGGCCCCCACAATCTCCGAATATCCGCATGCAGTGAATATTCTCAATGTGATACTGAAACTCCTGGAGGTAGGTATTTTTCTCCTGGTGGGGGTATCCTTTCTTAATGCCCTATACAAGATCTACGGTGACTATGAACTTGCCTCCTCAAAGCCGATCAAGGGCTATATCCAGATAGGGAAGATCATTCTTTACATCATCGTGGGCATTGTGGCTGTTTCGGTGCTTATAGGCCAGTCCCCCCTGACCCTATTGGCAGGGCTCGGTGCCATGAGTGCAGTATTGATGCTGATATTCAAGGACTCCCTGCTCGGGTTTGTTGCAGGCATCCAGCTTTCAAACAATAAGATGCTCCGGATCGGCGACTGGATCACTATGCCAAAGTACAATACCGACGGCACCGTGCTTGATATTTCCCTTGTTACCGTGAAGGTCCGCAACTTTGACAATTCGGTAAGTTGTGTCCCCACTTACACCCTGATCTCCGATTCCTTCCAGAACTGGAGGAGCATGGGGGATGCCGGGGGGCGCAGGCTCAAGAGGCAGGTGAACATCGACATGTATACCATCTGTTTTGCCGGCGATGAGCTTGTAACGGACCTTAAGAACAAAGGCCTGTACAGGGAAGTTTCAATTGCCGAAACCGGCAGCATGACCAACCTCGGTCTCTTCCGCAGGTATTTGTACAGTTTCCTCAAATCGAACCCCCTCATCAACCAGGAATCCACACTGATGGTGAGGCACCTTCCGGCCGGGGATACCGGCCTTCCCCTGGAGATCTACGGGTTTTACAGTCCGCCCGATTGGGCAACTGCCGAAAACACGACTGCCGCCATCTTCGAGCACATATACGCTATTTTGCCGGAGTTCGGGCTGGCGGTTTACCAGAGACCTTCGGGGATAACTATAAAGCCTGTTTTATGAAAACCCTGACTAAAAACCCAGCCATCAGGTTTCTCATGGTTTTGTTGCTGCCATGTTTCCTTGTAAGCTGTATGAAATCCGACAACGGTACTACTGTAACCATACCTGCAGTAATAACCCAGACCCCTTCAGCAATCACTGATTCTTCGGCCAGTGTGGGAGGGTTTGTTACATCCGACCAGGGATTTGCTGTTTTTGAGCGCGGCATTTGTTTCTCGAAAAACCAGAACCCGACTATCTCAGACCGCACGGTTAAAGGAGGATCGGGAACCGGCAGCTATACCTGCAGCATTACGGGACTTGACCAGGGTACGCTTTATTATGCGAGGGCATATGCTCTGAACAGCACAGGCACTGGCTATGGGGACCAGGTGAGTTTTACCACAACGCTGAGGCTGACGCCTGTTGTATCGGCTGATTCAGTCGGCAATATAGGTCAGTATGCAGCAAGTTTTTACGGGGATGTCACTTCGGAAGGCACTTCGGCAGTAACGGTAAGGGGATTCTGCTGGGGCACTTCCCATAACCCTGCGGTATCGGGGACGCATACGGTTAATGGCAGCGGAGGCGGGATCTTTTCATATAATATTTTCGGATTGAATTCCGGCACGAAATATTACGTCAGGGCTTATGCCATCAACGACATTGGTACCTCGTACAGTGCCGAAATCAGTTTTACGACGGGCGGACCTCAAACCGTAAATGATATTGATGGCAATGTGTACAATGTAATTACGCTCGGCACACAGGTTTGGATGGTCGAGAATCTCAAAACCACAAGATTCAATGACGGGAGCGCTATACCGAATATTACGGATGCGTATGCCTGGTGCCTTCAGACCGGGCCCGGCTATTGCTGGTACAATAATGACCAGGCGGCATATGGAAATCCCTACGGTGCAATCTATAATTTTTATGCCGCTTCTTCAGGCAAACTAGCCCCGGCCGGCTGGCATATCCCAACACATGCAGAATGGACAGCACTTACAGATTACCTGGGAGGGGCTTCGGTTGCCGGAGGTAAGATGAAAGAAGCAGGCACTTCCCATTGGGCGTCACCCAACACAGGGGCCGATAACAGCAGCGGGTTTACGGCTCTCCCCGGAGGTTACCGCAGCAGCGCCACCGGTGAATTTCATAATATCGGGATGGACGGCTATTACTGGACAAGCACGGTGTCGGACCCGTTAAATTCATACCTGCGGTATTTTTACTATCAATCGGCGGCTGTCTCCTACAGGAGCAACGCCTCATTAAACGATGGGTTCCCTGTAAGATGCGTTAAAGACTGACAGGTAAATGTGCAATAACTGGTCTATCAGGACGGAGGATACCGCCTGAAGCCTTGTCCTGATTAAACTTATATCGGGAAAATAATTTTCTTAATTTTATAAGTTCAATCACTTCAAACCCATGAAAAAGATCCCCGGAAAATACCTCGGACTGCCGCCCGCATTGCTTGCTGTTACCGGTCTCGCAGGTTTTCATGAGTCGGTACCCGCTAAAGCCCCTTCACATCCTAATATCCTGCTGATCATGGTCGACCAGATGCAGACCCCTCCCGAAGGATATGGATCCGATGAGGGTGCAGCCCAGGGATTAAAGGAGATCCTTGGTTTCAGGCCGCTCTCACCCGGCAATTTATATGCAAAATATTTCCCGGGGTTAATCCGCCTGCAGCAAAACGCTGTCGTCCTGAAAAAGCATTACACCGCCTCTTCCGCATCCGTACCAAGCAGGTCATGTATCATGACCGGACAGTATTCAACCATAACCGGTGTTACACAAACAGACGGCTTGTTCAAATCAGCAGATAACATCCCCTTTCTCGACTCCCTTGGAACTCCCACTATCGGCGACTGGTTCCATGCCGCAGGCTATACCACCCATTATTTCGGAAAGTGGCATGTATCGGATCCCAAACCGCCAAATTACCTTCAGCCCTGGGGGTTTTCCGACTGGGAAAGTTCGTATCCTGAGCCGCACGGGGGAAGCAACAAAAACCTGGGGGTGTACCGTGATGTTGTATTTACTGACAATATTGTTGATTTTCTCCAGGCAAAGGCTGCCGACACTACCGTTAGTCCATGGTTCACAGTCGCTTCACTGGTGAACCCCCATGATGTCAGCTCGTTTCCGATAAACTGGCAAGTTCCCCCCGACACAAGCGGTGTAGTTGGCTGGGCAGGTTACCCTCCCCCCTTGCTTTTTCCCGCCTGGGGAGATAAGAGCACCTGGGGAGGAGTACCTACATGGGAAAACGGGCACCAGGTCTATAAAAATATCCAGGTCGACCTGAACCCTCAGGGATTTCCGCAGGAAAACAGCAGCCTTCCGCCTACTTTTACCGAATCATTAAGTGAGAAGCCGCGCTGCCAGCAGGATTACGCTTTTAAATGGGGCCTGGCTTACGGTGCAAACACCGATTACAATTTTATCATACATAACCAGGATTTCGCTTCATCGCTGCCATTTCAGCTCCAGGGCACCAATTACCAGGGCTGGTCCCTCAGGTATATGCAGTTTTACTTCTACTGCCAGTACCTGGCCGAGCTGCAGATACGAAGGATACTCAAAGCACTTGACGACAACCACCTTACGAATAATACCATCGTCGTATTCCTGTCAGATCACGGGGAAATGGCGGCTGCGCACGGAGGCATGATCCAGAAGTGGCATAACGCCTATGAAGAAAGCGTAAGAGTCCCCTGTGTCATTTCTTCCCCCCTTGTAAATTCAAACAAGGATGAAATAAGGGAGATACTGCAGCCCACCAGTTCGATGGACCTGGCACCGACCCTGCTGGGCCTCGCCGGATTTAATGCCGATTCGCTGCAACCCAAAGTGACAAGCGCTCATGGCCGGTCAACGGCAATCCCTTTTGCAGGAACTGACCTTTCGGCCTGGATAAAAGGCATCAATACAGGCCCTGTCATCGGTCACGACGGGAACCCGAGAACCGGGGTCCTTTTCATGACCAGCGACATGATCACAACATACGAGGATACCACTAAGATCAACCAGTTCCATTTATTTCTTCAAAGGGTCGATTCAACCATCAACCTGGGATATCCCCTGGTGCAGGGACCGGTGCGGCAACCCAATAACATCAGGGCATTTTGCACCGGTGACTGGAAGATCGTTCAGTACGTTGACCCGCATGGAATTGAAAATTCCGAATGGGAGCTTTACTGCCTGGCCAACGATCCGATCGAATTGTACAACCTCGATGATTATATGACCGGTGAAGTGAAAAACGATGCCAGCGTGCCTGGTATGACAAAAGCGGAACTGATATTGAAAAACGAAACCTTGAAAAGGCAGCTATCCAATGCAACGGGCATTGCCGAAACCCTGCCTTTACCAAACCAGGTTCAGCTCTTCCAGAACCAGCCTAATCCGTTCAGCGGGCAAACTTCGATTTCATACTATATCCCTGAGGCCGGACCGGTGCAGATTGCCGTTACCGATCTTTCGGGAAGAACTGTGCAGGTGGTTGTTAACTGTACCATGCCGTCTGGACTTCATGCCTGTCCTTATAATCCCGGGGCATCGCCGCCCGGCGTTTACCTTGTCAGGCTGACTTTTGGTCATCAAACCCTGGTAAAGAAAATGATACTGATGTAATAAAGGCTGCCGGTTATTTTACCGTCTTGCTTCTGATCCCTTTTTACGGGACTCAGCCCATTTCATTACATTTGAAGGCGGCCGTTTATGCTTCAGTTCATTGGCCATGAATTCAAAAAAAGGCCAGCTGTGCTTATAAAACTGTTTAAACCCCGGGCACAGGTAATTTAATCCGGGCTCTCCGTCAGGAGTGTTTACAATACGGTTTTTAGGGCATTCCCCGTTACAGAGCTTAAGAAAACCGCATTTACGGCAGTAAGCAGGCAGCCTGTCGCGTTTATCCTGCCCGAACCTGAGCTGAACCGGGGAATCCATTAAGGTCAAAAGCGATTTCTCACTGATGTTCCCGAGTTTATATTCCGGGAAAACGAAATGGTCGCAGGAATATACATCCCCGTTGAATTCAATTGCACCAGCATTGCCGCAGGTTTCGGCAGAAACACAAACCGGGGGAGGCACACCCATCCAGTTGGCCAGCACGCAATCGAAAGTTATCACAAAGTATTCACCCACATCCTTGTGAACCCATTCATCGAAGATCTGTACGAGGAAGCTCCCGTAATCTATGGGATCGACAGTCCAGTCGGTAACTTCGGCTTTTTTCACGGAATCTGCCGGCTGTATGCTGAGTTCGCCTGGCCCGGCTTCCCGATTGATCCATTCGACCACAGGCAGGAACTGCATATAGCGGCTCCCCGTACTTTTTAAAAACCGGTATATATCCGCAGGGTATTTTGCATTATAATCATTGACTGCCGACAGGGTGTTGAACTCGACCTTATGCTTTACAAGCAATTCAAGGCCTTTCATGCATCCGGCAAAACTGCCCCGGCCGTTCCTGTATACCCTGTAATGATCGTGGCAATGTTCCGGGCCATCCACCGAGATGCCGACCAGGAAATTATTATCCCTGAAGAAACGGCACCAGTCATCGGTGAGCAGGGTCCCATTGGTTTGAATGGAATTCTCTATGACTCTTCCTGTCCCGTATTTTTTTTGAAGGCGGATGACATTTTCGAAAAAATCCATCCCTCTGATGACAGGCTCGCCCCCGTGCCAGGAAAAAAGAATAACAGGGTCAGTGGATGTGTAAATAGACTGGGCGATATATGTGTCAAGCAATTTATCGCTCATGGCCCATTGATGGGGATCCCGGGGATATAGTTTTTCTTTCTCGAGATAGTAACAATAGGCGCAATTGAGGTTGCAAACAGAGCCGGTTGGTTTGGCCACCAGGGAGAACGGGAGTTTACTCGAAACTTTTATACTCATAGTTTTTTTGCGATACTGAAGATGCCATCAGTCCCGTTTGAAGTGCCGCTAAAATTCAAATGCCAGCCCGATCTTGGGAATGAAGTGGAACTGGTAAAAGCTCGGTGCAGCAAATACGCTCCACCTCAGGTTTACTGCTTTAGTATAGAAAGACCATCCGAAACGGGGGTCAATGATTGGTCCCTTGTCATCCCCCCAGGCATCTCCCGTCCAGGTGCTCCATGAATAACCCGCTCTTATCGAAATATAGGTATAATGGGTCCTGGTTTCATTGATGTCCCGGAGATTGAACCTGAGTTGTAAATAGACGTTAATAGTTTCCGTGCTGTATGTAGCGACACCGGCACCCAGAGAAAAGGTATTGGAGAACTGGTATCCGTGGGTGGTGAAAAACTCAAGTATCGCCCTTGGTTCATTGTTTTTTGGGAATGTCCCTCCAAAAGCAACCCCCACATCACAGAAATATCCTTTGTTATGTTTGGAGTAGTCTTTTGCCTGTGTGTTCAGTACAAAGGAGCAGAACAGCAGGAGAAAAACGGGAATTCTTGTCTTCATTCTATACATAGCTAAACCAGTAAATGAAGCATAACATAGGTGTAAAAATCCTGTCCGGCTTCCTTATGATCCTTTTTAGGGATATCAACCTTCTTTACATCGCAGCCCGACATCAGGAATGCCTGGTAAGCGCTTTCGGTGTTCTCGTAAGGGACTATGGTATCGTCAGTCGCATGCAGTAAAGTTATCTTTGCCCTGGGCACCCAGTTCGTCACTTTGCCGTAAATTATCAGGCTGTTGTTCCTTAATGCCCTCCTGAACTTTTTTGTATTCGCATTATTCGTGTCAAATGCCTGGGGGGCCATGATCTTCGTTAATTTTCTTTCCCCCATCTTTGCTGTAACCTCATCGGTCGTATATTGTTTTGACAGTATCCACTCCTGGTAATGCGAAAGAAGCGGTTCCGCAAACATCTGGCTGAGATCCAGGTTCAGGCTGTCGCCGTAATTCATGCCCAGGATCAGCAGAGGAATGGTCACAGGCTGGCTGCTGTAATCTTTGGCTACAAAGGTGTCATAAGATTTGATCAGGTCATAAGCGCCCCCGCCCGCAAATACCTGGTCTATTACGAATGCATCCTGGTATAAAGGCGTTGTCTCAACAAATTTGAGAAATGCAAGTGAGGCCTGCCCTCCCTGGGAGTATCCCATTACAGTCACTTTATGAGCCACTTTCCGGCTGATCGAAGCAAAATATTCCTTTGCGGCCAGAAGCATATCGGCAGCAGCCTGGCCTGTGCTTCCCACGTCATAATAGGGATGAACTTTATCTCTCGATGCCCCGTACCCTATATAATCAGGAGCAACAACCACATAGCCAAACAGGGAGAACAGACCCTCGGTCACTCCCATTTTCTGGGAAGGCACCTCGTAGTCTGCTCCATAGGTATAATGAAGGGCTAAAATGGTTCCCAGCCGCTCATAATCCACATCGGCGGAAGGGTAAAATATTGCCCCGGAAGCAAGCATGGGCTGGCCTTTGGGGTCGAGGGTATTGTAAACAATTGAAACGATTTTAATTTTTTTATTCGGCAATGCCTTATACAGGGTGGAGTTCGGGTTTTGCTTAAGCCTGGCGGCCAGGTTATACTTGTCTATCACCTCGACTTTATCGACTCTTACAAGGAAAATAAATTCATCCAGGGGCGCCTTCTTACAGGTAGTCAGGGTAAAGAACAACAAGCAATACAATAATACCTTTTTCATCTTCCGGTTAATATGATGCCGTTTAAAAAAGAAATGCGCATGATAATTCCAGCCCCATCTGTTTCAGGGCTGCGTAATCATCAGAATTGATCTTTGTGAGGTTCCACCTGTATCTTCCTTCAAACTCAAATTTCCAGATGTCAAAACCCATCCCTGCGCTGACTCCAAAATACAGTTTATTTAAATGGGTCGAAGGCTGAGAATGGTCTTCATCAAGCGTATTGAAAAAATCCCCGTACTCTTTGATTATATAGGACCCATAAATATTTACCAGGACATAGGGCCTGAAGATCTTGCTTAGTTGCAGGCCCAGCTTGAAACTTATAGGAATATCAATGGACTGGATCGTTGTTATGCAATCTGTGATGTAAAGAAGATCCACATTTGTTACTGATTGCGTAAATAATATCTCCGGCGTAATGGAATAGTTTAAAAAGCCTCCCCTCGTATACTGAAACAAGGCGCCGGCACTCCAGCCAGGCTTAGGATCAAAGTCAGAATAATAGCCTTTGCCGTAGTTTTCCAGGTGGATGTAATTTATGCCCCCCTTGATCCCAAACCTGTAGGGTCGTTGCTGGGAATAAGCACTGCTTAAGATACAGGCAAGAAACAGTATTAACATTGTCTTTCTCATATCCCCTGGTAAGTTCAATGATTCTTTTGCAATAATCAAATATAAGCAATAAAAGAGATCCTGAGCACTTTATTCTGATTTAATCTGACCGGCCCGGCTAAAATCAGTGGTTCTTTTTATAATTCCTTTATGGGCTAATTGTAATTTTAGCTAAAAGGTCGCCGTTAAGTTTCAATCCCAAACTCAAACGATCATGAAAAAGCATCCTGAATTTCCAATTATCCTGCTCTTTGTTATGAGTATGCTTATCTTTCAATCAAACGCAACAGCACAGGAAAAGTCTCCCGACTGGATCAGGCAAATTAAAAGTAACGAAGGCCAGGCCGGTTATTCCATCGTTGCCGACAAGAACGGTAACAGTTTTGTTACAGGCAGTTTTACCGATACGCTTCAGATTGCCGGCCAAAAACTGGTCAGCAATGGTCACAGTGATGTCTTCATTGCAGCCTTTTCGGTTCAGGGTGATGTCAAATGGCTGAAACAAGCCGGAGGTACCGAAGCGGATGAAGCCTACGGGATCACACTTGATGCCGCCGGAAATGTTTTCATTACCGGGTATTTTTCAGGTACTTCCGATTTCTCAGGGAAGATCATGAAAAGCAATGCCTCGAGGGATTTTTTTGTAGCCAAATACGATAAGGACGGCAACTTTGCCTGGGTCAGATCAGGGCAGGTCTCAAATAAAAGTTTTGCGACTAATATCTGTACGGATAACAACGGCAATATCTTTATTTCCGGATTTTTCAGCGGGAAAATGTCTGTTGGGAATTCCAGTTTCGAATCAAAAAAAGGCAACGGCCTTTTCCTGATTAAAATGAATTCCGACGGACTGCTGCAATGGTTCAGGAGCGGGGGTGGGGATGAAAAGGACGAGATAAGTGCCATCCAATGTGATAATAAGGGGAATTTGTACCTGACCGGTTCGTTCGAGAAGGAAATCAGGTTTGACAAAAAGTTCATTACAAGTCCAGGGGCAAAGGATATTTTTCTTGCCAAATTCACGCCTGGCGGCAGTATCGACTGGCTAAGATCGGGAGGCTCCGCAACGGGTGACGATGTTTCCACCTCCATTGATATTGATGCTGAGGGTTCCATATTTATTGCAGGCTATTTTTCAGGGACTGCATTTTTTTCCAATAAGAAACTGAAAAGTGCAGGTTCGGATGATGTTTTCCTGGTGAAATACAATGAAGCCGGGGATGTCATATGGGCAAAGCAGACCGGCGGACAGGGAAACGAGCATGCCAGGGCGTTAATTATTGATGATTCAGGGAATATCTATGTAGCCGGGGAATTTGACTTTTCTTTCACATTTGCAAGCAGGAAAATTGAAAGAAAGGATGACTGGGATATCTTCATCCTCAAATATACCAGCGACGGATCCATGTCGGGCAGCAATGTGCTCAGCGGGGCCGGGTACAAGAAGGCAGAAAGCTTTGGGGTCGACAAGGAAGGGAATGCCTTCCTTCTTGGATATTATAACCAGGAAGTGATCTCAGGTGATGCCCGTTTGACTTCTGAAGGGAAACGGGGCTCAGGGTTTATAGCTAAAATAAGCCATTTTAAAGGACAAGGGGGGAAGTAAGCTCCCCGGTGGGATTCCGTGCAACTGATCAACCCTAACCCAGTTCATCGATATGCCTTGCCGCCCATTCACGCTCTATCTTTTTAAGAACCTCGTCCTGATCACCCCGTTTGCGGTGCGGGCACAGATAAAGTAAACCCCCGACGGGAAATTCTGAACGTCGAGTATGATCTTTCCCCGGGGGTTCTGAACAGTATATACCATCCTGCCAGTTGCATCGTATACCTCAAGTTCACTTACCGGGCTTTGGGTGTTGCGTAGATCGATTGAAAGCTCAAGCCGGGCAGGGTCAGGGTAAACCATGATATTCTCATTGGCGGTTTCACGGATCCCCGCGGCCGAAGCATCAAACTTCATTACCGAAGCCCTGTTGAGGTAAGCCGAATCCTGGAATGCGATGTAAAGCAATCCCGAAGAATCGAAAGCAGCGGATGTATAGAAAGCCCTGTTCCCGGTAAAACCGGCCGGGCCCACGTTAACCCAGTCGCCGCCGTTAAATGTCATGGCCGTGGCCGACATTGAATTTACGTAATCAACATAAGATACATACGGCTGCCCCCCGGGGCTGAATAAAATGTTGATATTCGATTCATAGCCTGCCGAGAAACCGCTTGAGCCTGCCGCCACCCAGTTTGATCCGTCAAATTTCATAACCGTTGCATGGTCTGAAGATGAAGAAAAAGCAACATATGGCACATTCCCCTTGCTGATGGCGATTCGGGTCTCAAACACTTCTGAATTTGAAAACCCCGGGGTCCCAACATCCACCCAGGATGTCCCGTTAAATCTCCTGACGACGATCTTATTGTCGTAAACAACATCGGCATACACGATATAAAGTTCCCCCGAAGGGCTGAAAGCAAGGCTGGTGTATCCCACAGCCCCTGCCGATAATCCCGGAACTCCGACATTGACCCATGCTGTGCCGTCGAACTTCATCACCGTTGCTTTGTATTCCGCCCCTGCATCCTGGTAAGCAATATATGGGATACCTGAAGGGCTTACCACAAAACTGGTATACGAAATCATCCTCAATGAAAATCCCGGGTTCCCCAGGGGTTCCCATGAGTTTCCGTTAAATTTCATCACCGTTGCTTTCCATATCAGCGGGCTGTCGGCATAAGCTGCATAAAGTTCCCCGCCCGGGCCGGCGGCGAGCGAAGGCTCCTCAGCTTCCCCTGAAGAAAATCCCTGTATCCCGGCATATTCCCAGGAGGTACCGTTGAATCTCATTACGGAGGCCTTTTTCCCAAAATCAAAATCAACGTAAAGAACAGCCGGCTTCCCGTTCGCCTGTATAACCAGGCTTAGCTGGGACGCAGAGCCGGCAGAAAAACCCGGCTGGCCAAAATATTGCCAGGAGTTAAGCATTCCAGACTTTGGCGCAGTAAGCGCATCAACCCTTACCTGGGCAGAGCAGGATGTCTGCACCCAAAGATTAGCAGCGATCAGGAGGGAGATAAAGGATAGAAGTTTTTTCATATTACAGGGATTTTATATAATACAAAGTATTTTAATATAGGACACAAATAGATACGTTTGCGTTGCCTGGAAAACAAAATATGTATCCGGTTATAGCCAGGCTGCTTCCAGGATAGGGTTACAGTGGAATTTATACCCCGGCCTGAAAAGTGAATTTTCAATCTCATAATAATCAGGAGGAGGCATCGTTATATCATCCTGCAAGCACTATCACACTTGATCTACCGCGAACATATTCCGCCGGCTCCCCTGAGCGATTTCATCGAGAGCATGTATTATCTGAAGGGGGAGATGGGGTTTGAAGAAAAAATGATACTGCCCGATTTCAAAACCGACCTGCTCTTTTTATTTGACACAAGGCTTTCGGGGGAAGGCGGGATCAGCAGTTCCGGCTCGACCGGTTTTGTAAGCGGGTTCAGGCGAAACACCCTCCGGTTCAGTTACAACGGACATGTTGAGATGCTCGGCGTGCGTTTCATGCCTTACGGCTTCACCCAATTATTCGGCATAAGCCAGCAGGAGATCAGCAGCCTGCTCCAGGCAGGGGATGTGCTGCATTCATCCAGGTATGACGAGATCCTCGAGAGGTTGTTCCTTCAGCCCGATCCTGGGATCAAGTTCGGGATAATCGAAGCCTGGCTGATGAAAGCATTAATGGATGCAACCATAGAGTCAAGCCTCCCGGTGCGGGCCATACACCGTATCACGGCCACGAAAGGCATTTTACCGCTGAGGGAGATTTGCAGCCATTCAGAAAGCGAATACAAGCAGCTGCAGCGGTTCTGCCATAAGGAAATGGATATGGCCCCCAAGGCCTTTGCCCGGATGGTGCGCTTCGAACAGCTTCACCGTAGCATACAATCCACCGGCAGCCCCGACTGGATGTCGATGGTGGCCAATTTCGAGTTTACCGATCAGAGCCATCTCATCCGCGAGATCAGGCAGTTCACCGGGCTTCCGCCCAGGGCGTTCCTGAGAAATATCGATACGTTTATTTAGATACTGGTAGCTGGATAGCTGGGTAACTGGGTAGCTTGGGAACAGGGTGCAGGATTGGTTTGTGAATCACGAGCATCACGTCCGTCACGAGCATCACGCCCATTTGTCCGTTTTTTACAATTTTAGTTTCCAGGGCAAGGGGAAATTTGCAGCCTGACCAATCTAAAAAACCTTATGAACAAAACCATGCTGCAAGTATTCCTGCTGGCGCCCGTATTGCTTTGGGGCCAGAACCCTCAAAATCCGCAAATCCAGAATCGACAAAACTCACAGAACCCTCAAGTCCAGAATCCAATAATCCCACAACCTTCATCCTCAATCCAACATCCTGCATCCCGCATCCCGCTGCAGGTGATCCGCGGAAAAGTCATAGATGCAGAATCAAAATCGGGGCTGCCCGGCGCCAATGTGATAGTCCTTAATACTGATCCTCTCAAAGGAACCGTTACCAACGATAAAGGTGATTTTATACTGGCGGATGTCCCTGTTGGTAGGCATACGCTCAAGGTCACTTTCATGGGATACAAACCGGTGACGCTGCCCGAGATCATGCTGTCGTCGGGGAAAGAAACCGTGCTGAACATCGAACTCGAAGAAATGGTGATCACGGCAAAAGAAGTGGAAGTCAAAGTCACCACCGACAAAGACAAACCCGTGAATCCCATGGCTATGATCAGCGCCCGCTCTTTCAATGTAGATGAAAGCCGCCGTTATGCAGGTTCCGCCGACGACCCCATGCGCGCCGTCAGCAATTTCGCAGGGGTAGCCTCCAGCGCCGATGTGAATTCAAACGCCATAGTCATCCGCGGGAATTCTCCCAAAGGACTTCTGTGGAGGGTCGACGGGGTTGACATCCCTAATCCCAACCACTACGCATATGTGGGAAGCTCGGGAGGGGGCATCACCATGTTCAGCAGCCAGGTGCTGAGCAATTCCGACTTCTACACTTCGGCCTTTCCCTCGGAATTCGGGAACGCCCTTTCGGGGGTCTTTGACATGAGGTTCCGCAACGGCAACAGCAACCGACGTGAATACGCCGTACAGGTGGGGATACAGGGCCTGGACCTTTCGGCCGAAGGCCCTTTTGTGAAAGGCAAACCATCGACCTACCTCTTTAATTACAGGTATTCCATCCTGGCCTTCCTGCAGATTATCGACCCGTCCATGAAAAACAAGATCCCCCAGTACCAGGATATCAGCTTCAAATTCAATTTCGTGACCCCCAAGGCCGGCACCTTCTCGCTCACCGGGATAGGGGGGATCTCACGCTCGACATACGAGCCCGTGCACGACAGCCTGGAGTGGAAAAGCCTCGACGACCGCACCCTATCGACCCTCAACAACAATATGGGGGCCCTTGCATTAACCCATACCATTAAAACCTCTGCAAGATCCTTCCTCCGCTCATACCTCAGCACCACCTACAGCGACATTTATTTTGACAACAACTATCTCGACACCGCCTACCAGCCCGTGCCCCAGCAAAACGTGAACCATAAGAACTGGAGGTTCACCGCAGCCAGCATGCTCAACTACAAATTCGGCCCAAAGCATACAAACCGAAGCGGGCTGGTGTATTCCGAGATGTTTTACAATGTAAATATATGGTCGCGAAATCCCTTTACGGGGGTCTATTCCCAGTATGACCACGGATCAGGGAACACAGGGCTGCTGCAGGCCTTCAGCGAGTCAAAGTTCAGTTTATCGAATACTTTAACCATAAACGGCGGACTGCATTTCCAGTTTTTCAGGCTGAACTACCGCTGGGCGCTGGAGCCAAGGTTTGCCATAAAGTGGCAGTTTGCACAGAAACAGTCCCTCAGCTTCGGTTATGGGATGCATTCCCAGCTGGAGGATATAGGCGTTTACCTCGCCCAGGTTCCCCAGCCCGGCGGAAGCAGTGTACAGCCCAACAAAGGACTTGATTTCAGCAGGGCCCATCACCTGGTGCTGGGGTACGACCTCGCCATCCGCAGTGACATGCGATTCAAAGCCGAAGCCTACGCCCAGCTCCTGTATTCGGTCCCCGTGATGCCCAACAGCTATTATTCCCTCATCAATTCAGAAGGAGGCTACCAGAACGACACCCTCGTGAACAAGGGAACAGGCAGGAACCTCGGTCTCGACCTCACCTTCGAAAAGTTCCTCACGAAAGGATTATACTACCTGTGTACCGTTTCGCTTTTCCAATCACAGTATAAGGGCGGGGACGAAGTCATCCGCAGTACAAAATTCAATTCAAACTACGTGGTGAACCTGCTCGGGGGAAAGGAGTGGACCATCAGAAAGAAAAATATACTTGGAGTGAACCTCAAGCTGAGCCTTACCGGGGGGGAATATTATGTCCCCATTGACCTCAATGCCTCCATTGCCAGGCATACTGAAGTGCTTGACGAAGCCGCTGCCTATACCATGAAACTTCCCGATTTTTATTACGTCGACATCACCCTCACCTACCGAACCAATCATAAGAAATACAGCGGAATCTGGGCTATACAGTTCAAGAACCTGCTCAACCAGAAGCCCGATATCGGTTATGTGTACAACGACTTTAATCACAGCATAGAAGCCGTGAAGTCAATGGGCATCATTCCCTTTATCAGCTATAAGGTGGAGTTTTAAGGGGTACCACCGGCAGGGCAGGAAATGCTAGTGTAACAGCAACTGCCTTGAAATTTATTCCGCCGCCTGTTTCAGGGCATTGATATCGATTTTTCGCATTTTCAGCATGGCCTGCATCGCCAGTTGAGCTTTTTCAGGGTCAGGATTGTAGATCAGGGTCCCGAGCTTTGCCGGTACAACCTGCCACGACAGCCCGAATTTGTCTTTCAGCCAGCCGCACATCGATTCCTCACCGCCTTCGGTAAGCTGGTTCCAGTAATAATCAATCTCTTCCTGGTCCTTGCAATCAATGCTCAATGAAATAGCTTCAGTAAATTTGAACATCGGTCCCCCGTTCAATGCAATGAATTCCTGGCCGGCAAGCTTGAAAGCCGCAGTAAGTACCTTCCCCGCAAGGTTGGGCGTGCCTTCCGGGTAACGTGATACAGTCAGGACTTCGGAATCGGGGAAAATTGAAGTATAGAAGCTGAGGGCTTCTTCCAGCTGGTTGTCGAACCAAAGACAAGGGGTTATTTTCTTCATGGATTTTTATTTTTTTGAAGCAGGAAACTTCAATGAATTTGTTTGTTTACCGAAAGGATTTCAGTTTGTCCCGGGAGGGAGGCCTGTTTGCAGGAATATGCTCCCGGCAGATCGTTGATGATCCTGCCTTTATTGATGCGGACCAGGAAAGTACAGGAGCCGGCCAGCGGTAGTTTCAGCTTAACATCAGTTCTCAGTTCGGTGAACCATCCCATATTTTCAAAGTAATAACGGCAGGTGTCGCCTTCAGTCCAGTGCCCTCTCACCTTGCTGTTGGGAAAACCGAAAGCATTAACCTTGTATTCCAGGCGGAGGGCCGTATCAGGCACAATCCTCACCGTAGCGTCCCCCAAATCAAACAGGACCACCCTTGGACTGAGCCTGGCAAACTCCGCATTGGTCAGGTGGAATTCCTTGGAGGAGATATAAGGCGTCGCGAGCATCAGCCCCACAGTGATCACAGGCAGCAGTATGCCCATAGCAAGTGTGATCCGCCTGGCTTTTTTCTTCTGGTCTGCGGATGAGAGAACGGGAATTTCAATGGGTTTATCGACCCTGAACAGGTAATACCCGCATAATGCAACCAGCCAGACGAGCAGCCCCGCCCATAGCACATCGCTGGCAAAATGCCCCCCCGCCATCATTCGGGCGATGCCTATGATAATTCCATAACCAATGCCCATTGCCAAAACAGAAAATGCGAGGATCTTCTTTCGGTTCCTGAGGAACAGGTAGGGGATTGCCAGGTAAAACCCCATCGAACAATGTCCGCAGGGAAAACTCTTGCCCTCATTCGTGGCTCCTTTTTCGCAAACGCAGATGAATTTTTCGGTGCCCCCGAATTCCGTGATCTCACGTGGGCGCGGGCGACCCGTATGATCCTTCAGCAACAGGTTAACGATAAGTCCAGGGCCGACGAGCATTGTAAAGATAAGCACCATGGATGCCTTGCGGAAATTGATGTATTTCACGTTCCAGTATGAGAGGGTGATCATCACCAGCCCGGCAAATGCAAGGAAGTACCCTGGGAAGATCCCGAAACGGTAAATAAAATCCCAGAAAGGATGGAACTGGAGCATCCAGCCTTTTTCAGGCGAATAAAAGTATCGTTGCAGGGCAATATCAGCATTAGTCAGACGGAAAACCAGTGTAAGCAAACCCATGAGCAGCAGGATTATAGAAAAATCCTTAAACGCCCTGGTTCTTATGATTTCACTGAATTTCATCCCCGAAAAATTGAGGATTGAAAGATAGGGATTTTCGCCGGAAGGAGGCATCACAGTGATACTTCTTTTGTTGAAGCTGATTACGAAGTGCGGGTCAGCCGACGGCTGCAGTAACTGCCACGGCCGATGCTGCTTCGTCCCGGTTTTTCAGGATCAATGCATATGTACCGGCCAGCATCAGGATGGCATCCATGGGGTCGTTGTTCAGGATGGTGACTTCCCCTGATCTTTTCATTCCATCCTTCATATGCAGCCTCATGAGGAGCATGTTGTTCTTTGTCCAGATCCAGGATTTACCCCAGAAGCCCTCCCTCATAAGGTCATAGACTTCACCTTTCGGACTGGTGAAACTCAGCAACCGGCGGCTCATCTTGCCTACAGTGATTTTCAGTAAATCCGTTTCTTCGCCTTTCTTCCTCAATATGATGGAAGACTTCCAGAATCCCTTTCGTTCAAGGCTCCATTCCTGTTTGGCGGAGCTTACATAAGCCAGGGTGCCAAACATTTTGGGCAGAACGATGGTTCCGACCACCTCCTCGCCAATGGCCAGTTCATACCTTGATTCCTTGATTTTCGGCTTTCTTAACTGTATGGTAATGCCGGGAGATATTTGCAATTTATAATTATCCATTTTCGTGGTTTAATGAATTTGTAGTTTAATTTAGACCAGTTCAAAATTACAGAATGATTGCGGACAATCGGCGACCAGGCACAAAATTATCATCAAATAAATTATATCTAAGTTTTTTTAACTGTCAGCAGCAATTCAGGATCAATATTATATTGACAGCGGATGAGTGAGTGGGATGCTAGCTGTCATAAGATAAATAACCAAAAGAAAGAGAAACCGGAAATATGTATTTCGGTAAATATGTAAAAAGCCCAGGATTATCTTGTAACCGACGGGAAACTACTTGCCGCGATTGATGCAATCATGCAGGAGGCTATTCAGGAATTGTTACAGGCAAAGCCCGACCTTGTCCTTATTCCCGGGGAGCTCACCAAAGATGGTGAACTGGTTTGCCATAACTCTGTTCACACATACCTGGAGCAATTGATCCAGGCAGGGATCAAAGTCAGGGTTATTACCGGTAACCACGACATTTTCAACCCGCATTCGTATCAATATGACGGTGCTACACAGACCAGGGTTGCGAATATCGGTCCGGCTCAATTCAGGTCGATCTATTATGATTGCAGATACAGCGATGCGCTGTATACCGATCCGAACTCCCTGAGTTATGTGTCCGAGCCTTTGCCCAATCTCTGGCTCATCGCAATTGATTGCTGTAAGTACGACAGTGTAATCGACACGATTTACACTGCAGGGGCGATCAGGCCGGGTACCATGAAATGGGTGCTTGACCGCATGGCGGAAGCAGCCCTGAAAGGGAAAACAGTTTTTGGCATGATGCATCACGGATTGGTGGAACAATTTTCAGAAAAGCACGTGACATTTCCAGGCGGACTTTATGTTCAAACTGACAAAAGAGGAATTCGACAACTTGATGTTCCAATCTGGAACATCAAGTTGGGGTGGAACAAGAAAGTGGCCATACGCATTTACCGAGTTGGGGGTCGCAATGTTATCAAGTGTGTTGAAAAGCGATCGGGCCATTATGGTTAATATCCAGATCATGCGCGTATTCACGAGGATAAGAAGGTTACTTGAATCCCATGCATAGATACTCAAGACCTTGGAGGAAATACAAGCAAAGGATATCGAGCAGGATAAACAGATCTTGTTGATTTTTGAATACCTGAAACAATTAGAAGAGTATAAAACTCAGCAGCAGTTTATACACGAACGCAGAAGAATTGGATTCAAGCGAGAAAATGAGACTTGAAAACAGCGTTAAGTGCCATTTCATAGGGATCTTTATTATTGACTGTGGATGGGGGAGCAGGGATTGGCAACCGGTAACAAATTGTGACCAGTTCCGTGTAAAGTGTCGCAGTGCCTTGTATATCAGAGTGATAAGGTGTCACAATTTGTGACACCATCAATGTTTACTGATGATTCCAGCTGATTTGCGATAGAAGATAAGGGATATTGTCTTTTTCGGCTAATTGTGCAAGCGGTGCTTGCACAATTTCAATGCGCTCAATGTCTGCTTGTTGTAATAGTGCAACAACCTCTCCCGGTCTTTTGTTTCAAAATTTAAATATCTCCGGTTCTAATCCTGATTGCCTTATTATGGATCTGGTTGTTCCTGTCGCAAGCAGGATGTCGGTGATTTGCTTCGATGACGGAAGCTTAGACACGGATGTGAGATTCGCCCAACAGGGTTTCTTTTATGGGCTGATAGGATTTTAGGGTATCTCCATCCTCAAAGTACAGTTCGAGTGCCTCGGTCAGATTGTCAATAGCTTCTTGGGCTGAAGAACCGAAACTCGAAACATCAACATTGAGACATTGGGAAACATAATGTTTACCCTCCTTATAAACGACATATTTTATCGTCTTCATCAATAAGGTTTCCATTTCTGCAAAGTTAATTCAATTTCCCCTTAATCCGCCAACTTGCCAAAAGTGATACCCAAAACCATATTTTTTTTACCTAAAGACCATGGCCTAGCATTTTTTTACTGCGGATGAGGGAGCGGGGGACTTCTTAAGGTGCCAAATTGGTATCTTATGATCAGCTTCGTTTAACCTGGGGAATTTTAAACCCGACCGGTTCCATGGGCTGACTTTTTTTATGCATCAGTTGTTTGATCGTTTCAAAGATCAGGAGTATATCCTCATCGTGAGAAGAGACCGTTCGTTCGAGTTCTTCGATCTTTTCGGCCAGTTCCTTATTCGTTTCGAAGAATTTTCTCATCTGGACGAAGGCCCGCATGATAGCGATATTTACTTCAATTGCTTTTTCGGAATTAAGAACCGAAGAAAGCATTGCTACGCCATGTTTGGTAAATGCAAATAGCTGATAGCGATATCTTCCCCAACTTGAGGTCGCAATTTGCGACCTCAAGTTGACACTCTCTTTCTTACTTAAAACAAAAAGAAAATCTTTTGGAAAGCGAAAAATGTTTCTTCTGACTGCTTCTTTTAGTCGTTTCACCTCAACGCCATACAACCTTGCCAGATCCACATCAAGTATCACTTTTTCTCCCCTGATATAATGGATCAAACCGCTTATGGTCTCCATTTTTAGCTGCAATTCCGTCGTCATAATTCTTTAAAATTAAGTGAATCAACTGTTTCTGAATTTAAGGTCACAAATTGTGACCTCAAGTGACCTGACCTTTAAGATCACAATTTGCGATCTTGAAGATTTATCCAGTCAAAAATTCCTTGACACTAATATTTCATTTCAGGGTATCACTTTTCCTATTATTCCGGATTAAGTAGCATGAGGATTGAAATGTAACCCTCAGGTAGCTGACACTATTGTAATCACCTCTTTTATTAACTATCTTTGCAACAAGAATCAGTCAAATGACCATTCAACAATCTGGATCGGAAATAGTTATTCGCTTGTCCTCAAGACTAAAGCTCAAGGACATCAAGGAATTTATTGATTATCTTACCTATAAAGAAGCTATTGCTGATTCCAAAGCAACACAAACTGATATTGACAAACTTGCCAGGGAAGTTAACAAGGGTTGGTGGAAATCAAACCGGGTAAGATTTGTCAATGAGAATTGTGATTGATTGATACCAATATTCTTTTCAGCGCATTACTTAACAGGAAAAGCACTTTGGGTAACCTGATCCTTCTTTCGGGATCCAGAGTAACCTTCTTTGGCGGCAATCATCTAAGGGATGAGATCCAGAGGAATTGGGAGAAGCTAAGGAAAATTTCAGGATTGTCTGACAAGGAGTTAAATGACTCATTCTTTGTTCTTTCAAAAAAGGTAAGCTTTATTGAAGAGGAATTGATTCCTTTGGAGATATGGTTGAAAGCCGAAAAGCTCACCATGGGAATCGATATTGACGATACACCCTTCATCGCTCTGGCTGAATATCTAAGTACATTTCTTTGGACTGGGGATAAAGTGCTTTATAACGGACTTAAGAAAAGGAATTACAAGAAAGTTGTCAATACAAAGGATCTTCAGCGTCTATTGTCTCACAGACACTCCTAGCTTTTACTCCATCGGACTCGATTGGGTTACTCCATAGCACCCTTCCCTTGACTTTCCCTTCCCGCGGTTGTATCTTTGCAACAGCATCAGGAATCCTTGAGTGGATGCCAACCGAGCAACGAACGCCACGGCGGCAAAACCCTTGGGAGCTGCCTTCATCCCTGGGGTACGGAGTACTCGACAAAAGCAGCGTGAAGATCGAAAACGAGGTGATCAGCGCCGATTACCTCCTCGAATGCGACCGCTCGGTGGTGCACCGGGTAAGCTGGGGAAATGGCCGTTGTGAGCTCAAGACTGAGTTTCATGGCGAATTCTGCGGCACAAGCTGGTACCCCGATCTGAAGCATACCCTCACCAACGATTTCTTCGTGAGGGACTTCAGCAAAGATCCCGTATTCCTGTTCCTAAGCAAAGAAACCAGCCGGCAGGGAAACATCTGGATACAACATCCGCCCTCAAAAGAAAAAGAGCAGCAAAAAATCATCCATTACCCCGCCGGGCTGATGATGCTGTTCAGGCTGCCTGTGATTACGAAGAGCCCGCAGTACAACAGTTTCCTTGAAACCCTGAAGCCCGGGCAGCCCATCAGTTTTTTCAGGGAGAGCAAGGGAATTTTACTCATTGCCGATGGGCTTCTGAAAGGAAAGCATTACCCCGTGATCATCGCCGATTTCATTGTCCCCCTGGCCCGGATGTGGAGCGCGGCAGGGACATTCGCAGGCCGCGGCATCATTGATCCCCGCAAGCCCAACAGGCTCATCATCGACGAATCGGGAAATGCCGGATCAACCTTCATGCAGATCTATCCCGGCGACCTCAACAACCCCTGTTTCGCCATAGTTTTCAAGGATTGCGACGAGAAACAAAGGGAAGGAATAGCGAAACTGTTATCCGACAGCCTCAGGGCGAAGAAATCCGCATGAAAGGTTTTTCATTAGATCACTTTTTTTTTAGGACTGCGGATGGGGGAGCGGCGGGGATCCATCAAAGTGAAAATTTGCGCAACAGATTGATTGTCAGATCAGGATTCATCCATCACGAATGATAAAATACCAAGTATTTTCATTATATTTGTGTTATGAAAACAAGGCCAGTTAATAAACCATCTTTCGAGGCTATTTTCAGCAATGCCATTGCATCAGCGAAAATTGAAGGAATCAGGTTGGATAAAAAGGCACAGGCCCGAATCAAAATGGAAGCGCTCAAGAAACTGAAAACAGCGCCCTGATAATTTCTATCATTGCATAGTAATCCTTGTCATCCCCAAGGTTCAGAGCTTTAATATAGTCCTCGTAATTCTCCTTCCTGAACTCATTGAGATCCAATGACGGATAACCTGCTCTGTTTGCCATCAGATCGGCAAAGATCCAATAATCCTAATATTTCTTTTTATTGACTTTGGATAGGGAAGCGGCGAGAAAATAAAAGTCCACCCTAAGCGCTCTGTTCTTATGGGAAGGGGGGTGGACATGTTGATGCAAATGTAAAACAAACTATAAAATTTCCACACGGAATGTTAACATATACCAATTAATTGGCCATCCTCGTAATAGAGATACCCCAGATCACAGTTTTATTAATCGATTCTTGCCGTCATCAAGCCGTCAATCAGCCGTCGGCTCACGGCTCAACAATCATGATTTGTCTTGTCCTAAAATCTAGAGTTCTCACCCTGCTTTCAAGAACAACCCGAATCTTAACTCAAGCCTCTGCTTGTCGGGATAATTTTTTCTTTTCCCAGGAAGTTGCAAACGGCCGTTATTTAAGGATTGTAGCCCATATTTTAGCATTGGCCCATCAATTTCTTCCAGAATATCCTGACGTATTTTAACCGTATAATCCGGAGTGATCCCGATAATATGCCTGTCAAAAGCTGCGTGGTGGATTTTACATAAAGACAAACCGTTTGGAACGATCGGATCGCCCATATCGTCTTTATCGGCTATGATATGCGCTGCGTCAAGCAACTCGGGATGTTTTAATCTGCAAAGGGCACATTGATTATTATAAGCATAAATCACCCGATCCCTGAACTGTTGCTGGTGCAGGCGTGTTTGAGCGATTACAGTAGCATATTTTCGCCTCCAGAAAGTTTCATCCTTTTCCTCGACGCGATCAGGCTTTAGCAATACATCCATCTGATCCACTTGTACAGTAAATGTTAGCCGGCCAGGATCAGCGTGAATAATATATACTGGAAACATAGCATGGTATCTTCCCGGTATCGCGCTATTGAAATAAATCAATGGTAACCCCCGTCTCATCACCTCTCTAAGACCCCGGTTGTACCAGTTCAAGGGATCATCTCCCTGGTAACGATATTCAAACAAACCGCTTCGGATGTCGCTGTCTTCATAAGGGCCCCCCGGTGTGGTGGAAATAGATAATGGAAGTTCCATAAATTTTGGCTTCCAAATACCAGCAGGACCCAGCAGATGGATCCTGATATTTTGGTAAACGAATCCATTTGCAAGCAATGCCCTGGGTAAAACTTCCTCACCATGAATGGCAATCTGTCTATTCAGCCATTGAAAAGTTGCCATCCTTATGCTATGGTCATCATCAGGATCAAACAGTTCAAACATATAGTATTCTTAAAATCAATATTCTAACATCATAATTGTTAATTCTCATCCAAATTAGTGAATTTTTTAACATATAAACCAATTTCTAATGTAAATCTTTGGTCAATCCCCAACAATTCCCTAATTTTACAAATCGACAGTTCTAAACATCTAAAAACCATACTATGTCGAAGTTCCAGGAACTCTACCCCATCAATTGAAATGTCGCCGACGACTTGCCAACAGTCGTAAAAATGAATGCAATGTCCATAAACTCATTCCTAATACCATTTCTGCGGCTGTTGGCCATACCTTACCGGTGTTGCTTAAATACAACTGTACAAAAAAATGAATAAGAAGCCAAGCCTTAGCAAAATCAAAAGAGCAGTTTTTAGCCAACACACGTTGATTTCAATATTACAGCATGGCAACAAATAAACATGCTACCATACGATACCATGCTCTAGACAGATGTTTTAGTAATCCTGGGCGAAAGTTTTTTATTGAAGACTTGATTTATGCTTGCAATCAAGCTATCTATGATTTTGCTGGAATTGAAAATGGAGTAAAGAGAAGACAGGTTTTTGATGATATTACTTTCATGGAAAGCGAACAAGGCTGGTCAATTCCACTTGAACGCACAAAGGATGGTAAAAGAGTGTTTTATCGATACGCAGACAAATCGTTTTCAATCAAAAATCAAGGTATTAATCAAGAAGAAGCAGAACAGTTAAAAGAAACTTTAACCATACTCTCTAGATTCAAGGGATTGCCACAATTTGAATGGATAGAAGAAATGCAAATCAGACTTGAAGACACATTCAAGCTGGAAGGTAATTTACAAGCCATAGTAGGATTTGAACAAAATCCGTTTTTGAAAGGATTAAATAACCTTAAAGAATTATTTAATGCGATTCACAATCAGAAGGTATTAAAAATAAAATATCAGGGCTACAAACAAGAAAATGCAAAAGAAGTAGTTTTTCATCCTTGGTATTTGAAGCAATACAATAATAGGTGGTTTGTATTCGGATTTAACGAAGAATTTAACGAATTATCAAACCTCGCTATTGACAGAATTCTATCAATAGCAGAAACTAAATCAAAATATCGCCCAAACAATCAAATTGATTTCGAGGAATATTTTGAAGATGTTGTAGGTGTTACAATTCTAAAGAATGCACCAGCTGAAAAAGTAATTATCAAAATAAAAAATGAGTTGTGGCCCTATATACAAAGTAAGCCGCTTCATGGCACTCAAAAAATCAAAAGCAAAAATAAAACAGATGTGATAATAGAACTAAATGTTCAGATTAATCATGAATTAGTTGCTCTGATTTTTTCTTATATGGACATGCTTGAAATAATTGAACCACTAGAATTAAGGGAAAGATTCAGGTCTGTTTCAAAAACGCTTTATAAAAAATATATTTGAACTATGCACTTGTACTGCACAGATAAATCAGACCTTTGCTTCATCAATCAGATAATTGTTTTATGATGAAGGAATTTAAGTTAGAAGAAATAATGCCGCTAGAAGCAGTAAAGACCAAAATTTGGTCAATGTTTGATATTATTAGAAGTGAAAATATTTCTTCTGAGGAGTATCATGTGGTTTTGTTTCTTTTATCTGCTTTCAAGGATGGACTTATTTCAACGGATATTCTTTCGGAGAAACCTAGACTCAAGGAGCGGTTAGTCAGCAACTTTCGAAGTTCTGAAAATGAATTGGCAGACAAGTATATTCAAATTGGTCAAACCTTTGAGCCAATAGTATTGCGTCTGAGTGACCGAGGATTGACAGACATATTACAAGAACTTAGTGGAATTAACAAAAATGTACTATCAGAGAATTTTCCCGATATTTTTGATAGTGTCTTATATAGAATTTCACAATCGCAGGGTAGATATGGTGGGGAATTTATTCAGCCACTTGAATTAACCCGTTTTATATGTGGTCTTCCTGAACTGAAACCAAAATCTAAGGTCTATAATCCATTTGCAGGGTTAGCTTCTTTTGGTGTATACCTTGAACAAGGCCAAGATTATTTTGGACAAGAATTGAATCAGAAGACCTGGGCGTTAGGTGCTTTGCGAATAATGGCCTACAAGAGACCAGGGGCTTCCAAGTATGTTTGTGATGATTCAATTTTACATTGGCCCCCCTCAACTGAAAAATTTGACCTAATCATAGCTAATCCCCCTTTCGGGATGCGATTTGGTCATCAGCATAGAGACTTTGAACCCGAATTTAGAACGATCGAACAGTTTCTACTCGAAAAAGGAATTAATTCTTTGAAGACCGATGGACAACTAATTGCTTTATTACCGCAAGGATTCTTGTTCAGAGGAATGCACGAAGAACGATTAAGAGAATATCTTGTAAATTATGATTTAATAGACACTATAATTTCTTTACCGGGAGGTTTACTTTTTAACACGGGAATCCCATTAGTAATAATGGTCTTAAACAAGAGTAAAAAAGCACCAGGGAAAGTCCGGTTTGTTGATGCAAAGAAGTTCGTAGTAACTAAAAGTCCCAGGGAAAAGGTTTTAAACGATTACAGTTTAAACAGCTTGATTCATGGCAATAAAGAAGATGCTGATGTAATTCGCATTGTAAGCAATGAAGAAATCAAAGCATATGATTATAACCTTAGTGTTGCAAGATATTTTCAGAAGAAAATTGATGGAGTAAAACTTGGAGATATACTTGAGTTTGTGAGGGGTCAAAGAGGAAATCTTCCTGATACTGGAAAACTGATACGAATCAAAGATTTAAAAGACGACAAGGTCGATTTTACTTTAGATATTTCAACGGTTGAAGTAACTGAATTAAGAAGACCTGATATTCATCTACTTTCGGAATCATGCTTGCTCCTCGCAGTGCGTTGGAGAATATTAAAACCAACTCTCTTTGAATTTAAAGGCAACCCAATTTTCAAAGGTCAGGATATTTTGTCTTTCAAGGTTAATGAGAAAATTGCTGATAAGGCATATTTAATCAATGAATTGCATGCTGACTATGTGCTAGAGCAATTGGAATCATACCGTTTAGGGGCATCTGTAATGCCTTTTATTCGCAGAGATGATTTGATGGAAGTGGTTGTCAAATTACCGACCATAGAAGAGCAAAGAGCAAAGGTTCAGGGAATTTACGAGTTATCTGATAAAATCAAGAGTCTTCAGGAAGAACGAAATGCCTTAGCTCATGGAAAGACTATAAAGCAATTAAGTGAGTTTGCTTCTTTAAAACACACGCTTGGAAGACCCAGACAAAACATACTTGACTGGTCGGATAATTTGCTTCATTTTTTAAATACTAAGCGTGAAGGTTTTGATTCATTAAATAAGGCATTTGCTGAGTTTTATGACATTGATATCATTTCTGTACTAAAAGAAATAAAAAGAGATGTGAATTTCATCACAGATGTGCTTGAAAAAGGTGAAAATGGATTTGTGTTGACCGAATATGAAAAACAAATCATACCACTCTCAGACATTAATAGCATAATCAATGAGCTATCCAATAATGGCTTCAATTTCAAAGTCAAGAAGCTGTTGTTAAAAGGCGAAAAGCTTAAGGAACGCGGTATCTATGCCAACAGAACGCTTTTTAAAACACTACTTGATAATCTTTTGACAAATGCAAATAAATATGCATTTAACATGAAAGCAGCAGGCAATGAAGTAGTCATTGAATTAACAGAGGTTGATGATTTACTTTCTGTTGATATCAGAAACAATGGAAAACCTTTTCCTGAAAATTTTGACAGAGAGAAATTTATTGCAAAATATTCCACGGCTGACTCAAATGCAGGTAGTGGATTAGGTGGTTATGATATTCACAGGATAGCAATAGATTTCAATAATCCGGATTGGGAATTATCTCTTAATGAGGACCCATTCTATCCGGTGAAGTTCAAATTCCAATTCCAAATCAAATTGATTAATTAATTATGGAAGATATTTTTTACAACATTTTGTGGATTGATGACGAGCATGAAAAGCTTTCTGGAACAAAAGGTCGGGCAAAACGAAATGGCGTTAATCTGATACCATTCAAATCGTTGAATAGCGGTATGGATGAACTGGAACGTAATTATCCATTCTATGATGGTGTATTGTTAGACGCAAAGTTTTTTGAAAATGAAAATGATGTAAAAGGTTCGGAAGACACCTATAATGTACATAGAGCCAAGGAGAGGTTACTTCAACTTAAAAAGAATTTTGAAGTGTTTGTGCTTACCGGACAGGCTGAAGCTTATGAGGATAAAACCTTCAAAAAAGCCTTTACTAAAGTATACAAGAAAGGAAGTGATGATGAGATTGACCGTCTATTTGCGGATATCAAGCTAGCAGCGGCAACGCAGGAAGATACTCAAATCAGGCATGCCTACAAACGAGTATTTGATGTATGCACGGAAAAATACATTGGTGAGCTCGCAGGGCAAGACATGTTGAATTTATTGAAAGTCAATAATGAATCAAACATTGACAGCCATTTCAACGCTATACGCAAAATTGTTGAAGACCTTTTTAGAGCATTTAGTATGTTTAGATTATTGCCGATTGAATTTGTAACACCCGTTGTTGCTTTAAATGAAAGCAGTAAATTCTTAGCCGGAAAGGGTGCTGATGGTTCGCTTTTTACAGAAAAAGGGTATCAGCATTTAGAAGAAACCCATCTTCCACAACAAATTGCTTTTTACTTGAGAAGTATTCTATCGGTTACACAGGCTGGTTCTCATAGATCGGGCATTGATTTACATGTAAAAACAATTAAAACGCCTTACCTTCTAAAAAGTGTTTTCTTTCAACTTTTGGACGTATTGGCTTGGTTTAAAATGTATGTGGATTCAAATCCTAAGACTGAAAACTGGATTAAAGTTGATGAAATTGCAGAATCGATATCTGAACAAACTGCAGAACTTATTACCGGCAAAGTAATCAATCTAAATGCACAAAAAGGATTTGCATTTTTTCAACCTGATGCTATTGGCGACAATGTATTCATTCCACCGCATCTGGTGACTAACCACTCATTACAAGATGAAATGAAGATTAGTGTGGAAATTGAAGAGTATGCAGACAACCGAACAGGAGAATTAAAAAACAGAGTTAAACGGATTTTGAACTAATTTATAATTCTGACCTTTAACGAAAATATAAGAGTAAAAATACCAGCTATATGCATATGTGCAGACTTTGATATCAATATGTTTCGCTAGAGAATGGAATGAAGGAGCAGGGATGGACTCATGTTTGGCTGGCAGGGAAAATAGGGAAGTCCTAAGGAACGGTGGAATTATATGTAAATAACAAGCTTCAGCCAACGCTGGATACTCTGTTCAGGATAGCTAAGTGTCTGGAAGTGAACAAAAAAAACCTGATTGAAAGCCACAACGAGTAAAGAAGTCTGGGAAATACCCAATCAACTAAAAAGATAAACTGCAACAACAACTACATAATATCCAATGGGAATAAAGAAATCCGAGCTATATAGCTCTCTCTGGGCGAGTTGTGACGCATTAAGAGGCGGAATGGATGCCAGCCAATACAAGGATTATGTGTTGGTCCTGTTATTCGTGAAATACGTTTCCGACAAATATGCCAACGACCCAGATGGCTTGATTGAAATACCAAAGGGTGGAAGTTTCAAAGACATGGTGGCTTTGAAGCATCAAAAAGATATTGGAAACCATATTAACATCATAATTGGTGAGTTGGCTAAGGCAAACAACCTTGTTGGAGTGATTGATGTTGCCGATTTCAATGATGATGACAAATTGGGCAAGGGCAAGGAGATGGTCGATAAACTGACCGACCTGATCTCCATTTTTGAAAACCCCGCCCTTGACTTTAGTAAAAATCGTGCAGAAGGTGATGATATTCTTGGGGATGCATATGAATACCTGATGCGGCACTTTGCTACCGAAAGCGGTAAAAGCAAAGGACAGTTCTATACTCCAAGTGAGGTAAGCCGAGTATTGGCAAAAGTGCTGGGGATTAAAAACGCAACCAACAACACTACATTTTATGATCCCACATGTGGTTCAGGATCCTTGTTGTTGAAGGCAGTTGACGAAGCCGATGGCAAAGGCTCCATCTACGGTCAGGAGAAGGATGTCGCAACTGCCGCCTTGGCTCGTATGAACATGATTCTTCACGGACAGGCTGCTGCTGAAATACACAGGGGACAAAGCACCTTATCTGATCCATTTTTTACGGATACCAACGGCTACTTAAAGACGTTTGACTTTGTGGTTGCTAATCCTCCTTTCTCATCAAAGAACTGGACGAATGGCTTTAATCCGAACGATGACCTATACCAACGCTTTGAACAGAATGAAGAAGAAAGCAGAAAGACAGGTAAAGCATCTTATCTGGTTCCACCAGATAAAAATGGTGATTACGCTTTTTTGCTTCACATCATCAAATCTTTGAAAAGTTATGGTAAAGGTGCCTGCATCCTGCCTCATGGAGTTCTGTTCCGTGGTAATGCCGAAGCCGATATCCGCAAAAGCATCATTGAACGTGGCTACATCAAAGGTATTATTGGGTTACCCGCAAACCTATTCTATGGTACTGGTATTCCAGCCTGCATCATTGTGATTGACAAAGAAGGTGCTGACGATAGGAAGCATATTTTCATGATGGATGCAGGAAAAGGATATACCAAGGACGGAAACAAAAACCGTCTGAGGGAACAGGACATTCACAAAATAGTCGATGTCTTTAACAAACAAATTGAAGTTCCCCGATTCAGCCGTTTGGTCAGCATAGAAGAGATAAGCGACACTAAAAACGATTTCAACCTGAACATTCCAAGGTATATCGACAGCCAGGAAACAGAAGATATCCAAGATATTGAAGCACACTTGCTGGGCGATATTCCAAACGCTGATATTGAAGCCTTGAATGAATATTGGAAAGTATATCAGTCTCTGAAGTTTGAACTGTTTACTTCGAGCAAGAGGAAAAACTACAGTCAGTTGAAAATCAGTAAGGACAGCATTAAACAAACCATCTTCAGCCATCCTGAATTTGTTAGTTTCAGCAAGGAGATGGATGATTTGTTTTCAGAATGGAAAATCAGAAACACCAAACTACTCAAAGACCTTCAGGTTGGTATAAAACCAAAACAAACCATCTTTAAAGTTTCGGAAGATGTACTGAAGACATACACCGACAAAGCCCTTATGGACAAATACGATGTGTTTCAGCATTTGATGAATTACTGGAACGAAACGATGCAGGATGATTGCTATCTGATAGCCGTTGATGGGTGGAAAGCAGAACTCAGCATTGTCAAACAAACCAAATCGGCTACTGTCTGGGATTGCGACCTTTTGCCGAAAGCCCTGGTGATTGACCGATTTTTTCTTCCTGAGAAAAAAGCCATTGAACAGTTGGAAGCCAATAAAGACGCTCTTGCTGCACAAATTACCGAATTGGAAGAAGAACACGGTGGTGATGATGGGTATTTCGCTGACATGGATAAGGTGAACAAAGCCAATGTTAATCTGCAATTGAAAATCGAGGTTGCTCAATTACGGAAACTTAATAAAAGCAGCGAGGATTATACAACGTTGAAAGAGAAAATTGCCGTTTATGAAACCTACAAGAAATTAGTGGACAGCCAATCCGACCTCAATAAAAAAATCAAGGATGCATCTGCGAAACTTGATATCAAAGTAATTACCCGCTACAAAACATTGACCGAAGATGAAATTAAGCAACTAGTGGTGGATGACAAATGGATGGCAACCATTGAACGAAGTGTGAAAACCGAAATGGAACGCATCAGCCAACGACTTACACTACGCATTAAAGAATTGGCAGAACGATACGAAACAACAATGCCAAAACAGACCGCTGAAGTGGCAGCCCTGGAACTCAAAGTCAATGCTCACCTTGAAAAGATGGGGTTTGTATGGAACTGAGACAAGAATACAAAAAGACTGAGGTTGGTATTATTCCTGAAGATTGGGAAGTGAAAGAATTTGGTGAAGTAATGGATGGGTTTTCGAGTGGTCAAACTCCTTACAGAGCCGTTTCCGATTATTATAAAGGCAATATCCCTTGGATAACAAGTGGTGAACTTAATTACAATGTGATCACAGATACCATTGAAAAGATCACAATAGAAGGGGTCAAGGCTGCAAATTTAAAGATGATTCCAAAAGGAACATTCCTTTTCGCTATCACTGGTTTAGAAGCCGCAGGAACAAGAGGCAGTTGTGCGATTACAGGCATTGAAGCCACCACAAATCAGTCATGTATGGCTTTGTATCCAAAGAAAAATGTTCTCACTACTCCATATTTGTTTCATTATTATGTAAAATACGGAAATGAATTAGCATTCAAATATTGCCAAGGAACAAAACAGCAAAGTTATACAGGAGGTACAGCAAGAAAATTGCCCATTGTTGTTCCTCCTACAATAGAAGAACAATCTTTTATTGCCAATACGCTTTCCGATACAGATGCTCTGATAAGCAGTTTAAAAAAACTAATTGATAAAAAACGCAACCTCAAGCAAGGGGTTATGCAAAAACTACTGCAACCCAAAGAAGGCTGGGGAGTTAAGAAATTGGGAGATATCGGAGAATGTATCATCGGATTAACTTACACGCCTGCGAATGTAAAAGAAAGTGGCACATTGGTTTTACGTTCTTCAAATGTGCAGGGAGGTAGTCTAAAATTTGATGATAATGTCTATGTTGACAGCCCAATTTCTGAAAAATTGATCATCAGAAAAAATGATATTCTAATCTGTGTCAGAAATGGAAGTCGAAATCTAATCGGCAAATGTGCTCTGATAAAGGGCGAAGCCGTTGGTGAAACATTTGGTGCGTTTATGTCAGTTTACAGATCGTCATTTAATGAGTTTGTGTTTATTCTATTTCAATCAGATATTATTAAAAGACAGATTGATGAGCACTTAGGTGCAACGATAAATCAAATCACAAATAAAAGTTTAAACTCGTTTGAAATTCCATTTCCTCCGATTGAAGAACAAACCCGTATCGCTACCATCCTTTCGGATATGGATGCCGAAATAGCCGCCTTGGAAGCCAAATTGGAGAAATATAGAAACATCAAACTGGGTATGATGCAAAACCTTTTAACTGGGAAAATAAGATTGGTATAAGCACTGAATATGCCAATGTTATTCCTGCCGCTATGTACCTAAAGATGACTATTAGCATCCCTCGTGACAAAATAATTAACAATTAGTTTTACAACTGATAGTATTTCAAATATATAACCTAAAATAAATTATACTATGGCAAGACTCATCGAAGTTGAAGAAAGAGATATCAACTATATTTTCGGTAAACCAAAGCCCTACAGTTTAGATGTTTATCAAAGAGATTACAGGTGGAGTGACGAAAAGGAATATAAAATCGTCACCCAATTGTTAATTGACATTGAATTGAGATTCGAGAATAACCTCAAATTCAATAAAAAGAACACATCTTCTGAGTTGACCAAAATTCTGAAGGATGTTGAAGAAAACTTTAAACCTTACTTTTTAAATACAATAATGCTCAATGAGCAAAGTGGTAACATCTATATTGTTGATGGTCAGCAACGGCTAACAACAATCTTATTATTACTAATAAAACTATACCATATTGGGATTGACAAAGGAAGTGCGGTCTTGAATGTAAAGAAATTTATTGGTGAAAAGATCTATGAAGAAGATATGGCAAGTGTTAAGCACTTTAAAATCTCGAATCCAGACAGGAATACAATCATTCGAAAAATATTTGAGGAAGAACCAATTACCGAGTTTGATATACTCAATATTACTCAACTTAATTTGAAGGATAATTACCTGCTAATTGGTAAATATTTTGATTCATACTTGTTTGACAAGAACGAGGACTTTCTTGTCGATAAATACAACTACTATGTATATAACCTCTTACAAAAAGTACTTATTATTGAACAAGTAATAAAAAACAAAGAGGATGTTGCCATGATATTTGAAACGGCAAACGATCGGGGAAAAGAGTTAGAACCACATGAGGTTTTGAAAGGGATGTTACTTGGGGTGTTAGAAACAGATGTTAAAGAAGTCTGCAATTCCATTTGGAATGAAGGATTAACAACGTTTTTCCGAATTGATGAGAATTATAAAAAGGTAGATGATTTTTTCAGAACATATTTTCGAGCAAAATATGCTGATAATGCTTTTCAGTACCAACAGTTTGCTAATAAGTATCATCGTAATCTCCTATCCAATGAAAAGATCATAAAAGACTTAGACAGGTCCAATCCGTCAAAAATTGAAAAATTTATTAAAAACGATTTTATTTATTTCTACAAACTATACTTGGAAATTTCAGCACACGAAAAAAATGGTACCAATATTTATATCGCTTCAAACTATGCCAATGAACAAGGGCAACAATTCCTATTAATTTTATCGGCTTTGACATTAAACGACCCCGAACATGACCTGAAAATAAATTTAGTAGCCAAAAAGTTTGATCAATTTGTTACCGTATCCAGTCTAATTCATGCAGGTGATAATAATGACCGTCAGAAATTATTTTATGACTTGAGTAAAGCAATTCGGAATAAACCAATTGCTGAAATCAATGATGCCTTTGATCGAATAACTGTACCGTATTTCAATGAACATGGTTTTCCAATTTCAACTTTCAATGAAATCTTTCAATACAAATATTTTGAAAAAGTCAAGGTTGATGGTCGCTTCTCTAAATACGTACTTGCAAGAGTAGACTGGTATTTGGCGGAGATTTTAAACGAACAGTCATTTGCCAAACAAGAGACTTTACACTTTATTACCCACAGTAGTAATCGTCCAACTCATGGCTTTCATATTGAACACATGTATTCAAACAATGAAAAAATAATGGAGCAATTCGTTGATGCCAATGGTGAGTTTGATGAAAAGTTATTTATCGATGAAAGAAATAAACTGGGTGCTGTTATATTGATGAAAGGGAATGAAAATCTCAGGACCAGCAACTGGGTTTACAAAAGGAAGTTGAAATCTTATCAACAAAGCGGGTTTATATGGAATCGAATTCTTACAAATTCTGTTAATCAGGCATCCTTGAACAATTGTGAGGATGATATAAAACATCAATTTAAAAGTTATGAGCCTGATGATGAGGGATTACTGACGAGGGATGCCATTAATGAGCGCCAGGAACTCCTTTTCAAAATAATAGCAAAAATATATTCCAATTAGTTAACCCATGAGTTCAGTAGATCAAATCGAACGGGAAACTCAAAACCGTGTCGTACAGTTGTTTCAAAAACAGTTGGACTACCGCTACATTGGCAATCTTGAAGAGGAAGAGAACAACAGCAATTTACGTGAAAGGGATTTGCTCGAGTACCTTGATGGTCAAGCCTACAGTAAAATCCTTATATCCAAAGCAATTGCAGATTTCAAGAAAGCGATCGCCATTAACACCACCGATGACCTTTATCAAGCCAACAAAGCGGTGTATTCCCTTCTGAGATATGGTGTGCCTGTAAAAGAAGAAGCAGGACAGAACAAGGAGACGGTTTACCTGATTGATTGGAAGAATCCACTGAAAAATGATATTGCTATTGCCGAAGTGTGAACGGCAAATAACAATGCACGATTTCGGCAATTAAGAATGCACGATTTCGGCAAATAAGAATGTCAGAAATCGGCAAATAAGAATGCAAGGTCCTTCCTTCGTTAAATTCCCTTTTTAAAGAAAAAAGAAAAAAAAGCAAGGTTTGCAGCTCAACTTGCCCAT